>NZ_JBSFCQ010000021.1:0-2227 GCF_053891435.1 Streptomyces sp. NPDC002276 | reverse complement strand
GGTGGGCTGGGGGTGCAGTCCGCTCTCGTGGCGGTCGCGCCGGCGAGGTGTCCCGGTGTCGGTCCGGTCGGTCTAGCCGGGGATGTTGTCGAACGGGGCGGTCAACTGGCGTAGCAGGTCGGCCAGTTCGCCGCGCTGGGCGCGGGAGAGTTCCGCGAGGATCGCGCGCTCCTGCGCCAGCAGTCCGGCCAGGGCCTGGTCCGCGCGGTCCTGGCCCTCCTCGGTGAGCCGGACCAGTACACCCCGGCGGTCGCTGGGGTCGGGGAGCCGCTCGACCAAGCCCTTCTGGGCCAGGCGGTCGATGCGGTTCGTCATCGTGCCGGACGTGACCAGGGTCTGGGTCAGCAACTGGCCGGGGGAGAGCTGGTAGGGGCTGCCCGCGCGCCGCAGCGCCGTCAGCACGTCGAACTCCCAGGGCTCCAGGCTGTGCTCGGCGAACGCCAGCCGACGCGCCCGGTCCAGGTGCCGGGCCAGTCGGCTCACCCGGCTGAGCACCTCAAGCGGCTCCACGTCGAGGTCCGGGCGCTCCCGGCGCCACGCTGCGACAAGCCGATCGACCTCGTCCTCCATGACGATCAGTGTAGTGGTTGTGTCGACGTGAAGTCTCTTGATGTCGATTATGTTGATCTCAAGTCTCTTGACATCGAGAGACTTCGGGCGGGAAGGTGTACGTCATGACTTCCGCCTCGCCCGTGTGGGACCCCGCCCAGTACCTCCGTCACGCCGGCCACCGCGCCCGCCCCTTCACCGACCTGCTGGCCAGGGTCCCCGCGCTGCCCGCGGAGCGCCCCCGCGTCGCCGACCTCGGCTGCGGCCCCGGCAACATGACCGCCGTCCTCGCCGACCGCTGGCCCACCGCGCACATCACCGGCTACGACAACTCACCCGAGATGCTGGAGAAGGCAGCCCCCTACGCGGGCCCCACGACCGGCGGCGGCCACCTCGACTTCGCCCACGCGGACGCGACGGAGTGGGTGCCGAGCCAGACGTACGACCTGATCGTGTCGAACGCGGCGTTGCAGTGGGTGCCGGGGCATCTGGACCGGTTCGGCGACTGGATCTCCGCGCTCGCGCCCTCCGGGACCTTCGCCTTCCAGGTGCCGGACAACATCGACGCGCCCCTGCACGCCCTGATGCGCGAACTCGCCGCCACCGCCCGCTGGAAGAGCCGCCTCGGCGAGGTGCTGCGCCGCGAGGACTCGGTCCACGCGCCCGCCGTCTACCTCGACCGCCTGGCCCGCCTCGGCTGCGCGGCGGACGTCTGGCAGACGACGTACCAGCACGTCCTGACCGGCGAGGACCCCGTCCTCGACTGGGTCAAGGGCACCGGCCTGCGCCCGGCCCTGACCGCGCTCGCGGACGACCCGGAGGCACGCGACGCGTTCGTGACGGAGTACCGCGACCTGCTGCGCGAGGCGTATCCGACGGCGGAGTACGGCACGGTGCTGCCGTTCCGGCGGCTGTTCGCGGTGGCCCGCAAGGGGGTGTGACGGCGGTGATCGCGGCCGTGGACCATGTGCAGTTGGCTGCCCCGGAGGGGTCGGAGGACGCGCTGCGCGCCTACTACGTCGACACCCTCGGCATGACCGAGATCCCGAAGCCACCGGCACTGGCGGCGCGGGGCGGTTGCTGGTTCGGGGCGGGGGCGGTCCGGCTCCACCTGGGCGTGGAGGCGGATTTCCGGCCCGCCAAGAAGGCCCACCCGGGGCTCCGGGTGACCGGCATCGAGGCGTACGCGGCCCGGCTGAAGTCCCTTGGGGCGCCCGTCACTTGGGATTCGGACCTGCCCGGCCACCGGCGCTTCTACTCGGAGGATCCGGTGGGGAACCGGCTGGAGTTCCTGGAACCGGAAGGCTGAACGGCGTTTGTCCCCGGAGAACGCGGCTACCCGTGTGGTGACCGAGTTCCGATCCGACCGGGAGTGATGAACCGTGGCGAAGGACGAGAAGGCCAAGGCCAAGAAGGAACAGGTCAAGGGCAAGGTCAAGGAGACCGTGGGCCGGGCCGTCGGGAACGAGACGATGAAGGCCAAGGGGCAGGCCGAGAAGTCCAAGGGAGACGCTCGGCAGGCCAAGGAGAAGGCCAAGGACGCCTTCAAGCGCTGAGGTACAGAAACCACGGACGGACTGTGGCGGGCCCCTGCTGAGAAGCCGAGGAGCGCGCCGACGACGGTCAGCAGGTCTCCGCCGCCTCGACCGGTGTCGACGCGGGCGACCGTGTAGCCGTT
>NZ_JBSFCQ010000020.1:0-167791 GCF_053891435.1 Streptomyces sp. NPDC002276 | reverse complement strand
GAGAACCACCGCCTCGACGCTCTTGCGGCCCGCCTCGGTCCAGTACACGTCGTCGAGGTAGAGGATCAGCGCGAACTCGTCCAGCGGGCCGCCCCTTCTTGAGAAGAGGGCGGCCCGCCGTCCGTGTGCTCAGCGGCCCAGTGCCCGCCGGCCGCGGCCCTGGGAGAGGACCGGCAGGTTGCGCGCGGGCCCCTTGTCCCGTGCCGTCTCCTCCTCCAGGCGGAGGGCCAGCGCCGGGCAACGGCGCACCGCGCGGAGCGCCTTCGCCTCCGCGTAACGCGGCACCTGGGCCTGCGCGACGGTGGGGAAGCCGTCCGCGCCGAGTTCGAAGACCTCCGGGAGGATGTCCGCGCACAGACCGTGGCCCCGGCACAGCGTCCAGTCGACGTAGATCTTCTGACGGCTGGGACCGTTGTCCTCGGCCTCCGCGCCGCTCGTGATGCCCGCGGGGAGCTGGCCGCCCTCGAAGAGCGGCAGAACGCCCTCCACGGGCCTTCCGCAGCCGTTTCCGAGGACGTGGGCGGCGAGGTCGTCCGTGAACGCCTTGATGGTCGATTCCAGGAACATCGCCGAGCCGTCCGGGTGCGAGCACGCACCGCGCCGCTTCACGGCCTTGGCGACCTGCTTCAGCGCCTCCAGGGCGGCCGGGCCGCCGCCGTTGAGGATGTCCTCCATGCCGCGCGCGGCGGCGGGCAGACCGAGGTAGCAGGGACCGCACTGTCCCGCGCTCTCGTCGGCCAGCCACTGGGCCACGCGCAGTGACTCGCCCAGGGGGCAGGTCTCCTGGGTGATCGGCATGATGGCGCCCGCGCCGAGCGCACCGCCCACCGCGTCAAGGGAGTTGCGGGAGACGATCGCCTCGTTGACCGTCGCCGCGTCGATCCACTTGCCGTGGTAACCGCCCGTCAGCACCCCCTGGGGGACCGGCGGGGCGCCGGCCAGCTGAAGGACGTAGCGCAGCGGCACACCCGTGGGGACCTCCAGCACCATGGGGCGCGCGACGGCCCCGGAGACCGTGAGCATGACGGTGCCGGGCTCGTCGTAGAGGCCGGTGTTGCCGTAGCGCTCGGGGCCGATGCGGGCGGCGATGGCGAGTTGGGCGAACGTCTCGGCGTTCGAGAGCAGGGTCGGGGCGCCGCCGACGCCGTTCTGGGAGGCGCTGACCTTGCGGCCGGGCGGGATCGCCGGGCCGCCGTCGATCGAGCGGATCAGCGACGCGGCGGCACCGGTGACCATGCGGACCGGGTTGCGCTGGACGAACGCCTTCAGTGCCGAGCGGCGGGTGTTGCTCAGGCCGCGCTCGGCGAGAGCCTGCTCCATGGAGCGCTGCGTCGACTCACGGGTGACCCCCACCACGAGCGTGCGGGCACCCAGGGCCTCGGCGACCAGCAGGGCGCCGTCCAGGATGAGGTGCGGGGCACGGTTGATGAGCACCGTGTCCTTGCGGCAGGCCGGTTCGTCCTCACTGCCGTTGACGACGACGACCGGCCGTACACCGCGTTTGATCGCTGCCTCGGCGACCGAACGCAGCTTCTTGTGGAAGGGGAAACCCGCGCCGCCGCGGCCCTTCAGGTTGATGGCCTCGGAGAGCTTCGCGAGCTGCTCCCCGCCCATCGGTTCGAGCGGCCCGTGCACCTTGAGGTGCATGGGCAGGTCAAGTCTCTCGACAAGGTCGAAGCCCGATGTGAGCTGAGGAAGCCCGACGACGCGGACTTCTGGGACGTCGGGCAGGGCCTCGTTCACCTATAGCCTCCGGAAGGCGTGTTCCAAGGTTCGCCCGAGCCGCCCTGCGCGTCGAAGTCGTACGAAGCGTTGGGCGTTTGATCGGTGGCGGGACCGCTGTTGTACGTGTCACCAGGGTTGTACGTACCGGAGGTGCCGTTCGACTCACCGGTGGGGTACACGTATCCGTCGCCGTACCCGCCGGCGCCCGCATTGTTGTTGTATGTCGGGATGTTGTAGCCGGTGTCCTGGAGCGGGTCGTAGGCCGACGGCGGCGCCTCGCCGACCGGCGGCGGCGACGGGACCGGCCAGGTTCCGGAGGTGCTGCCGCCGTTGTCCGCGCGCGGGGTCTGGTCGGTGACGTACGGCATCTGGCCGGTGGACTCCGGCGTGGCGGTGCGGTAGGCGGCCGCGAAGCCGTTGGTGTCGGCGACCGGGGTCATGGACCTCGTCTCGTACTGCGCGGCGGCCGGGTCCACGCGCGGCATCGACCCGGTCTCGGTGAACGAGGGCTGCCGCGCGGCGCGCCGGCCCTCGGCCGGACGCCGGCTCTCGAAGCCCGGCAGCGCGGACTCGCCCACGCGGCCCCGGCTCGCGTCGAGTTCGTCGAGACCCGGCCGCTCCTCGTTGCCCAGGAGCATGGCGATCCTGTCGGCGAACTTGCGCTTGAACGGGCGGGGCGCCGAGCGCAGGGCGAGGGCCGCGGCGACCCCGACCAGGCACAGCTCGTACGAGATCATGAAGAACGGCTTCGCCGCGCGGCCCGCGAACAGACCGTGGACCAGCGCCGCGCACCAGGCCGGGTAGGCCAGCATGTGCATCGCGCGCCAGCGGGCGGCCACCGGCGCCGGCGACGCGAACTGGTTGCGCAGGGCGCCGGTGATGCCCACGAAGATCATGAGCAGGCCGGCCAGGGAGCCGAGGCCGATGAGCCCGGCGCTGCCCTTCACGCCGAGGCTGAACGGGATCAGCGCGGCGATCAGGACGGTGTGGTCGAGCGCCAGCTTGACCGTGATGTGAATCACGAGGAACGCGATCGAGCCGACGGCGGTCACCCGGTGGATGCCCTGGGCCACGATCCGCTGGCGGATGTTGAGGACGACCCGGTCCTGGGCGACGAGCCCCCAGATCACCGAGCAGGTCAGGGAGACGAGGCAGAGGACGCCTGCGCCGAAGTTGAGGAAGTCCTGTACCTGGCTGCCTCCGGCCAGCACGAACACGGGTATGAAGATCAGGACGACGAGGCTCACCACGCCATAGGCCGAACGGCCCGGCTTGGGGAGCGAACTGGTACTACGACGAGCGTTCATGGGGGCAACTCCGAGCAGTATCGGGAAAGCGGTCCCGCTGCCGAACTCTAAGTGGCTCCATACCGGTGGGTACGAGGTTTGAGTTATTGCGTTGTTATCAAACGACAATGCGCTTGCTGCGATGTCCCGTAGTGGGTGGTACGCGAAGGTAGTCCTTGAACTTGGTTCAGTGTTGGTCGGTGTGGTCAGGGTGCCAAGGGTGATACGGAAGCGCGTCGCGTTGTGCTCAAGCGCTGCGGTACCCTCATGCCATGCGTGCCGTACGCCTTCTGCTTAGCGAGCCGCGCTGATCAGTCCCGACCACCGGTGAGCGGTGAGGTCGGAATCGGCGCGGCGTCCCCTCCTGTGCGAGGGGATTTTTCGTTTGGTGAATATCACAGCCCGAACGACGCAGCCGCTGGCAGAGACGATCGATGGAGCTTTGAGGATCATGAGCGAGACGAACCCCGCTGCCGCCGCCGAGGTGGTCGCGCCGCACCGCTACACGGCCGCCATGGCCGCGGACATCGAGGCACGCTGGCAGGACTTCTGGGACGCCGAGGGCACCTACGAGGCCCCGAACCCGAGCGGTGACCTGGCCGGAGACCCCGAACTGGCCGCCCGCCCCAAGAAGTTCATCATGGACATGTTCCCGTACCCCTCCGGTGCGGGCCTGCACGTCGGCCACCCCCTGGGCTACATCGCGACCGATGTGTTCGCCCGGTTCCAGCGGATGACCGGTCACAACGTGCTGCACACCCTGGGCTTCGACGCCTTCGGCCTGCCCGCCGAGCAGTACGCCGTGCAGACCGGCACGCACCCGCGCGTGTCCACCGAGGCCAACATCGAGAACATGAAGGTCCAGCTGCGCGCCCTGGGCCTGGGTCATGACAAGCGCCGGTCGTTCGCCACGATCGACCCGGAGTACTACAAGTGGACCCAGTGGATCTTCGTTCAGATCTTCAACTCCTGGTACGACGACGAGGCCGACAAGGCCCGCCCGATCGCCGAGCTGATCGCCCAGTTCGAGTCCGGTGAGCGCGCCGTACCGGGCCACACGCGCGCGTGGCCGGACCTGACCGCCACCGAACGAGCCGACGTCCTGGGCGAGTTCCGCCTGGCGTACGCCTCCGAAGCGCCGGTCAACTGGTGCCCCGGCCTGGGCACCGTCCTGGCCAACGAGGAGGTCACCGCCGACGGCCGCTCCGAGCGCGGCAACTTCCCCGTCTTCAAGGCCAAGCTGCGCCAGTGGAACATGCGCATCACCGCCTACGCCGACCGGCTGCTGTCCGACCTGGAGGAGCTGGACTGGCCCGAGGCCATCAAGCTGCAACAGCGCAACTGGATCGGCCGCTCCGAGGGCGCCCGCGTCGACTTCCCCGTCGACGGCGAGAACATCACCGTCTTCACCACCCGCCCCGACACCCTGTTCGGCGCGACCTACATGGTGCTGGCGCCCGAACACCCTCTGGTCGACAAGTTCACCCCGGCCACCTGGCCCGAGGGCACCCACGACGTGTGGACCGGCTCGCACGCCACCCCCGGGGAGGCCGTCGCCGCCTACCGCGCGCAGGCCGGCACCAAGTCCGACGTCGAGCGGCAGGCCGAGGCCAAGGACAAGACCGGTGTCTTCACCGGCGCGTTCGCCACCAACCCGGTCAACGGCGACCGCATCCCCGTCTTCATCGCCGACTACGTGCTGATGGGCTACGGCACCGGCGCGATCATGGCCGTCCCCGCGGGCGACCAGCGCGACTTCGACTTCGCGCGCGCCTTCGAGCTGCCGATCACCTGCATCGTCGAGCCCACCGACGGCCGCGGCACCGACACGTCCACCTGGGAGAACGCCTTCGGGTCCTACGACGCGAAGATCATCAACTCCTCGAACGACGACATCTCCCTGGACGGCCTGCCCGTCGCCGAGGCCAAGGCCCGCATCACCGAGTGGCTGGCCCGCAAGGGCATCGGCGAGGGAACCGTCAACTTCCGCCTGCGCGACTGGCTGTTCAGCCGCCAGCGCTACTGGGGCGAGCCCTTCCCGATCGTCTACGACGAGGACGGCGTCGCCCACTCGCTGCCCGAGTCGATGCTGCCCCTGGAGCTGCCGGAGGTCGAGGACTACTCCCCGCGCACCTTCGACCCGGACGACGCCGACACGTCCCCGGAGACACCCCTGTCCCGCAACGAGGACTGGGTCTTCGTCACCCTCGACCTGGGCGACGGACGAGGCCCCCGGAAGTACCGCCGCGAGACCAACACCATGCCCAACTGGGCCGGTTCCTGCTGGTACGAACTGCGCTACCTGGACCCGCACAACGACCAGAAGCTGGTCGACCCGGCCATCGAGCAGTACTGGATGGGCCCCCGCGCGGGCATGCCCCACGGCGGCGTCGACCTGTACGTCGGCGGCGCCGAGCACGCCGTACTGCACCTGCTGTACGCCCGGTTCTGGTCCAAGGTGCTGTTCGATCTGGGCCACATCTCGTCCCCGGAGCCGTTCCACAAGCTGTTCAACCAGGGCATGATCCAGGCCTACGTCTACCGGGACGGCCGCGGCTTCCCGGTGCCGGCCGCCGAGGTCGAGGAGCGCGACGGCGCCCACTACTACCAGGGCGAGAAAGTCTCCCGGCTGCTGGGCAAGATGGGCAAGTCCCTGAAGAACGCGGTCACTCCGGACGAGATCTGCGACGAGTACGGCGCCGACACCCTGCGCCTGTACGAGATGGCCATGGGCCCCCTGGACGTGTCCCGACCGTGGGACACGCGCGCGGTGGTGGGCCAGTACCGACTGCTCCAGCGGCTGTGGCGCAACGTCGTCGACGAGACGACCGGCGAGGTCACCGTCGTCGACGTCCCGGACGCCGACATCCCCGTGGAGACGCTGCGTGCCCTGCACAAGGCGATCGACGGCGTCCGCCAGGACCTGCACGGGCTGCGCTTCAACACCGCCATCGCCAAGATCACCGAGCTGAACAACCAGCTGACCAAGGCGGGCGGCGCGGTGCCGCGCTCCGTCGCCGAGTCCCTGGTCCTGCTGATCGCCCCGCTGGCCCCGCACGTCGCCGAGGAACTGTGGCGCAAGCTGGGCCGCACCGACACGGTGGTCCACCAGGACTTCCCCGTGGCCGACCCGGCGTACGTCGTGGACGAGAGCGTGACCTGCGTCGTGCAGATCAAGGGCAAGGTCAAGGCACGCCTGGAGGTCCCGCCGACGATCTCCGACGCCGAGCTGGAAAAGGTCGCGCTGGCCGACGAGAAGGTCGTCGCCGCGCTGGAGGGCGCGGGCATCCGCAAGGTCATCGTGCGGGCGCCGAAGCTGGTCAACATCGTTCCGGCGTAGTCCTTCGGCGCTCCACCGCGGTCCTTCGACGGGGGCGCGGTGAGCGCCTCGGGGTAGTCCCCTACGGGCAGGTTCGGGGTTCTTTTGGAACTCCGGGCCTGCCCTTTGCGTTTACCGTTGAAGAGCGGCGCGGCGTGTGCCGCCCGGAGCCGGTGGAGGAGCGTTGGAAGCCGTGATCGCAGTCTTCGCCCTTCTCTTCCTGCTGTTCGTGGTCGCGGGCGGCTATGCGGCGGTGAAGGCGGTCGGCGCGGCCAAGCGAGGCGTCGACCGTACGGTCGCGCAGGCCCGGCGCTCGGTCGAGGACCACACCCTGCGCGCCAAGTCCCTCGCCCAGCCCGGCCCGCAGGGACAGGTGGCCCAACTCCGGCTCGCGCTGCGCACATCGATGCGTGCGACCCAGGACGCGCTGCGCGCGGGAGCGACCGAGGACGAGTCACTCAAGGAGTCCCTCGGCCTCTTCGAGCGCCTCAGCGCCCACGGCCGTGAACTCGACGGCGAACTCAAACGCCTGGAGTCCGAGCCGGACCGCAGAATGCTCGCCGAGCGACTGCCCGCCCTGCGCGAGCGCACCGAGCGCATCACGACATCCGCCGACTCGCTGCGCTGGGCCGCCCGCGACCGCGCCGGCCGCTTCGCGGAGGACGACCTCGACGCGCTCAGCGCCCAGATAGACGTGGAGGCAGGAGCCCTGCGGCACTGGACGAAGTCGGAGCACGCACCACCCCCATGGCCCGACGCCCCGGCCGCCGACGCCACGACGGCCCACCAGACATGGCCCGAGACCCCGCGCTCCCGCCCCGCCACCGAGGAGCCCGCACCCTCCGCCATCACCCCGCCGGCCCGGCGACCCAGTTACCCCTGGCAGAAGAAACCCCGCCCCGAGAGCACGACTTGACCGGGCGGCACCGCCCGAGCGTGCGGCACGGTGTGATCCGGCCGGTTCCGGCCCAGGTGAAAGGGGTCGGGCTGCCGCCCGGCCGCTACGGCAGGTAACCTCCAGCTCATGTCCCGCCATGTCGCGATCGTCACCGATTCAACGGCCTACCTGCCGCCGCTGACGATGGAGCGCCACGGCATCACAGCAGTGCCGCTGACCGTGGTCCTCGGCGACCGGGCACTCGAAGAGGGCACCGAGATCTCGACCCGTTCCCTGGCCCAGGCCTTGCAGAAGCGACGCCCGGTCACCACCTCACGCCCCAGCCCCCAGCTCTTCGCCGAGACCTACCGCAAGGTCGCCGAGTCCGGCGCCACCGGCATCGTCTCCCTCCACCTCTCCGCCGAACTCTCGGGCACCTACGACGCGGCCGTCCTCGCGGCCCGCGAGGCACCGGTACCGGTCCGGGTCGTGGACACCGGCATGATCGCGATGGCGCTCGGCTTCTGCGCACTCGCCGCGGCCGAGACCGCGGAGGCGGGCGGCACGATCGACGAGGCGGTCACGGCCGCGGAGAAACGGGCCGCGGGCACCTCCGCCTACTTCTACGTCGACACCCTCGACTATCTGCGCCGGGGCGGCCGTATCGGCGCCGCACAGGCCCTGCTGGGCTCCGCGCTCGCCGTGAAGCCGCTGCTCCAGCTGGAGGGCGGGCGCATCGAACCTCTGGAGAAGGTCCGGACGGCGTCGAAGGCGATCGCCCGCCTTGAGGAGATCGTTGCCGAGCGGGCGGGCAGCGCGCAGGTCGACATCGCCGTCCACCATCTTTCCGCACCTGAGCGCGCGGAGGCCCTCGCGGAGCGCCTTCGGGTACGGGTGCCCGGCCTGGCCGACCTCCATGTGAGCGAGGTCGGGGCGGTGATCGGGGCGCACACCGGGCCTGGGCTGTTGGGGGCTGTGGTTTCGCCGCGCTGACGGCTGACGGCTGACGGCTGACGGTTGGTGGCTTACGGCTGGCGTCTGTGGCGTGCGTAGCTTTTCGCCGGGACCGGTCACTCGTGCGGGTGACTGAGTTATCCACAACTGGGCGGCCGTCCCCGGGAATTGACCAAGATCATCGCGAAGTGGCGAGATGCCCGATCCTCGGCGCATGGCACTTCGATCACGCTCACACACAGCGACCGCGACCAGCGGCCCGGGCCGCGCCCCGTCCTCGGACGGCCGCACCCGCCATCGCCGCACACCGACCCGGGGCCGGGCACACCGCCAGGCTTCGGCCGACGAACTCCGGCGACGCGCGGAACTCCTTTTCGCCGAACGCGTAGGAGAACGGAGGGAGTTGGGGAACGGGCCACCGGGTGGGGAACGGGTGGTTCCGGCGCCGGGGGAGTGGGTGGCGGCCCGGGCGTCGGCTCGGACGGGAGCGCTGGCGAGTGCTGGGACGGGGGGTGTTGGGCCGGCGAGTGTTGGGCCGGAGTCCGACGCCTCGTACGCCGGGGATGCTGAAGATGCCGGGGCCGAGGGCGGCCGTGAGGTAGGGGCCTGGCGCGAGCGGGCCAAGGCGGCGCTGCGGGAGCGGATGCCGGTGTGGGTGCAGACGCGGTGTGGGCTGGAGCGGCGGAGCGTGGTCGCGCTCGGTGTGCTGTTCGTGGTGGCCGCGGTCTTCGCGGTGCAGCACTTCTGGGTGGGCCGGACCCAGCCCGTGCGGGCCCCGGAGGTGGTGCGGGCGGCGGCTCCCTACGGGACAGGGAGCGGTGAAGGGGGCGGCACCACGGGCAAAGCGGCCGGGCCGCGTACCTCGGCCGGGGCGACGGGCGTATCGAGTGCGGCAGGCGCCGCCGGCGGCGAGATCGTCGTGGACGTCAGCGGCAAGGTCCGTGAACCCGGGGTTCATCGGCTTCCGGCCGGTTCGCGGGTGACGGATGCGCTGCGGGCGGCGGGCGGGCTGCGTTCGGGCACGAACACCGAGGGGCTCAACCTCGCTCGGTTCCTTGTGGACGGCGAGCAGGTCGTCGTCGGGGGGCCGACACCCGCCGCGGTGCCTGGTGCGACGGGAGCAACGGGCACCGGCGTGGCGGCCGCTCCAGGCGCTCCGGTCTCCCTCAACACGGCCACCGCGGACCAGCTCAACACCCTGCCGGGGGTGGGCCCTGTGCTGGCCCAGCACATCATCGACTACCGCACCCAGCACGGCGGTTTCCGCTCGGTGGACGAACTGCGCCAGGTCAACGGCATCGGCGACCGCCGCTTCGCCGATCTACGGGATCTGGTCCGGCCATGACCCACGTCCACGACGACTCGCGCGAGGCCGGGACTCCACGCCCCACGCCGCAGCACGACGCCTCGTCCCGCCGTACCGTGCACACCTCCTCCGGGAACCGGCGGGGCGCCGCGCACCCCCACCAGGAAGGCCCGACAGACCTACGCCTCGTACCGCCCGCGCTCGCCGCCTGGGCGACAGCCGCGCTGGCGCTGGACGCGTCACCGGCTTGGGTCACTGGAGTCGGGGTTGCCGCACTGGTGGCGGGGATTGTGCTGTTGCTGGCGCGACGGCGGGGCGGGGTGGGCGGCAGCCGTGCCGTCTCCCGACCGCCCACTCACCCCGAGCCACCCCCAACACCGGCCCATCCTTCCCGGGCCTCCTGGCCCCGTGCCTCCATCGCCGCCCTGCTCCTCTCCATCGCGGCAGCCGCCGCCTCCGCCGGGTTGCACGGGGCGGATCTGCGCCGTGGGCCGGTGCCCGAGCTGGCGCGGCAGTACGCGTCCGTGACCGCGGAGGTGGACGTGGGTTCCGATCCACGGTTGACCCGGCCCCGGATCAGCGGGGATCACGCGGCTCCGGTCTCCGTGCTCATCGAGGGCGAGGTACGGCGGGTGGAGCGGACGGACGGGACGGTCGTGGAGACACGGGCACCGGTGCTGTTGATCGTCGATCCGCGCACATCCGCCGGTGGGCCGGAGCACTCGCCCTGGCTTGGGCTGCTGCCGTCCACGCGGCTTCGGGTGACCGCGCGGCTGGCGCCCTCCCTGACGAGCGGGGACCGAGTGGCGGCCGTGCTGCGCGTACGGAACCAGCCGGTGCCGGAGGTGGTGGGGAAGCCGTCCGGAGCGCAGCGGTTCGCGGGGCGGTTGCGGGCCGGGTTGCGTGAGGCCACCGACGGCTTGCCCGCGGACGCGCGAGCCCTGCTGCCGGGGCTGGTCGTCGGCGACACCGCACGCATCACACCCGAGCTGGACGAGGCCTTCAAGGAGACGGACCTCGCGCACACCCTCGCCGTCTCCGGAAGCAACCTGACCATCCTGCTCGCCCTCCTCATCGGACCGCCCGGTCTGGCCCAACTCGTCGAACGCCGAGGTCTGGCACCGCGCCTGGGGATCTCCCTCCGGGCGACCGCAATGCTCGGAGGGGTACTCACACTCGGGTTCGTCGTCGTGTGCCGGCCCGACCCGAGCGTGCTCCGGGCCGCGGCCTGCGGTGCCGTCGCACTGCTCGCCCTGGCGACCGGACGCCGCAGATCACTGATCCCGGCACTGGCGACGGCCGTACTGCTCCTGGTGCTGTACGACCCGTGGCTGTCCCGCAGTTACGGCTTCCTGCTCTCCGTGCTGGCCACCGGAGCCCTGCTCACGCTCGCGCCCCGCTGGTGCGAGACGTTGCGGCGGCACCGGGTTCCCCCGCGGCTGGCCGAGGCGTTGGCAGCCGCTGCCGCCGCCCAGGCACTGTGCGCACCGGTCGTGGCCGTGCTGTCGGCGCGGGTCAGCCTGGTCGCGGTGCCGTGCAACCTGCTCGCGGAGATCGCCGTCGCCCCGGCCACGGTGCTGGGCTTCGCGGCGCTGGCGACGGCACCGGTGATGATGCCGGTGGCCAAGGTCCTTGCCTGGGGCGCGAGTTGGCCCGCCGGGTGGATCGCGGACGTGGCCCGGACCGGCGCGGCGCTGCCCGGCGGGGGAGTGGACTGGCCGGGCAGTTGGACGGGGGCGCTGCTGCTCGCCGTAGCCGTCGCGGTCCTCGCGCTGGTCGGCCGGCGGCTGCTGAAGCATCCGTGGCTGTGCGGTGTCTGCGGGTTGCTGCTCCTGCTGATCGTGGTCGAGCCGGCGCCGCTCACCCGGGTGATCACAGGATGGCCGCCGCCGGGCTGGCGGTTCGCGATGTGCGACGTCGGACAGGGTGACGCGACGGTGCTCGCGGCGGGCAAGGGCACCGGTGTGGTCGTGGACGCCGGACCCGATCCGAAGCTGGTCGACCAGTGTCTGCGCACGCTCGGCATCACCAGGATTCCGCTGGTCGTCCTGACCCACTTCCACGCCGACCACGTAGCCGGGCTGCCCGGAGTGCTGCGGGGCCGCTCGGTGGGCGCGATCGAGACGACATCCTTTGAAGAGCCCGCGGACCAGGCCGAGTTCGTACGGAGAGCGGCAGCGGAACGACACATCCCGATCACCCGTGCCGTCGCCGGGGAACAGCGACGAGCCGGTCCGCTCTCCTGGCAGGTGCTGTGGCCGCCACCGGAACCGGTACCGGACCAGGACGGCCCGAACGACGCGAGTGTCACGCTGCTCGTCCGCACGGCCGGGCTGCGCCTACTGCTGCTCGGGGATCTCGAACCCCCGGCCCAGCAGGAGCTGTTGAGGTCACCGGCGGCGGCGCTGCTGGGAGGCGTGGACGTCCTCAAGGTGGCCCACCACGGTTCGGCCTACCAGGACCCGGACCTGATGCGCAGGGTGGCCCCACGGCTGGCGCTGATCTCTTGTGGTGCGGACAACCCCTATGGACACCCGGCCCCCACCACGGTCGCGGCGCTCCGCGAGATGGGCGCGGTGGTCCTGCGGACGGACCTGGACGGGGCCTTGGCGGTGGGAGGCGAAGGGGCCGGGCTGCGGGTGACACGGAACTGAGGGAGGCGGGGAGGTGGGGGCGGGGGAGGGGAGGGAGGGGGGAGGGGGGGGAGGGGGCCCTCCCCCCGGCGTCGAGCCCCGCCGCACAGGCACCCAGCCGCCGCTGGCGTGAGACTGGGGGCATGAATCCCGCACAGGTTGATGCCTACCTCCACCGGCTGGGAGTTCCGCGCCCGGCGCTGCCCACCGTCGACGTCCTTCGCGAACTGCATCTGCGCCATTTGCAGACCGTGCCCTTCGAGAATCTGTCGATTCATCTGGGAGAGGAGATCGTGCTGGAGGAGAAGCGGCTGCTGGACAAGATCGTGGGCGCGGGCAGGGGCGGGTTCTGCTACGAACTGAACGGATTGTTCGGGGCGTTGCTCACCGCGCTGGGATTCGATGTCGCGCTGCTGTCGGCGCGGGTGTACGGGGACGGCGGGCGGCTGGGAATCCCGTACGACCATCTTGCGCTGCGGGTGCGGACGGTGGACGGGAGTGTGTGGCTGGCCGACGTGGGGTTCGGGACGCACAGCCACTATCCGCTGGCCTATGAGGAACGGGGTGAACAGGAGGATCCCGGCGGCATGTTCAGGGTCGCCGCGTCGGCCAGTGACGGGGACGTGGCGGAGACGGACCTGGACGTGGTCCGGAACGGAAAGCCCGAGTACCGGCTGGAGACGCGGCCCCGGGTGCTCGGTGACTTCGTGGCAGCGGCGTGGTGGCAGACCACCTCGCCGGCGTCGCACTTCACGCAGTCGTTGGTCTGCTCGCGGCTCACGGACGACGGAGGGAGGATCACGCTCAGCGGTCGCGGCCTGACGGTGACGGCGGCGGACGGGACCCGGGACGTGCGTGAACTGGCCACGGACGAGGAGGTGTTGGCGGTGTACCGGGAGCGGTTCGGGATCGAGCTGGGGGAGGTGCCGACGGTGCGCACACCGGCGTGATCGTGGGGGTGTGCGCGCGAGCCCGCGGCCGTACCGGAAGATGTTCCCGTGAGTGATGTGAGACATGTGCTGGTGCTGCCCGACCGTGACACGGCCGAGGAGGCGGCAGAGGCGCTCGGGGAGCGGTTCGCCCTCGACGAGGAACCGCAGTTGGTGCGGGACGCGCTGGCCGGTGAGGACGATGCCGAGGACGCGCAGTGGCTGCTTGTGCTGCGGGACGAGCACGGACGGCTCGACCCCGGTGAGCTGGACGCGTTCGCGGGGGAGTGGGACGGCTGGCGCGAGGAGCCGTAACAGTCACGAGCCCACCCACGGGCAGACAGCGCCGACACCGACACCGGCCCCGCTCCATGCCCCCGCAGGCACCCGCCCTCACCCGCACCCCGTTGTCAGTGCCGCGTGCGATGCTTTACGAGATGGCCAAGAAGACTGCGAATGACGACCCTCTCGCCCCGGTGACGCTTGCCGTGGGCCAGGAGGACCTCCTGCTCGACCGTGCCGTGCAGGAGGTGGTGGCCGCCGCCAGGGCCGCCGACGCCGACACGGACGTACGTGACCTGACCTCGGACCAGCTACAGCCCGGCACACTCGCCGAGTTGACCAGTCCCTCGCTCTTCGCGGAGCGCAAGGTCGTGGTCGTACGCAATGCGCAGGATCTGTCCGCGGACACGATCAAGGACGTGAAGGGGTATCTCGGGGCGCCCGCCGAGGAGATCACCCTGGTGCTGCTGCACGCGGGCGGGGTCAAGGGCAAGGCGTTGCTCGATGCCGCGCGCAAGGCGGGCGCGCGGGAGGTGGCCTGTCCCAAGATGACGAAGCCGGCGGACCGCCTGGCCTTCGTGCGGAGCGAGTTCCGGGCGACCGGGAGATCGGCCACGCCGGAGGCCTGCCAGGCGCTCGTCGACTCGATCGGCAGTGATCTGCGGGAGTTGGCGGCCGCGGTCTCCCAGTTGGTCGCCGACATCGAGGGGACCATCGACGAGGCGGTCGTCGGGCGGTACTACACGGGGCGGGCCGAGGCGTCGAGCTTCACGGTCGCGGACCGGGCCGTGGAGGGGCGGGCGGCGGAGGCGCTGGAGGCGCTGCGGTGGTCGTTGTCCACCGGGGTGGCGCCGGTGCTGATCACCAGCGCGTTGGCGCAGGGTGTGCGGGCGATCGGGAAGCTGTCGTCGGCGCGTGGCGGGCGGCCGGCGGATCTGGCGCGTGAGCTGGGGATGCCGCCGTGGAAGATCGACCGGGTGCGGCAGCAGATGCGGGGCTGGACACCGGACGCGGTCTCCGTCGCGCTGCGGGCGGTGGCCGAGGCGGACGCGGGAGTGAAGGGTGGTGGGGACGATCCGGAGTACGCGTTGGAGAAGGCGGTCGTCACGATCGCCCGGGCCGCTAGGTCCCGGGGACAATCCTGACCTCATGCCCTCCTGACCTCATGCCCTTCTGACCGTCTGCCCTGCCCTTAGCCAGGCGGCAGGCCCCCGGAGGCATCCGGCCGGAAAACAGCAATGCCCCCGAAGTGGGTCCGGGGGCACTGTACGTGGCGTGGCGACCACGATGTCTGTCCGTGAATCGAGGTAGAGGGCTCGACGTTGTCCTCACGGCGGATTGCTACTGGTCCGGTCCGCGCGAGCGCGGGCCGAGGCAAGTGCGGAAGGATCAGCCCTTGAGCGCGGTGACCTTGGAAGCAAGCGCCGACTTCTTGTTGGCGGCCTGGTTCTTGTGGATGACGCCCTTCGAGACGGCCTTGTCGAGCTGACGCGCGGCAGCGCGCTGGTACTCGGTGGCCTTCTCGACGTCACCCGCGGCAGCGGCCTCGCGGGCCTTGCGGATCGCGGTCTTCAGGGAGGACTTGACGGCCTTGTTGCGCAGCCGAGCCTTCTCGTTGGTCTTGATCCGCTTGATCTGGGACTTGATGTTCGCCACGAATGAGCCTTTGCAGGTTCTGGCACGGGGCCGCACGGGTCCCGGGCCGATGATTTTTCTTGGGGTGTGTCCCGTGCCGAACTCGTGCAAGAGAGGGCATGAGACACAGCTACTCAGGCTACCAGCAGCCCACCGACCCACCCAAACCAGCTTCCACCCGGCTACCGCGGCCCGATCCGTTACCGTCTCGCACCGGCCCAAACCGGACCGCACCTCCCACGCGTGGGACCATGGAGCCTACGTATCGATCCGACCCGAGACCGCAGACACTGCGGACGCCTCAAGAATCAGGACCCTGCGTGCCCGCGATCCCCAGCCATGTGCCCGAGCCGAGCCGTACCGACCCGGCGCTGATCCGCAATTTCTGCATCATCGCGCACATCGACCACGGCAAGTCCACCCTGGCCGACCGGATGCTCCAGCTGACCGGAGTGGTCGACCAGCGGCAGATGCGTGCTCAGTACCTCGACCGCATGGACATCGAGCGCGAGCGCGGCATCACGATCAAGTCCCAGGCGGTGCGTCTGCCGTGGGCTCCCACCGACGGGGCCGACAAGGGCAGTACCCACATCCTCAACATGATCGACACCCCGGGACACGTCGACTTCACGTACGAGGTCTCGCGGTCGCTCGCCGCCTGCGAGGGCACCGTGCTGCTCGTGGACGCCGCCCAGGGCATCGAGGCCCAGACCCTCGCCAACCTCTACCTGGCGATGGAGAACGACCTCACGATCATCCCCGTGCTGAACAAGATCGACCTGCCGGCCGCGCAGCCCGAGAAGTTCGCGGAGGAGCTGGCGAACCTGGTCGGCTGTGACCCCGAGGACGTTCTCAGGGTCTCCGCGAAGACCGGGCTCGGTGTCGACGTACTGCTCAACAAGGTGGTCAAGGAGGTCCCGGCGCCCGTCGGGAACGCGGACGCGCCCGCCCGCGCGATGATCTTCGACTCGGTCTACGACTCCTACCGCGGTGTCGTGACGTACATCCGTGTCATCGACGGACTGCTCACCAAGCGCGAGAAGATCCGGATGATGTCCACGAACGCCACGCACGAGCTGCTGGAGATCGGGACGAACTCGCCGGAGATGCTCGGCGCGGACGGGCTCGGGGTCGGCGAGGTCGGCTATCTGATCACCGGGGTGAAGGACGTCCGCCAGTCCAAGGTCGGTGACACGATCACCACCCTGCACAAGGGCGCGACCGAGGCGCTCGGCGGTTACAAGGACCCCAAGCCGATGGTCTTCTCGGGCCTGTATCCGCTGGACGGGTCCGACTACCCGGAGCTGCGCGAGGCCCTCGACAAGCTTCAGCTCAACGACGCCGCGCTGGTCTACGAGCCGGAGACCTCGGCGGCGCTGGGCTTCGGTTTCCGCGTCGGGTTCCTCGGGCTGCTGCACCTGGACGTGATTCGGGAGCGGCTGGAGCGCGAGTTCGGGCTCGACCTGATCGCGACGGCACCGAACGTGGTGTACCGGGTCGACATGGAGGACGGCAGCGAGCATGTCGTCACCAACCCGAGCGAGTTCCCCGAGGGGAAGATCGACAAGGTCTACGAGCCGGTCGTGCGCGCGACGATCCTCGCGCCGTCGGAGTTCATCGGTTCGATCATGGAGCTGTGCCAGACCCGGCGCGGCACCCTGCTCGGCATGGACTACCTCTCCGAGGACCGGGTGGAGATCCGCTACACGCTGCCCCTCGCGGAGATCGTCTTCGACTTCTTCGACCAGCTGAAGTCCAAGACCCGTGGCTATGCCTCGCTGGACTACGAGCCCACCGGCGAGGTCGACTCCAGCCTGGTCAAGGTCGACATCCTGCTGCACGGCGACAAGGTGGACGCCTTCTCGGCGATCACGCACAAGGACGCGGCGTACGCGTACGGCGTGCGGCTGGTCGCCAAGCTGCGCGAGCTGATCCCGCGGCAGGCCTTCGAGGTGCCCATCCAGGCGGCCATCGGCTCCCGGGTCATCGCCCGCGAGACGATCCGCGCCATCCGCAAGGACGTCCTCGCCAAGTGCTACGGCGGTGACATCTCGCGTAAGCGGAAGCTGCTGGAGAAGCAGAAGGAGGGCAAGAAGCGGATGAAGATGGTGGGTTCCGTGGAGGTTCCCCAGGAGGCGTTCATCGCGGTGCTCTCCAGCGACGACAGCGGTCCCGGAGCCAAGGGCAAGAAGTAGCGGGCCCGTACACCGGGATTCCGGAGGAAACCGTACCGGGATTCCGGAGCAACCGAGGCGATCCCCGGGGCCCGTCGTGCTGTCGCGCGGCGGGCCCCGGGTCCTGGCTCTGTAGGAAGCGACAGTCCGCCGCCCCTTACGCACCGGGCGGTCGCGCTTTACTCTGATCACTGCTCGATGGTTACTCGCGAGTTAAACAACAGCCGTAGCACTGAGCCAGCCGCACCGTCGCGGGCCCCCGGAGGACGTCGTGAGCGACACACAGACCCTGATCGAGAACCGGCCGCCGTCCGTCGCGGGCCTCTTCCTGGAGCGCGTGGCGGCCACGCCGGACACCGAGGCCTACCGTCACCCGGTGCCCGCGGCCTCCGGCGAGGGCCCCGACGACTGGAAGTCGCTGACCTGGGCGCAGGCCGCCGAGCGGGTCTTCGCGATCGCGGCCGGTCTGATCGAACTGGGCGTACAGCCCGAGCAGCGCGTCGCGCTGGCCTCCGCCACCCGGATCGAGTGGATCCTCGCCGACCTGGGCATCATGTGCGCCGGTGCCGCCACGACCACGGTGTATCCGCAGACCAACGCCGACGAGTCGACGTTCATCCTCGCCGACTCCGGCAGCAAGGTCCTGATCGCGGAGGACGCGACGCAGCTCGCCAAGGCCGTGGAGAAGCGCGCCGAACTCCCCGAGCTGACGCATGTAGTGGTCATCGACCCGACCGGCGTAGAAACGAGCGAGACCGGCGAGACCGGCGACTGGGTGCTGAGCCTGGCCGAGCTGGAGCAGCGTGGTGCCGCGTACCTGGAGAAGAACCCGGATCTGATCAAGGAGCGGATCGCGGGCATCACCAAGGACCAGCTCGCGACGATCATCTACACCTCCGGCACCACCGGCCGCCCCAAGGGCGTCCGCCTCCCGCACGACAACTGGTCGTATCTCGCGAAGGCCATCGCCGCGACCGGGCTGCTCGGCCCCGAGGACGTCCAGTACCTGTGGCTGCCGCTGGCGCACGTCTTCGGCAAGGTGCTCACGTCCGGCCACATCGAGATCGGGCACGTCACTGCCGTGGACGGCCGGGTCGACAAGATCATCGAGCAGCTGCCGATCGTGCAGCCGACGTACATGGCGGCCGTTCCGCGCATCTTCGAGAAGGTCTACAACGGGGTCGCGGCCAAGGCGCGGGCCGGTGGCGCGGCCAAGTACAAGATCTTCCTGTGGGCGGCGGAGGTTGCCCGCGAGTACGCCAAGGTCACCCAGGACAACTTCCGCCGCACCGGCACGGCCACCGCGCCCTTCGGCCTCGCCGCCAAGCACAAGGTGGCGGACGCGCTGGTCTACGCGAAGATCCGCGAGGCCTTCGGCGGCAAGCTGCGCGCCTGCGTCTCCGGATCGGCCGCGCTCGCGCCCGACATCGGCTACTTCTTCGCCGGCGCCGGCATCCACATCCTGGAGGGCTACGGCCTGACCGAGTCCTCCGCGGCCTCCTTCGTGAACCCGGGTGAGGCCTACCGCACCGGCACGGTCGGCAAGCCGCTGCCCGGCACGGAGGTGCGCATCGCGGACGACGGCGAGATCCTGCTGCGCGGCCCCGGCATCATGGAGGGCTACCACGGGCTGCCCGAGAAGACCGCCGAGGTCCTGGAGCCGGACGGCTGGTTCCACACCGGCGACATCGGCGAACTGTCCCCCGACGGCTACCTCCGCATCACGGACCGCAAGAAGGACCTCATCAAAACGTCCGGCGGCAAGTACATCGCGCCCAGCGAGGTCGAGGGCCAGTTCAAGGCCGTGTGCCCGTACGTCTCCAACATCCTGGTGCACGGCGCCGACCGGAACTTCTGCACCGCGCTCATCGCCCTCGACGAGCTGTCCATCCTGGACTGGGCGAAGGAGAACGGCCTCGAAGGCAGGTCCTACGCCGAGGTCGTCGCCGCCCCCGCGACGGTCGCCCTGATCGAGGGCTACGTCAAGGAACTCAACGAGGGCCTCCAGCGCTGGCAGACCATCAAGAAGTTCCGCCTCCTCCCGCGCGACCTCGACGTGGAACACGGCGAGATCACCCCGAGCCTCAAGCTCAAGCGCCCGGTGGTGGAACGGGAGTACAAGCACTTGATCGACGACATGTACGCGGGTTCACGCGAGGCGTGACCGGGGGATGCCGGGGGTGGGGCCTAACGTCCCCGCCCTCGGCGCATGTCCCGTACCAGCTGTCCCATCTCCGATACCTGGTGCCGAAGTTCCTGTACCTCGTCCACCGTGCTCGCGGCCACCCGCGCCTCGATCTCCTTGAGTCGCGACGCCAGTTCCTCGAACTGCCTCTGCTCACGCGCCAGCATCCGCTCCAACAGCTGGTTCTTCCGGTGCAGTTCGAGGAAAACGGTCACCTTCGCCCGCAGCACCCACGGATCGAACGGCTTGGTCAAGTAGTCGGCGGCGCCCGTGGCGTACCCCCGGAACGCGTACCCCGCGTCCGAGTCCGAGCCGGTCAGGAAGATGATCGGGACGTCCTTGGTCTGGTCGAGCCGTTTGATGTTGGCCGCGGTCTCGAAGCCGTCCATGCCCGGCATGCGGATGTCCAGCAGGACGACGGCGAAGCGCTGCCGCAGCAGAGCCTTCATCGCCTCCTCGCCCGAACGGGCGCGTACCAGTGGCTCGTTGAGGGACCCCAGGACGGCCTCCAGTGCGATCAGGTTGTCCTCCATGTCGTCGACCAGGAGGATGCCGGCACTGTCGTCGGTCGTTGCCTCAGCGCTCATGATGGCTGTGCCTCACTCAGTCCTCGGCGGTGCCGCCGTCTCCCCGGGTACCCGCATCCGTCCCCGCGATGTCCGCCGCCGCGCCGTCCTCGGCCTCGGCCTCGGCCTCGGGGTCCAGGAGGGCGCAGACGACGGTCAGCAGCTGGTCCACGTCCACGGGCTTGGGCACGTAGTCGTTGGCGCCCCGCGCGATGGACTTCTCCCGGTCGCCGGGCATCGCCTTGGCGGTGAGCGCGACGATGGGCAGGCCGGTCCAGCGCGGGGCGCGGCGGATGGCGGCGATGGTCTCGTAGCCGTCCATCTCCGGCATCATGATGTCCATCAGTACGAGTTCGACGTCGGGGTTGCGCTCCAGGGTCTCGATGCCCTCGCGGCCGTTCTCCGCGTAGAGCACCGGCATGCCGACGCGGCCCAGGACGTGGGTGAGCGCGAAGACGTTGCGGATGTCGTCGTCCACGATCAACACCCGCCGCCCCGGCAGCACTTGACCCGCGCGACCGGCCTTCCACGCCTCCAGCTTGGTGGGCGTGGGCCACGAGTCGTCCACCTCGTGCCCGGTGAACGGCTCGGCGGACAACTGCTCGTCCACGGCGGGCAGTTCCCGGTCCTCGGAGGTCCGCCCGGTCGCCGCGTGCCCGGGGCTGACGACGGGCACGTACAGCGTGAAGGTCGAGCCGCGGCCCGGCTCGCTCTCCGCGACGATACGGCCGCCGAGCAGCCCGGCGATCTCCCGGCTGATCGACAACCCGAGCCCCGTACCGCCGTACTTGCGGTTGGTGGTGCCGTCGGCCTGCTGGAACGCCTCGAAGATCACCGGGAGTTTCTCGGCGGCGATCCCGATGCCGGTGTCGGAGACGGCGAACGCGATGACCTCGTCGCTGTCGTGGGAGTAGCGGTGGTCGGGGTCCTTGACCCGGTTGACGCGGAGTTCGACCCGTCCCGTCGCGGTGAACTTGATGGCGTTGGACAGCAGGTTGCGCAGGATCTGCTGGAGCCGCTGCTCGTCCGACCACATCTCGCGCGGTACGTCCTCGCCGACCGACACCTCGAAGGCGAGCCCCCGGTCCAGGGTGAGCGGGCGGAACGTGGCGTGGACGTAGTCGAGGAGCTTGATGAGGGGGAGTCGTTTGGGGCGTACGTCCATCCGGCCGGCCTCGATCTTCGAGAGGTCGAGGATGTCGTTGATGAGCTGGAGGAGGTCCGAGCCGGAGCGGTGGATCGTGGTCGCGAACTGCACTTCCTGGTCGGAGAGATGACCGTCCGGGTTGTCCGACAACAAGCGCGCCAGGATCAGCAGTGAGTTGAGCGGGGTGCGCAGTTCGTGGCTCATGTTGGCTAGGAACTCCGACTTGTACTGGGAGCTGGTGGCCAACAGGGCCGCCTTCTCCTCCAGTTCGGCGTTGGAGCGCTGCAACTCGGCCTGCTGCTTCTGGAGTTCGTCCGAACGTTCCTGCA
Organism: Streptomyces sp. NPDC002276; assembly: GCF_053891435.1. Taxonomy (NCBI): domain Bacteria; kingdom Bacillati; phylum Actinomycetota; class Actinomycetes; order Kitasatosporales; family Streptomycetaceae; genus Streptomyces; species Streptomyces sp. NPDC002276. The sequence goes on along the minus strand of NZ_JBSFCQ010000020.1, from coordinate 146,444 downwards.
GCTGCATCGCGAGCCGCTGGGACTCGCCGAGCAGGGACTCGGTGCGGGAGTTGGCGATGATGGTGTTGATCGCGACGCCGATGGTGTTCACGAACTGGTCGAAGAACGCGAGGTGGACGTCGGAGAAGCGGGAGAAGGAGGCCAGTTCGATGACCCCGAGGAGCTTGTCCTCGAAGATGATCGGGATGATGACCACGCTCGCCGGGGCGGCTTCCCCGAGCCCGCTGTTGATCTTGATGTAGCCCGGCGGGGCCTCCTCCACCAGGATCCGCTTCTTCTCCCGCGCCGCCTGCCGTACCAGACCGTGCACCGGCATCCCGCCCGTGTCGACGGTCGCGGCCTGCGCGGACCCGTACCCCGCGATGAACGCGAGGCCCTTGGCCGGGATCGCGGCCCGCAGGCTGTCCTCGTCGGGATCGGCCAGGAAGAACGCCCCGTACTGGGCGTTCACCAGCGGCGTCAGCTCGCGCAGGATCAGGTCGGCGACCTCCATCAGGTCCCGGTGCCCCTGCATCAGCGCGGCGAGCCTGGCCAGGTTGGACTCCAGCCAGTCCTTCGCGCGGGTCGTCTCGCGGAGGTTGGCCACCATCAGGTTGATGTTGTCCTTCAGCTCGGTGACCTCGCCCTGGGTCTCCACCGTGATCGAGCGGGACATGTCGCCCTGCGCCACCGCGGAGGCCACCTCGGCGATCGCGCGGACCTGTGTGGTGAGGTTCAGCGCGAGTTCGTTCACGTTGGTCGTCAGGCGCTTCCAGGTGCCGTAGACGCCCTCCACCCTTGCCTGGCCGCCGAGTTGGCCCTCGGAGCCGACCTCGCGGGCCACCCGGGTGACCTCGGAGGAGAAGGAGGAGAGGGTGTCGACCATCGTGTTGATGGTGGTCTTCAGTTCCAGGATCTCGCCGCGCGCGTCCACGTCGATCTTCTTCGACAGGTCGCCCTGCGCCACCGCCGTCGCGACCTGCGCGATGTTCCGGACCTGTGAAGTCAGGTTGTCGGCCATGTAGTTGACGTTGTCGGTCAGGTCGCGCCAGACACCGGAGACCCCCAACACCTGGGCCCGGCCGCCGAGTCGGCCGTCGGTACCGACCTCGCGGGCCACCCGGGTCACCTCGTCGGCGAAGGCGCGCAACTGCTCCACCATCGTGTTGACGGTGTCCTTGAGTTCGAGGATCTCGCCTCGCGCGTCGACGGTGATCTTCTTCGACAGGTCGCCGTTGGCCACGGCGGTGGTCACCTGGGCGATGTTCCGTACCTGTGAAGTCAGGTTCAGGGCCATGAAGTTGACGTTGTCCGTCAGGTCCTTCCAGACCCCGCTGACGCCCCGCACCTGCGCCTGCCCGCCGAGGTTGCCCTCCGTGCCGACCTCGCGCGCCACGCGCGTCACCTCGTCCGCGAAGGCCGACAGCTGGTCCACCATCGTGTTGATGGTCGACTTCAGCTCCAGGATCTCGCCCTTCGCCTCCACCGTGATCTTCTTGCCGAGGTCGCCCTGTGCCACGGCCGTCGACACCAGCGCGATGTTGCGGACCTGTGAAGTCAGGTTGTCCGCCATGAAGTTGACGTTGTCGGTCAAGTCCTTCCAGACGCCGGAGACACCCCGCACCTGGGCGCGTCCGCCGAGGTTGCCCTCGGTGCCGACCTCGCGGGCGACGCGCGTGACCTCGTCGGCGAAGGCGGAGAGCTGGTCGACCATCGTGTTGATGGTCGACTTGAGTTCGAGGATCTCGCCCTGCGCGTCGACCGTGATCTTCTGCGAGAGGTCGCCGTTCGCCACGGCCGTCGTCACCTGGGCGATGTTGCGGACCTGCGAAGTCAGGTTCGACGCCATGAAGTTGACGTTGTCGGTGAGGTCCTTCCAGACCCCTGACACGCCCCGCACCTGTGCCCGCCCGCCCAACTGGCCCTCGGTGCCCACCTCGCGCGCCACGCGCGTCACCTCGTCCGCGAAAGCCGACAACTGATCGACCATCGTGTTCACGGTGAGCTTCAGTTCGAGCAGTTCGCCGGTCGCCTCGACGGTGACCGTACGGGTCAAGTCGCCGCGCGCCACCGCCGTCGTGACGAGGGCGATGTCCCGCACCTGCGCGGTCAGCCGGGACGCCATCGTGTTGACCGCCTCGGTCACATCACGCCAACTGCCCGACAGGCCCTGCACCTTGGCGCGTCCACCAAGTCTGCCCTCGGTGCCGACCTCGCGGGCGACCCGGGTCACCTCCCCGGTGAACAGGGAGAGTTGGTCCACCATCTTGTTCACGGCCCGGCCAAGCCGCCGTAGATCACCGCGCAACTGCCTGCTGCCGTCGTGCAGATCGACGCGCTGGGTCAGATCGCCGCCCGCCACCGCGTCCAGGACGCGGGTCGCGTTGGCGGCCGGGGCGACCAGGGCGTCGAGGAGCTGGTTGACGTCGTTGACGCGGGAGGTCCAGCCGCCCTGGCCGGGGCTGGCCGAGAGGCGTTCGTCCAGGCGGCCGTGGCGGATCAGCTCCCGTTTGACGCGCTGCGTCTCGGAGTTGAAGTGGGTGCTGCGGTCCATGATCTGGTTGAAGGCGGCGGTCAGTTCGGCCACCAGGCCGTGACCCGTCTCCGGTGCCTTCGTGAAGTCGCCGTCGCGCGCCGCCGTCATCACGGCGAGCAGCGGGCGGAGATCCGATGCTCGAATCCAGTCGTCCGCGACGGATTCGTGTCCGTCTTCGAGCACACGCGTAGCACTGTTCTCACTCATGGCGGCCCACTTCGGTAACTCGGCGCTTATGGCCGCGGCCAGTCTGTCACTCTGTCCGCATCGACCGAGGCGTATTCGTCCGATCTGCTCGGGGAGCTGTGCATGGGGGCAATTCCGACGCAACGGGAGACCACTTCGCGTGCTCCCGGCGCGCCCGCGCACCACGGCGCGGACCCGCGCACGACCATGCGCGCCACGCTCTCCGGAAGCCCCCTCGCGCCCGGCTCCGCCCGTGGCCTGGTGCGCGCCGCGCTCCGCGAATGGACCGAACTCGCCCTGCCCGGCAGCGAACACCTCACCGACCGGCTGACCGAGGACGCGATGGTCGTCGTCAGCGAACTCGTCACCAACGCCGTCGTACACGCGGGTACGGACGTCGAGTTGATCTGCCGCCTGGAGGACACCCGGTCCGTCGTCGTGGAGGTCGCCGACCACCACCCCTCCCGCTCGCCGCGCGACAACAGCGGTGAACCGGCTTACGAGACACCGGAGTTCGGGCGCGGGCTGCGGCTCGTCTCCACGCTCGCGGAGGCCTGGGGCGTCACCTACCGCACCGGCACCAAGACGGTGTGGGCCCGCCTGCCCGCCGAAGGCAGCCCGGCCGCCGAGGAGTTGGAGACGTACGGCGGTCAACGCGGCCTGCGCGTGGCCGAGATCCTCGCCCCCGAACCCCGGCGCGCCGAACGCGACCGGGACTGGCTCGGCCGCGGCGCCCTCTCCTTCCTCGCCGAGGCCTCCGACCTTCTCGCCGGACAGCTCGACGAGGACCTCGTCGCCGCGCTCGCCGGACAGCTCATCGTGCCGAGACTGGCCGACTGGTGCGCCGTATGGCTGGAGGACGAGTCGATGGGCCGCGGGGGCTGGGGCGAGGACGCCGGGGCCGGGGCCGGACCGCGCCTCGCCCGCGTCTGGCACGGCAGCGAGAACCGCATCGAGGAACTGCGCGGCGCCCTGGAGAAGCACCCGCCCCGCCCGCAGGACTCACTGCGGCCCGCGTCCTACCCCTGGCCCGGCGACGCCCTCGGCCCGCACGGCACCCACGGCGCGGCACTCGCGTACCGGCTGATCGCGGGCGGCCGTCCGCTCGGCACGCTCGTCATCGGACGGTCCGGGCTGCCGTGCTTCCCCGACGAGGTCACCGGCCTGGTCGAGGACCTCAGCCGCCGGGTCGCGCTCGCGATCGGCGCGGCCCGCCAGTACGCCCGCCAGGCCACCATCAGCCGCGTCCTCCAGCGCGGCCTGCTGCCCGGCGCGGTCGCCGAGATCCCGGGCGTGCACAGTGCCCTCGTCTACGAACCGTGCGACAAGGGCGGCCCCAGCGGCGACTTCTACGACCTCTTCCCGGCCGGCGACGGCCGCTGGTGCTTCACCCTCGGCGATGTCCAGGGCAAGGGCCCCGAGGCCGCCGTGGTGATCGGCCTGGCCCGCCCCTGGCTGCGCCTCCTCGCCCGCGAGGGCTACGGCGTCGCCGACGTCCTCGACCGCCTCAACCAGCTCCTCCTCGACGACGCCACGGAAGCGGCCGACGCGGCGGCCCACGCCCTGGTCGCCGCGGGCGGCATGCCGGGCCCGGTCGGGGACGGCCCCCGCTTCCTCTCCCTCCTCTACGGCGAGCTGGTCCCCTTCGACGGCGGCGTCCGCTGCACCCTCGCCTCCGCCGGACATCCGCTGCCCCTGCTCCTCGGTCCGGACGGCTCCGTGGCCACGGCCGCCCGCCCCCAGACCCTCCTCGGCGTCATCGAGGACGTCACCTACACCAGCGAGACCTTCGAACTCCGCCCCGGCGACAGCCTGTTGTGCGTCACCGACGGAGTCACCGAGCGCCGCTCGGGCCCCGTCCAGTTCGACGACGGCGACGGCCTCGCGACGGCGCTCGCGGGCTGTGCGGGCCTGAGCGCCGAGCTGATCGCGGAGCGGATCAAGCGGTTGGTGCACGAGTTCGGGGGGCGTCCGCCGGAGGACGACATGGCGCTGCTGGTGCTCCAGGCGGAATCGGAGGGGCGGGTGGAGTAGCCGGTTGTGCGGGTGCTGGGCGGTGGCCGAGCGCGGCTCCGGCTCTGTCAGCGCGATGACGACGACGGCGACGGTCTCGCGACCGTGCTCGCCGGGCTGCGCGGGCCTGAGCGCCGAGCTGATCGCGGAGCGGATCAAGCGGTTGGTGCACGAGTTCGGGGGGCGTCCGCCGGAGGACGACATGGCGCTGCTGGTGCTCCAGGCCGAGTAGTCCGCCCGCGTACGGGACAATGGAGGACATGCCTTCCGCACTCCCCGACGGCGATCCCGTCCCCGACGACGGCGCCCTGCCCGCGCAGGCGCTCGCCGGGGCCGTAGACCGCCCCCTCGGGTTCTATCTGCACGTCCCGTACTGCGCGACCCGCTGCGGCTACTGCGACTTCAACACCTACACGGCGACCGAGCTGCGCGGCACGGGCGGAGTGTTGGCCTCCCGCGACAACTACGCGGACACCCTGATCGACGAGGTCCGCCTGGCCCGCAAGGTCCTCGGCGACGACCCGCGCCCGGTCCGCACGGTCTTCGTCGGCGGCGGCACCCCCACGCTGCTCGCGGCGGGCGATCTCGTCCGGATGCTGGGCGCGATCAGGGACGAGTTCGGTCTCGCCCCGGACGCGGAGATCACCACGGAGGCCAACCCGGAGTCGGTGGACCCCGCCTACCTCGCGGCCCTCCGCGACGGCGGCTTCAACCGCGTCTCCTTCGGCATGCAGAGCGCGAAACAGCACGTACTGAAGGTGCTGGACCGCACCCACACCCCCGGCCGCCCCGAGGCCTGCGTGTCCGAGGCCCGCGCGGCCGGCTTCGACCACGTCAACCTCGACCTGATCTACGGGACCCCGGGCGAGAGCGACGACGACTGGCGCGCCTCCCTCGACGCGGCCCTCGGCGCGGGCCCCGACCACATCAGCGCCTACGCCCTGATCGTCGAGGAGGGCACCCAGCTGGCCCGCCGCATCCGCCGCGGCGAGGTCCCGATGACGGACGACGACGTCCACGCCGACCGGTACCTCATCGCCGACGAGGTGATGTCGGCGGCGGGTTTCGACTGGTACGAGGTCTCGAACTGGGCGACGTCGAATTCCGGCCGTTGTCTGCACAACGAGCTCTACTGGCGCGGCGCCGACTGGTGGGGCGCGGGCCCCGGAGCGCACTCCCACGTCGGCGGCGTCCGCTGGTGGAACGTGAAGCACCCCGGCGCGTACGCGGGCGCCCTCGCCGCCGGGCGCTCCCCGGGCGCGGGCCGGGAGATCCTCACGGCGGAGGACCGCCGGGTGGAGCGGATCCTGCTGGAGCTACGACTCCGGGAGGGCGCGCCGCTGGACCTCCTCCACGAGGACGGCCTCAAGGCGTCCCGCCGTGCCCTCACCGACGGACTGTTGCAGCAGCGGCCCTACGACGAGGGGCGTGCCGTGCTCACGTTGCGGGGGCGGCTGCTGGCGGACGCGGTGGTACGGGACCTGGTGGACTGATCACTCGGGGGAGTGAATCAGTGCGGAACGCGGGTTCGGTCCCTAACCTGGTTCGTAGGCTGCCGCCAAAAGGACGCGGCGGATGGGAGGTCATGGAGATGACCGTTGTGGACGAGCGCGGATTGGCCCATTACCTCGACAAGTTCGAGCCTCCTGAGGGCGTCAAGGCTGAGCTCCTCCGGGGGGTAATTGTGATGATGGCCAGCCCAGATCTGGTGCACAACCTGGTCGTGCTGCACACACAGCGGCAGATCCCCATGGATCGCTGGTATCCCATCCAGACCCAGGATGTCGACATCGTCGGCGAGGAGAGTGTGCCCATCCCGGATCTGGTCGTGGTGGCCCCTGATGTGCTGCCTGCTTCGGGTCATCTTCTGCCCTCCCAGCTGGTCACCATGGTTGTCGAGGTCGTCTCCAAGTCCAGCGTTCATCAGGATTACTTGGTCAAGAGGTCCATTTACGCGGCGGGTAAGGTCCCTGCGTATCTGATTCTCGATCCGATCATGGCGCAATGCGTCCTGCTCACGAAGCCCGCAGGCCAGGGTGAGGATGCCGACTACCTCAGCCAGGAGATCATCAAGTTCGGCAATCCGGTCCCGCTTGAGGTTCTGGGACTCGAACTGGACACCAGCGAGTTCGGAACGTTCCCCGACGTCAGACCTCACCGCTATCCGTGACGAAGTCGATCAACTCCTCCACCCGCCCCAGCAGTTCCGGCTCAAGATCCTTGTACGACCCCACCTTGGCCAGAATCGCCTGCCACACCGCACCGGTGTTTTCCGGCCAACCCAGGGACCGGCACACCCCCGTCTTCCAGTCCTGCCCGTGCGGGATCCTGGGCCACGCGGCGATGCCCACGGAGGACGGTTTCACGGCCTCCCAGATGTCGATGTAGGGGTGGCCGACGACGAGCGCGTGCTCGCTGGTGACCGACTGGGCGATGCGCCACTCCTTGGTGCCCGGCACCAAGTGGTCCACCAGGATGCCCAACCGCGCGTCCGGGCCCGGAGCGAACTCGTCCACGACGGCCGGCAGGTCGTCGACGCCCTCCAGGTACTCGACCACCACGCCCTCGATGCGCAGGTCGTCGCCCCACACCCGCTCGACCAGTTCCGCGTCGTGCCGCCCCTCGACGTAGATCCGCCCGGCGCGGGCCACGCGCGCGCGTGCACCGGGAACGGCGACCGAACCGGACGCCGTACGAGTGGGCCGTAGCGGACTCGACACCGGTTTCACCAGGGTCACCACGCGGCCCTCCAGGAGGAAGCCGCGCGGTTCCAGGGGGAACACCCGGTGCTTGCCGAAGCGGTCCTCCAGGGTGACCGTGCCGGCCTCGCAGCGGATCACCGCGCCGCAGAAACCGGTGCCGGGCTCCTCGACCACCAGGCCCGCCTCCGCGGCGACCTCGGGTACTGGCTTCGGCTTCTTCCACGGCGGGGTCAGGTCGGCGGAGTACTGGCGCATTCGGATGACGATAGGAGAACCGGCCCGCCCGGTTTCACGACACGCCGAAACGGGTTGCCAACGCGTCCCGTTGGGCCCGCACGAACCCCGCGTCCACCACCGCTCCGTGACCGGGCACGTACAGCGCGTCCTCGCCGCCGAGGGAGAGGAGCCTGTCGAGCGCGGCCGGCCAGTGCGCCGGTACGGCGTCCGGGCCCGCCTGCGGTGCGCCGGACTCCTCGACCAGATCGCCGCAGAACACGACCGCCGGGGAGCCGAGGACGAGGACCGCGAGATCGTGGGCGGTGTGTCCGCGGGTCGCCACGAGCCGGACCTCCGGGCCGCCGTCCAGGTCGAGCACCTCGGTGCCCCACACGTATTCACTGGGGCACACGAGGGTGTCCGCCGCGTTCTCCGCCGCCCGCGGATCCAGACCGTTGCGCACCGCGTCGGCCCGCAACTCCTCACCGCCGCCCTCGAACACCTCGCTCAGGCCCCCGGCCGCGAGAACCGTCGCCCCGGCAAAGACCGCCGCCCCGAAGACATGGTCGAAATGGGCGTGGGTGAGCGCGAGATGGGTCACACGGCCCCCGGCGAGCGCCTGCGCCGCCGTACGCAACCGCGCGCCCTCCGCCACACTCGACCCGGCGTCGATCATGAGCGCCGAGCCGCCTCCGACGACCAGTCCGACCGTGCAGTCCCAGCCAGGCAGCCGGCACCGGCCCACCCCGGCGGCCAGCCGCTCCCACCCCGCCTCTTCCCAAGTCACCGTCATACGGCGACGCTAACGGTGAGGGCACCAGGGATTGACATCGCGGGACCGGCCTTGCCCGGGGTGTACCTCACGGCCGTACACTGGGCCGGGGAACGCTGGCACTCACGCGCACAGAGTGCCAGGAAAGGGCAGCCCGGCAACAAAACGGCGACCAGAACTGGAGGTGTGCGCGATGCTCAGCGAACGCAGGCTTCAGGTGCTGCGCGCCATCGTCCAGGACTACGTCGGCACCGAGGAGCCGGTCGGGTCCAAGGCGCTCACCGAGCGGCACAGCCTCGGCGTCTCCCCGGCGACCGTGCGCAACGACATGGCCGCCCTGGAGGACGAGGGCTACATCGCCCAGCCGCACACCAGCGCCGGGCGCATTCCCACGGACAAGGGCTATCGCCTCTTCGTCGACAAGCTCGCCGGCGTCAAGCCGATGACCGGCCCCGAGCGCAAGGCGATCCAGAACTTCCTCGACGGCGCGGTCGACCTCGACGACGTCGTCGGCCGTACGGTACGGCTGCTCGCGCAGCTCACCCGGCAGGTCGCCGTCGTGCAGTACCCCTCGCTGACCCGCTCGACCGTCCGGCACGTGGAGCTGCTGTCGCTGGCTCCCGCGCGCGTGATGCTCGTGCTGATCACCGACACCGGGCGGGTCGAGCAGCGCATGGTGGACTGCCCGGCCCCCTTCGGGGAGTCCTCGCTCGCGGATCTACGCGCGCGGCTCAACAGCCGGATCGCGGCCCGCCGCTTCGCGGACGTGCCGCAACTCGTGCAGGACCTGCCGGACGCCTTCGAGAACGAGGACCGCGGCACGGTCGCGACGGTGCTCTCCACCCTCCTGGAGACCCTCGTCGAGGAGACCGAGGAGCGGCTGATGATCGGCGGCACCGCCAATCTCACCCGCTTCGGACATGACTTTCCCCTCACCATCCGCCCCATCCTGGAAGCCCTGGAGGAGCAGGTCGTCCTCCTCAAGTTGCTTGGTGAGGCGGGGGATTCGGGCATGACCGTACGGATCGGTCACGAGAACGCCTACGAGGGACTCAACTCCACTTCCGTGGTGTCGGTCGGCTACGGTTCGGGCGGCGAGGCAGTCGCCAAGCTCGGCGTGGTCGGACCGACCCGCATGGATTACCCGGGAACGATGGGAGCGGTACGCGCAGTGGCACGGTACGTCGGACAGATCCTGGCGGAGTCCTAAGTGGCCACGGACTACTACGCCGTTCTCGGCGTGCGTCGCGACGCGTCGCAGGATGAGATCAAGAAGGCCTTCCGCCGGCTCGCGCGCGAGCTGCACCCGGACGTGAATCCGGACCCGAAGACCCAGGAGCGGTTCAAGGAGATCAACGCCGCCTACGAGGTGCTCTCGGACCCGCAGAAGAAGCAGGTCTACGACCTCGGCGGTGACCCCCTCTCGCAGGCGGGCGGCGCGGGCGCGGGCTTCGGCGCGGGCGGCTTCGGGAACTTCTCGGACATCATGGACGCGTTCTTCGGTACGGCGTCGCAGCGCGGACCGCGCTCGCGCACCCGCCGGGGCCAGGACGCCATGATCCGGCTGGAGATCGAGCTGGACGAGGCGGCCTTCGGCACCACGAAGGACATCCAGGTCGACACGGCCGTCGTCTGCAACACCTGCAACGGCGAGGGAGCGGCCCCCGGCACCTCCGCGCAGACCTGCGACATGTGTCGCGGTCGCGGTGAGGTCTCGCAGGTGACCCGGTCCTTCCTGGGCCAGGTCATGACGTCCCGCCCCTGCCCGCAGTGCCAGGGCTTCGGCACCGTCGTGCCGACGCCGTGCCCGGAGTGCGCCGGTGACGGCCGCGTCCGCTCGCGGCGCACCCTCACGGTGAAGATCCCGGCCGGTGTGGACAACGGCACGCGGATCCAGCTCGCGGGCGAGGGCGAGGTCGGCCCCGGCGGCGGCCCCGCCGGTGACCTGTACGTCGAGATCCACGAGCTGCCGCACGCGATGTTCCAGCGCCGCGGCGACGACCTGCACTGCACGGTCACCCTCCCCATGACAGCCGCGTCCCTCGGCACGAAGGTGCCGTTGGAGACGCTGGACGGCATGGAGGAGGTCGACATCCGACCGGGCACCCAGTCCGGCCAGTCGATCCCGCTGCACACCAGAGGCATCACGCATCTGCGTGGCGGCGGCCGGGGCGACCTCATCGTGCACGTCGAGGTCACCACCCCGACCAAGCTCGACGTGGAGCAGGAACGCCTGCTGAGGGAACTGGCGAAACTGCGCGGCGAGGAGCGCCCCATGGGGACGTTCCAGCCCGGGCAGCAGGGCCTGTTCTCCCGCCTGAAGGACGCGTTCAACGGTCGCTGAACCGATCGTCGAACGGTCGTCGAACCGGCCTCCGCCCGAGGGGAAAGCGTGCCCCGTAGCGGGCATGCGTCTGTCCTATGCCGGGCGGATGGCCGGATTCGGACTTGTTCGGAGGACGTGACAACATGCCGTCATGTCCTCCGCGCTGACCGATCTCTTCCCTCATCCGATCGTGCAGGCCCCGATGGCGGGCGGTGTCTCCGTCCCGCAGCTCGCCGCGGCCGTGTCCGAGGCCGGCGGGCTGGGATTCCTCGCCGCCGGGTACAAGACCGCCGACGGCATGTACCAGGAGATCAAGCAGCTGCGGAGCCTGACGTCCCGCCCCTTCGGCGTGAACCTCTTCATGCCGCAGCCCGAGTACGCGGACAAGGCGGCCGTCGACGTCTACGCCCATCAGCTGGCCGGCGAGGCCACCTGGTACGACACGGAACTCGGCGACCCGGACAGCGGCCGCGAGGACGGCTACGACGCGAAGCTGTCCGTACTGCTCGACAACCCGGTGTCCTTCGCCTCCTTCCACTTCGGCGTCCCCACCCGTGAGGTGCTGGACTCGCTGCGCCGGGCCGGTACCTTCACCCTCGTCACCGCCACCACCGCCGAGGAGGCCCTCGCCGTGGAGCGGGCCGGTGCCGACGCGGTGATCGCGCAGGGCGTCGAGGCCGGCGGCCACCAGGGCACCCACCGCGACCTCCCGGAGAACGACGGCTCCGGCATAGGCCTGCTCTCCCTGGTCGCCCAGATCCGCGAGACCGTGAGCCTGCCGATCGTCGCCGCCGGTGGTCTGATGCGCGGCAGCCAGATCGCCGCCGCCCTCGCGGCGGGCGCGAGCGCTGCCCAGCTCGGCACGGCGTTCCTCGCCACCCCCGAGTCCGCGGCGAACGCCGTGCACAAGCAGGCACTCACCAACCCCCTTTTCACCCGTACCGAGTTGACCCGCGCGTTCTCCGGCCGCCCGGCCCGCGGCCTGGTCAACCGCTTCATGCGCGAGCACGGCCCGTACGCCCCCGCCGCGTACCCCGAGGTCCACCACCTGACCTCGCCGCTCCGCAAGAAGGCCGCCGCGGCCGGTGACGCGCAGGGCATGGCGCTGTGGGCCGGACAGGGCCACCGCATGGCCCGCGAGCTGTCGGCCGGTCAGCTGGTCGAGGTCCTGGCCGCCGAACTGGCCGCCGCCCGGACGGCGTTGTCCGCCGGGGGTGAGCTGCGATGACGGCGCCGGTGTTCATTCTCGATCCGCTGAAGGTCCCGGATTTCAGCGGCGGTGAGGTTGTCCTCGACGGCCCCGAGGGGCGGCACGCGGTCTCCGTACGGCGGATGCGGGCCGGTGAGGACGTCGTCCTCACCGACGGACGCGGCCGGTGGATCGCGGGTGTCGTCAAGGCGGCCGAGGGCAAGGACCGGCTCGTCGTCATGGATCTGGAGTCCGCCGCCGAGGAGCCCGAGCCGCAGCCCCGCATCACCGTCGTCCAGGCCCTCCCCAAGGGCGACCGCGGCGAACTGGCCGTGGAGACCATGACCGAGACCGGCGTCGACGCCATCGTCCCCTGGGCGGCCGCCCGTTGCATCACGCAGTGGAAGGGCGAGCGCGGCCTGAAGGCCCTCGCGAAGTGGCGGGCCACCGCCCGCGAGGCAGGCAAGCAGTCCCGCCGACTGCGCTTCCCGGAGGTCGCGGACGCGGCAACGAGCAAACAGGTTGCCGCACTTCTCGCCAAAGCAGACTTCGCCGCCGTGCTCCACGAGGACCGCGACTACGGCAGCGAACCCCTCGCCACCGCCGAACTCCCCACCGAGGGCGAGATCGTGCTGGTCGTGGGCCCCGAAGGCGGCGTCTCGCCCGAGGAGTTGGCCCTCTTCGAGGAGGCCGGGGCGAGGGCCTACCGGCTCGGGCGCAGCGTGCTGCGCACATCGACCGCCGGCACAGCGGCCACGGCCCTGCTCCTGGGCCGCACCGGACGCTGGTCCTGAACCACAGGAACCACCGGAACCAGAACCACCGGAACCAGAACCACCGGAACCAGAACCACCGGAACCAGAACCACCGGAACCAGAACCACAGGAACCCACAGGGGAGATCACCGTGGAACTCGCCCAAGTGAGGCTGCTCGTCACCGACTTCGCCGCCTGCTACCGCTTCTACGCCGAAGTCCTCGGCCTGAAGCCCCAGTCGGGGGCGACCGAGGGACCGTACGAGAAGTTCAGCCCGGCGGTCGGGTCGGCCGGGATCGCGCTTCAGGACCGGGCGATGATGGCCCAAGTCCTCGGTGAGCTGGGGGAGTCGGTGACCGGACACCGCTCGCTGGTGGTGCTGCGGGTCGACGACCTGGACGCCTACTGCGCGCAGATCACCGACCGCGGGGCCGTGTTGCTGCACGGCCCGGCGCCGATGACGGACCGGATGCGGGTCGCCCATCTCAAGGACCCCGAGGGCAATGTGGTGGAGCTTCAGGAGTGGCTGCTGCTCCGGGGCTGACGATCGTGCGCCGGTGACCGCGCCCCCGGCGCACGGGTGGCCGTATGCGCTCTTCCGTGTGCGCCCCGACGGTGGCAGGCTGCCGTCCATGGGGGCTTTGAGGCAGAACTGGCGTCGGCCCCGCGGACGGCGGGTGGCCGCCGTGGCGGGGCTCGCGATGGTGTCCGTGGGCGGGGTCGTAGCGTGCCAGCCCGGTGATCTCAGCGCCGCGACCGTCGCGTACACCACCGACAAGACGGCGACCGCGGAGCTCAAGCGGGACCATGTGGGCGTCCGCTATCTGACCTGCACGGGCAACTACGGCAGCGGCAACAAGGCGTACACGCCCGGGAAGACGCCCTCGCCGACCGAGACCACGATCGTCTCCGTGGACTGCCAGGGGCAGACGAACGACAACCGGGACATCACCGTCACCGGCAAGGTCACCCGGGCCGTCGACGGCGCCTGTGTGCGCGGCGACCTGGTCGGCAAGGTGGGCGGCAAGCAGGTGTTCCACGTGACCGGGCTCGGCGACTGCGACGCGGCGACGCCCTCGTCCGTGGTCAACCCGAACCCGAGCCTCACCTACGGCCCCGGACCGACCGTCACCGTCACGGTCACCAAGACCATGTGGTGCAAGGGCGACCCGACCTGCTGGCCCGTGGAAGGCAAGTGACAGTCCTTCCACAGCGGATAAGTGATCCAAACCGCTGTCTTCACAGGCCGCCGCTGCATACGCTGATCAGGTGACTCAGCCCTCAGCGTCCGCAGCCCAGGCCGGTTCTCGGGCCTATCTCCGCTTCCCGCACCTGCACGGCGAGTTGATCGCCTTCACCGCCGAGGACGACGTGTGGCTGGCCCCCCTCGACGGCGGCCGGGCCTGGCGGGTCAGCGCCGAGAACGTGCCGGTGACCCATCCGCGCATCTCGCCCGACGGCACCACCGTCGCCTGGACCTCCACGCGGGACGGCGCCCCCGAGGTGCACATCGCCCCGGTCGACGGCGGACCCGCCAAACGCCTCACCCACTGGGGCAGTTCACGCACCCAGGTGCGCGGCTGGACGGCGGACGGCCAGGTCCTCGCGCTGAGCACCCACGGTCAGGCGAACCTCCGCCGCAGCTGGGCCCGCACCATCCCACTGGACGGCGGACCCGCGACCACCCTCCCGTACGGGCCCGTTGGCCATGTCGCCGTCGGCCCCGCCGCCACCGTCCTGCTCTCCGCCCCCATGGGCCGCGAGGCCGCCTGGTGGAAGCGCTACCGGGGCGGCACCGCGGGCAAGTTGTGGATCGACCGGGACGTCCGCGACGGGGAGGGTGCCGGCGAATTCACGCGCCTGCACGAGGAGTTGGACGGCAACATCGAGTACCCGGTGTGGGCGGGGGAGCGGATCGCGTTCCTCTCCGACCACGAGGGCACGGGCGCGCTCTACTCCTCCCTCGCCGACGGCACCGACCTCCGCCGCCACACCCCCCTCGACGGCTTCTACGCCCGGCACGCGGCGGGCGACGGCACCCGGATCACGTACTCCTCCGCCGGTGAACTCTGGCTCCTCGACGATCTGGACGGCGCCGAACCCCGCCGCCTCGACATCCGGCTCGGCGGACAGCGCACCGACCAGCAGCCGTTCCCGGTGTCCGCCGCCCGCTGGTTCGGCTCCGCCTCGCCCGACCACACCGCACGCGGCAGCGCCGTCGCCGTCCGCGGGGCCGTCCACTGGATCACCCACCGCTCCGGCCCCGCCCGCGCCCTCGCCGCCACCCCCGGCGTCCGCGCCCGGCTGCCCCACACCTTCCGCGTCGACGGCGAGGAGTGGGTGGTGTGGGCGACGGACGCCGAGGGAGACGACGCCCTGGAGTTCGCCCCCGCCACCGGCCTCGCCCCCGGCGACACCCCGCGCCGTATCGCCGCGGGACAGCTCGGCCGCGTCCTCGCGCTCACCGTCGCCCCCGACGGCAGCCGCGTCGCCGTCGCCTCGCACGACGGTCGCGTCCTCCTCGTCGAGCGCGAGACCGGCGAGGTCCACGAGGTCGACCGCAGCGAGGACGGCGACGCCTCCGGCCTCTCCTTCTCGCCCGACTCCGCCTGGCTCGCCTGGTCGCACCCCGGCCCGCGCCCGCTGCGCCAGCTCAAACTCGCCAACACCACCGACCTCTCGGTCACCGAGGCGACCCCGCTCCGCTTCCAGGACTACGCCCCCGCCTTCACCCTCGACGGCAAGCACCTGGTCTTCCTCTCCACCCGCTCCTTCGACCCGGTCTACGACGAACACGTCTTCGACCTCGCCTTCGTGGTCGGCGACCGCCCGCACCTCATCACCCTCGCCGCCACCACCCCGTCCCCCTTCGGACCGCAGCGCCACGGCCGCCCCTTCGAGACCCCCGACAAGGACGAGACCCCCGACAGCGAGGGCCGCCCCACCACCCGTATCGACCTCGAAGGCCTCGCCGACCGCATCGTCCCGTTCCCCGTCGAGGCCGGCCGCTACTCCAACCTGCGCGCCGCAAAGGACGGCGTCCTGTGGCTGCGCCACCCCGTGCAGGGCGTCCTCGGCGCCACCCGCGCGACCCCCGAAGACCCGGACCCCAAAACCGAGTTGGAGCGCTACGACCTCGCCCAGCAGCGCATCGAGCACCTCGCGGGGGACGCCGAGCACTTCGAGGTCAGCGGCGACGGCAAACGCGTCCTGCTGCGCACCGACCACAAGATGCGGGTCGTCCCGAGCGACCGCCGCGCCTCCTCCGAGGACGACGACAGCGACTCGAACATCAACGTCGACCTCTCCCGCGTCCGCCAGACCGTCGACCCGGCCGCCGAGTGGCGCCAGATGTTCGACGAGACCGGCCGCATCATGCGCGACAACTTCTGGCGCGCCGACATGAGCGGCGTCGACTGGGCCGGAGTCCTCGACCGCTACCGCCCGCTCCTCGACCGCGTCGCCACCCACGACGACCTCGTCGACCTCCTCTGGGAGGTGCACGGCGAACTCGGCACCTCGCACGCCTACGTCACCCCCCGCGGCGGCTACGGCAACGGCGAACGCCAGGGCCTCCTCGGTGCCGACATCTCCCGCCACGAGGACGGCAGTTGGCGCATCGACCGCGTCCTGCCCTCCGAGACCTCCGACCCGGCCGCCCGCGCCCCGCTCGCCGCACCCGGCGTGGCCGTCCGCCCGGGCGACGCGATCCTCGCGGTGGCCGGACAACCGGTCGACCCGGTCACCGGCCCGGCCCCGCTCCTCGTAGGCACCGCGGGCAAACCCATCGAGCTGACCATCTCCCCGGCGGACGGCGGAGACCCCCGCCACGCAGTGGTCGTCCCCCTCGCGGACGAGGAACCCCTCTACTACCACGCCTGGGTCGCCGACCGCCGCGCCTACGTCCACGAGAAGTCCGGCGGCCGACTCGGCTACCTCCACGTCCCCGACATGCAGGCCCCCGGCTGGGCCCAGATCCACCGCGACCTGCGCGTGGAGGTGGCCCGCGAGGGCCTGGTGGTCGACGTCCGCTACAACCGAGGCGGCCACACCTCCCAGTTGGTGGTGGAGAAACTGGCCCGCCGCATCGTCGGCTGGAACCGACCGCGCGGCATGCGCCCCTACAGCTACCCCGAGGACGCCCCTCGCGGCCCGGTCGTAGCCGTGGCCAACGAGTTCTCCGGCTCCGACGGCGACATCGTCAACGCGGCGATCAAGGCGTTGGACATCGGCCCGGTGGTCGGCACCCGCACGTGGGGCGGGGTGATCGGCATCGACAGCCGCTACCGCCTGGTCGACGGCACACTCATCACTCAGCCCAAGTACGCGTTCTGGCTTGAGGGTTATGGGTGGGGGGTGGAGAACCACGGCGTGGACCCGGACGTAGAGGTGGTCCAGAGGCCTCAGGATTACGCGGCGGGCAGGGACACCCAACTGGACGAGGCGATCCGCCTGGCGTTGGAGTCACTGGAGACCAGTCCCGCGAAAACCCCGCCCACCTTGCCCACCTAGGGGCGCGGGGCTGTATCGATGTGCGGCTCCGCCGCGTGGGCGCGACCAGCCACGACGGCGCCGCACTCAACGACGCTACGATGCCCCATATTCGATCAATCTGTTGAGGAGCGGCACATGCCAGGGGACCCTCAGGACGACTGCCTGTTCTGCAAGATCGTCGCAGGACACATCCCGGCGACGATCATCCGAGAGACAGCCACCACCGTCGCGTTCCGGGACATCAACCCCCAGGCCCCGATCCACGTCCTGGTGATCCCCCGCGTCCACTACCCCGACGCCGCCTCCCTGGCCACCGCCGAACCGGCCATCGCCGCCGACGTCCTCCGCGAGGCCGGCGAGGTCGCGGCGGACGAGAAGCTCGACAGCTACCGCGTGATCTTCAACACCGGCACGGGCGTGGGCCAGACCGTGTTCCACGCCCACGCCCACGTCATGGGCGGCCGCGGCATGCAGTGGCCGCCCGGATAGCCAACTCACCATGTCCGTACGCGAATTGGTGATCCTCGGCACCGCCAGCCAGGTCCCCACCCGGCACCGCAACCACAACGGCTACCTCCTCCGCTGGGACGGCGAGGGCATCCTCTTCGACCCCGGCGAGGGCACCCAGCGCCAGATGCTCCGCGCCGGTGTCGCCGCGCACGACCTCAACCGCATCTGCGTCACGCACTTCCACGGCGACCACTCCCTGGGCCTCGCGGGCGTCATCCAGCGCATCAACCTGGACCGCGTCCCGCACGAGATCACCGCGCACTACCCACGCTCGGGCCAGCGCTTCTTCGACCGCCTGCGCTACGCCACGGCGTACCGCGAGACGGTGGGCATCACGGAGTCGCCGGTGTCGGATGACGGAGCGATCGCCACCACACCGGCCTACACCCTGGAGACCCACAAGCTCTCCCACCCCGTCGAGTCCTACGGCTACCGTCTCACCGAACCCGACGGCCGCCGCATGCTCCCCGACCGCCTCGCCGCGCACGGCATCAAGGGCCCGGACGTGGGCCGCATCCAGCGCGAGGGCACGGTCGACGGCGTCACGCTGGACGAGGTCAGCGAGGTCCGCCACGGCCAGCGTTTCGCGTTCGTCATGGACACCCGCCTCTGCGACGGAGTGCACGCCCTCGCGGAGGGCTGCGACCTGCTGGCGATCGAGTCGACGTTCCTCGACGAGGATGAGCAACTGGCCGTGGACCACGGCCACTTGACGGCCGGGCAGGCGGCCCGAGTGGCCCGGGACGCCGGAGTCCGCCACCTGGTCCTCACCCACTTCAGCCAGCGCTATTCCGAGCCGGAGGAGTTCGAGCGGCAGGCGCGGGCGGCGGGCTTCGAGGGGGAGCTGACCGTGGCGCACGATCTACTCAGGGTGCCGGTTCCGAAACGGCGATAAAACACCCGTACGATACTTCGATGCCCATTCCCAAAGCCGAACTGCACCTGCACATCGAAGGCACCCTCGAACCCGAGCTGGCCTTCGCGCTCGCGACCCGCAACGGCGTCGAGCTGCCGTACGCGGACACCGAAGACCTCCGCAAGGCGTACCTCTTCGAGGATCTCCAGTTCTTCCTGAACCTCTACTACGAGCTGATGGCCGTCCTGCGCACCGAGCGGGACTTCGAGGACCTCGCCAACGCCTATCTCGCCCGCGCCGCCGCGCAGGGCGTACGGCACGCGGAGATCTTCTTCGACCCGCAGGCGCACCTCGCGCGGGGCGTGGACATGGGCACGGTGGTGGAGGGCCTGTGGCGAGCGCTCGGCGACAGCGAGGCCAACCACGGCATCTCGACCCGGCTGATCATGTGCTTCCTGCGCGACGAGTCCGCCGACTCGGCCATGGAGACCCTGGACGCGGCGAAGCCGTACCTCCACCGGATCACCGGCATCGGCCTCGACTCGGCCGAGGTCGGCCACCCGCCGGTCAAGTTCCGCGAGGTCTACGAGGCCGCCGCCGCGCTGGGCCTACGACGGGTCGCGCACGCCGGTGAGGAGGGCCCGCCCGCCTACATCACCGAGGCGCTGGACGTGCTCGGCGTCGAGCGCGTCGACCACGGCCTGCGCTGCATGGAGGACGCGGACCTGGTGGCGCGGCTGGTCCGGGACCGCATCCCGTTGACCCTCTGCCCGCTCTCGAACGTCCGGCTCCGCGCGGTGGACGTCCTCGCCGAGCACCCGCTCCCCGCCATGCTCGACGCGGGCCTGCTGTGCACGGTCAACTCCGACGACCCGGCCTACTTCGGCGGCTACGCGGGCGACAACTTCGACGCGATCCGCGAGGCGCTCGGCCTGACCGAGGACCGGCTGCGCGAACTGGCCCGGAACTCCTTCGTCGCGTCCTTCCTGGAGGACGACGAGGAACGCCGGGCACGGTATCTCGCCGAGGTCGAGGCGTACGTCTTCTAGCCGTCGCGCCCCCAACTTCCTTAGGGAATCGGCTGATTGAGGCCGGCCGAAGTCCTTTGCCTTTCCTTGACAAACAACTGAAGATCGTATTTAGGTTTGCCTTACCTAAGTTGATGCGGCCGTCGATCCGGCCGCCGACCGGAAGGCACTCCCACCATGAGATCCGTCCTGTCCACCCGCACCGCCGCCCGTGCCGCCTTGGCCGTCACCGCGTCCGCCGCGCTGACCCTGGGCCTGGCGACCTCGGCCTCCGCCGCGACCTCGACCCGTTCGGTGGTCGACGGCGGCACGACGTACAACCTGTCGCTGACCGCGCCGGGCACGGCGACGGCGGCGGGCCAGGTCGTCACGGTCAGCGGCTCCGGCTACAACACGAGCCAGGGCGTCTACGTCGGCCTGTGCGCGGTCAGCGGTGCGCAGGGCGCGGCCAAGCCGACGCCGTGTCTCGGCGGCCAGGACGAGAGCGGCACGACGGGCGCCTCGCACTGGGTCAACAACACCTTCGGCGGACTGTTCGCCAACAGCTCCAAGTTCGGCACCGGCGGCACGTTCAGCGTGTCGATCTTCGTCAAGGCCACGCTCGACGACGGCCGGGTGTGCGGCGAGGACGTGGACTGCGCGATCGTCACCCGCGCCGACCACTTCGACAGCGAGGACCGCAAGTACGACGTCCACGTCCCGGTCACCTTCCAGTGACGGTCGCCAGACGTCCGGCGGCGCTCCTGGGCGCCGCCGCCCTTGCCGCCGCCTCCGCCCTGGCCTTCGGCGCGTTCGGCACCGGCCCGAGCGCGCAGGCCGCCGCCGGCACCCCGAGGACGGCCCTGGGCAAGGACGGCCAGCGGCTCACGGTCTCCGCCTCCACCGGACTCGCCCCGGCCGGCGACACGCTCCACGTCACCGGCGAGGGCTACGACACGGCCAAGGCGATCTACGTCGCCGTCTGCAAGGACAACGGCGACAACCGCATCCCCAGCCCCTGCCTCGGCGGCGCCGATGCGAGCGGCACGGGTGGTTCGTCGGCGTGGATAGTCCCCGAGGGCGACCCGTACGCGGGCGGACTAGCCCAACTCTGGGGCACGGGCGGCACGTTCGCCGTCGACATCGAGGTCACCGCCAAGGACGGCAGCCTCGACTGCACCCAGGTCGTCTGCTCGGTCGTCACCCGCGTCGACCACCGCGACGCGGGCGACCGTACGCAGGACGTACGCATCCCCGTCGCCTTCGAGGGCCAGGACCCCGGCAACGGCGACGGCGACGGCGGCGAGGGCGTGGACGTCCCGGCCGGCACCGTCAGCTACGTCCGGGCGGCCGAGTTCACCACGGCGGGCCGCCCCCTGGACCTGATGCTGCACCCCAACTCCGGGAAGCTGTACGTAGGTTCGGACAACATCGTCGACACGGCCGACGTCAGCGAACAGGGCCTCTACGCCCTCGACCCGGCCGACGGCACACTCCTCAGCCACATCCCGCAGGCCCCCGGCTCCACCGGCGCGCTCGCCGCCCGCGTGGTCCCGCAGATCATTGCCCCGCTCTCCGGCGACGGCGTGGTCTTCCACTACCCCCTGAGGGGCACCGGTACGGCGAAGGACGGCGACACGGCCGCGAAGGGCGTCTGGCTGACGGGCGCGGCGGTCACCGGCGCGGGCCCCGGCACCACCGCGAGCACGGTCCTGGTGGCTCAGGGCCCGACGCTCTCCGAGATCGAGACCGCGACGGGTGTCGTGCGACGCACGCTCACCCTCGACGGCGGCTCCGAACTCGGCGTGGACACCGCGCACTTGGCCGCCTGGTCCACCGGCCTCTCCGGCGGCCAACTGCGCCGCATCGACACGACCACCTTCACCGTCACCGCCACGGCCGAACTCCCGGAAGGCGCCGTCTACTTCGTCGAACCCGACCCGGAGACCGGCAACGTCTGGGTGGGCAGCGGCAGTTCGGTCCTCGTCTACGACCGCGATGCCAAGCTCCTCGCCACACTGGAGGACGTGGACCGGGCCACCGCCATGGCCTTCGACACGTCCACCCACCGTGCGTTCGTCCTCCGCGAGGACTACGGGAACGCCGACGCGGGCGCCGACTTCATCGGCTCCCTCCAGGTCTTCGACAGCGCGACCTTCGAGAAGGCGGCCGAGACGCTGGCCCTCCCGGGCAGCCGCGCCAACACGACGGCGGGCGTCGCGGTCACCCCCGGCGGAGCCACCGTCTACGTCACCGACCAGGCCGAGGCCAAGGTCCTCAGACTCGACCGCCGGATGTCCCCGAAGGTCACCCAGTCACCCACCGACCAGTCCGCCGCACCCGACGACGAGGTCACCCTCGTCGCGGCGGCCGACGGCACCCCGCAGCCCACCGTGCGCTGGCAGACCAGCCCCGACGACGGCCAGACCTGGTCCACGATCGAGGGCGCCACGCAGAACGCGTACACCTTCACCGCGAAGACCTCGCAGAACGGCTACCGCTACCGCGCCGAGTTCGCCAACTCCGTTGGCACGACCCGCACTTCACCGATCACCCTCACGGTCACCGAGCCCGGCGAGGGCACGGACGGGGGAGCGGACGGCGGGACGGACGGCGGGACCACGGGCGGAGAAACGTCCGGCGGCTCAGGTACTACGGGTTCCACGGGTAGTACGGGTACTACGGGCGGGACAAGCACCTCCGGTGGCACGCCCGGTGGCACGCCCGGTTTGACTACGGGCGGTACTACGGGAGCGGGTACGACAGGAGGCACGACCACCGAGGGCTCCCCCTCCCCCTCCACCACCGGCAGCCTCGCCGCCACCGGAGCAGCCGTGGGCACGGTGGTCGTCCTGGCCGCGCTGCTCACCGGCGCAGGCTGGTATCTGCACCGCCGGGCGCGTGGAGGCGCCCGCCCGGTTCAGTAGGTCACGGTTTCCCGGACCCCGGGGCGGCGCTCGCCCGCCGGGGTGCCGCCGCGCCGCCGGACGGTGCCCGGCAGCAGTCGTCCACCGGCGTGCAGGGCGACTCCGGTCATCGGTACGGCGATCACGATCAGCCCCGCCGCGAGGATCGCGCCCATCGCCGGGAACCCGGCGGACGCCGACAGCACACTGCCCGCGAGCGGCCCGGCCGCCGTCCCCAGCGACGAGGCCGAGCCGACCAGGACCGCCCAACGCCCGCGCGGGTCAAGGGAGGCGGCGAGACCGAGGACGTAGGACAGGACGATCGGGTAGAGGGTGTTCCAGGCGATCTCGCCGGTCGCGAACGTCCTCAGGTCGTGCGCGGACGCGCTGAGCACGATGCAGCCCGCGATGAGCGCCGTCCCCGCGCCGATCGGTACCGCGCGCCCCAGCCGGGAGCCGAGCGCGCCCGCGCCGATCACGCCGACGAGCCCGGTGCCGAGCGCGATCGCGAAGACCGCGCCGACGGTGACCTCGGAGAGGTGGGCCTGGGTGATGCCGATGCGGCCGCTGACGCCCCAGAGGGAGTTCTGTGCGAGGGACCAGCACAGCAGGGTGGCGGCGAGGACCAGTCCGGCCCGGCGGTGGGGGAGCCCGGCAGCCTCCACGCGCGCGTGCCCCGTCGTCGCCGTACGCACTGGGAGGCGGCCGGTGAGTGGCCATACGACGAGCGCGGTCAGCGCGATCGCGGCGAGCGGCTGGCCGTGGCCCGCGCCGAGATGCGGCACGGTCAGATAGACGGCACTCGCGAGCGCGGACACGCACAACAGGCCGACGGTGGAAGCGCGGTGAGGGTCTCGCTCGGCGGCGATGCCGGACGCGGCGACCGTGGTGGCCGTACCCGATCCGAAGCCGCCGACGATCGCGCCGAGGATGACCGCCGGTACGGAGTGGGTGAGGGCGGCCGAGCCGTAGCCGAGGACGGCGAGGGCGAGGCCGATGCGGGCGAGGGTGCGCGGGCCGATCCGGTCGACGCGCGAGGCGAGCAGAAAGCCCGCCGCCGCCGAACTCAGCAGCAGCGCGCTGCCGACGGCACCGGCCTGCGTGGCCGACAGCGGAAGCCCGGCGTCGAGGCGGCCGACGGTGGTGGGCAGGAGGTAGGGGGCGAGATACCCGGCCGTGAAAAGGGCGACGAGGGGCCAGGGCGTGGTGGTGCTGCGGGCGGACACGGGCGTTCCCAGGGCATGCGAAAGAAGCGGCTCAAAAAGGGGGATGGGCGACGACCGTCGACGGACAGGAACGCGCGGGCAATTTGTATCAAGCACACGGTTGTGAAAAAAGGGCGAAAGGAGGGCGGGGGGTGTGATGTGGGGCACGTTGTGTTTGGTGCGGGGAGCGTCGGGTAAACGAGCGCCCAATTTCCCGTGCCGACGGGTGCGGACCGGGCGCGTCGGTTCCAGTTCGTGCCCCACAGCCCCACAGCCCCATGGTCTTCCCGGATTCTCGAAGGAGCATGAAGTGCGTGTGAATATGAATGTGCGTGTGAATGTGGGCGTCGGACGGCGCCCGCGACGGGCGGGGTTACGGGCGATGGCGGCGGTCGCGGTGTCCGCGGCCCTCGTCGTGCCCCTCGCCGCGACCCCGTCGAGTGCGAGCACGGTCCCCCGGAGCGTGGCGGTACGACAGGACGGCACCGCGGAGAGACGCGCTCAACTGCGGGAGCTTGCGCGGGAGTTGGTGGAGGAAGGCGTGCCCGGGGTGACCGTGCGGGTGGACGACGGTCACGGTCGGCCCATCGAGATCTCCGAGCAGGCCGCCTGGACGAGGAAGGACCATCGGCTCGGCGTGGACGACGAGGTGCGGGAGGCGTCCAACACCAAGACGGTGATGGCCACCCTCGTCCTGCAACTGGTCGCCGAGCACCGGCTCGCCCTCACCGACCCGGTCGACAAGTGGCTGCCCGGCCAGGTGCGCGACGGCGGGGCGATCACCCTGCGCATGCTGCTCAACCACACCAGCGGGTTGTTCGACTACACCGACGACCCCGCCCTCGCACCGGCCCTCACCGGCCAGGACACCCACGTGTGGACGTCGAGGGAAATCCTGCGCCTGGTGCGCGGGCACTCGGCACTCTTCGAGCCCGGCACCGAGTGGTCGTACAGCAACACCAACTACATCGCGATCGGCGCCGTCCTGGAGAAGGCCACCGGAAAGAGCCTCGCGGCGCTGGTGCGGGACCGGATCGCGGGACCCCTGGGGCTCCGGCACACCTTCTACGCCACCGGCCCCGCCTGGCGCGACCGGCACGCGCACGGCTACGAACCCGACGCCGCCCACATGCCACCGGGCGTCCCCGAGGAGTTTAGGAACTACGCGGGACCGCGGCACGACGACCACGTGGACGTCACCGGCGACTACGTCACGGCCGACGGAGCGGATGCCGCGGTCGTGTCCACCGCCGGTGACTGGTCCCGTTTCTACGGCGCGTTGATGTCGGGCCGCCTGCTGCCCGCCGCCCAACTGGCCGAGATGCGCACCACCGTGCCGGAGATCGGGCCGGACGACCCCGACGAACTCGGCTACGGGCTGGGCATCGAGACGGCGAAGACCGACTGCGGCACGGTCTGGGACCACGTCGGCATCGTCCCGGGCTACGCGACCTACAACGTCACCGACTCCACCGGCCGCCGCACGGCCTCCTTCTTCTTCGCCACGTCCACGCTTCCCACCAGGCAGGCGCACCAGACCGGCGCGGCCCTGATGGACGCGCTCAACTGCGCCCTCTTCGACTGACCGGCTCACCGGCGAGCCACCGCTAACGCCAGTGGACCGCTCCGCCGGCCGCGGGCGCCGTCGCCTCGATCTTCGCCCTGACCTCCCGCATCACGGCGACGATCCGCCCCTCGTGCTCCGGCGTGAGCCGGACCACCGGCACCGAGCAACTGATCGCGTCCAGCGGCGGGTTGTCGTAGCGCAGCGCGAAGCCGAAGCCGACGATCCCGAGGACGCCCTCCTCGCGGTCGACCGAGTAGCCGCGGGCGCGGACCGCCGCGAGGTCGGCGGCCAACGCCTCCCGTGTGGTGCGGGTGTTGGGGGTCGCGGCCTCGTACGGCCCGGGCGGTAGCTCGGCGTCGTCCCGTTCCGCGAGCAGCGCCTTGCCGAGGGCGCCGACATGCGCGGGCAGCCGTCGCCCCACCCGGCTGATGGTCCGCAGGTACTCGTGCGACTCCCGCGTCGCGAGATAGGCGACGTCCCGCCCGTCCAGCCGCCCCAGGTGGATCGTCTCGCCGAGCGCCTGCGACGCCTCGTCGAGATACGGCCGTACGGTCCGCACGCGCGGGTCGGAGTCCAGATAGCTGGTGCCGGTGAGCAGGGCGTGGATGCCGATGCCGTAGAGCGAGCCGGTGCTGTCGGTGCGGACCCAGCCGTGTGCGATCAGGGTCTGGAGGAGGGCGTACATCGAGCTGCGCGGTACGCCCAGTTCGTCGGCGAGTTCCTGGAGGCGCGCGGGACGGTCGCCGCGCGCGGCGAGCAGTTCGAGCAGCTCGACCGTGCGGGCGGCGGACTTCACCTCGCGGACGCCACCGGGCTCTGACATGGGGAGATGGTAGCGAGCGGTGGCCGAGGCGCGGCGGGCCCCATTGACGGCTGCGGTTCGCGTACCTAACCTTTGTCTTCATACGTGGATGACGTCTACATAGGGAGATGGCCAAGAGATGGCCCAGGTGAACGGCGAAACGGAGACCGTGGTGCGCAGGCTGCGGGACGGGATGGCGGGCGGCGTGCTCTCCTTCCCGCTCACCTCCTTCCACGAAGACGGCTCCCTCGACCCCGACGGCTTCCGCACCCATGTCGCCGCCCAGACCGCCACCGCCCCCGGCGCGATCTTCCCGGCCTGCGGCACCGGCGAGTTCTTCTCACTCGACGAGGACGAGTACCGCACGGTCGTCACCATCGCGGTGGAGGAGGCGGCCGGCCGCGTCCCCGTCGTCGCGGGCGTCGGCTACGGCTGGGCCCAGGCCGCCCGCTTCGCCCGCATCGCCGAGGAGGCCGGCGCCGACGCGCTCCTTGTCCTCCCGCACTACCTCGTCGCCGCCCCGCAGGACGGCCTGGTGGCCCAGCTCGAACAGCTCGCCGCCCGCACGCGGCTCCCGCTCATCGCCTACCAGCGCGGCCAAGTCGCCTTCACCGCACACTCGTTGAAGCGCATCGCGGGCATCCCCGGAGTCATCGGCCTCAAGGACGGCCACAGCGACCTCGACCGGCTCCAACGCCTCACCCTCGCCGCCCCCGAGGGCTTCCTCTTCTTCAACGGCGCCTCCACCGCCGAGATCCAGGCCCGCGCCTATGCCACCGTCGGCGTCCCCGCCTACTCCTCCGCCGTCCACGCCTTCGCCCCCGAACTCGCGAACGCCTTCTTCGCCGCGCTGCGGGACGGCGACGACAAGACGGTCGACAAACTGCTCCGCGAGTTCTACGTCCCGTTCGTCGAACTCCGCGACCGGGTACCGGGATACGCGGTCTCGCTCGTCAAGGCGGCGGCCCGGCTGCGCGGTCGCCCGGTGGGCCCCGTGCGCGCCCCGCTCACCGACCCCACGGCCGCCGACCTGGCCGACCTCACCGCCCTGCTCACCACCGGACTCGACCTCGTAGGAGCCGCGCTGTGAACCTCGCCATCGCCGACGTCCGGCTCACCCCGATCCTGGTCGCCGACCCGCCGCTGCTCAACACCCAGGGCGTCCACCAGCCCTACACCCCGCGCCTGATCGTCGAGATCGAGACCGCCGGCGGCATCACCGGCCTCGGCGAGACCTACGGCGACACCAAGTACCTGGAACTGGCCCGGCCGTATGCCCGCAAACTGATCGGCCGTCAAGTCAGTGACCTGAACGGCCTGTTCACCGTCGCCGACGAGGTCGCGGTCGACGCTTCCCGGACCTCCTCGCAGGTCGACGTCGGCGGACTGCGCGGTGTCCAGACCGCCGACAAGCTGCGCCTGTCCGTCGTCTCCGCCTTCGAGGTCGCCTGCCTCGACGCCCTGGGCAAGGCACTTGGCCTTCCCGTGCACGCGCTGCTCGGCGGCAAGGTGCGGGACGCGGTCGAGTACAGCGCCTACCTGTTCTACAAGTGGGCCGACCACCCCGAGGGCGTGGCGAGCGAGAAGGACGACTGGGGCGCCGCGATCGACCCGGCCGGAGTCGTCGAGCAGGCACGGAAGTTCAAGGAGCGGTACGGCTTCACCTCCTTCAAGCTCAAGGGCGGGGTCTTCCCGCCCGACGAAGAGATCGCCGCCGTACGGGCGTTGGCCGCGGCCTTCCCCGACCACCCCCTGCGCCTTGACCCCAACGGCGCCTGGTCCGTGGAGACTTCACTGAAGGTGGCGAAGGAGCTGGGGGACGTCCTCGAATACCTGGAGGACCCGGCGCTGGGCACCCCCGCCATGGCCGAGGTGTCCGCCGGGACCGACGTGCCGCTCGCCACCAACATGTGCGTGACGACCTTCGCCGAGATCAAGGAGGCGTTCACGCGCGATGCCGTACAGGTGGTGCTCTCCGACCACCACTACTGGGGCGGACTGCGCAACACCCAGCAACTCGCCGCCATCTGCCGCACGTTCGGCGTCGGCATCTCCATGCACTCCAACACCCACCTCGGCATCAGCCTCGCCGCGATGACCCACGTCGCCTCGACGGTCCCCAACCTCCACCACGCCTGCGACTCCCACTACCCCTGGCAGTCCGAGGACGTCCTCACCGAACGCCTCACCTTCACCGACGCCAAGGTCACCGTCTCCGACGCGCCCGGCCTCGGCGTCCAACTCGACCGCGCCAAGCTGGAGTTGCTGCACCAGCGGTGGCTCGACGACGACGGTTCGCTGCGCGAGCGCGACGACGCGGCGGCGATGCGGATCACCGACCCGGAGTGGGTGGCGCCCTCGATGCCCCGCTGGTAGGCGCCGCGTGACCGGATCCTGACGGCCGCCCGTCGCGGGCGGCCGAGGGGCACCCGGTCCGCACCGTACGGCCCGGACCTGCGGTTGCCCGACACGGGCGCGACGGGCGGGTCCGGAGCGGGAGCCGCCCTCACACGTGCGTGGTGGTGCACACTGGCCTGATCCGCATCACGTCAGGGAGCGCACCGTGACCGCGTCCACCGCGTCCACCGGAGAGGGATCGTCGGCCGACCAGGAGGGCGACCGGGAGAGGAGATCCTGTCCGGCCCAGGTCGATCCCCTCGCCGGACTGCGCGCGCCGGACGACCCGCCCTGGGACGTGTACCTCACCGGCACCGTCTTCCTCGACATCATCTTCACCGGCCTCGAATCCGCCCCCGTGCGCGGCACCGAGTCCTGGGCGCGCGGGATGGGGTCGAGCCCCGGGGGAGTGGCGAACATGGCCACCGCGCTCGCCCGCCTCGGCCTGCGCACCTCCCTCGCCGCGGCCTTCGGCGACGACCACTACGGCGAGTACTGCTGGGACGCGCTGGAACAGGGCGAGGGCATCGACCTCTCAGCCTCCCGCTCGGTACCCGGCTGGCACTCCCCGGTCACCGTGTCGATGGCCTACGAGGGCGAACGCACGATGGTCTCCCACGGCCACGAGCCGCCCCCGGAGACCGAGTTCAGCGAAGGCGGAGCTCCCGACCGCCCGCCACGCGCGCGTGCCGCCATCGCCTCCCTCACCCCCGGCAAACAGGCCCCCTGGGTCGCCCAGGCCGCGAGCGAGGGCACCCAGATCTTCGCCGACGTCGGCTGGGACGAGACCGGGGCCTGGGACCTCGCGGGCCTCGCCGACCTCGCGCACTGCGAGGCGTTCCTGCCGAACGCCGAGGAAGCCATGCGCTACACCGGCGCCGACTGCCCCCGCGCCGCCGCCCACGCCCTCACCGAACACGTACCCCTCGCGGTCGTCACCCTCGGCGCGGACGGCGCCTACGCCGTGGACCGCCGCACCGGGGAATCCGCCTCGGTCCCGGCCATCGCCGTCGAGGCCCTCGACCCCACCGGCGCCGGGGACGTCTTCGTGGCCGGCTTCGTCACCGGCACCCTGGCCGGCTGGCCGCTCGCCGACCGCCTCGCCTTCGCCGGCCTCACCGCCGCCCTCTCCGTCCAGGAGTTCGGCGGCTCCCTCTCCGCACCGGGCTGGTCGGAGATCGGCGCCTGGTGGCGCAAGGTCCAGTCCGTCGAGGGCCAGGACCCGACCGCCCTGAACCGGTACGCGTTCCTGGCGGGACTCGTCCCGGAGGAACAGGGCGAGGCCAGTCCCTGGCCGCTGCGGAGGGCGGTCCCGACGATCGGGTTCGGCAGGTCGACGTAGGGGGCTGTCGGCTGGCCCCCGGGCTGCCCGGGTCGGGTGAACCGTTCCTGCACTGTCCGGATCAGCGGGCCCCCGCCCGCTCCACCACCCCGACGACCTCTTCCCGTACGGCCTCGAAGACCGCCTCCGGCAGTGTGCCGAGCGGGGTGAGGGCCAGGGCCCCGAGAATCCGCCGGACGTCGGTGTCGTGGGCGCCGTGGGCGCCGTCGGTGTCGTGGGTGTCGTAGGGAACGGCCTCGCTGAGCACGTCATACCCGTCACGCACGGCGACCCGCAGAGTGAGCCGGTCCACCCCCGTCACGGCGACCGCGACCACGAACGGAACCTCGCCCCGCAGCACCTCGGTCAGCTTGCGATAACCGGTGGCCACCGGCTCCCGCCACCGCAGACTCAGCAGCAGCGGGCGCTTCGCCAGCAGCTCGGCGAGGTCGGTCTCGACGGGACCGTCCGGTTCCAGGACCACCGCGCGGGCGTCCAGCACCAGCGCGGCCGGCAGCAGACAGCGCAGCGTGCTGCCCACTATGTTCCCGCCGACCGTCGCGGCCCGGCGCACCGCACCCGTCCCCACCCCGGCCGCCGCCCGCCGCAGCACCTCCGGCACCCGCGCGTCGATCTCGTGCAGCAGTACGGCCGCGCCCAGCGTCCCGTCCCCGATCACCTTGGCCTCGGGCAGTTTCCGCAGGGACACCGCCTGCTCGGGAAAACCGTCCCGTTGCCAGCCGGCCCACACAAGCGTCGCCCCGCCGACGGGTATCGCCCCCTCGGCCAGACACTCCTGCGCTTCGGACACGGACGTGGGCAGACGCACGAACACAGCGGCCGACCTGCTTTCCCTGCATGGCTTACCTGACGGACATAGCGCATTGTCCGTACATACGAGGGGGCGCGAACAGGGCTCACTGCGTCAACCTGTGCACGCTCCCTGCGCCGGGCACACCTCGCAATTCGTGGCCCGACGGTCACCGAAAAGCCCTACGGCGATGTCAGTGGCCCGGCGTACCCTGGAAATCACCAGGCCGCCCTTGTGGCGGGCGAGTCGTATCGAGGAGGACGAGCAAGGCCTACGAGCCGGCCCATGACTCAGACACCCACAGCTCACACCCCCGCGCGGGGACAGGCGAGAGCAGAGATCACCGTCCCCGCCCAGCACGCCATGGTGACCCTCCTGGGATCCGGCGACGCTCTCCTGCGGGTGATCGAGAAGGCCTTCCCGGCGGCCGACATCCACGTCCGGGGCAATGAGATCAGCGCGGTCGGCGATGCCCGTGAAGTCGCCCTCATCCAGCGCCTGTTCGACGAGATGATGCTGGTGCTCCGCACCGGGCAGCCGATGACGGAGGACGCAGTGGAACGCTCGATCGCCATGCTCAGGGCGAGCGAGAACGGGGATGGCCCTGAGGAGACACCGGCCGAGGTGCTCACCCAGAACATCCTGTCCTCGCGAGGCCGCACGATCCGCCCCAAGACCCTCAACCAGAAGCGCTACGTCGACGCGATCGACAAGAACACGATCGTCTTCGGCATCGGCCCCGCCGGCACCGGCAAGACCTACCTCGCCATGGCCAAGGCCGTCCAGGCCCTCCAGACCAAGCAGGTCGACCGCATCATCCTGACCCGCCCGGCGGTCGAGGCGGGCGAGCGCCTCGGCTTCCTCCCTGGCACGCTCTACGAGAAGATCGACCCGTACCTGCGCCCGCTCTACGACGCGCTGCACGACATGCTGGACCCGGACTCGATCCCGAAGCTGATGGCAGCGGGGACGATCGAGGTGGCGCCGCTGGCATATATGAGGGGCCGCACCCTTAATAGTGCTTTCATCATCCTGGACGAGGCCCAGAACACGAGCCCCGAGCAGATGAAGATGTTCCTCACCCGGCTCGGGTTCGAGTCGAAGATCGTGATCACCGGTGACGTGACGCAGGTGGACCTGCCGAGCGGGACGAAGTCGGGGCTGCGGCAGGTGCAGGACATCCTGGAGGGGCTGGACGACGTGCACTTCTCCCGCCTGTCGTCGGCGGACGTCGTACGGCACAAGCTGGTCGGCCGTATCGTCGACGCGTACGAGAAGTACGACAGCGAGAACGGTACGGAGAACGGCACCCACAAGGGTGCCCGTGACAAGCGGAAGTAGATCAGCACGACCATGTCGATCGACGTCAACAACGAGTCCGGAACCGAGGTCGACGAGCAGGCGATCCTCGACATCGCCCGCTACGCGCTCGCGCGGATGCGCATCCACCCGCTCTCCGAACTGTCGGTGATCGCCGTGGACGCCGACGCCATGGAGCAGCTGCACATCCAGTGGATGGACCTGCCCGGGCCGACCGATGTCATGTCCTTCCCGATGGACGAGCTGCGTCCGCCGAGCAAGGACGACGAGGAGCCTCCGCAGGGGCTCCTCGGTGACATCGTGCTGTGCCCGGAGGTCGCCACGAAGCAGGGGGCCGAGGCCGAGACGCGGCACACCATGGACGAGGAGCTCCAACTCCTCACCGTCCACGGTGTGTTGCACCTCCTCGGGTACGACCATGAGGAGCCCGACGAGAAGGCCGAGATGTTCGGCCTTCAGGCCGCCATCGTGGACGGCTGGCGCGCGGAGAAGGGCCACGACGGCCCCTCCCCGGCGCCGACGGTCTCCTAGGGGACCGGGGCACCACGTCTCATGAGTCCTCAGATCGTCGTCGGCGCCATCGCCCTGGTCGTGGTCGCCTGGCTCGCCGCCTGCGCGGAGGCGGGCCTCGCGCGCGTCTCCAGCTTCCGCGCCGAGGAGGCCGTACGGTCCGGTCGGCGCGGCAGCGCGAAGCTCGCGCAGGTCGCCGCCGACCCGACCCGCTATCTCAATGTGGCCCTGCTGGTCAGGGTGGTCTGCGAGATGGCCGCCGCCGCGCTGGTCACCTACGAGTGCCTTCAGGAGATCCACGGGACCGCGCCCGCGCTGCTCGCCGCGATCGGCGTCATGGTCCTTGTGTCGTACGTCGCGGTGGGGGTGTCACCGCGCACGATCGGGCGGCAGCATCCGCTGAACACGGCCACGGCGGCGGCGTACGTGCTGCTGCCGCTCGCGCGGATCATGGGCCCGATCCCGTATCTGCTGATCCTCATCGGCAACGCGCTCACTCCCGGCAAGGGTTTCCGGCGCGGCCCGTTCGCGTCCGAGGCCGAGTTGCGGGCGCTGGTGGACCTCGCCGAGAAGGAGTCGCTGATCGAGGACGAGGAGCGCCGGATGGTGCACTCGGTCTTCGAGCTGGGCGACACCCTCGTGCGTGAAGTCATGGTCCCCCGCACGGACTTGGTGGTCATCGAGCGGTACAAGACGATCCGTCAGGCCCTCACCCTCGCGCTGCGCTCCGGCTTCTCGCGCATTCCGGTCACGGGTGAGAGCGAGGACGACATCGTCGGGATCGTGTACCTGAAGGACCTGGTCCGCAAGACGCACATCAGCCGCGACGCCGAGTCCGAACTCGTCTCTACGGCCATGCGGCCCGCGAGCTTCGTGCCGGACACCAAGAACGCCGGTGATCTGCTGCGCGAGATGCAGCAGGAGCGCAATCACGTCGCCGTCGTCATCGACGAGTACGGCGGCACGGCCGGCATCGTCACCATCGAGGACATCCTGGAGGAGATCGTCGGCGAGATCACCGACGAGTACGACCGGGAGCTGCCTCCGGTGGAGGAGCTGGGCGACGACCGCTACCGGGTCACCGCCCGCCTCGACATCGGCGACCTGGGCGAGTTGTACGGCTTCGAGGCCTACGACGACGAGGACGTGGAGACGGTCGGTGGGCTGCTCGCGAAGGCGCTGGGCCGGGTCCCGATCGCCGGGGCGTCGTCGGTCGTGGAGCTGCCCGACGGGCGCGAACTGCGGCTGACGGCGGAGGCCTCGGCAGGTCGCCGCAACAAGATCGTGACGGTGCTGGTGGAGCCGGTGGGCCCGGGCGGTCCGCCGGAGGAGGAGACGAAACCGGAGTGAGCCCCGAGCAACTGCGCGCGTTCTGCCTGTCGTTCAACGCGACGGTGGAGGACTTCCCTTTCTCTCCCGAGATGTCCGTCTTCAAGGTGCTGGGCAAGCTCTTCGCGCTGACCCGGCTGGACGGGCGGCCCCTCACGGTCAACCTCAAGTGTGACCCGGAGGACGCGATCCGGCTCCGGGAGGAGCACGAGGGGCTGATCATCCCCGGGTACCACATGAACAAGCGGCACTGGAACACGGTGACGGTGGACGGTGGCCTTCCCGACCGGCTCCTCAAGGAGCTGATCGAGGACTCGTACGACCTGGTCGTCGCGGGGCTGCCGCGTGCGGAACGGCTCCGCCTCGACCGGCCCTGAGGGACGTGCGGGACCGGTCCTTCGTATGCTCTGTTCATGACCGAGAGCAGCGCGCTTGACCCCGAGGACCGCAAGATCGTCACCCTGGCCCGTTCGGCCCGGGCCCGCAACGGTGTGCCCGAGGGTGCCGCTGTACGGGACGAGACCGGGCGGACGTATGTCGCCGGGACCGTCGCCCTTGAGTCGCTGAAGCTGAGCGCGCTCCAGACGGCGGTGGCGATGGCGGTGGCGTCCGGCGCGAAGTCGCTGGAGGCGGCGGCGGTGGTGACGGAGGCGGAGTCCGCGTCCGTCGAGGATCGTGCGGCGGTACGGGATCTGGGCGGGCCGGAGACGCCCGTGCTGGTGGCCGGGCCGGACGGGGCTGTGCGGCTGACGGTGACCGCGGGCTGACAGGAACCGTGTCCGGAAGTAACCCGTCCAGATTTCGCCCTTGCTCTCCCCCCGTCTCCCGCGCATCAATGGAACCGTAAGTTCCGACGGACCGTCAGATTCTGCTCGCGTGGCGCACCGCACCGCGTCCGCGAGTGGGGCTGAGGTGTTTCTCCCGTCCATCCCCACATGGCATTCCCAGACTCGGGAAGGGATCCGGATCCATGAAAGGCAAGCTGAGAAGCAAGCGAATCGGAACAGGTGCGGCACTGGTGACGGGGGTCCTCGCGGCCACCTCGCTGGCGTTCGCGCCCAGCGCGCTCGCCGTCACTCCCCAGACGGCGACGATCACCGCGAACTGCGGCATCTTCGGCGGCGGCGCGGCCACCATCACGGCCACGCAGGACGGTACGGCGGCCACGGTCACCGTCAACTCGTCCATCACCGCCCCGCTGGCCCTGGCGCAGAACTCGATCGCCTCCTCCTTCACGTTCGTGAACGCGAGCGGTGGCACGACCGTCTTCAGCGGGACGGTGAACCCGGCCATGGCGACCGGTGACGCCGTCACCGTCGGTCCGCTCAGTGGCACCGTCGCCTCCGGTGACAGCCTGGAGGCGTACGGCGGCTCGCTGAAGATGACCATCTTCGGCATCGCCGTGACGTGCACGGCCACCGGGGCGCAGTCGCCGGGTCCGTTCGTGTTCGACTGAGAAGTCGCCTGAGAAGGCACCCGACAATTCCCCCCACGGGCTCAACTGGGCCGTCAACTCCCGCTGTTGGGCGGGAGCTGACGGCCCATCAGTTTATTTGTCCGTCTCCATTGACTTCTCGCGCGATCCCCACATCAATGCCCCCTGTGGGCGCGGACGAGCCGCTGTGCCCACCGTCCTCAGGAGGGGGCACAGCCATGGCTACGACATCCCGAAGACGCCGTTGGGCGTCGTTGCTCGGGGTGACCGCGCTCGCGGTCGCCACGGGCGGCGCACTGGCCTGTCCGGCCGGCGCGTCGACGAACGTGGACTTCGCCACGCACTGCATCCCGCCGGCGATCGCGGGGATCCCGCCGATCGACGGCACCACGACCGCCGCGATCACGGTGAACAACACCGCGCCGAAGGTCGGCGACACCGTCACCGTGACGTACACGGTGGTCAAGCCCGCCGCCAGCAACCCGACCGCGATCGCCCTGCCGGCCGACATCATGACGCCCACCGGGAACGTCGCCCTCGGCGGTGCCCAGACCGGCAACGTCACGGTCACCGGGCCCAAGAAGAACGACCCGGTGCCGGGCAACGGCGCCTTCCCGTCGTTCTCCATGACCGGCACCTTCACGGTCACCACTCCGGGCGCGATCACCCTCTCGCCCGGCGACTACAACATCCACACCAGCTACATCCTGGAGCTGGACACCCCCTGCACGGTGACGAACCCGCCGGCGCCGGTCTCCGAGACCGTCACCGCGACCGCCACCGTTCCGGTCAACACCCGTGCGATCAGCCTGGGTTCGGCCTCCGGCAACGCCGGTGACAGTGTCACCGTCACCGGCAGCAACTTCACCCCGGGTGCCACCGTGACGCTGGCCGGGCGGTCCGGCAGCGCGCAGACCGCGGACACGGCGACCGTCACGGCCACCAGCGCCGGCACCATCAGCGGCTCGCTCACCGTCAACGACAAGACGACGACCGGGATCGTGGCGTACGAGGGCAGTGCGTGGAGTGCCGATCTGGGTGCCGGTCCGGCCGCGTATGTCGTCAACGACACCACGCCCGTTCCGCCGGGGAGTCAGAAGCTGACGACCACCGTCAAGGCGGGCAGTCTGTCGATGTCGCAGGCCGGGGACGCCGTGGGCCTCTCCGCCGTCGACTTCGGCAAGGGCGGTGCCTCCACGGGCGCCCTCAACACGGTGACGGTCCAGGACTTCCGCGGCGGACCCGCGGGCTGGTCCCTGACCGGCAAGGTCACCGACTTCACCGGTCCCGGCGCCAAGATCGATGCCGGGGCGCTGAGTTGGACTCCCGCCTGCGCCACCAAGGCGGGCAGCCCGAGCACCTGTGTCGCCGGTTCGGCGGGCACGGTGGGCAGTTCGGGAGCGACGCTCGCGTCCACGCCCGACGGTACGGTCACCGGCGGCGAGTTCACCGCCGATGCCGGACTCTCCCTGAACGTACCGGCGTTCACGCCTCCGGGCTCGTACTCCGGCGTTCTGACGCTCACGCTCACCTGACCGTCCGAACTCACCTCCGGTGGCCGGGCGCCCGCACCCGCCCGACCGCCGCACACCACGTCCGTGGGGGTCCGCACCCATGCGAAAGCTGTACGTCCTCCTCCTGAGCCTCTGTTTCGGCGCGCTGGCCGCGCCGTCCTCCCATGCCGCCGACAACGGCAGTTGGTCCGTGTACCCGGCCGCCTCGCAGATCGCCGCGCGGCCGTATTTCTATCTCTCCGCCGATCCGGGCCAGACCATCCAGGACAAGGTGGTCGTCGCCAACAAGACGGCGAAGCCGCTCACCTTCCGGCTGTACGCGGCCGACGCCTACAACACCGCGCGCGACGGCGGGTTCGCCGTCCGGACGGTGACGGAGAAGATGCGGGGCGTCGGCGCGTGGGCGAAGCCGACCAAGTCCCAAGTCACCGTCCCCGCCCACAAGTCGGTCACCGTGCCGTTCACCCTGCATGTGCCCGAAGGGGCCGAACCGGGCGACCACCCGGGCGCGTTGGTCGCCCTCGACGAACGCGTGGACAAGGGCGACGGCTCACTCGCGCTCGGTGTGCAGCGGGCCGTAGGCGCACGCGTGTACCTCCGGGTGAGCGGACCGACGCTCCCCGCGCTCGCCGTCGAGCACGTCCACATCGCCCATCACCAGCCGCTGGTACCGGGGTTGGGGAGCAGCGACGCGACGATCTCCTACACGCTGCACAACACCGGCAACGTCACCCTCGACCCGAAGGTGACCCTGAAGGCACAGGGCCTGTTCGGCCGGACACTGCTCTCGCGCGGACTCACCCGTATCCCGGCCGAGTTGCTGCCCGGGCAGAGCGTGAAGCTGACCGAGTCATGGAAGGGCGCGCCCCAACTCGACTGGGGCGACATCACGTTGACCGCGAGCGCGCCGGGCACCAAGCAGTCGGCGAGCGCGTCGTTCTTCGCGCTGCCCTGGCTCGCGGCGGCGCTGCTGCTCGCGGTCGGTTTCGCCGGGGGAGTGCTGGCGGTCAGAGCGCGTCGGGGCCGCGCTCGCCCGTCCGTACCCGTACGACCGTCTCGACCGGGATCGACCACACCTTCCCGTCCCCGATCTTCCCCGTCTGCGCGGCCTTGACGACCGCGTCGATCACGGCCTCCGAGTCCGCGTCGTCGACGACGACCTCGATCCGCACCTTCGGCACGAGGTCGACGCGGTACTCGGCGCCCCGGTACACCTCGGTGTGGCCGCGCTGCCGACCGTAGCCGCTGGCCTCGGTGACGGTCAGGCCGTGCACGCCGAGCTCCTGGAGCGCCGTCTTGACCTCGTCGAGGCGGTACGGCTTGACGATCGCGGTGATGAGCTTCATGGCGGCTCCTTCGTGGATACCCCCACCTTCAGTGTGGGGGAGGGGCGAAGCTCCTGCGGAGCAGGGCAGGGACAGACGGTTCGACGCCGGGCGGATTGTCGTCCGCCATCGATCGACGCATATCTCACAATCTAGCGTGATAGTTTGTGAGGCGTGATCACTCACGTGAAGCGGGCGTTCAAATACCGCTTCTACCCGACGGACGCGCAGGCGGTGGAGCTGTCGCGCACCTTCGGGTGTGTGCGCAAGGTCTACAACATGGCGCTCGCCGCGCGTACCGAGGCGTGGGCGCGTCAGGAGCGGATCAACTACAACCAGACGTCGGCGATGTTGACGGTCTGGAAGAAGACCGAGGAACTCGCCTACCTCAACGAGGTGTCTTCGGTTCCCTTGCAGCAGGCGCTCCGGCATCTCCAGGGCGCGTTCACCAATTTCTTCGGCAAGCGGGCGCAGTACCCGCGTTTCAAGTCGCGGAAGAAGTCACGCGCGAGCGCGGAGTACACCTCCTCCGCGTTCCGGTTCCGCGACGGGTGCCTGATGTTGGCGAAGATGAGTGACCCGCTGGACATCGTGTGGTCGCGTCCGTTGCCCGAAGATGCGGTGCCATCGACGGTGACGGTGTCGAAGGACGCGGCAGGACGCTGGTTCGTGTCGATGTTGTGCGAGGACCCGAGCATCGAACCGCTCCCCGCCACGGATCAGGCCGTCGGGATCGACGCCGGCCTCGATCACCTCCTGGCCCTGTCCACAGGGGAGAAGATCTCCAACCCGCGCCACGAGCGCAAGGACCGGGCCCGGCTCGCGAAGGCCCAGTGCCGGCTGGCGAAGAAATCCGAGGGATCCAACAACCGGGCCAAGGCCCGGCGGAAGGTGGCCCGGATCCACGCGAGGATCGCTGACCGTCGTCGGGACCACCTGCACAAGGTCACCACTCGGCTCGTGCGTGAGAACCAAACGCTCGTGATTGAGGACCTGACCGTCCGGAACATGGTCAAGAACCACGCTCTGGCCCGCGCCATCAGTGACGCGGCGTGGCGGGAATTCCGGACGATGCTGGAGTACAAGGCGGCCTGGTACGGGAGGGACGTGGTGGTCGTGGACCGCTTCTTTCCCTCGTCCAGGCTGTGCTCGGCCTGCGGCGCCCTCGCCGAGAGGATGCCGCTGAACGTCCGAACCTGGACGTGTGGCTGCGGCACGACCCATGACCGGGACGTGAACGCGGCGATCAATCTGAAGGCCGCCGGGCTGGCGGTGACAGTCTGTGGAGCCGGTGTAAGACCTCAACGGAGTTCTCCGGGCGGGCGGTCGGCGACGAAGCAGAAAACCCCACGGCGCGAGCCGTAGGAATCTCCCTCCTTCGGGAGGGAAGAGGAAGCCAAGGCTGGGACGTGACCTGATCGGGAGCGGATCGTGATCAGATCTCCGATCTGAGCGGAGTGGATGACGGAGGGGGTGGTGGTGCGGACTGTTGTGCGGCGGGGGCCTGTGGATCAGGGACAATGGGCGCCATGAGCGTTCGTACCCCGTCATCCAAGCCGTCTGACTCGTCGGAGGCTCCCCACCGCGCCGGCTTCGCCTGCTTCGTGGGCCGCCCCAACGCGGGCAAGTCCACCCTTACGAATGCTCTGGTCGGCCAGAAGGTGGCGATCACCGCCAACCAGCCGCAGACCACGCGGCACACGGTCCGCGGCATCGTCCACCGGCCGGACGCGCAGCTGATCCTGGTCGACACGCCTGGCCTGCACAAGCCGCGCACACTGCTCGGGCAGCGGCTCAACGACATCGTCCGCACGACATGGGCCGAGGTCGACATCATCGGCTTCTGCCTCCCGGCGAACGAGAAGCTGGGCCCGGGTGACCGTTTCATCGCGAAGGAACTGGCGTCGATCAAGAAGACGCCGAAGATCGCGATCGTCACGAAGACCGACCTGGTCGACTCCAAGACCCTCGCCGAGCAGCTCATCGCCATCGACCAGCTCGGCAAGGAGCTGGGCTTCGAGTGGGCGGAGATCGTGCCGGTGTCGGCGGTGGCGGGCCAGCAGGTGGACCTGCTGGCGGATCTTCTGATCCCCCTTCTCCCGGAGGGCCCGGCGCTCTACCCCGAGGGCGACCTCACCGACGAGCCCGAGCAGGTCATGATCGCGGAACTGATCCGCGAGGCCGCGCTGGAGGGTGTGCGGGACGAGCTGCCGCACTCCATCGCCGTCGTGGTGGAGGAGATGCTCCCGCGCGAGGACCGGCCCGCCGACAAGCCGCTCCTCGACATCCACGCCTTCGTCTACATCGAGCGGCCGAGCCAGAAGGGCATCATCATCGGCCCGAAGGGCGCGCGGCTGAAGCAGGTCGGGATCAAGTCGCGCAAGCAGATCGAGGCGTTGCTGGGGACTCCGGTCTTCCTGGACCTGCATGTGAAGGTCGCGAAGGACTGGCAGCGGGATCCTCGGCAGTTGCGGAAGTTGGGGTTCTAGAGGGGGAGTTGGGGGTTCCGAGGAGTTTCCTCGCCCCCGCCGCCCCTACCCGTCCCATCCCTCTGGGGCTCCGCCCCAGACCCCGCTCCTCAGATGCCGGAGGGGCTGATTTCCGACATGTCCTGCACGCCTATCACCCGCAGCAGTTGGAGCCGTTCGTAGGACTCCGTGCCGGGGCGCGCCGTGTGGATGACCAGGAGGTAGTGGTCGTCCTGGTTCAGGAGGACCTCGCAGTCCAGTTCCAGGAGGCCTACCAGCGGGTGGCGGAAGCGCTTCGTGGACTGTCGGCGTACGGCGACCTCGTGTTCGTCCCACAGTCGCGCGAACTCCTCGCTGCCCGCCCGTAGTTCGGCCACCAGCGCGGCCGGTTCCGGGTCGTCGGGGCGGGCGGCGGCCACCGCGCGGAGGTTCGCCACGTGGGCGCGCGCGTGCTCCGGGATGTCCTCCGGCGGGAACAGTTCGCGCGAGGCGGGGTCCAGGAAGAAGCGGCGGAGCAGGTTGCGTTCGCGGGGCGGGCGGGCGAACGCGTCGCCCGACAGCGCCCGTGCCATCGCGTTCTGCGCGATCACCTCACCGCAGTCGCTGGACACATGCGCAGGGGTGTCGTGCAGCCGGTCCAGGACGAGGAGGAGGCCCGGCCGCAGGTGTGCGGTCCCGCCTCCCCGGCGCGGGGGCTCCTCGCCGGTCAGATGGAAGAGGTGGTCGCGTTCGTCGTCGGTGAGGCGGAGTGCCCGCGCCAGCGCCGTGAGCATCTGGCGGGAGGGGTGCGGGCCCCGGGACTGTTCGAGGCGTGTGTAGTAGTCCACGGACATCCCGGCGAGCTGCGCCACCTCCTCGCGGCGCAGGCCCGGTGTACGGCGCCGGGCGCCCGCCGTGAGGCCCACGTCGGAGGGGTCCAGGCGGGCCCGGCCCCGGCGCAGGAAGTCGGCGAGTTCGGCTCGGTTCACGCTTCCAGCGTGCGGCAGTCCGCCCGGCTTATCCAGGGACTGCCGATCCCCTGATCGGAAGGTCTCTCCCGGTCGCGCCGGTGCCGTCCGAGGCTGGTGGCACCAGACCGTGAGGAGCAGATGATGTTGACACTGGTGACAGGTGCGACGGGACAGGTCGGCCGGCGTTTCGTACCGAGGCTGCTGGCGCAGGCCAGGGCGGGGGAGCGGGTACGGGTCCTGGTGCGCGACGAGGCACGCGGGGAACCTTTCGCGGAGCTGGGCGCCGAGGTCGTACTCGCCGACCTGCGGGACGAGGACGCGCTCGGCAAGGCGGTGTCCGGAGCCGACGCGGTCGTGAACGTCGCCGCGTCCTTCCGCGGGGTCCCGGACGAGGAGGCCTGGGCCGTCAACCGGGACGCGGCGGTGGCCCTCGGGAAGGTCGCGATGGCCTCCGGTGTACGGCGCTTCGTCCAGGTCAGTACCGGGCTCGTGTACGGCGCCGGGCGGGGCCGTCCGATGACCGAGGACGACGAGGTCCGGCCCGGCGGCAGGACGTGGGGCGCCTACCCGGAGTCCAAGGTGGCCGCCGAACGCGAACTCCTCGCCCTCGACACCATGGACGTCCGCGTCGCCCGCCTCCCCTTCGTCTACGGCGAGGGCGATCCCCACCTCGCCAACTCCCTGCACTGGGCGAAGGGTTGGGCCTCGAACCAACGCCTCCACATGGGCCACCACGCGGACGTGGCCCAGGGCCTGCTCCGCGTCCTGCACGCTCCGGGATTCGCCGGCCGCGTCTACAACATCGCCGACGACGCCCCGGTCACCGCGGTCGAACTCCACCTGCTGAACGGCGTGGAGATCCCCGCGGACATGCACACCCGCACGGACCCCGACCCCTGGTTCGGCATCATGTCGACGGAGCGGATCCGCCGGGAGTTGGGCTACCGGCCGCTGTATCCGACGGTGTGGTCGGCGCGGGACGCGGGGGTGCTCTAGCGAAGCCTCACAGGGGGATGACCCTGACCCGCTGCCCGCCGCACAGCTTGGTCAGGTCGTCGACGGACAGAGACCTAGGCCGACACAGCGCACGGCTCGCCAAGACCGACGCGAATCTCCGCAAGGACGCCGAGTTGCACGGCCACACGGACGCCACCGTCACCGCGCTCAACCAGCCTGGCCTCGTCGTTGTCCTCAGCTCGGACATCGTACGAACACGACCCAGGTTGAACCGTCTACTTGCCCAGGGCGGGACTCCGGGATTCAGGACCAGGCCGGCGAATCAGGTCACGTGGCCCGGTCCTCCGACAGCGGCTCACCGCGAAGCCGGGCGTCGGCCTCGGCCATCTCCTCGGCGGTGAAGGCGCCGTGTTCCTCCTCGTAGCGGCGCACCTCCTCGGCCAACAACTCGTTGCGGACCCTGCGTGCGAACGCTTCCGCCGCGTAGCCGGGGAGGTCGTCCGCGAACTGCCGTGCCGCCTCGGCCAGCTCTTCCGGTACCACGAAGGTGATCTTCTTGTCGGCCATGCCGGACCGTACCGTGACGAAGGGTTCTTTCGCCCGGCGTTTCAGTCCACCCCCCGAATCCGCCGCACCAGCAACGCCCCCGCCATCCCGATCACCGCCGACACCAGATACAGCACCCGGTACCCGCCCAGATACGTCACGATCGGCGCGGCCAGGGCGGGGGCCGCGACCTGGGGAAGGGCGTTGGCGACGTTGATGACGCCGAGGTCCTTGCCGCGGTCCACGGCCTTCGGGAGGACGTCCGTCATCAGGGCGAAGTCGACCGAGGTGAAGACGCCGAAGCCGATGCCGAGGAGGGCCGCCGAGGCCACCGCGCCGGGCCAGGTCTGCCAGCCCGCGAGGACCGCCGTCGCCACCGCCATCAGGACGCCGGACCAGATCACGAACGGCTTGCGGCGGCCGACCCGGTCGGACCAGACCCCGCCGA
This sequence comes from Streptomyces sp. NPDC002276, assembly GCF_053891435.1. NCBI lineage: Bacteria > Bacillati > Actinomycetota > Actinomycetes > Kitasatosporales > Streptomycetaceae > Streptomyces > Streptomyces sp. NPDC002276. The sequence continues at coordinate 103,092 of NZ_JBSFCQ010000020.1, read as the reverse complement.
CCACCACCGTGGCGAGGAGTGTCAGCCCGTTCACCGCCGTGAGGATCAGGACGCCCTGGTCCGGGTCGTGGTAGTGCAGGCGGTCGCGCAGGTAGTACAGGAGGTAGAGGAGGACCAGGGCATTGCTCAGGTTGATCAGGAAGCGGGTCAGCCATGCCCAGCCGAGGTCGGGATAGCGGCGCGGGCTCAGCCAGAAGCCCTTCACAAAACCCCGCCAGGACCACAACGGCCGGTCCGCCGGGCGGAGTTGCAGGTCCTTGTGGCGCAGCACGTACGGCAGCACGCCCACTGCCGTGAACACCGCGCACGCCACATAGCCCGCCCCGATGCCCCCGGCCGCCGTCGCCAGGCCCGTGCCGCCGACCACGCCCAGGATCTGCGCGGCGCCCAACCAGCCGCCCACAGAGCCCCGTTGGAGGCGCGGCACGCGGTCCGGCACGGCCGCCGTGACCGCCGCGAAGGCCGCGTTCAGGGTGAGTTGGACCAGACACCAGCCGGCCGCCATCGTCCACACCCCGCCCGCGCCCGCGAGCAGCAGCAACGACAGCGCCCCGCCCGCCGACCCGGCCACGATCCACGGCGTACGGCGGCCCCACCGCGACGTCGTACGGTCGGACAGCGCGCCGAAGAGCGGATTGGCGACCAGGGACACCAGCGCGCCCGCGCCGGTCACCCACGCCAGCATCGTCTCCTTGGACATGCCGGTGCCGGGCGCGAAGTCCTTGGCCTGGGAGGCCAGCAGGATCTGCAACGGGCCGTACCAGCCCACCCAGATCGCCCCGTTGGCGAGCGAGAGCGCGGAGGTCCAGCCCCGGCCGACGCGCTCGACGGGCTCGGTGAGGGCGCTCGGCGCGGAGACCGCGTCCGCCGCGTCGGCCGTGGTCATCCCTGCACCCGCTCTCTCTGGGCCCGCAGCAGGCCCTGGAACCAGCCGTACGACGCCTTCGGGGTGCGCGTCAGCGTCTCGTAGTCGACGTGGACGAGACCGAAGCGGCGCTCGTAGCCCTCCGCCCACTCGAAGTTGTCGAGGAGCGACCACACGAAGTAGCCGCGGACGTCCACGCCCGCCTCCAACGCCCCGTGCAGCGCCCGGACATGGCCGTCGAGGTAGGCGATCCGGTCCTGGTCGTCGAGGCCGTCGTAGGAGCAGCCGTTCTCGGTGATGACGACGGGCGGGAGGCGGTCGGCGTAGCGGTCGTGGAAGGTGGTGAGGAGTTCGGTGAGGCCCTCGGGGACCACCGGCCAGCCGAAGTCCGTGACCGGGACTCCCTCGATCTCCCTTACCGAGAAGGGGAGTTCGGCGGGGAGGGTCAGGCCGCCGAACTCGATCTCGGCGCCCTGGGGTGCGCCGACCCGGCTCGGCGCGTAGTAGTTGATGCCGTACCAGTCGATCGGCTCGGCGATCACCTTCAGGTCGGATTCGACGTCGCCCGGCATCAACTCGCCGAGTCCGGAGGGGTATTCGCCCAGCAGCAGCGGGTCGGCGAAGAGGCGGTTCAGGAGCAGGTCGTAGAAGTTCGCGGCCTCGATGTCCTCGGGTTCCTGGGAGGCCGGCCAGGTCGGGCCGTGGGAGTTGGCGATCCCGATGTCGGTGGCACCGGCGGCGCGCAGGGCCCGTACCGCCAGGCCGTGGGCGAGGAGTTGGTGGTGGGCGACCGGCAGCGCGTCGAAGAGCAGCGTCTTCCCCGGGGCGTGGGCGCCCAGCGCGTGCCCCAACAGGGTGTGTTCCGCGGGCTCGTTGAGGGTGATCCACTTCTTCACCCGGTCGCCGAGGCGGTCGGCCACCACCGACACGTACTCGGCGAACCGCGAGGCCGTGTCCCGCTCCAGCCAGTCAAGACCGACCGGCAGGTCCCAGTGGAACAGGGTCGGGACCGGACGGACGCCCGCCGTGAGCAGGTCGTCGACGAGACGGTCGTAGAAGTCGAGGCCGCCGGGGGAGTTCACCCGCGGCCAGGAGATCGAGAAGCGGTACGCGTCCACGCCCAGGTCGGCCAGGAGGGCCACGTCCTCGCGGTGGCGGTGGAAGTGGTCGCAGGCCACCGCCGCCGTGGAGCCGTCCTTGATCCGGCCCGGCTCGGCCTCGAACACGTCCCAGACGGAGGGCTCGCGCTCGTCGGCCGCGCCCTCGATCTGGTGGGCCGAGGTCGAGACACCCCAGAGGAAATCGGCCGGGAACCGGGGTATCGGATTGCCTGCATCAGTCGCCATGCGCCGGATCATCCGTACCGGTGGTAACGGGTGTCAACGGGCGGGCGTGAACAAGCAGTTACGCACCTTCCTTCAACACCCTTTGGATCAGCGTCCGTTGCTCCTCCGTAAGCCTGGGGTCGGCCGTGTACACGGTCTTCCCGTCCACCGTGATCTCGTAGTGGAAGCCGTCCGGGACACCGGACTTGGGCGTGCGCTGGCCGTCGGCGACCACCCGTTCGGCCAGCGCGTGCCACTCGTGTGCGTCGGGCCGCGCCGAGGTGTCGACCTCGCCGCGGCGCTCGATGCCACCGAACCCACCCGTACGCCGTACCTGAATACGCATGAGTCCTGTCTAGTACGGATACCGCTCCGGCGCGACTACGACGAGGTGGGCACCCCGACCTGCTCCCACGCCTTCTGGACCGCCTGCAACTCCTCGCCGCCGTCCCCGAACCGGGTCTTGGCGGCGGCCACGGTGAGGGTCGCGAAGTCGGTGAACAGGGCGTCCTTCTTGAGTACGCCGCCGGTCAGGACGTCGTACCAGATCTGTCCGGCCTTCTCCCAGGCGTGTCCGCCGAGCGCGTCGGCGACCAGGTAGAAGGCGTGGTTGGGGATGCCGGAGTTGAGGTGCACACCGCCGTTGTCGCGCCCGGTCTTGATGTAGCCGTCCATCGTGGCGGGCTGCGGGTCCTTGCCGAGTGCGTCGTCGTCGTAGGCCGTGCCCGGGGCCTTCATGGAGCGCAGGGCGACGCCCGTGACGCGCGGGGCGAGGAGACCGGCGCCGATCAGCCAGTCGGCCTCGGCGGCGGTCTGGCCGAGCGAGTACTGCTTGATGAGCGAGCCGAAGACGTCGGAGATCGACTCGTTCAGGGCGCCGGACTGGCCGAAGTACGTCAGGTTCGCGGTGTACTGCGTGACGCCGTGGGTGAGTTCGTGGCCGATGACGTCGACCGGGATGGTGAAGTCGAGGAACAGCTCGCCGTCGCCGTCGCCGAACACCATCTGTTCGCCGTTCCAGAACGCGTTGTCGTAGTTCACGTCGAAGTGGACGGACGCGTTGAGCGGCAGGCCCTCGCCGTCGATGGAGTGCCGGTTGAAGGCGTTGAGGTAGAGCTCGAAGGTGGCGCCGAGGCCCGCGTAGGCGCGGTTGACGGTCGCGTCCTTGCCGGGTTCGGAGCCCTCGGCGCGGACCTTCTTTCCGGGCAGGTCCTGCTTGTGCTTGGCGTCGTAGATCGTGCGCCGCGGCTTGTCCGTCTCGGTGGGCGCGGCGACGGTCGGTGCGCCGAGCACGGTGGTGAGCCGGCGGTGGGTGCGCTCGTAGGCGTCGCGCTGGAGGGTCTCGCGGGCGGGACCGGCGAGCGCGGGGTCCTCGTGCTGGGCGAGCTTGTCGAGGACATGCGGCGGGACGATCGTGCAGAAGACGGGCTCGAAGCCCCCGTGTGTCGTCATGCCCGGCACCTTGGCACCGAGTCATGCCGCTGTCACTACCGGCAACCATGATTGGTGAAAAACGCGGACATTCATCACAGTCTCGTAGCGGAGAGTGGTATACGACGGCGAATGTCCCGCATAGTGATACGGCCCCCCGCACGGAACGCGTCTCGGCTAGTCTTCTGGACATCATGCGTTACGGGCTGCTTCTCCTTAGCTGCCGCGGCGAGGGCCTGTAGTCCAGGTCGACTCCCTCCCCGCGGAGCTTCGCGTTGCGCGTCGGCCGTCCTTCAGGACACCACGAGGAGCCCCCGCATCATGGCAACCAGCCACAGCCGTGCCAATCGCCAGCAGCCCAGTTCCATGCCGATCCACAAGTACGGCCAGTACGAGCAGGTCGACATCCCCGACCGCACCTGGCCCCAGCAGCGGATCACCGTCGCCCCCCGCTGGCTCTCCACGGACCTGCGTGACGGCAACCAGGCCCTGATCGACCCCATGTCGCCCGTGCGCAAGCGCGCGATGTTCGACCTGCTGGTCAAGATGGGCTACAAGGAGATCGAGGTCGGCTTCCCGGCCTCCGGCCAGACCGACTTCGACTTCGTGCGCTCGATCATCGAGGAAGAGGGCGCGATCCCGGACGACGTCACGATCTCCGTGCTGACGCAGGCCCGCGAGGACCTGATCGAGCGGACCGTGGAGTCCCTGAAGGGCGCCAAGCGGGCCACCCTGCACCTGTACAACGCGACCGCGCCCGTCTTCCGCCGCGTGGTCTTCCGCGGCTCCAAGGACGACATCAAGCAGATCGCCGTCGACGGCACGCGTCTGGTGATGAAGTACGCCGACGTACTGCTGGGCCCCGAGACCGAGTTCGGCTACCAGTACAGCCCGGAGATCTTCACGGACACCGAGCTGGACTTCGCGCTGGAGGTCTGCGAGGCGGTCATGGACGTCTGGCAGCCCGGCCCGGGCCGCGAGATCATCCTCAACCTGCCTGCCACCGTTGAGCGTTCGACCCCGTCCACGCACGCGGACCGCTTCGAGTGGATGGGCCGCCACCTGTCCCGCCGCGAGCACGTCGTCCTCTCCATCCACCCGCACAACGACCGCGGTACGGCCGTCGCCGCCGCCGAGCTGGCGCTGATGGCCGGCGCCGACCGCGTCGAGGGCTGCCTGTTCGGCCAGGGCGAGCGCACTGGCAACGTCGACCTGGTCACGCTGGGCATGAACCTCTTCTCCCAGGGCGTCGACCCGCAGATCGACTTCTCCGACATCGACGAGATCCGTCGTACGTGGGAGTACTGCAACCAGATGGAGGTCCACCCGCGCCACCCGTATGTGGGCGACCTGGTCTACACGTCCTTCTCCGGCTCCCACCAGGACGCCATCAAGAAGGGCTTCGACGCGATGGAGGCCGACGCCAAGACCAAGGGCGTGACGGTCGACGACATCGAGTGGGCGGTCCCGTACCTGCCGATCGACCCGAAGGACGTGGGCCGGTCGTACGAGGCCGTCATCCGGGTCAACTCGCAGTCCGGCAAGGGCGGTATCGCGTACGTCCTGAAGAACGACCACAAGCTGGACCTGCCGCGCCGGATGCAGATCGAGTTCTCCAAGCTGATCCAGGCCAAGACGGACGCCGAGGGCGGCGAGGTCACCCCGAAGGAGATCTGGGCGACCTTCGAGGACGAGTACCTGCCGAACCCGGACAACCCCTGGGGCCGTATCCAGGTCAAGACCGGCCAGTCGACCACCGACACCGACGGCGTGGACACGCTCAAGGTCGAGGCGAGCGTCGACGGCGTCGACACCGTCCTGACCGGCTCCGGCAACGGCCCGATCTCCGCGTTCTTCGACGCCCTGGGCTCCGTCGGCATCGACGTACGGCTCCTGGACTACCAGGAGCACACGATGAGCGAGGGCGCCTCCGCGCAGGCCGCCTCCTACATCGAATGCGCGATCGACGACAAGATCCTCTGGGGAATCGGGATCGACGCGAATACGACACGTGCCTCACTGAAGGCGGTCGTCTCGGCCGTCAACCGCGCTACCCGCTGAACCATCCTGACCGGCGGTTTACCCGTCGCTCAAGGGCCCCGCACGCCGCTCTCCGGCGGGCGGGGCCCCGTCGTTTCCCGGCCAATCGATGTGCAGGTCACGAGCAGGTCTCGTCCTGGGTACTGACTCCAGCTCAACAATGTGGCTAACATCACGCCAGCGCGGCGATGTTGCCGCGGCGTTACGGAGGTGCGACGTGCTGCCTGAACGGGGACGAAACGGCCGAGTTGTCCATGAGGGCCGTGCGGCGCGCGTGCTGGGCATCCGTACCGCGTGGACCAGCGTCGGAGACGGCGAGTTCTTCTGCCCCGGCTGCGGGGGCGACCGCAACTACCAGCGGCTCACCGGGCGCCGCCGCTTCACCCTGCTCGGCATGCCGGTGCTGCCGCGCGGCGACACCGGCCCGGTCGTCGAGTGCGCCGCCTGCCAGGGCCACTACGGCACCGACGTCCTCGACCACCCCACCACGAGCCGCTTCTCCGCGATGCTCCGCGACGCCGTCCACACGGTCGCCCTCGCCGTCCTCGCGGCGGGCGGCACCTGCGCCCGTACGTCCCTGGAGGCCGCCGCGGGCTCCGTGCGCGCCGCCGGCTTCCAGGACTGCACCGAGGACCAGCTCGGCGCGCTCGTGGAGGCCCTGGCGGCCGACACCGGCCGCGTCTTCGGCGAACCCAGCGGCGCGGGTCTCGCCATAGAGCTGCACGAGGCCCTCGACCCGCTCGCCCCCCACCTCGCCGCGGCGGGCCGTGAGTCGATCCTGCTCCAGGGCGCCCGCATCGCACTGGCCGATGGCCCCTACACCCCGGCGGAACGAGACGCCCTCGCGACGGTGGGCGCGGCCCTGACGATCTGCGCGGACGACGTGACACGGCTACTGGCGGCGGCGCGGACGCCGTCGTGACCCCGACCCCGCCACTACTCCCCAGGGAGTAATACGGCCACCCCGGCCGCCCCCGGCAGTACGCCGGAACTCGCCCTCCCGTGCGACGACTCGGCCCTCCCGGGCCGGAAGTCTGGAGATCGCAACCAGACATCCGCGCCGCGCCGGGAGGGGACCCGTTCCATGGGGGCCGAACAGAGGAACAGCACAAGGCGACGAGCCATCCCGTGGGTGGTGCTCGCGCTCTGGATCGGCGTGCTCGCGCTGGCCTCGCCGTTCGCGTCGAAGCTCGGCGACGTGCAGCACGACCGGGTGACCGACTATCTGCCCGCGAGCGCCGACTCCACCCAAGTCGCCAAGATCCAGGAGCAGTTGCCCGGCGGCCAGACCACCGAACTGGTCCTCGTCTACCACCGCACCGGCGGACTCACGGCCGCCGACAGGACCACGGCCGCCCAACAGCTCGCGCGGATCCGCACATTGCACCCGCTCGCCGCCACACCCCACGGCGTCCCGTCCGCCGACGGCACCACCCTCATGTACCCGGTCACCAGCAACTGGCCCGGCACCGACGAGAAGAAGCGCACCGCCCTCGTCGACGACATCCGCCAAGTCGCCCAGGACAAGGGCGGGTTGACGGTCGAGGTCGGCGGCTCCGGCGCGCTGGCCACCGACGCGGGCAAGGTCTTCGACTCGCTCGGCGGACCCCTGCTCTACACGACCGTCGCGGTGGTCGCCCTCCTGCTGATCCTGATCTACCGCAGCCCGGTCCTGTGGCTGGTCCCGCTCGCGGTCGCCGGAGTCGGCGACTTCCTGGCCACAGGGATCGCCTACGGTCTCAACCAGGCCTTCGGGACGACCATTTCGGGCCAGAGCACGGGCATCATGACGATCCTCGCCTTCGGCGCGGGCACCGACTACGCCCTGCTCCTCGTCTCCCGCTACCGCGAGGAACTACGCCGCGTCGAGCGCCCCTACGACGCGATGCGCGCCGCCCTGCGCGGCTGCGGGCCCGCCGTACTCGCCTCCTCCGGCACGGTCGCCGCCGGACTGCTGTGCCTGCTCGCCGCCGACCTCAACTCCAGCCGCGGAATGGGCCCGTTGGGCACGGTCGGCGTCCTGTCCGCACTCGTCGCGATGCTCACCCTGCTGCCCGCGCTCCTCGTCCTCCTCGGCCGCCGCGTGTTCTGGCCGCTGGTCCCCGCGTTCGGCTCCACGCCCAAGGACCGCCGCTCGCTGTTCACCGCGATGGGCAGCTCCGCCGGACGCCGGCCCCTGCTCGTCCTCACCGGCGGTGCCCTCCTGCTCGGCGCCCTCGCCCTGGGCACCCTGAACCTGCCCGGCTCCCTCAAGCAGGACGACACCTTCGTCGACCGCCCCGACTCCGTCACCGCGATGCGCACCCTCGCCGAGGCCTACCCCGAACGCTCCGCGCAGCCCATCGACGTCGTCACCCCGGCCGCCCGCGCCGACGCGACCCTGGCCGCGATCCGGGGCACTCAGGGTGTCGCGGGTGCCCAGCAGGGCCGTAGCGGACACGGCTGGACGGAGATATCCGTGACCGCCGTCGGCGCGCCCCAGTCGGCGGCCGAGACCCGCACCATCGAGGACCTGCGGCACACGCTCAAGGGCTCCTACGTCGGCGGGCCGAGCGCCCAGCAGATCGACCTGCGGGACACCAGCGCGCGGGACCGGCTGGTCGTCGTGCCGATCGTCCTCGCGTCCGTGCTGCTGATCCTGATCGTCCTGCTGCGGTCGCTGGTCGCGCCGCTGATGCTGGTGGGCGCCGTGATCGCGGTGTGGGGCGCGGCGCTCGGCATCGGCGGGCTGGTGTTCGGCCCGCTGTTCGGATTCCAGGGCACCGACCCGGGACTGGGACTCCTCTCCTTCGTCTTCCTGGTCGCGTTGGGCGTCGACTACGGCATCTTCCTCATGCACCGGATGCGCGAGGAGTCGACAGGGGGCGCCGAACCGGTCGCCGCCGCGCTGACCGCCCTGCGGACGACGGGCGGGGTCATCGCCTCCGCCGGGCTCGTTCTCGCGGCGACCTTCGCGGTGCTGACGAACATGGGGTTGGTGCAACTCGTCGAGCTGGGCTTCGTGATCGCGGTGGGCGTGCTGCTGGACACCTTCCTCGTGCGGACCTACCTGGTGACCAGCGCGAGCGTGCTGCTGGGGCGCAAGGTGTGGTGGCCCGGGCGGCTGTCCCGGGCGCCGGAGACCGCACGCCCGGAGCGGCAGCCGGAGCCGGTGTGAGGCCCACACGTCCGGCTGACGGAAGATGAACCCCGTGCGGGCCACCACGATCAGCGTCCGGCGGCAGGACGCGCTCCTCGCCGCCGGTCTCGCCGTGCTCGCGTCGATCGTCGCCGTCAGCTTCGGCAGCGGACGGCGGCCGGACGCGCTCGGCTGGGCGTTGCTGCTCGCCCTGCATGTCCCGTTGGCCTGGCGGCGACGGGCGCCGCTGACGGTGTTGTGCGTGATGATCCCGCTGATCGCGGTCTACCACGGGCAGGACTACGACCACTCGGCGCCGACCGCCGCCTCGATGGTTCTCCTCTACACGGTGGCCGTCACCGGCAGCACCCGGCGCACGGTGACCATCGGCTGTTCGGTGGTCGGGCTGATGCTGGTGCTCAAGGCCGATCACGGCATGGCCGGGGTTGCCGAGAGCTTCCAGATCACCGGCTGGATCGTGTCCATGCTCGTGCTCGGCGGCTACCTCCGCGTCCACCGCCAGCTCACCGCGACCGCCCTCGAACGTGCCGAACGCGCCGAACGCACCCGCGAGGAGGAGGCCCGCCGCCGCGTCGCCGAGGAACGCCTGCGCATCGCCCGCGACCTGCACGACCTGCTCGCGCACAGCATCACCCTCATCGGCGTGCGGACCGCGGTGGCCGCGCATGTGCTCACCGAGGACCCCGACCGCCTCGACCGGGCCGCCGTGGCCGAGGCCCTCGACGACATCGCGGACACCTGCCGGGCGGCACGCGGCGAACTCCGCACCACCCTGGAGGTGCTCCGGGACGACGGCCCGCCCGACGAACGCGGCCCGCTCCCCGGCCTCGGCGCACTGCCCGACCTCGCCGCCACGGCCCGGGGCGCGGGCGCGAAGGTCGAACTCGCGGTGCGCGCCGACACCGTCCCGGCCGCCGTCGGCGCCGCCGCCTACCGGATAGTCCAGGAGGCGCTCACCAACGCGGTACGGCACGGCGGGCGCGCCGACCTCACCGTGCGGGTCGGCGTCCACGAGCGCGACGGCGCCCTGCGCGTGGACGTCACCGACGACGGACTCGGCAGCGGTGCCGCCCCGCCCGGCTTCGGGCTGGTCGGCATGCGCGAACGGGTCCGCAGCGTCGGCGGCACGCTGACCGCCGGGCCGCTGGACGGGGCGGGCTTCGCCGTGAACGCCGTACTGCCCCTGCGGGCGCACAGCGAGGGAGCACGGTGACCGCCATCCGCGTACTCCTCGCCGACGACCAGACCCTCGTACGGGCCGCGTTCGCCATGCTCGTCGAGTCGGCGCGGGACATGGAGGTCGTAGGACAGGCCGCCACCGGCCGTGAGGCCGTGGCGCTGGCCCGCACGTCACGCGCCGACCTCGTCCTGATGGACATCCGCATGCCCGACCTCGACGGCATCGAGGCCACCCGCCTCATCGCCGCCGACGAGGACCTCGCCGGGGTCAGGGTCCTCGTCCTCACCACCTACGACACCGACGAGAACGTCGTGGAGGCGCTGCGCGCCGGCGCCTCCGGATTCCTGGTCAAGGACACCCGTCCGGCCGAACTCCTCGACGCGATCCGCACCGTGGCGGCCGGAGAGGCGCTTCTGTCGCCGGGTCCGACGGCCCGGCTCATCTCCCGCTTCCTGCGCAGCCCCGTCGTGCCCGCCACCGGCGGCCCCGAATGCCTCTCCGCACGGGAACGCGGAGTGCTCGCCCTGGTCGCCCGCGGCCTCAACAACACCGAGGTGGCCGAAGCGTTGGGCCTGAGTCCGCTGACCGCGAAGACGCACGTCAGCCGCATCATGGGCAAACTCGGGGCGCGGGACCGGGCCCAGCTGGTGATCGTGGCGTACGAGTCCGGGATGGTGACACCAGGGAGGCTGTGACGGACAGGTCGGCGTCGTTCCGCGAGGGGCGACCTCCGCAAGGGAGCGCGATGACCATCCTGAGCCGCACGCTTCTCGTAGCAGCAGTACTGACCGCCCCCATCACGTTCGCCGGCCACGCCTCCGCGCGCTCCGGCTGTACGTCCTCCGTGCCCTACGTCTCCGGAGACGGCGGCTACGACACCTACCGCATCCCCGCGACCGTCACCACCGACGAGGGCACCGTCCTCGCCTTCGCCGAAGGGCGGCACAACGACGCGGGCGACACCGGCAACATCGACGTCGTCCTACGGCGCTCCACCGACGGCGGCTGCACCTGGGGCCCGCTGTCCGTGGTGGCCGCCGGGGACGGGGACACCCGGGGCAACCCGGCCCCCGTGGTCGACCCCCGTACCGGTGCGATCGTGCTGGTCACCTCCTACAACAGCGGGACCGTGACCGAGGGCCAGATCATGCGCGGCGAGGTCACGCCCGAACAGAGCCGCCGCGTCTTCGTACAGCGCAGCTGGGACGACGGCCGGAACTTCACGACTCCTCGGGACATCACGGCGGAGGTGAAGCTCCCGACCTGGCGCTGGTACGCGACGGGCCCCGGCCACGCGGTCGCACTCACCCGGGGCGTGCACGCGGGCCGCCTCGTGATCCCGGCGAACCACTCCGCCGCGCCACCCACCGGCTCGACCGACACCGGCCAGGAGGCGAGGTACTACGGCGGCCACGACCTGTACAGCGACGACGGCGGCGAGACCTGGCACCTGGGTTTCGTGGACTCCACATACACCGGGGCCAACAACGCCAACGAGTCCTCGGCCGCCGAACTCCCCGACGGGCGCCTGTACTTCAGCTCACGCGACCAGCTGGGCACGAGCCCGGGCAACCGACTCGACACGTACTCCAGCGACGGGGGAGAGAGCCTCGACCGGCCGTACGCGGTCCAGCACACGCTGGACGATGTGGCGGTGGTGGAGGGGAGCGTGCTGCAACTGGCGGGCGCCGGGGCCCCGTTGCTGTTCTCGGCGCCGTCCGTCCCCAACGTCCGCCAGGGGATGGCGATCTGGCGGAGCGGTGACGGTGGCGGGACCTTCACGAAGGCGGTCGTGCTGTCGGGGCAGCGGGCGGGGTACTCCGATCTGGTGCAGGTGGGTTCGGATGTGGTGGGGGTGTTGTACGAGACGGGGGTGACGGGGACGTACGACACGATCGAGTTCCGGCGGGTGGGCGTGGCCGCGCTGAGCGGCGGGTGACGGTGTGTGAGGTCGGCGGGTAGGAACTGGGCCGACCATGCCTGGCCGTCGCCGCTTCGGCCGGGCTGTGGCGACGCGACGCGTCAGCCGGTGGGCGTACCGATCCGGTCGCGCTCCAGGACGGAACGCAGTTCCGAGAGGGCCTGCGCGGCGGCCGTCATGGAGGACGCCTTCAGCGCGTCCGCGGTCAACTCGGCCAGCCGCTCGGCGAAGGTCTCTTCCGCCGCGTCGGCCAACCGCAGGCCGTCGTCGGTCAGGGCCAGCAGTGAGGACCGGCGATCGGACGGATTCGGGTGCCGGACGGCCCAGCCCTGCTTCTCCAGACGGTCGACGGTCTTGCTGGTCGCCCCGATGCCGATGGCGAATTCGGCGGCGAGGTCCGCCACACGGGACTCGGGGTGGTCGCGCAGGTAGCGCAGGGCCTCGAACTGCGAGGTGACGATCCCGTGCCGCTCACGGAGCCGGTCGTTGAGGGCGTTGTACAGACGCGTCTCGCAGCGGACCAGGTCGGCGAAGAAGCCCGGGAGGTCGACCGTCTCACTGCTCGCTTTGGATGCCACGGCATATAGTCTACTTTAGATGCCGTGGCATATAGTTCCATGGCAGTTAACTGGGCGGGAGAAGGCCGATGAGCAAGGAACAGCGCGCGCGGATCGACGCCATGCTGCGGCAGCCGCGACCCGAGGGTCCCCGGACGGTCGAGGCGATCCGAGCCGGATTCGAGGCGCTGATGGCCCGGATGATCGTGCCCGACGGCATCCGCACCGAGCGGACGGCTCTCGGTAACCGCCCCGCACTGCGTGTCGAGCCGGACAGCGGGCCGCGCGCCGGGACGATCCTGTACTTCCACGGCGGTGGCTGGGTGTACGGCTCCCCGGAAAGCGTGCTGTCGGTGACGGGACACCTCGTCGCCAGGACCGGCTTCGGGGCGTACTCGGTGGACTACCGGCTTGCCCCCGAGCACCCGTTCCCCGCCGCGATCGAAGACACGCTGAGTGCCTACCGCGCCCTCCTCGACAGCGGTCAGGACCCTTCGGCCATCGTGTTCGCCGGGGACTCGGCCGGTGGCGGCCTCACCGTCACGACCTGTCTGGCCGCCCGCGACGCGGGCCTCCCGCTGCCCGCCGCCGTCGTGATGTTCTCACCGGGCCTCGACGCCACCCGCACGGGCGAGAGCATGGACACGAAGGAAGGCACCGACCCGATCCTCACCCGCGAGTCCGTGGAACACACCGGAGCCATGTACCTCGCCGGGCAGGACCCGCACCAGCCCCTGCTCAGCCCGGCCGTCCTCGCCGACCTGACCGGCTTCCCCCCGATGCTCGTCCAGGTGGGCACCAACGAGATCATGCTGGACGACTCCACCCGCCTGGCCACGCGGGCGAGGGCGGCCGGAGTGGACGTCATCCTGGACATCACCGCCGACGTACCGCACGTGTTCCAGGCCTTCGCCGGCACCCTGACCGAGGCCGACCGGGCACTGGACCGCGCGGCTCTGTTCCTCACGCAGCACATCCACATTCCCGACGCGGCGGGCGCCGACCGCTGACCTCAACTCCCGCGGCCAGGACGCCCCGGCGAGGGTCGCCGGCTCAGCCGAGATGGGGCCGATCACAGATCGATCTCTCCCGCCTGGACGAACCGCAGCTCCGTGGACTCGTCAGAGATCGCGAGCCGACCGCCGACCGCGCGTCTCCTCCCTCACCTCGCGGACCGCCGTGCCACCACCAGGCTGTTCGGCTCGGGTGCGGCCGGGTCGTCGTAGTACTCGGTGCGTGCCATGGTCATCCGTCCCGCGGCTGGGGACTCACCCACCTGTCCCGGGCGTTTTGAGGTTCACCTTTTAAGAGACAGCAAACGGGCGGGCGGGTGGGAAAAGTGTGGTTACAGCAAGCCCGCCGCCGCCAGGAACTTCTCCACCTGGCCCACCTCGTCCGCCGACAAAGCAACCTGCGGCTCCGCCGTCGCCGCGCACTCGATCACGCCCCGCAGGTGCAGTGCCGCCTTGAACGCCCCGAGGGCCGACGAGCTGCCGCCCATTCGGGCCGGGTCGCCGACACCCACCAGCCCGAACAACCCGCACAGCCGCTCCTGTTCGGCCCGTGCACGCGACCAGTCCCCGGCCCGGCACAGCGCGTCCAAGCGGACGTACCCGTGCGGGTCGACATTGGCGAGTCCCGGCACCGCGCCGTCCGCGCCCAGCGCCAGTGCAGAGTCGACGAACAGTTCCGAACCGGTCAGCACGCTGAAACCGGTGATGTCGGGACGGGTACGGGTGCCCATCACGACCGTACGGAAGCCGCCGAGGTCACCGCTGGAGTCCTTGAGGCCGGCCAGAACACCCTCCGCGGCGAGTTCGAGGACGAGGTCGGCGGGCAGCTTGGTGTGGACGGAGGCGGGGAGGTCGTAGGCCACGACGGGGACCGGTGACGCGGCGGCGACAAGGCGGTAGTGGCGGGCGATCTCCGCCGGGTGGGTGCGCGTGTAGAACGGCGCGGTCACCACGACCGCCTCCGCCCCCGCGTCCGCCACCGCCGCCACGTGGTCCAGGACTCGCGGGGTCGTCATGTCGATCGCCCCTGCCAGTACCGGGAGTTGGCCACCCACATGCGCCACCACCGCCTCGACCACATACCTGCGCTGCCGGTCCGTCAGATACGCCGCCTCCGAGGTCGAGCCGAGCAGGAACAGCCCGTGCACCCCGGCCCCGACCAGATGGTCGACGAGCCTGAGCAGTGAACGGACGTCCACCTCGCGGTCCGGTGTCAGGGGCGTGCAGACGGGCGGTACGACACCGGTGAGCGGGGCGGGGAAGGTCATGAGGGCTCCATGGGGCGGTTCTGGCGAACGAGATCGCGGGTGGTCAAGTCCTCCTCAACAGGATGGTGGCAGCGGTAGCGATGTCCCGGCGTCGACGCGGGTGAAAAGTCCGGCATGACGGACGCGCACACCTCGTCCGCCTTCCAGCAGCGGGTACGGAACGGGCACCCGCTCGGCGGACGCGTCGCCGATGGCACCGGACCGATCAGCGGGATCGGGTCGATGGGGTGGAGAAGGCCCGGCGTCGCCGAGAACAGGGCCCGGGTGTACGGGTGTCTCGCCCGGTCGGTGACCTGGTCGGCCGGGGTCTCCTCGACGATCCGGCCCAGGTACATGGTGATCACGCGGTCGCTCATCCGCCGTACCGTCTGGATGTCGTGGGACACGAACACCAGGGCCAGGCCCAGCCGTTCCTTCAGGTCCAGCAGGAGGTTCAGGATCTGGGCGCGGACCGAGACGTCCAGGGCGCTGGTCGGTTCGTCGGCCACCACCAGGCCGGGGTCCAGCGCCAACGCCCGCGCGATCGCGACCCGTTGGCGCTGGCCGCCCGAGAGCTGGCCCGGGAGGCCGTCCGCGAGAGCACGCGGGAGGCCGACCAGTGACATCAACTCCCGTACCCGTTCCTCCCGTTCGGCCCTCGTCCCCCGACCGTGCACATCCAGCGGGTCCCGCAGTATCTGGCGGATCGTCAGGCGGCGGTTCAGCGCGGTCGACGGGTCCTGGAAGATCATGCCGATGCCCGTGCCCACGGCGGCCCGGCGTTCGCCGTCCGGCATCGACCACAGGTCCCGGCCCCGGAACGACACCGTGCCGGACGTCGGCCGCTGGACGCCCACCAGCACCTTCGCCAGCGTCGACTTGCCGCAGCCGGACTCACCGACCACGCCGACCGTCTCGCCGGGCGCGATGGTGAGGTCGGCGCCGGTCAGGGCGTAGACCCGGTCGCGGCTGAACAGACCGCCGCTGCGCGCCTTGTGGACGACATGGGCGTCGGACAGATCGACCAGCGCACCGCCGCCCAGTTGACTGTGGGCCGCCTCCGGTTCGATCTCCGCGCCGCTCATGACACCGTCTCGCTCTCCGTCGTCACCAGGTCGATCGCCGGGTGGTGGCAGGCCGCCGTGTGCGTGCGCGGGCCGACCAGGTCCGGCGCGGTCGTACGGCAGAGGTCGCTCGCCAGCGGGCAGCGGTCGGCGAAGCGGCAGCCGGCCGGGAAGTCGGCGGGGGAGGGGACGACTCCCTTGATCTGGGTCATGCGTTCGGCCGCCGACTCCAACGACAGCACGCTGCCGAGCAGTCCGCGCGTGTAGTGGTGGGCCGGTGACTCCACCAGGTCGGCGGTCACGCCCGTCTCCACGATCTGTCCGCCGTACATCACCACCACCCGGTCGGTGACGTCGGCGATCAGCGCGAGGTCGTGCGAGACGAGGACCAGCGCGAAGCCCAACTCCTCGCGCAGGCGCAGCAGTAGCTCTATGACCTGCGCCTGCACGGTGACGTCGAGGGCGGTGGTCGGTTCGTCGGCGACGATCAGCTTGGGGTCGCGGGACAACGCCATGGCGATCAGGACGCGTTGGCGCTGGCCGCCGGAGAGTTCGTGCGGGTAGCTGCGCAGGGTGCGCTCCGGGTCGAGGCCGACCATGGTCAGCAACTCGCCTGCCCCACGGCGGCCTCCGCGCCGTATCACCTGCTTGAGCTGGGCGCGGATCGTCATCGCGGGGTTCAGGGACGACAGGGCGTCCTGGTAGACCATCGCCATCTCGTGTCCCAGCAGTTTGCGGCGGACCCGCATCGGTTCGCCCACCAACTGGCGCTGGTTGAAACGGACATGGCCGCGCACCCGGGCACCCTTCGGCTCCAGGCCCATCACCGCGAGCGCCGTCAGCGACTTCCCGCAGCCCGACTCGCCCACCAGGCCCAGGACCTCGCCCGCCCGCACCTCGAAGCTGATGCCGTCGACGATGTCCACGCCGTGATGGCGGCCCTCGAAGCCGATCGCCAAGTTCTCGACCGCCAGGACCGGTTGACCGTCCTGGTCGGGCAACGGCCTTGCCCGGGACCGGAGTCGGAGCGCCGCCTCCGTCAGGCCGGGGAGCGGGAGGACCTCGCCGGTGCCGGGCTCCGGCGCGTCGAGCGGGTCGTCGTCGGTGGCCTGCCGTACGTCCACCTCGCGCGCGGCCGGGGCCGCCCACGCGTCCGAGACTCCCTCGGACAGTATGTTCAGGGACAGTACGGTGACCAGCATCAGCAGGCCGGGGAAGACCGTCGCCCACCAGCCCCCGGTCAGCACCATGTTCTTGCCGTCCGCGATGACACTGCCCCACGACGGGTCCGGGGGCCGTACGCCCGCGCCGATGAACGACAGCGACGCCTCGAAGACGATCGCCTCGGCGACCTGCACGGTGCAGAACACCAGGATCGGGGCGGCGCAGTTGACGGCCACGTGCTTGATGACGATGTGCGGGGTGCGGGCGCCGATCACCCGCTCGGCGGTGACGTAGTCCTCGCCGTACTGGTCAAGTACGTTGGCCCGTACGACCCTTGCCACCGGCGGGGTGAACAGGAACGCGATCGCGCAGATCAGTACGGTGATCCCGCCGCCGAACACCGCGACCAGGACGGCCGCCAGCGCGATGCCGGGGAACGCCATCACCACGTCCAGGCAGCGCATCAGCGTCTCGTCGACACCCTTGCGGGCGGTCGCCGCGACCGCGCCGATCAGCGCGCCGACCACGAGCGCCAGCGCGGTCGCCCCGAGCCCGATCGCCAGCGACCAACGGGCGCCGTACATCAGCCTGCTGAGGATGTCCCGGCCCAGGCTGTCCTGGCCCATCCAGTGGTCGGCGGAGGGGTGCCCGGTGCCGTCGACGGGGAGTTGCTGGTCGAGCGGGTCGTGGGGCGCGAGGAGCGGTGCGAACAGTGCCACCAGGACCACGACCGCCAGGAAGCACACCGCGATCTTCGACGCGAGCGGCAGCCGGCGCCAGCCGCGCAGTCTGATGCCGGGCCGGGACAGGGTCTCGGCGAGGCCCTTGCGGGAGAACTGGGGGAACTGAGTGAACATCAGGAGGCATCTCTCAGGCGCGGGTTGACCAGCAGATAGAGGATGTCGATGACGAGGTTCACCACGACGAACCCGGTCGCCGTCGTGAGCACCACGCCCTGGACGACGGCCGGGTCGCCGTTCTGCACGGCGTCGATCATCAGCTTGCCCATCCCGGGGAGGGAGAAGATGGTCTCGATGACGACCGCACCGCCGAGCAGGTATCCAACGCGCAGGCCCAGTACGGTCAGTGGGTTCATGAGGGCGTTGCGGAGGACGTTCCGGCCGACCACGACATGCGGCGGGAGGCCGCTGCCGATCGCGGTCCTGACGTAGTCCTTGTCCAGCTCCTCGACCACCGACGTCCGTACGATGCGCGTGAGTTGGGCCGCCACCGGCAGCGACAGCGCGAGTGCCGGGAGCGCCATCGTCTTGAGCCAGCCGGTGAGGGAGTCCGCCGGGTTGATGTAGCCGCCGGTCGGGAACCAGCCCCGGTCCACGGCCAGGTACTGGATCATCAGCAGCGCCAGCCAGAAGCCGGGCGCGGCGACCCCGGTGAGCGACACGACCCGGATGATCTGGTCGGGCAGCCGGTCCCGGTAGATGGCCGCCGTCACCCCGCCGAGCAGCGACAGCACTATCGCGACCGCCAGCCCCAGGAAGGTGAGTTGCAGGGTGAGCGGCAGCGCGGTGGTGACCTGCTGCACGACCGGCGCCCGGGTCAGCGCGCTGGTGCCCAGGTCACCGTGGAGGAGCGCGCCCACGAAATGGACGTAGCGGAGGGGGAGCGGATCCAGCAGGCCGTTCCGCTCGCGGAAGTCGTGCAGTTGTTGCGCGGTCGGGTTGGCGCCCTGGAAGAACGCGGACGCCGGGTCGACGTCCGAGAAGCGCATCACCACGAACACGAACAGCACGATGCCGAGCATCAGCGGCACGAGCAGGACGACACGGCGGGCCAGAATCCTGACGACGGTGACCATGGGTCAACAACTCCTGTACTGGTCAACTCCTGTACGGCTAGACCCACTTGGCCTGAAGGACGTTTATGCCGGGGTAGGGCTGTGCCCTTATCCCGGTCAGCTTCCTCGGATCCCAGGCGGTCATCAGCTCGTTGTGGACGACCGGGTAGAGCACGGCCTGTTCGGCGACGATGTCGATGTAGTCCTGGATCATCGTCTTCTTCTTCGCCGCGTCCGGCTCCTGGGTCGCCCGGTCCATGTCCTTGAAGAGCTGCTTGGCGGTGGAGTTCCCGGCCCAACGGGCGTAGCCCATCCAGAGGTTCTGCGGGCCGTAGTTGTAGTGCATGATCAGGTCGGCGTCGAGGCCGAACTGGTTGGGGTTGGAGGCTGCGGCGACGATCTGGTAGTCCTGCTTCTGGTCCATCTTGGTGAAGACGGCCGTGGTCTCCTGCGGGGAGAGGGTGGTCTTCACGCCGATCGCGTCCCAGGACGCCTTGATGGTGGGCAGGCAGTCGACGATCCAACTCACGTTCACCGACATGAGGTTGACGCTCAGTCCGCTGACCCCGGCCGCCTTCAGCAGCGCCTTCGCCCTGTCGGGGTCGTAGTCGTAGACCGTCTTCGCCCGCCGGTAGGCCGGGTTGCCCTCGTTGAGGAACGACGAGGACGGCTTTCCGTGCCCGCGCAGGGCGAGTTGGACCATCTTGCCGGTGTCGATGGCGTAGTGGAGTGCCTGGCGTACGCGTACGTCGTCGAAGGGCTTGTGCTGGGTGTTGAACATCAGGAACAGGTTGTTCATCCCGGCCCCGCCCGCGACCGTCAGCCCGCCGCTCTGCAACCGCTGGATGTTGGCGTAGGGGATGTTGTCGGCGATCTGCGCGCCCGCGCTGGAGCCGGAGATCTTGGCGACCCGGGGTGCCGCGTCGACGATCGTCAGCCAGTTCATCGTCTTGAAGGCGGGCGGGCGCGGGCCGTTGTAGCCGGTGAACGCGGCGAAGGTGGTGTTGGACTTCGGGTGGTGCGCGGTCTGCCGGTACGGCCCCGAGCCGACCGCCTTGCCCTTGATCGCGTCGTCCCAGGCGCCCGGCTGCGAGAAGACGTGCTTCGGCATGATCTTCGCGAGGGTGAGGCGTGAAATCCCTTCCGGGAAGGGGAACTTGAGGACCAGCTCGACGTTCCGCGCGTCGATCTTCCGGGCCTCCTTCAGCCAGCTCACGAAGAAGCCCTGCGCGAGCGTCGCCGTCTTCGGGTCGAGGATGCGGTCGAAGACGAACACGACGTCGTCGGCGGTGACCGGCTGCCCGTCGTGGAACTTCGCGCCCGCACGCAGGGTGAACTTCCACGAGGTGCCGCTGGTGTCCTGCGGCACGGCGGTCGCCAGCGCCGGGTAGGGCGCGCGGGTGATCGGGTCGGTGTCGATCAGACCCTCGTAGATGTGGTTGTTGCCGGCCATCGCGAACGCGGACGCCGTCTGCGTCGGGTCCCAGCTGCCGTCGTTGCCGTAGCCGATCACCGCGGTCAGGGTGCGGTTCTTGCCGGTGCCCCCGCCGCCGGTGTCGTTCGTCGACTGCGGCCCCGAAGAACAGGCCGTCAGGGACGAGGAGATCGCCGCCGCCGCGCCCAGCGCGCCGGAGTACTTCAGGAACGCCCGGCGGTGCAGCGCGGGCACGTTCCGGTTCACGTCGTCGCGCACGGTTCCTCCAGGAGGTACGACGTCCTACGTCCTGCGGTCAGCGCGACCATAAGAGCGCCCGTGGGGGTGGTCAAGGCATCACACACGAATGGCGTAGCCGTCAGAGGTCGGACCAATGGCGGTTTGAAATGGCGCGAGTTGACCCCTCGTCAGGATGGGCCGGGGTCAGACATGGGACGTGGGACGTCCGGTGGGGCTACGATGCGGCGCATGTCCGGGGAGCCGAGGAACAGTCGGATACAGCGCGAGGTCGTCCAGCTGATCCTCGACCGCAAGCTCCAGCCCGGTGCGCCGCTGCCCACCGAGGCCGAGCTGATGGAAGACCTCGGGATCAGCAGAAACTCCGTCCGCGAGGCCCTCAAGGCGCTCCAGGCCCTCGACATCGTGGAGATCCGGCACGGCTACGGCACCTACGTCGGCCGGGCCTCGCTGACCCCGCTCGCCGACGGCCTCACCTTCCGCACCCTCGCCCGCCACGAGGACGACGCGGACGCGCTGGCCGAGATCCTCCAGGTGCGCGAGGTGCTGGAGGAGGGCCTGATTCATCGGGTCTCCGCCATCCTCACCGAACCGGAACTGGACCGCCTGGAAGCGGTGGTGAACCGGATGGAGGAGGCGGGCCGGGCCCGCCGGCCCTTCCCCGAACTCGACCGTGAGTTCCACGAGTTGCTCTACGCCTCGCTCGGCAACGAACTCGTCCCGCAACTCCTCGGCGCCTTCTGGACGGTGTTCCACCGGGTCGCCGGAGCCCGCGGCTGGACCGACGACCCGGCACCCGCCGTCACCGTCGCCCGCCACCGCGACATCGTCACGGCGCTGCGCGCCCACGATGTCGAGGGCGCGCAGCGCGCGATGGCCGACCACTTCCGCGGCATCGAGGCGCGCGCGGCACAGGAGTCCCGCGGAGTGGGCTGAACCGCGGTCAGGGAGCGGTGAGTTGGGCCACGATCGACGCGCCGTCCAGCCACACGTTCTCACGGGAGATCCTGCCGTCCGTGAACTCGAAGACGTGCAGCATCCGGAAGGTGATCCGGCGGTTGTTGCCGGGCACGCCCAGCAGTGAGCCGGGGACCGTGCAGGTGATCAGGTCCTCGACGGTCGCCGCGTTCTCCGAGTAGTAGGTGTGGGTGCGCTCGGACTTCTCGGTGCGGATGTCCTGCACCAACTCCTCGTAGCGCGCCTGCGCGGCGGCGATGCCGACCGCGGTGCCGCCCGGCCAGCCGACGGCGTCGTGCTCGATGTCCTCGGTGTAGACGGACACCGCCGCCGCCGGGTCCCCGTGCTCCTCGGCGAGCATGTGCGTGCCGATCAGTACTTCCATTTCCGCCGGTGTGATGGAGCCCATGGAGCTCCTCCTCTCGTCGTGCCGCGTGCCGGTCGGGCCGCGACCCCCGTTTGGTGAGACGGATATACTGTAATGAGAAAAGTTTCTCACGACAAGAAGGTATTCGCATGTCGGAAGGCCGCAGCAGACAGAAGTTGCGCACCCGCCGCGCCCTGACCGAGGCCGCGGTCGCCCTGATCCGCGAGGGCCGAACGGTCACGATCGCGGAGGCGGCGGAGGCGGCCGACGTGTCCCTGGCCACGGCGTATCGCTACTTCTCCAGCCCCCAGGAACTGCTCCAGGAGACCCAACTCCTGGTCCGCACCCCCGACTTCACCGCCGACCTGCCCGCCGACCCGGCCGAGCGCCTCGACACGCTGATCTCCCGCGTCGCCGAGTTCCAGCTCGGCGACGAGGCCATGTGGCGGGCGCTGGTGCGGGCCAGCCTCGAACGCTGGTCCACCCAGCACGAGCACGAGCACGGCCACGGGCACGAGGGCGGCGAGCCGGAGATTCCCACCCGCAACCAGACCCGCCTCGGCTACACCCGCACCGCCCTCGAACCCCTCGCCGACACCCTCCCGCCCGAACTCCACCGCCGCCTGACCATGGCCGTCACCCTCGTGTACGGCGCGGAGGCGCTGATCGCGAGCCGCGACGCCTGCGGACTCGACCCCGAGGAGGCGCGGGACGTGATGCGCTGGGCGGCGAGCGCCCTGCTGGAGAAGGCGGTGCGCGAGGCACCGGACGCGTGAGAGGTGAGTGGGATGACAGCGGCGTGGGACGAGAGGGACGCGGGTGTCCTACGGCTGCCGTCCGGCCGTTTGATCCGGGGGCGAGGCCTGCGCCGGCCGCTCCCGGCCGACGGCCCGGTCCCGACGTACGGCGTCTATCTGCTCGGCAAGCCGCCGCCCGAAGTCCCTTGGCAGGCACGGTGGTTGCGCTGGCCTGACTTCCGGCTGCCCGCCGACCGTGGCGAGGCGCGCGCGGTCCTCGCCGAGGCCTGGCACCGCTCGCTCACCGAGCGCGTCGAGCTGGCCTGCGGCGGCGGCCGGGGCCGCACCGGCACGGCGCTCGCCTGTCTGGCGGTCCTGGACGGGGTACCGCCGGGGGAGGCGGTCTCCTACGTCCGTGCCCACTACGACCGGCACGCGGTGGAGACACCGTGGCAGCGGCGGTACGTACGGCGGTTCGGGGCGCCGTCAGGTGCGGCGGGCCCGGAAGCGTAGGCGGCGGCTCTCCGGTTCCAGGTCCACCGCCACGTCCGTGAATCCGGCCCGCTCCAGCCGGGCCGGAAGGGTCGCCGGATCGAGGGTGTTCATGGTGTCCCGGAAGTGCAACACCCGGAAACGGAAGCCCGGTTGACTGTCGCTGCCCGCGAAGGTACCGCCGGGGCGCAGCACGCGGAACGCCTCGGCGAAGATACGGTCCTGGTGGGCGGCGGTGGGCACGTGGTGCAGCATCGTGAAGCAGACGACGGAGTCGAACGACCCGTCGGGCAACGGCAGTTCGGCGCCGTCCGCGTGGAGCACGGTGGCCCGGTCGCCCCACTTGGACTGGAGCAGGCGGGCGCTGTCGGCGTCGATCTCGGCGGCGGTGAGGTGGGCGACCCGCTCGACGAGAACGCGGAGGTTCGCGCCGTAGCCGGGCCCGATCTCCAGTACGTCCGCGCCGAGTTCGACGTGTTCCAGGGCCCAGGGCAGGATGCGTTCCTGTGTCGTCTGCGCCCAACCCTCGGAGCTGCACAGCTTGCGGTGGGCTCGGTTCATCGGCATGCGTCGACGCTAGGCGGGGCGGATGGTTGTCCGCCACGGGCTAGGCTGCCGTGTCATGTCGCGGAACGGACAGGAGCGGAGGCGCCCGTTCGGTGCGGCCATCCTCGTCGGCCAGTTCGTCATGCCGCGTGGCACCGCCTTCGCCGAGCACTGGCATCCCGACCATCAACTCCTGTGTTCCGAACGGGGATTGCTGCGCATCCGCAGCGAGCACGGGACGTGGCTGCTGCCGCCGTCGCTGGCCCTGTGGATCCCCGCGCACGTTCCGCACGCCACGGAGTCCGAGGGCGACGCCGTCATGCGAGGCGTGTTCGTCAACCCGGGGAGCTGTCCGCACATCGGCTGGCGGGACCCGACGGTCGTCGCGGTCACCCCTCTTCTCCACGCGCTCGTCGTACACCTGGACCGAACCGACCTGGATCCGGAGGCCCGTTCACGCGCCGAGCTGGTGCTGCTCGACGAGTTGCGTCCGGTGCCGGTGACCAGTGTGGCCGTGCCCGAACCGCGCGATCCACGGGCGCGCGCGGTGGCCGAGGCGCTGCGGGCCCGCCCGGCGGACGGACGGGCCCTCGCCGCGTACGGCGGTCAAGTCGGCGCCAGCGCAAGGACGTTGGCGCGGCTCTTCGTAGCGGAGACCGGCCTCGCCTTCGGCCAGTGGCGGGAACGGCTGCGGATGCAGGCCGCGTTGCCGTACCTGGTCGAGGGGCTGTCGGTGGAGTCCGTGGCGCGGCGGGTGGGATACGCGTCGGCCAGCTCCTTCACGGCGGCGTTCCACCGGGTGGTGGGGGTGACACCGCGGCAGTACTTCCCGCGCTAGCCGACCGCCGCTGCCACCAACTCGGCGGTCTCGGCCACCAGTTGGTTGTCGTACGGCGCGTCGGCGATCGTCCAGGTCGCGGGGAGTCCGGCGCGGAAACGGGCGGCGCTCGCCGTGTTGTTGAGCAGCCAGACGGTGAGCCGGTCGCGGTCGGGGCGGCGCAGGGCGTCGCCGAGGGCCAGCCCGCCGTACAGTCCGGCGATCGCGCGCGGACTGGTGGTGTCGGTGATCCGGTCCGGCTCGGCCGAGTTGAGTTCGGTCTCCCGGCGGTCGAGGCGGGTGACCGGGTCGCCGAGGGAACGGGCGAAGCGGGTGATGGCGGTGGGGCCGCCGAGTTCGCGCAGGAGCAGATTGCCGGCGGTGTTGTCGCTGTAGCGGATCGCCACGTCGGCGAGCTGCTCGACCGTCATGCCGTCGGCGAGGTGCGCCCGCGTCCGGTCCGAACCGTCGACGAGATCGGCCTCCGTGCAGTGCACGACCTTGTCGAGGACCTCGCCGTGCCGGTCCAGGTCGCGCAGGACGGCCGCCGCGGCGAGGGTCTTGAACACCGAGTACATCGGGAAGAGTTCGTCGGCGCGGTGCACGACGGTCTTCCGCGTACCGAGGTGGTGCGCGAACACGCCGACACGGGCGGTGTGTTGCTCTTCGAGGGCGGCCGGCCGCGCGGAGACGCCGGTGCCGGTGGACGCCTGCGCGGAAGCGGCGCCGGTGTGTCGACGATCTCTCCGTCCCTACCATGCCCACCGTGAACCGTCAGGAGCTGGTTCTGGTCCCGGACCGGGGCTACGTGAGCGCGGCGCCTCGTCGGTGCGGCGCCGCGGTCACAGGGCGAGGGTCATGAGGAGGCGGTGTTCGTCCGGCCCGAAGTAGTCGCGCTGTACGCCCTCTTCGGAGGAGAACCCGAGTGAGCGGTACAGCATGATGGCCGCCGCGTTGGTCGGTTCCACCGTCAGGCGCACCTGGTGGACGCGTTCCGCGCGCAGTCGGCGCAGGGCCTCGACCATCAGGCGCCGGCCCAGCCCGTGGCCCTGCTGGTGCGGTGTGACGGCCAGGCTCATGATCCAACTCACATAGCCGTCCGAGGTGTTGACGAACAGGATGTAGCCGAGCAGCTCCTCGCCGTCGTCGAGGACGAGGACGCGGTCGCCGTGGATGTCGTAGAGCTGGCGGACCACGAAGACGGGGTACGGCTCCTCGGGGAAGGCCTCCCTGTCGACGCGGAGGAGTTCGGGGAGATCGGCCTCGGTGATGCCTCTGAGGGTCAGGTGCCGGTCGCCGCGGTCGGCCAGGAACGCCTGGTCAGCGCGGCGGCCCAGGGAAGAGGAACGTTCCTCCGGAAAAGCCGTCATGCTGCCTCCTGGGGAGAGCGGGTCACGGGGTCCGCGCCACTCGTACGAGTGGCGCGGGTTTGATCTCTCTATATTTCCGGCATCTTCGACTGGTTTCCGAACATCTTGGGCGGGGTAATCCGGCAGTTCAAGGCCGATTCTGGTCGCAAGAATACATTCGCGACGATGCGCCCCCTGTGCGCCCCCGGTGGCCGACATGTGGTGGCGCGATATCGCCGCAACATTGACGAGAAGTATCCGTCGTACCTCGGATGTTGGTACCGTGAGTAAATGAGCGCGAGATCTTTGGGGGGCACCCAGGTGATGAATGCGGACGTCTCCTGGGAAGCATTCGACTCGACGGCCTACGTCGAGCACAACTACCGCTACTTGCAGCCGGAGGACGCGGAGATCCTGCACATCATCCGGGATCATTTCGGCGGTCATTTCTGGAACCAGGACTTCGGCCCGGTTTCGGGTATCGACGTGGGCGCGGGTGCCAATCTCTACCCCGCGCTCGCCCTGATGCCGTGGTGCGACGAGGTCACGCTCGTCGAGCGCTCACCCGCGAACGTGAAGTACCTCCGGGGCCAGCTCGACAACTACCGCCCGAACTGGGACCAGTTCTGGAACGTCTTGGGCGAGCACGAGGCGTACGAGGCTTTCTCCATCGACCCACGTCAGCAGTTCCGCAAGGTCGTCAAGGTCGAGCAGGGCAACATCTTCGATCTTGGGCGGTTCGGGCCCCCGCGGTCCGCGGGGACGATGTTCTTCGTCGCCGAGTCGATGACCACCTCCTACAAGGAGTTCACCCTGGGCGTCGCCTGCTTCATGCGCGCACTGGCCCCAAGGGCACCCTTCGCCGCAGCTTTCATGGAACATTCAAAGGGTTATTACACGGGAAAGAAGTTCTTTCCGGCGTGCGACGTGGGAGAATCGGAGGTGCGTGCGAGCCTCGAACCATTCGCGGATGACTTTGAGGTGCACCGGCTCGAAGCCAAGGACCGGGTACGTGACGGATATTCCGGAATGATCCTCTCCTACGGCTGGCGCGGGAATTCGGACGCGGATGTTCCGGTCGGCTGATCGGATCGGTCGACTGATCGGTCCGATCGGGCCGGTCGAAAATGATCGGTGAGTCTTCACAACAGAAGAGGGACATTCCTCGACTGATGGCAGTGCGGTCTGTGTGAGGGGCATGGAATGCAGATCAAGCCGCGCCAGCATCTGCTGGACATCTGGCAGGCGGTCGCCCGCCACTCCTTCGAGGACGGCGCGTGGGCGTGGGGCAAATGGGGCGGGGAGAGCAGCGTCGCCGACGCCGAGCGCCTGCTCTGTCTGCTGTACCCGGCGACCGAGCTGCCGTCGTTCCGGCTGGACGACCCCGACACCACCCAGACCGACGTCCAGCAGTCGCTGAAGAAGGCGGGCGGACGGCAGGACATCCCGGCCAACCTCGTGACGGCCGCTGCCGAGTTCATGCACACCCACAGGGACGACAAGCGGCCCACGTTCGCGGGCGGTTACTACTTCCAGTCCCGGGACACGGAGAAGGACCTCACCGAGGAACAGCGCCAACTCGGCGTCACCGACTCGTTCTCCATGTCCATCACGCTCTGCCTGGCACTGCTCGGCTTCCTCAAGGTCTACGAGTCCAAGACCCGCCGCTCCGACATGCTGGAGACGATCAGGGAGCTGAAGGTCGCCACCAGCAACCGGCTCACCGCCGCCATGGTGAGCCTGCTGCGCTCGTTCACGGTCAACATCTACGACACCGAGTCCTCCCAGGGCCAGACACTCTGCGAACTCCTCGGCCAGGGGCGGCTGTCGCAGCGCCAGGTGCTGGAGAACTTCCAGAAGCGGTTCAGGCCGCTGCGCGCCGCCGTCATCGAGAGCTTCATCCTCGGCGTCGACGTGCAGGAGGCCCTCAAGGACGAGAGCCAGCTCTTCGAGTGCGGCTGGGCCTGGAGCCTGGTGCGGGACGCGCCCGAGGTGGAGACCGACGAGGACATCGGGGCCCAGCCCGTCGGCGTCGCCAACCCGGTGCCGTACCTGTACTTCACCGTGGTCGCCCTCGACGGCATCCAGGACCTGTTCTCCGACCGCACCCTCACCCTCGGCCTCCTCAACGCCGAACAGCAGAAACTCGCCGAGGCGCTGCGGCTGCGCTGGGAGATCACCCAGCAGTACTGGTCCCGCATCGCCCGCTTCGACCGCGAGCGCTGGCCGCTGGAGGACATTCCCTGGCGTACGACGGGACAGCGGCTGGAGTCCGAGTACTTCTCCCTCTCCGTCGCGGCCATCCTCGTGCACGACCTGATGCGCCGCCGGGCCACCGACGACGACCTGACCCGCACGGTCACCGTCATGGAGCGCCTCGCCGAACGCGGCCGTATCACCAGCCGGATGACCCGCGACGACCCCATGATCCAGCTGCACAGCCCGGGAGTGACCCTGCCGTTGCAGGGCGGTGGCACCATCGGCCCGCCGATGAACTGGACGATGAGCGACTTCTCGGCCCAACTCCTCAAGCGGACCGTCCAGTTGTGCACGCTCTCCCGCAACCTCTCCGCGCACGACCGGCTGTTGAGGCTGGCCGAGGACATCTTCGGCCATGTGTGGCGGCGCCGTATGGGCGAGGGCGAGGGCTCCGGACTCTGGGACAACGTGCACGCCGCCTACCCGGGGACCTCCCTCACCGAGGGGCCGGTGTCCTGGAGCATCACCGAGCGGGTCACCGAGGTGATGGTCCAGGTCCACAGCCTGTACGCGCAGCCCCCGATCCGCAGCCTCGAACTCTCCGAACTGGCAAAGGCGTTGCTCTCCGAGTCCACCCATCTCCTGGGCAACGAGCAGATGGCTCCCGCGCCGAACTCCGACGGGAAGCGCGGTATGCAACTCAGGGGAATCGAGGTCAAGTTACGCCGCGCCCGCGAGCTGATCGACGAACAGCCGGGCACCGCCTACGCGTTGACGCTCGAAGTGCTCGGCCAGCTCGACGCACTCGCCCGGGCCCGCGCCGCCGCGGTCCAGGGAGTGTGAACCGTGCTGATCTTCGCGGCCTCCGACAAGGGCGGCACCGGCCGCTCCGTGACCAGCGCCAACCTCGCCTACCAGCGGGCGCTGACCGGCGACGACGTCTGCTACCTGGACTTCGACTTCGGCTCGCCCACCGCCTCGGCGGTCTTCGACGTGCCCGACGCCCGCCAGGCCGCCGAGGACCGCGGGCTGCACTCGTATCTGATAGGCGAGATCGGCGAACCGGTCAGGATCGACGTCTGGGCCGACACCGAACACCGGGTGCTGCGCAACCAGCCGCCCGGAGCAGGCCGGTTGATCCTGATGCCCGGTGACCTCAGCGGCGGCGAGTTCGCCACCACCGGGGACAACCTGCGCCGCTGCGTGGACCTGCTGCTGCGCCTCAACGGCGAGTTCGACCTGATCGTCGTCGACCTCAGCGCCGGCCGCAGCTACGCCGTCGACATGGTGCTCGCGGCCACCGCACAGCGGGAGTTGAGCGGTGTCGAGGCCCGCTGGCTGGTCTTCCACCGCTGGACCCGCCAGCATGTGGAGGCCGCGGCGAACCTGGTCTTCGGCAAGCGCGGCATCGTCGCCGGCGGGGTCGCCCGCGGGCACGACGAGGACACGCTGCGCGGCGCCATCCGCTTCGTCCGGGCCGCCGTACCCGATCCCGAGTCGGCGCTGTGGTCGCAGGCCACACCCACCCAGTCGGCGTGGATGGAGCAGTGCGACCTCGAACTGAAGCAGCTGGCCTCGCACCACGGCATCGGCTACAGCCAGGTCCTCGGCTCCATCCCGCTGGAACCGGTCCTGCAATGGCGCGAGCAGCTGATCACCGACGAGGACGTGCTGGACAGCCAGATCGCCACCATGGAGACCTGGCAGGCGCTGAGCGACCTGGCCGGGCGGCTCACCGACGACAAGTACTGGGAGCAGGTGTGACCGAGGCCGTGTTCCGGGAGACCACCGC
The DNA here is from genome assembly GCF_053891435.1 of Streptomyces sp. NPDC002276. Lineage (NCBI taxonomy): Bacteria > Bacillati > Actinomycetota > Actinomycetes > Kitasatosporales > Streptomycetaceae > Streptomyces > Streptomyces sp. NPDC002276. Next base: position 73,423 of record NZ_JBSFCQ010000020.1, on the reverse strand, counting down.
GGACCCGCGTACCCAGTCCGTGCCCCTGGCCCATCTCTCACTGGAGCTGGGCCACCTCTACATGGAGGACTTCGAGGCGGGCCCCGAGCGGCTGCGCGAGCACTTCGCCGAGGTACGGATCTGGGTGGACGCCGCCCGCGCCTCCGCGGCCCGCCGGATCGGCGGCAAACGCCCCCGCGTCAGCACCTGTTTCCTGATCGACGACTACTTCACCCGCTTCTCCACCCCCGCCGAACTCATCCCGCTGGTCCTCGAAGAGGCCGCGAAGGCCGGGCTGGTCATCGACTATCTAGCCCGCGAGTCGGGGTGCGCGGTCGCCGACCGGATCGAACCGGCCGAGTCCGTGATGCACCGCCTGGTGGAGTCGCCGCCGCCGGGCAGCCACGGCTCCCGGCCGCCCGTCGGCGAGACCGGCTGGCTCGCCAACGGCCGGCGCACCGCCCCCACCCGCAGCGCCCTCGCCGAGATCACCGCCTGGCAGCCGCCGCAGGAGACCGCGGCCCGCAACCACTCGGTCTTCATGGACGTCGAACTGTGGTCCAAGACGGACCAGGGCCGCCTGTGGTCCTGCCCGTTCCTGGCCGCCGTATGGCAGTTGGCCCGCCTGGGTCTGCTACGGCACCTGGGCGAGCCCGTGCTGACCCCGCGCCCCTGGACCGGCGGGGACTTCCCGCGCGACTGGGACCAGCTGCCGCCGCTGCTCAAACTCAGCGACTCCCGGGTCGCGTTCAGCGCCTACCGCACCTGCACGCTGATGCCGAACCGGTTCCTCGCCGTGGAGGACGCCGTACGGCTCATCCTCGACCAGGTCGACGTCGACTCCGGCGCGCTCGAACAGGTCGCCGAGCGGTCCAGGAGCGAGGGCATCGCGGTACCGGCGGCGGTCGCACAGCGCGCGACCTACGTCTTCTACGAGGAGCCCACCAACTCTCCCTCACCCGAAGGGACGTGACATGACGGCACTCGGCGGGCCGACGCGTCCGGTCCTCGCCTGCGGCGAGGTGCGCACCTGTCTGCTGCCGTCCTTCCAGTCCCTCGACGGCCGGGCCGCCGCCCAACTGCTGCGGCTGCGCGCCGACGAACACGTCCGGGTCTCCGAGCGGCCCAACCTGTACGCCCTCTCGCCCGAGGTCCTGACCGGAGTGGACTGCCGGCTGCCCACCGCGAACGGCGCCAAGGTCCGGGCCGTCGGTACGGTCACCGCCCGCGCGGCGCTCACCGAGGGCCGCGTCCTACAGGCCACCGCCTACTTCGGCGCCCCCGCCGAGGGCCCCGACGTCCGCCGTCCCTGGGGGCACTACCTGGTGCGGCCCGGAGTGGTCGAACCGTTCGGGAAACTGCCCGTACAGGCCACCGCCGACGGTGTGCTCCGGGGTGCCGGACGCGGCGAACTGGACCTCGGGATGATCGCCGAGGAACTGCTCGCGCAGCTCGTGCGGCATCCGCTCCTCGACCACAAGGCACCCTTCAAGTCCCGCCGCACACACCTGCGTTGGGCCGCGCGGCAGGCACCCGAGAACGGCGGCCCCTCGCTGGACCGCTTCACGCTCGCCGAGGACGGACTGCGGACCGTCGAACTGCGCGTGCCGGAGAACGTACCGGCCGCCGCCGTCGCCGGACTGTGCGAAGACCTCGCACTGCACGACTGGCTTCTGACGACCGTCGTCCACATGCTGGAGCACAGCAGGCTCGGAGCGGCGGACGGGCCCGCGGCGGTCCTGGCCCTGCGCCCGGCCGTCGATCACCTGCTGCATCTGTGGATGCCGCGCGCGCACGTGGACCGCACGCTGGGTCACCTCTGGGACGTACTGGAGCGGGAACCGGGCTTCAGCCGCCAGTGGGAGAACCTTCGCCAGCGTATCCGGGACCAACTGGCCATACAGGCCATTCCGTTGCTGCACCAGGCACTGAGCACAAGCTGACGGGGCGGCACGTACCGCATTTCCGACGGGGGAGGCTCGACATGAACGGAGCGACGACAACAGGAGCAGGCGGGCTTCGGTCCGTACCGCAACAGGGCCAGGACCAGCGCAGATCGAAACTGTTCCTCAAGACACTGTTCGCGATACTGGCGGGAGGCGCCGCCTTCTTCGTGACCAACGTCCTGAACGAGAACAACGGCGCCCTGTGGCAGTGGACGATGTCCATCGTCCTCGGCAGCGCGACGCTGATCGTGCAACTCCTGGTGGACTTCGGCGAGCGTCTTGAGGCCGTCCAGGAGAGCCAGAAGCGCCGCATCCGGGACATGCGGGACAGCCTGTCCGCCCACCATGTGGAGATGCGGGCGGCGGTCGACGAGAGCTTCGCGAAGATCAACGCCGCGACGGAGCTGTACAGCAAGGTCGACGGCTCCGTGCTGCGCTCGGACGAGGTGACCCGGCTGGTGCTCGGCTACACCAAGGTCGGCGAGCAGGGCGCGGACATCGTGAAGGCCTTCGCCGAGGAGGAGTTGGGCCGGCTCGCGCTGCTGATGGAGAACCTCGGCAACCGCACGGCGGACTGCCCCGGCGAGAACCACGAGTGGCTGATCGATCTCACCAGGTGCGTCAAACGAACGCTCTACGCCACCAGCACGTCCGTGGACCGCGACTTCTGGTCGAGCGAGCCCGCGCGGCGCTATCTGGCCGCCCAGGAGGCGGCCATCAAGTCACGGCGGGTGCAGATCCGGCGGGTGTTCCTCGTCGACGAGGAGTCGGAGGTCACCGGCAGCCTCCGCCAACTCTGCGAGCGGCACCGCAAGTTCGGGATCGACGCGCGGATCGCGGTCCGGACCCTGCTGGAACCCACCGCCCAGATGAACTCGCTGAACGACTTCATCATCTTCGACGGCGAACTCTCCTACGAGACCGAGCCCGACATCCACATCATGCCCGCCAGGACGACCCTGAAGATGACCCGCGAACACGTGGAGGAACGCGTCAACCGCTTCGACGTCCTGTGGGAGGCGTCGGCACCGACCCCCGACAGCGACCCGGATCCGGACCCGGACGCGCGCGATGTCGACCGTGGTCGTACGTCTCCGGGCCGATGACCACGGCGGTCCCGCGCTCCTACGATCGCGGTATGCCCGCCTCCCCGCCACTGCCCCTGCTCAAGCGCGTACCGCCGGGCGTCTGGACGGGCGTGCCCTGGACCTACGGCACACTGTTCTCGATCCGGGGCTTCTTCCAACTGCCCTACATGCCGGTCGAGTTGTTCCCGCCCACGGCCTACGGCTGGGCGCTCATCGTGTCGGGCGGCGCCCTCGCCCTGTCCGGCTGCCTGCTGCTGCGCCCGCGTCCGCTGTCCGGATTCGGGCTGCTCCTGGCCGGGACGTACGCCGTGACGCTGGGGCTGAACGGGCTGACCCTGGGCCTGTTCCACTACACGGCGCTCGCCGTCGCCGTGGGTCGGCTCGCCGCGACCGCCGACCCCCGGCGCAGCCTCCTCGCCCTCACCCTCGCGGTCGCCGTGCTCCCCGCCTACCAACTCACCCGCACCGGCCTCGGCCGCCCCCTCCTCGCGCTCCACGACACCGGCCGCGGCGACTGGCAGAGCTGGTCGGCGCTCGCCCTCATGGCCGTCGTCGCCTGGCTGATCGGCAACTCCGTGCGGCAGAACCGCGCGTACACCGAGCGGCTCACCACCCAGGCCGCGACCCAGGCCGTCACCGCCGAACGCCTGCGGATCGCCCGGGAGATGCACGACACCGTGGCCCACAGCATCGGCATCATCGCCCTCCAGGCGGGCGCGGCGGCCCGGGTCACCACCACCCAGCCGGAGGCCGCCCGGGAGGCGATGCGAGCCGTGGAGCACGAGGGCCGGGAGACGCTGGCCGGGCTGCGCCGCATGCTGGTCGCGCTGCGGGCGGCCGACAGCGAGGCCCCCGTCGTGGCCGCGGGCCTCGGCGACATCGACCGGCTCGCCGCCACGACCACGGCCGCCGGGGTACGGGTCGAGGTCCACCGCCACGGCGAACCGCGTCAACTCCCGCCCGACATCGACCTGTCGGCGTTCCGCATCGTCCAGGAGTCCGTCACCAACGTCGTACGGCACGCGGGCACCCGCGCCTGCCGGGTCACCCTCGACTACCGCGCCGACGAACTGGCCCTGGAGGTCACGGACGACGGACGAGGCCACGAGAACGGCACCGGCACGGGCTTCGGGCTGGCCGGTATGCGGGAGCGAGTGGCGCTGCTGCACGGGGAGTTCACGGCCGCCCCGCGTCCCGAGGGCGGCTTCCGGGTCGCGGTCCGCCTGCCCGCACCGGCGACGGCGACCCGATGAGCGGCCCCGTCCGCGTGCTCCTCGCAGACGACCAGCAACTCATCCGTACGGCACTGCGGATGGTGATGGCCGACCTCGACGACATGGAGGTCGTCGGGGAGGCGGGCACCGGCGCCGAGGCGGTACGGCTGACGGCCGAACTCGCCCCGGACGTCGTGGTGATGGACATCCGCATGCCCGGGACGGACGGCATCGAGGCCACCCGCGGCATCACCACCGATCCGTCGGAGAACTCGGCGGCGGCCCGGGTCCTCGTCCTCACCACCTTCGACGACGACGATTACGTCTACGGCGCGCTGCGCGCCGGCGCGTCCGGGTTCCTGGTCAAGGACATGGCCCTGGACGACATCATCGCCGCGGTCCGCGTGGTGGCCGCCGGGGACGCCCTGATCGCCCCGAGCGTGACCCGGCGCCTGATCCGGCACTTCGCCTCGTCCCGCCCCGAACAGGCCACCGCCCGCCGCGAGTTGAAGGGCATCACCGAGCGGGAACGCGAGGTGCTGACCCTGGTCGGCTCGGGGCTGTCCAACACGGAGATCGCGGCCGGGCTGTGCATCTCCGTCGCCACGGTGAAGACCTACCTGACCCGCCTCTTCACCAAGCTGGACGCGCGGGACCGGGTCCAGCTGGTGATCCTCGCCTATGAGGCGGGACTTGTGTCCGTGAACTAGGTGACTCCCCGTCGACAGACTCCTGCCGAGTGTAGGCGGAGCGGCCTGCCCCGGAGACGAGAAGCGTGAAACCCGGGAGGGGAGGGGAGCCACGTGTGGGCACACTGCTCGGGAGGCGGAGGACACCTTGAGGGAATGGTGGACGGTGCCGTTGGTCGCCGGAGTTGTTCGGGTGCGAGGAGTGCGATGAAGCCGACTGTCGGATCGGTCGCCGTGGACACCCGGACCGGGAGAGTGGGCATCGTGATGGGACACGAGGGACCCTACGTCCAGCTGCGGCCGTACGGCGGCGGACGGGAGTGGGACGTCGAACCGGCCGCCGTGCGCGACGCGACCCCGGCCGAGCGGCTGAGCGCGGCGACCGCGTACGCGAACGCCCGCAGCCGCGGCGAGGTGCCTTGAGCCGCCGGTGCCCGGGAACGGCACAGGGCCACTGGGCCGTAGGGGACAATGGGCGACATGAGCCTGTTCCGCGACGACGGCATCGTGCTGCGCACCCAGAAGCTGGGTGAGGCGGACCGGATCATCACGCTGCTCACGCGGGGTCATGGGCGGGTACGCGCGGTGGCGCGCGGGGTGCGGCGGACCAAGTCGAAGTTCGGGGCCAGGCTGGAGCCCTTCTCGCATGTGGACGTCCAGTTCTTCGCGCGGGGGAGCGAACTGATCGGCCGCGGGCTGCCGTTGTGCACCCAGAGTGAGACGATCGCTCCGTACGGTGGCGGGATTGTCGCCGATTACGCGCGGTACACCGCCGGTACGGCCATGCTGGAGACGGCGGAGCGGTTCGCCGACCACGAGGGCGAACCGGCCGTACAGCAGTATCTGCTGCTGGTGGGCGGGTTGCGCACGCTCGCCGGCGGGGAGCACGCGCCGCATCTGATTCTCGACGCGTTCCTGCTGCGGTCGCTCGCCGTCAACGGGTACGCCCCGAGCTTCGGGGACTGTGCGAAGTGCGGGATGGCGGGACCCAACCGGTTCTTCTCCGTGGCGTCCGGCGGCGTCGTCTGCGCGGACTGCCGGCCGGCCGGGAGCGTCGTACCCTCACCGCAGGCCCTCGAACTGCTCGGTGCGCTGCTCACGGGAGACTGGGAGACGGCGGACGCGTGCGAGGCGCGCCATGTGCGGGAGGGGAGCGGGCTGGTCTCCGCCTATCTGCACTGGCATCTGGAACGCGGGCTGCGCTCGCTGCGGTACGTGGAAAAGTCGTAGGTCGTCGTAGGTCGTCGTAAGTCATAGAGGTCGTAGAGGGAGACGGGAACGTCATGGTTGTACGCGGGATCCTGGGGCGCCAGCGGCGCGAGTACAGGGCGCCGGAGCCGCACCCGTCGGGGGCCACCGCGCCGAAGCTGCCGGGTGAGCTGATCCCGAAGCACGTGGCGATCGTCATGGACGGGAACGGGCGGTGGGCGAAGGAGCGCGGGCTGCCGCGCACCGAGGGCCACAAGGTCGGCGCCGAGCGGGTGTTGGACGTGTTGCAGGGCGGCGTCGAGATGGGGGTCGGCGCGATCTCGCTGTACGCCTTCTCCACCGAGAACTGGAAGCGCTCGCCCGACGAGGTGCGCTTCCTGATGAACTTCAACCGCGACTTCATCCGCAAGACCCGCGACACCCTCGACGAACTCGGCATCCGGGTGCGGTGGGTGGGCCGGATGCCCAAGCTGTGGCGGTCGGTCGCCAAGGAGTTGCAGATCGCCCAGGAGCAGACCAAGAACAACGACGCGCTCACGCTGTACTTCTGCATGAACTACGGCGGGCGGGCCGAAATCGCCGACGCGGCAAGGGCGTTGGCCGAGGACGTGAAGGCGGGCCGGCTCGACCCGGCCAAGGTCGACGAGAAGACCTTCGCCAAGTACATGTACTACCCGGACATGCCCGAGGTGGACCTGTTCCTCCGGCCCAGCGGGGAGCAGCGCACCTCCAACTACCTGATCTGGCAGAGCGCCTACGCCGAGATGGTCTTCCAGGACGTGCTGTGGCCGGACTTCGACCGCCGTGACCTGTGGCGCGCCTGCGTCGAATTCGCCCAGCGGGACCGGCGGTTCGGCGGCGCGGTACCGAACGAGAAGCTGCTCGCGATGGAAGCGGCGATGCGGGGTCGGCCCGAGGAGGGCTAGACGCTACGGCTACGATCCCGCCTCATGGACATGGGGCGGGAAGACGTGACAGGGCGAGTGGTCGAGCTGGAGTTCCGGCCGACGGTCGAGGACTTCGTGGCGGTGCTGAGAGCGCGTAAGCGGGTCAGCAGGTCCGCGCGAAGACAGAACTGGATGGTCGGCCTGGCGCTCGGCTTCGGTGCTCTGGTGATCGCCACCAAACTGTCCTCGGGCGACCCGCTGCCGGTCCCGATGACCGTCCTCGTGGTCGTCGCCGTGCTCCTGCTGGTGTTCCAACCCCAGCTCATGGCCCGCACGATCCAGCGCGTCGCGGAGCGCCGGGGCGAGTTCCGGGTGACCGTGACGGACGCCGGGGTGACGGTGGCCACCGACAGCACGTCCACGTCGCTGAACTGGACCGCGCAGCCCCGCTACCGGGAGACGGCGGACGGCTTCTACATGTTCAGCCCCGAGAAGAACGCCGCCAACTTCACCCTGCTGCCCAAGCGCGGCCTGCGGGACCCCGCCGACGCGGACCGGCTGCGGGAGATCCTCGACGCCCACCTCAGCCGGGTCTAGGCCCGGCCCAGGGCCTAACCGGCCGCCGCCGCGCACTCCGCGCACGTGCCGAAGATCTCCACCGTGTGCGCCACGTTCACATAGCCGTGTTCCGCCGCGATCGCCTCCGCCCACTTCTCGACGGCCGGGCCCTCGACCTCGACCGCCTTGCCGCAGACGCGGCAGACGAGGTGGTGGTGGTGATCGCCGCTGGAGCAGCGGCGGTAGACGGACTCGCCTTCGTCGGTGCGCAGGACGTCCACCTCGCCGGCGTCGGCGAGGGACTGGAGGGTGCGGTAGACCGTGGTCAGGCCGACCGAGTCGCCCTTGTGCTTGAGCATGTCGTGCAGTTCCTGGGCGCTGCGGAACTCGTCCACCTCGTTGAGCGCCGCCGACACGGCGGCACGCTGGCGGGTGGATCGTCCCTTCACGGGCGGGCCGGCCGTCGTCACCGTTGCCTCCTCACGTCTGCACTTTGCCGGGCCATTGTGCCAGCCCGGACTGTGCTTGGTCAGACGCCGATCTCGTCGGCGGCCCCCCGGGTGGCTGGAATCACGCACTCCACCGGGTCCCCGGCGGGTCGCGCGGCGGCCGCCGCCCTGGCCCGGCGGCGGGCCAGCGGGGCCGCGAGTGCGGTGAGCGCGATGAACGCGCCGATGGTCAGGAGCACGATCGTCGCACCGGGCGGGACGTTCTGGTAGTACGAGGTGACCGTGCCGCCGATGGTCACGCTCACGCCGATCGCCACCGCGATCACGAAGGTCGCGGCGAAGCTCCGGCTCAGCTGCTGGGCGGCGGCCACCGGGACCACCATCAGCGCCGACACCAGCAGCAGCCCCACGACCCGCATCGCTACGGTCACCGTGACGGCCGCCGTGACCGCCGTCAGCAGGTTCAGCGCGCGCACCGGCAGCCCGGTGACCCGCGCGAACTCCTCGTCCTGGCTGACCGCGAACAGCTGCCTGCGCAGCCCCAGCGTGACCGCCACCACGAAGGCCGCGAGCAGACAGATCGCGGTCACGTCGGACTGGGAGACCGTCGAGAGCGATCCGAAGAGGTACGACGTGAGGTTCGCGTTGGAGCCCGTGGGCGCGAGGTTGATGAACATCACGCCGCCGGCCATACCGCCGTAGAAGAGCATCGCGAGGGCGATGTCGCCGCGGGTCTTGCCGTACCAGCGGATCAGTTCCATGAGGATCGCGCCGAGGACGGAGACTCCGGTGGCCATCCAGACCGGGGAGGTGTTCAGGAGGAAGCCGAGGCCCACGCCCGTCATGGCGACGTGGCCGATGCCGTCGCCCATGAGGGCCTGGCGGCGCATGACGAGGTAGATGCCGACGGCGGGGGCGGTGATGCCGACCAGGACGGCGGCGAGCAGGGCCCGCTGCATGAAGGCGTAGTTCAGGAAGTCCATCAGCTCAGCAGTCCTGTGTGAAGCGGCTCGTGCGGGTGGACGTGGTCGTGGCCGGGCAGCGCGTGCTGGCCGAGGGCGCGCGGGGGCGGGCCGTCGTGCTGGACGCAACCGTCGCGCAGGACGACCGCGCGGTCGATCAGGGGCTCCAGCGGGCCGAGTTCGTGCAGCACGAGCAACACCGTTGTGCCCTCGGCGACTTGGCGGGACAGGGTGTCCGCGAGGACCTGCTGGCTGGCCAGGTCGACGCCCGCCATCGGCTCGTCCATGATGAGGAGTTCAGGTTCGGCGGCCAACGCGCGGGCGATCAGCACGCGTTGGTGCTGGCCGCCCGAGAGCGCGTTCACCGAGTCCTTGGCGCGGTCCGCCATGCCGACCAGCTCCAGGGCGTGCCGTACGGCCGCGTGGTCCGTCTTGCGCAGCAGGCCGAAGCGGGTGCGGGAGAGGCGGCCGGAGGCGACGATCTCGGTGACCGTGGCGGGCACCCCGCCCGCGGCCGTGGTGCGCTGCGGTACGTACCCCACGCGCCGCCAGTCCCGGAAGCGGGCCCGGTCGGTGCCGAACAGCTCGATCTCGCCCTCGCTGACCGGGACTTGGCCGATGATCGTGCGGATCGCGGTCGACTTGCCGGAGCCGTTGGCGCCGAGCAGCGCGACGACCTCACCGCGGTGCACGGTGAGGTCGATACCCCGCAGGACGGGGCGCGAGCCCAGCTCGGCGCGGACTCCGCGCAGCGATATGACGGGCTCGCCCATGACGTCCTCCGTAACGGTCACTTGGTTCCCAGCGCGGTCCGCAGCGCCTTGAGGTTGGCCCGCTGGACCGAGAAGTAGTCCGTGCCGCGGGACTTCTTCGTGATGCCCTCGATGGGGTCGAGGACGTCGGTCTTCAGGTGCGCGTCGGCGGCGACGGTCTTCGCGGTCTTGTCGCTGACGAGCGTCTCGTAGAACACGGTGGTGACGCCGTCGGCCTTCGCCATCTTCTCAAGGTCCTTCACGCGCTCGGCACTGGGCTCCGACTCGGGGTCGAGGCCGTTGATGGCCTCCTCGGTGAGGCCGTAGCGCTCGGCGAGGTAGCCGAAGGCGGCGTGGGTGGTGATGAACACCTTGGTCTTGGTGTCGGCGAGGCCGGTCTTGAACTCGTTGTCGAGCGCGCCCAGTTGCTTGACCAGGGCGGCGGTGCGCGTCCGGTAGTCGGCCGCGTTCTTCGGGTCGGCCTTCTCGAAGGTCTTGCCGACTCCCTCGGCGACCTGGGCGTAGCGCACCGGGTCGAGCCAGATGTGCGGGTCGAGGCCGGCCAGTTCGTCGTTCTCGGAGGTGTCGTGGGAGGCCGCGTGGCCGCCGACCTCGTTGCCGTGCTTCTCCAGTGTGGTCATGGCGGCGGCGTCGATCTTCGTCTTGATCTCGGACTGGTCGACCGCCTTGTCGACGGCGGGCTGGAGGTTCTTGAGGTAGAGCACCGCGTCGGACTCCTGGAGCGCGACGATCTGCTGCGCGCTGATCTCCAGGTCGTGCGGTTCCTGGCCGGGCTTGGTGAGGCTGGTGACGTGGACGTGACTCCCGCCGATCTGCTCGGCGAGGTACTGGAGCGGGTAGAACGACGCGACGACGTCGAACTTGTCGGTGTTGGCGGCCGCCGCGCTGTCGGAGCACGCGGAGAGGGTCCCGAGGCCGAGGGCGGTGGCCGCGGCTATCGCGATCCCGGATATGTGGCGTCGTCGTACGTTCATGACAGTCATTTTCAACTGAGATGGAAACCGTTGTCAACAAGCTGCGGTCAGGGAACCGATTTGATACAGGGGTAGGAGGCGCCGGTAACCTAAGTCATTCGCCCGCCCGTCTCCCGACCACCACCCCCCACCGAGGCGCTTCGCGCCGCCCCTTATTACCGTCCATTCGTCATGAAGAGAGCATCGTGGCCGCCGACAAGATCGACACCATCGTCAGCCTGAGCAAGCGCCGTGGCTTCGTATTCCCCAGCAGTGAGATCTACGGCGGCCAGCGCGCCGCTTGGGACTACGGGCCGCTGGGTGTCGAGCTCAAGGAGAACCTGAAGCGCCAGTGGTGGCGCTACATGGTGACGTCGCGCGAGGACGTGGTCGGTATCGACTCGTCCGTGATCCTGGCCCCCGAGGTGTGGGTCGCCTCGGGCCATGTCGCCACCTTCTCGGACCCGCTGACCGAGTGCACCTCCTGTCACAAGCGGTTCCGCGCGGACCACCTGGAGGAGGCGTACGAGGCCAAGCACGGCCGCGCCCCCCAGAACGGCCTCGCCGACATCAACTGCCCCAACTGCGGCAACAAGGGCCAGTTCACCGAGCCCAAGGAGTTCTCGGGCCTGCTCTCCACCCACCTGGGCCCGACGCAGGACACCGGCTCCGTCGCCTATCTGCGCCCCGAGACCGCCCAGGGCATCTTCACCAACTTCGGCCAGGTGCAGACCACTTCGCGCAAGAAGCCGCCGTTCGGCATCGCGCAGATGGGCAAGTCCTTCCGCAACGAGATCACGCCCGGCAACTTCATCTTCCGCACCCGCGAGTTCGAGCAGATGGAGATGGAGTTCTTCGTCAAGCCGGGCGAGGACGAGAAGTGGCAGGAGTACTGGATGCAGGAGCGCTGGAACTGGTACACCGGCCTGGGCCTGCGCGAGGAGAACATGCGGTGGTACGACCACCCCAAGGAGAAGCTCTCCCACTACTCCAAGCGCACCGCCGACATCGAGTACCGCTTCCAGTTCGGCGGCAACGAGTGGGGTGAGCTGGAGGGCGTCGCCAACCGCACCGACTACGACCTGAACGCCCACTCCAAGGCCTCCGGCCAGGATCTCTTCTTCTTCGACCAGGAGGCCCAGGAGCGCTGGACGCCGTACGTCATCGAGCCCGCCGCCGGTGTCGGCCGCGCGATGCTGGCGTTCCTGCTCGACGCGTACGTCGAGGACGAAGCCCCCAACGCCAAGGGCAAGTTGGAGAAGCGCACGGTGCTGCGCCTCGACCACCGCCTCGCCCCGGTGAAGGTCGCGGTGCTCCCGCTGTCCCGCAACCCCGAGCTGTCCCCGAAGGCCAAGGGCCTCGCCCAGGCGCTGCGGCAGAACTGGAACATCGAGTTCGACGACGCCGGTGCCATCGGCCGCCGCTACCGCCGCCAGGACGAGATCGGCACGCCGTACTGCGTGACGGTCGACTTCGACACTCTTGAGGACAACGCGGTGACGGTCCGCGAGCGCGACTCCATGAAGCAGGAGCGCGTGTCGCTGGACCAGATCGAGGGCTACCTCGCCGGGCGTCTCGTCGGCGCCTAGGCCAGTGGGGGTGCTGTCCCTTGGGGCAGCACCCCCAGACCCCCATCGGCCCTGAAGGGGCCTGGTCCTCGAACGCCGGACGGGCTGAGTGTGCTCGTCCGGCGTTGGCCATTGGTCCTCGATACAGGCGTCCCATTGGCCCTGCTGCCGGGACAGCGGCCCCGCCACGCTGAACCCATGAGCCTCGCCTTTCTCCTCACCACGCTCGTCGTGGTCGCCACCCCCGGCACCGGTGTCGTCTACACCCTCGCCGCCGGTCTCTCCCGCGGGCGCCGCGCGAGCGTCCTCGCGGCCTTCGCCTGCACGCTCGGGATCGTGCCGCACGTGCTGGCCACCGTCATCGGGCTGGCCGCGCTGCTGAACGCCAGTGCCGCCGCCTTCCAGATCCTCAAGTACGCCGGTGTCGCCTATCTGCTCCACATGGCGTGGGCGACGGTGAAGGACAGGGCGGCGATCGATGTCGACCAGGACAGCGCGCCCCTGTCCTCCGGCCGTGTGATCGTCCGGGGTGTGCTGATCAACATCCTCAACCCGAAGCTGACGATCTTCTTCTTCGCGTTCCTGCCCCAGTTCGTGAGCCCCGACGAACCCCACTCCGCTGTACGGATGTTGGCGCTCAGCGGCGTCTTCATGCTGGCGACGTTCGTCGTCTTCACCGCGTACGGCGTCCTCGCCGCCTCCGTCCGCGGCCACGTCACCTCACGGCCGAGGGTGATGACCTGGCTGCGGCGGAGTTTCGCGGGGTCGTTCGTGGCACTGGGCGCGAAGCTGGCGTTCACTGCCCGCTAGACGTCAACGCCCTTGCAGCGCCTTCACGTTGTCGCCGAACGTCCAGTTCTTCGAGCCGTCCCAGTTGATCGACCAGGTCATCAGGCCCTTGAGGGACGTGCCGTAGTGCCGCCAGGCCTGGGAGACCAGGGACGGGGTCATGTAGCCGCCGCCCGCGCCCGATTGGGCGGGCAGGCCCGGGACCTGCCTGTCGTAGGGGACCTTGATCGTCGTGCCCTGGACGACCAGGCCCTTGTTGAGGCAGTCGGTCTGGGCGGTGAAGCCCGCGACCGTGCCCGCCGAGTACGAGTCGCCGGAGCAGCCGTACATGCTGCCGTTGTAGTACTGCATGTTGAGCCACCACAGGCGGCCGTTGTCCGCGTACTTCTTGACGATCGGCAGGTACGCGCCCCAGATCGAGCCGTAGGTGATGCTGCCGCCGGTGACGTACGCGGTCTCCGGGGCCATCGTCAGGCCGAAGTTGGACGGCATCTGGGCCAGGATGCCGTCGACGATGCGGATCAAGTTGGCCTGGGACGTGGAGAGTTGGCCGATGTTTCCGCTGCCCACCAGGCCCGTCTCGATGTCGATGTCGATGCCGTCGAAGTTGTACTTCTTCAGGATCGGCACGATCGTCGAGACGAACTTGTTCGCCACGGTGGTCGAGCTGAGGTCGATGCCCGCCGCCGCGCCGCCGATCGACATCAGGATCGTCTGGCCCGACGCTTTCGCCGCGCACATCTCGGCGGGCGTGGCCACCTTCACTCCGGCGTCCATGCCGTCCTCCCAGAGGGCCGTTCCGTCGGAGCGGATGACCGGGAAGGCCGCGTTGAGCACGTTGTAACCATGCGTGGCGATCGCGGAGTTGGTGATCGGGGTCCAGCCGAAGGGCGGGTGGACGCCGTTGGACGAGCCGTCCCAGTTCTCCCAGTAGCCCTGGAGGACCTTGCCGGCCGGGCGGGACTTGACCGCGCAGGTGTCGGCCGCGGACGCGGCCCCGGCGACGGGGAGTTGGGCGAGACAGGCCGCCGTCAGGGCGGTGGCGAGCAGGTGCAGGGCGCGACGGAGCATACGGGCCTCCCGGTGGGGGTGCGGTGAGGTGTCGTATCCATGACAGTGCGCGTGGTCCAGACCTTTCGTCAAGAGGTCTGGGCCGCACGGGGGAGGGTTGGAGTGACATATTTGGAATGACAGATATTGAAATCTGTCAGCTGTCATGCCAAGGTGGTCCACATGACGATCCCCACGACCCCCCCGATCCCCACGCGCTCGCTCGGCACCACCGGCCCCCGCGTCTCCGCCCTCGGCCTCGGCTGCATGGCCATGTCCTCCGCCTACGCCGAGGCCGACCGGACCGAGGCCATCGCGACCATCCACGCCGCCCTCGAAGCGGGCGTCACCCTGCTCGACACCGGCGACTTCTACACCATGGGCCACAATGAGATGCTGATTGGCGAGGCCCTGCGCGCCGCCCCCGCCGCCCGCCGCGAACAGGCGCTCACCAGCGTGAAGTTCGGGGCCCTGCGCGGTCCGGACGGTGCCTGGAGCGGTTACGACGGGCGGCCCGCCGCCGTGAAGAACTTCGCCGCCTACTCGCTGCAACGCCTCGGCGTCGACCACATCGACGTGTACCGGATCGCCCGGGTCGACCCCGACGTACCGATCGAGGAGACGGTCGGCGCGATCGCCGAACTGGTCGAGGCGGGCTACGTCCGGCACATCGGCCTCAGCGAGGCGGGCGCCGACACGATCCGCCGGGCCGCCGCCGTAGCGCCCATCGCGGACGTGCAGCTGGAGTACTCGCTGATCACCCGGGGCATCGAGGACCGTATCCTGCCGGCCACCCGTGAACTGGGCATCTCCGTCACCGCGTACGGCGTGCTGTCCCGCGGTCTGATCTCCGGGCACTTCGCCGCCGACCGGCAGCTCGGCGCGAGCGACTACCGGACGTACTCGCCGCGCTTCCAGGGCGACAACCTCCAGCACAACCTCGGCCTGGTCGAGCAGTTGCGGAAGCTCGCCGAGCAGAAGGGCGTCACCGTCGCGCAGCTCGCCACCGCCTGGGTGCTGTCCCGGGGCGAGGACATCGTGCCGCTGATCGGCGCGCGGACCCCGGAGCGCCTGACGGAGTCGCTGGGCGCGCTGGACGTCGTACTCGACGCGGCGGACCTGGCCGCGATCGAGGCGGCCGTACCGGCGGACTCGGCGCTCGGCGAGCGCTACCCGGCCGCGGCGATGGTGCACCTCGACAGCGAGCACTGATCCCGATCCGGATCCGGCCTGCGGGTACGGTCTTCACCATGGCAGCGAGTGAGACCCTGACCGCCGAGCGCATCCTCGAAGCGACCGAGGAGGTGCTGCGCCGCCACGGCCCCGCGAAGGCGACCGTGGTGGACGTGGCCCGCGCGCTCGGCGTCAGCCATGGCACCGTCTACCGGCACTTCGGGACGAAGGCCGCGCTGCGCGAGGCGGTCACCAAGCGCTGGCTGGACCGTACGGCGCTGACGCTGGCGTGCTTCGTGACGGAGGACCGCGGCCCGGAGGACCGGTTGCGGAACTGGCTCACGGGGCTGTTCGAGGCCAAGCGGAAGAAGGCGGGCGGCGATCCCGAGCTGTTCGCCACGTACTCGGTGCTCGCCGAGGAAGCGGGCGAGGTGGTCGGCGCGCACATCGACGAGCTGACCGGCCAGCTCACCGAGATCGTCCGGGCGGGCGTCGACGACGGTGTCTTCACGGTCTCCGACCCGGCCGTCGCCGCCCGCACGGTCTTCCAGGCCACCGGCCGCTTCCACGATCCGTCCTACGCCCGGGAGTGGCTGAAGCCGGGCGTGGAGGCGGAGTTCGAGGCGATGGTGGAGCTGCTGCTGCGCGGGCTGCGCGGCTGACGGCGGGCTCCGGTCACGTCACCTTGACGGTCACGGTCGGGGAGTACGTCGTACCGGCCGCGATCCGCAGATGTTCCTGGCCCTTGGTGTTGAGCTTCGCGGTGAGCGAGTAGCTGCTGCCGTTCTTGACCGTGGTGCTCCCGTTCAGCGCGTTCCACTTTCCGGCCTTCTCGTGCTGGAGAACCAGCTTGGTGCCGACCTTCAGGCCTTTCGTACGGCCGCTGAAGGTCACCTTGTCACCGGCCTTGACCGTGTTCTTGTCGGCCTTGACGGTGATCGAGCCCATCGCGCTCGGGCTCGCTTTGGGGCTCGCTTTCGAACTCGTCTTCGGGCTCGGGGACGCGGCGAAGGCGCCCGCCGTCCCGGCCGACAGCAGGGCGAGACTCAGGGCACCGGCGGCGATCGTACGGGTGCCGCGACCGTGGAGTGAGACGTGCACGGGGGACTCCTCTCGTTCGGCTGATCACGCCCGTCCATGCTCACGCCGGTCGGCCGCGACGGCGACTCGGGAGCGTCAGCGCCCCGCCGCGCACTCCCAGAACTCCCGCATCAGCCGCATCGGCGTCGGGCCCGTCATCGCCACCTGGGTCAGCAGGATCGTGACCGTGTCCGTCGGCGGGACGATGTGGGCCGTGGTGCCGGTGCCGCCGATCCAGCCGTAGCGGCCGGGGACGTTCCACGGGTCGATCGGGTCCACGTCGACCTGGCCGCCGTAACCCCAGCCCTGGCCCTCCAGGAACAGGGTCGCGGCCTCGCGCTGGGCGGCCGTGAGGTGGTTCGTGGTCATGCGGCTCACCGAGGTGGGGGTGAGGATTCCCTGACCGCCGGCCAGCAGCATGCGGGCGAACGCCAGCCAGTCGTCGGCCGTGGAGACCAGGGCCCCGCCGCCCGAGGGGAAGCGCGGGACGCGGCTGTAGTCGCCGTCCGGGGTGTCCGTGAGGCGCAGGGTGCCGTCCTCGGCCGGGGCGTAGGACGAGGTGAAGCGGTCGCGTTTCGACTCCGGTACCTCGAAGCCGGTGTCCCGCATGCCCAGCGGTTCGAAGATCCGCTCCGCCAGGAAGTCGGGGAAAGCGCGGCCCGACACCCGGGCGGCCAGGATGCCCTGGAGGGCGGACGAGGTGCCGTAGAGCCAGGCCTCGCCCGGCTGGTGCAGCATCGGCACCTGGGCGAGCAGGCCCAGCCAGGTGTCCGGGTCCGGCCAGTCCCCGAAGGGGCGGCTGTGGTCCTGGATCGTGAACAGGGACCGCGCGGCGGGCAGCGCGAAGTCGGAGGGGAGTCCCCAGCCGGTGCGGAAGCTGAGCAAGTCCTCGACGGTGACCGGGCGTTCGGCCGCCACGACGTCGTCGACGGGGCTCGTGGGGGTGCGGACCACCATCGGCTTCGCCAGCTCCGGGAGCCACTCCGCCACCGGGTCGTCGAGCCCGATCCGGCCCTCGTCCACCAGCGTCAGCAGCGCCGCCGCCGTGATCGGCTTGGTGATCGACGCGATCCGGAAGATCGAGTCGCGGGCCATCGGGGCGGTGCCCTCGACGTCGACGGCGCCGACGGCCACCACCTCGACGTCGTCGCCACGGGCCACCAGGCCCACCGCCCCCGGCACGGTGCCGTCGTCGACGCGTCGCCGCAGGGTGTCGTGGAGAGAGCTCATCGGTCGGCCTTCCGGTCGGAGGAGTCGCATCGGCTTCACCGGATACGACTCTCCCCGCCGCGCGAACTCATCGCTCCCCGGTCAGCCGCCGGACGGATCCACCGTGGCCTGGTGCTCCTCCGCCAGGTGCTCCTCCGCCTTCAGCCAGGGCAGGAACTGCGCGCTCTTCTTCCAGCCGCAGGTGTCGCACTTGATCATGCGCTGCGCGCCCTTGCGCTGCACGCGGACGACATGTTCCCGCCCGTGCTGGTCCCAGCGGCTCACCTTGCTCGTGTTGATCTGCAACATGTGCCTCGCCTCCGCTCAGGAGTCTCCGGCAAGGAGTGTGCAGCAAGACCAACATCAACGGGGCGCAATTCACGGCGAGTTGTCCAAGCTGTGAACATGTCATCCCGCTGTTCGTCCCGCGGTCAGCCGATCGTGCGCGGCAGCCGCAGGCTGAGCAGCCCGGTCAGCACCACACCCGCCAGCTGCACCAGCAGCGTGGTCACCAGGGCGTCCCGCATGCCCATGCCCGGGATCAGCGACAGGAACAGTGTGCCGAGCGTGGCCACACCGAGCGCCAGCGCCGACTGCTGGGTGGTCACCATCACCCCGGCGCCCACCCCGGCCCGAGCCGCCGGTACCTCGGACAGCACGATCCGGAAGATGATGGGCAGTTGGAGCGCCTGACCGGCACCGGCGACCGCCATCCCGGGGAGCAGTTCGACAAAGCCCAGGTCCGGCCAGGAGCGCCACGCGGCCAGCACGATCAGGCCCACGCCCACCCCCTGCACGACCGAACCCACCGCCACGACCCGGGTGCCGTACCGGGTCACCAGGCGCGGCCCGGCCAGCGAGACGAGGAAGAACGCCACGGCCATCGGGGCGAGCGCCAGGCCCGCCGCGACCGGACCCAGGTCGGCGCCGCGTTGCAGCGCCACCGCGATCACGAACATGAAGCCGGAGAAGCCGATCGACAGCGGCAGGATGATCGTCAGCCCGCGCCGCAGCGAGGTCAGCGCCAGCAGACTCGGCGGCACCAGCGGCGTACGGCCCTGCCGGTCCGCCCTGCGCTCCACCGCGTAGAACGCGGACACGATCCCCGGGAACGCGGCCAGCGACAGCCACGTCCACAGCGGCCAGCCCGCCGCCCGGCCCTCGGTCAGCGGCACCAGCAGCGCCAGCAGGGAGGCAGCCAGCAGGAACGTGCCGGGCACGTCCACCGGCTCCGGGTGCTGCGAACGTGTCTCCGGTACGACCTTCGCGGCCAGGAACAGTCCTACGACGACCACCGGCACGTTCACCAGGAACACCGCGCGCCAGCCGGTACCGGCTATGTCGGCGGCGACCAGGACCCCGCCGAGGATCTGCCCGGCCACCATCGCGAGGCCGGCCGTCGCGCCGTACAGGCCCATCGCCTTGGCGCGGCGCGGGCCCTGGGTCGCGGACTGGATGGTCGCCAGGACCTGCGGGAGCATCGCGGCGGAGGCCGCGCCCTGCGCGATCCGCGCGGCGACCAGCGTCCAGGCGGTCGGCGCGAGGCCGCAGGCCAGCGAGGTCACGCCGAACGCGGCCATCCCGCCCAGGAAGAGCCGACGGCGCCCGAACAGGTCGCCGAGCCGGCCGCCGAGGACGAGCAGCACGGCGTACGAGACTCCGTAGCCGGCGACGACGAGTTCGAGGACGGCCTCGCTCGCCGAGAGGTCCCTGCTGATGGTCGGCAGGGCTACGTTGACGATGAAGAAGTCGATGAGGGGCAGCGCCGCGGCCAGCAGCACCGTGAACAGTCCGAGGCCGCCGAGCACGGGTGGCGCCGCCGGGGATCGGACGGTGCGGGAAGTGATGGTTTCGGTCACGCCGACGAGCCTGCGCCTGTCGGCAGACTGGTACCAGAGTGTCCTTATCCTGGTAGCAGGACTACCTGGAAACAGGGTCCGCGCGGCGGCAGACTGGGATGATGACAACGATGGCACAGGAGACGGTGACAGCGACAGGGGCGGCGCGAACAGGGTCTTCGCAGACCGCGTCGACGGTCCGGCGCCATGAACTCGCCGCGTTCCTGCGCCACCGCCGCGAGCACATCGCCCCCGAGCAGGTCGGCCTGCCGCGCGGCACCCGGCGCCGTACGCCGGGGCTGCGCCGCGAGGAGGTCGCGCAGCTCGCCGCGGTCGGCGTCACCTGGTACACGTGGCTCGAACAGGCCCGGGACATCCAGGTCTCCGTACAGGTCCTCGACGCGCTGGCCCGCACCCTGCTGCTCGACCGCAGCGAGCGCAGCCACCTGTTCCAGCTGGCCGACGCGACCGATCCGCAGCCGGCCACCGTCTGCCCGGTCGTCACACCCGCCCTCCAGGCGATGCTGGACCAGCTCGACCCCATCCCGGCCTGCCTCCAGAACGCCCGCTACGACATCCTCGCCTACAACCGCACCTACGGGATGCTGCTCTGCGACCTGGACGCGGTGCCGCCCGAGGACCGCAACTGCATGATCCTCTCCTACACGCACCAGGAGTGGCGGTCCTCGATCGTGCACCTGGAGAAGACCCAGCGGCTCATGGCCGCCCGCTTCCGGGGCTCGATGGCCGACCATCTCGCCGACCCCACCTGGAAGATCCTGCTCAAGCGGCTGCACACGTCCCCCGAGTTCCGCGAGGTCTGGGACCGCCACGAGGTGATGGGCGCCAGCCCCCGCCGCAAGGAGTTCCGCAACTCCCACGTCGGCCGCCTCACGGTCGACCACACCGACCTCTGGCTCGGCCCTTCGCGAGGCCCGCGGATGGTGACGTACGCACCGGTGGACGAGGAGTCGAGGCAACGGCTGGAGCGGCTGCACGCGATCGCGCTGGAGAAGTGAGCCGGGGCTGCCTCCGCCGCGTCAAGTCTCAAGTCCTGGGATATCCGGACCGGTTGAGCCTCGGGTTGCTCAGGGTCATGAACTCCCGCCCCCGCCGCAGATCCTTCACGACCTCCTCCCAGCCCGGTTCGTCCACCGGCTCGTAGCCCTCGCGGACGTACTCGACGAAGGTCCACCAGCTCTCGAAGTTCGGTGCCGCGTGGCGCAGCGCGTGATGGTGATTGATCTGGAAGTCGGAGGGCCGGCTCGGACCGGGAATCCGCCGGCCCCACTCCAAGTCGTCGTCCTTGCGCAACGCCTCCAGCCGCCGGGGTATGTCGCCCATGCTGTAGGCGTACGGATCGAGCCGCAGCGCCGGCCGGACGATCTGGAGCAGTTCCGCCTCGGGATGCGGACCGAGCCCGATGGTGTGCTCGAAGATCCGGCGCAGCCGCTCGCAGATCGCCTCGCTGAGGTACTTGGCGAACCAGTGGGCATCGCCCTCGTAGAACTGCGGACTGAGGCCGACCAGTACCTCGTCGGTGTCGTACACCAGCCAGAAGGCGTGACTTTCGATGCCGTGGCTCTCCGAATGCCGGAGGTAGCAGGCACGCAGCCGACCGAGCGGCAGGTGCTCGACCCGCTTGTGGCGCCAGGGCGTCCCCCTCCGGGTGAGGGTCAACGACCGTCCGTCGAACGAGAACGTCCACCCCGAGCACCGCATGACCATCGCATCGGACATCTCCGTAATTTACTGACCCCACCGACAACTGACAACGCATGGATCACACGTCGGCCCAGCTCCTACGGGTCCTGCGCGTTCTACGCGTCCTCCGCGTCCTACGCGGTGATCCCGGCGGCCTCGGGTACTTCGGCGGATGACGGCTTCTGCGCGGTGGGTTCGGGGGTTCGCGGGGTTGGTTCGGACCGCGCGTCGGCGATCTGACGGTCCTGACCGGCCAACTGGGTGGTGTCTGGGGAGTGTTGGGCCGTCCCGGAGGGTTACGCGGTGACCTCGGCGGCCTTGCGGACTTCGGTGGATGACGGCTTCTGCGCGGTTCGTCCGGTGGTCTGTCGGGGCCGGTTCGGCCTGTGTGCTGTCTGCGTCGCGTGGCCCGTCGTTGGCTCGCCCAGTGTCACTGGCACCGTCGGCCTGTGTGTCGGCGATCTGACGGTCCTGACCGGCCAACTGGGCGGTGTCTTGGGAGTGTTCGGCCGCCCCGGAGGGTTACGCGGTGACCACGGCGGCCTCGCGTACCTCGACGGACGACAGCTTCTGCGCGGTTCGCCCGGCGGTCTGCCGGGCCGGTTCGGCCTGCGCGCTGCGTGCGTCGCGTGCCCGTCGTTTACTCGCCCAGTGTCGCTGACGCCGTCGGACCGCGCGTCGGCGACCTGACGGTCCGTACCGGCCAACTCGGTGGCGTCCAGGG
Organism: Streptomyces sp. NPDC002276; assembly: GCF_053891435.1. NCBI lineage: Bacteria > Bacillati > Actinomycetota > Actinomycetes > Kitasatosporales > Streptomycetaceae > Streptomyces > Streptomyces sp. NPDC002276. Next base: position 51,581 of record NZ_JBSFCQ010000020.1, on the reverse strand, counting down.
AGCGTTCGGCCGACGCCCCGGAGGGCTACGCGGTGATCCCGGCCGCCTCGCGGACCTCTACGGACGACAGTTTCTCCGCCGTGCGTTCGGCGGTTCGGCGGGCCCAGGCGCCGCTGGTGACCGCGCCGAGCACCAGTACGGCCAGGCCGCACACCACGAGGATCCACCAGCCGGGCCTCGCCGCCGACACGAACGTGTCCTTGTACGACGACGATCCGATCCCGGAGGCCAGCACGGCGCCGACCACCGCGACGCCGAGGGTCTGGCCCAGTTGACGGCTCGTGGAGGCTACGGCGGCAGCAACTCCCGCCTGTGCGCGCGGCATTCCGGACACCGCCGTGTTGGTGATCGGCGCGTTCACGAAGCCGAAGCCGATGCCGAACAGCAAGTACCCGATGAAACGCGAGACGTTGGACGTCTCCGCCTCGAACCCGGCGAACAGCAGCGCGCTCACGGTCATCGCGGAGCCCGCGATCAGGAGGGGTATCCGGGGGCCCCGACTGCCCACCAGGCGGCCGGAGATCGGCGCGCACAGGAACGTCGGCACCGCCATCGGCAGCATCCACAGCCCGGCGTGCAGCGCGTCCAGACCGACCACGTTCTGCAGATACAGCGTGGACAGGAACAGGAAGCCGCCCAGCGCCGAGAACGCGCTGATCGCGATCACCGTGGCCCCGCTGAACGGCGCCGAGCGGAAAAAGCGCAGGTCGATGAGGGGTTCGTCGCGCCGCGGCTCGTACCAGACGAGGCCGACGAGGGCGACCAGCGCGAGCGCCGCGAAGGGCAGGATCGTCGTGAATCCGGAGCTGGGCGCCTCGATGATCGCGTACGTCAGCGAGCCGAACAGCGCGATCACCAGGAGCTGGCCGACCGGGTCGGCACGGCGGGCCTTGGGCGCGCGTGACTCGGGGATGAACCTCAGCGTGAGCAGCAGCGCGGCCACGCCCACCGGCAGGTTGATCCAGAAGATCGACCGCCAGCCGACCGAGTCCACCAACAGGCCGCCGATCAGCGGTCCGGCGGCCATCGATATGCCGACGACCGCACCCCACACGCCGATCGCCCGGGCCCGCTCGCGCGGCTCGGTGAAGGTGTTGGTGATGATCGACATCGCGACCGGGTTGAGCATCGAGCCGCCGACCGCCTGGATCATGCGGAACCAGATCAGCGCGTTCAGGTCGGGCGCGAGCGAGCAGAGCAGCGAGCCCACGCTGAAGACCACCAGGCCGACGATGAAGACCCGCTTGCGGCCGATCCGGTCGGCGGTGGAGCCCGCCAGCATCAGCAGGGAGGCGAGGACCAGGGTGTACGCGTCGATCGTCCACTGCAAACCGGAGGTCGAGGCGTGCAGATCCGTCTGCATCGCGGGCAGGGCGACGTTCAGGATGGTCACGTCCAGGCTCACGATCAGCAGACTCATACAGCAGATCGCGAGCACCAGCATGCGGCGGCGGTGGCTGAGCTCGGGCATGCGAACCATCGTACGCGAAACTCGATAGTGCGTCTAACTAATGACCGCTACATGATCTCCGGCCACCGCCCGCCCACCGCTCCGTCCGCGGGCACCGCAAGCCGTGCGCCACAATGGAGGAATGTCCACGCCCGTGTCCCTGCCCGCGCCCCCGGCCGTGCCGCCCTTGCGGATCGGCCCGCACACCGTCTCGCCGCCCGTCGTCCTGGCCCCCATGGCCGGGATCACCAACGCGCCCTTCCGCACCCTGTGCCGGGAGTTCAGCGGGGGCAAGGGCCTGTTCGTCAGCGAGATGATCACGACGCGGGCGCTGGTCGAGCGCAACGAGAAGACCATGCAGCTGGTCCACTTCGACGCGACCGAGAAGCCGCGTTCGATCCAGCTGTACGGCGTGGACCCGGCGACCGTCGGCAAGGCCGTCCGCATGATCGCGGACGAGGATCTCGCCGACCACATCGACCTCAACTTCGGCTGCCCGGTGCCGAAGGTCACCCGCAAGGGCGGCGGTTCTGCACTCCCGTACAAGCGGAACCTGCTGCGGGCGATCCTGCGCGAGGCCGTCAGCGGGGCCGGGGACCTGCCCGTCACCATGAAGATGCGCAAGGGCATCGACGACGATCACATCACGTTCCTCGACGCGGGCCGCATCGCCGTCGAGGAGGGCGTCACCTCCATCGCCCTGCACGGCCGCACCGCCGCCCAGCACTACGGCGGCACCGCCGACTGGGACGCCATCGCCCGGCTGAAGGAGCATGTGCCGGAGATCCCCGTGCTCGGCAACGGCGACATCTGGTCTGCCGGGGACGCGCTGCGGATGGTGCGCGAGACCGGGTGCGACGGCGTCGTGGTCGGACGCGGCTGCCTGGGGCGGCCGTGGCTGTTCGCCGACCTCGTGGCCGCCTTCGAGGGGCGTGAACAGGACGTCCTGAAGCCGGAGTTGCGCGAGGTCGCCGACATCATGGTGCGGCACGCGACCCTGCTCGGCGAGTGGATCGGCGACGAGGCACGCGGAGTCATCGACTTCCGCAAGCACGTCGCCTGGTACCTCAAGGGCTTCGCGGTCGGCAGCGAGATGCGCAAGCGCCTCGCCATCACGTCCTCGCTGGACGAACTCCGCTCCGGCCTCGACGAGTTGGACCTCGACCAGCCCTGGCCCACGGGCGCCGACGGGCCCCGCGGCCGTACGTCGGGCAACAACAGGGTGGTGCTGCCCGACGGTTGGCTGAAGGACCCGTACGACTGCGCGGGGATCGGCGAGGACGCCGAACTCGACTCCTCGGGCGGCTAGTTGGTCTTCGGGTGGGAGGTGGAGCCGTACGCCGTGAGGAACTTGTCGCGGAAGGCGCTCATCTTCCACACCGGGGCGTCGTGCGCGGGGCGCAGGCCGTCCGTCCAGTTCCAACTGTCGACCTTCTCAAGGACCTTGGGGTCCTTGGCGACGATCGAGATCGGCACGTCACGGCTGGCGTGGTTGCCGCTGACCCGGGCGATCGGCTGGTGGTCGCCGAGGAAGACCAGCACGGTGTTGTCGTTGCCGTAGCGCTCCAGCCACTGGGTGAGGGAGTCCACCGAGTACTGGATCGACTTGCCGTACTCCTCGCGGGACTTGGTGGTGTCGGCGATGACGTCGGAGGCCTTGTTGCCGGCCTTCTCGATCGCGTCGAAGATCGAGCCGTTGCCCAGCTGGTCCCACGGCACGAGCTTCGGGATCGGCGCCCACGGCTGGTGGCTCGACGTCAGGATGATCATCGACATCAGCGACTTGCCGTCGGTGCGCGGCTTGCTGTGCACCTGCTTCTGGAACTGCTCAAGGGTGTACTGGTCGGGCATCGTCGACCAGCTGAACTTCGGTCCCTTGTAGCCCAGTTGGAAGGCGTTGTAGACCTTGTCGAGGCCGTAGAAGCTCTGCTCGGGCCAGCCCTTCTGCACGCCCGGCATCACACCGACCGTGTCGAAGTCGCCGGTCTTCTTGAAGGCGTCGGTCAGGCTCAGGTGGTCGCTGGCCATCACCGTGCGGTAGCGCTGCTGGTTGTTGATCCACAGCCCCGACATGGTGGTCGAGTGGCCCAGCCAGCTGCTGCCGCCGTAGGTCGCCGACGTCAGCCAGCCGCTCTTCGCGGAGAAACCGGCCTTCGACAGGGCCTTGGTGTCGGCGGCGAGCGTCTCGTCGACACCGGGCGCCATGATCGGGTCCTCGATCGCGCTACGGCCGTAGCTCTCGATGAAGGTGAAGATCATGTCCTTGCCGCGCAGGTCCGGGACGAGCTGGCTGCCCGGGGTGTTGCCGAAGGCGTCGACCTTGGCGACCTTCTTGAACTCCGCCTCGTCGCGCAGGGTGTTGCGGATCGCCTGGCCGCGGAGCTTGAGGATCGCCGCGGTGTGGTCCGCGGCGAGCGGCACGCCGCCGGAGACCTGGAGGCCGAAGGCCGTGCAGGTGATCCAGACGGTGCCCGCGATCAGCGCGCCCCGGGACGCCTCCGCCTTGTGGGCGGCCAGCAGGTTGCTGAGCCGGACCACGGCCAGCGCGACCAGCACGATCAGCAGCAGGACGAAGAGGACGACACCGACCGTGACGGCGGACGTGACCGTCCCGCCGAGCGTGTCCACGAGATAGCCGCGGGCGTCGGCGAACAGGCTCCAGTCCAGGATGACGTTGAAGCCCCGGCCCAGGTATTCGTTGAAGCCCATGTCGAGCATGTTCAGGATCGCCACGACGGCGGTCAGCGCACCGCAGAACGCCGCCAGCACGATCCGCGGCCGACGCGGCAGGCTCATCAGGACGACGGCCCCCATGATCGCCTCGGCCGGAAGCCGCATGAACTCGGTGGGCTTCAGGCTGTTCAGCGTCGTCGGCATCAGCAGGCAGACGTAGACGACGGTGGCGGCGAGCACGGTGACGGTCCAGGACGCGACGCGCGCGGCGACGGGATGCTTCTCCCGCCAGCTCCGTATCCGCCGCCGCAGTCCCAGCCGACTGCTCCAGGTACGGGGGCCGGGGCGGGTGGGACGGGGGGTGGTGGCGGGGGTGCTGTCCGTGGCGGGGGCTTCGGGGGCGGGGGTGACTTCGGGGACGGCGTCGGTGGTGGTCGAGGCGGCTTCGGCGTCGGCTTCGGGATCCGTGGCGGGCGAGCCGGTGGCGCCGGCCTCGGCGCCGGAGTCCGCCGGGGAGGTCGCGGTGGCCTTCTCGGCGGCTTCGTCTTCGGCGACTACGGCTTCGGAGTCGGGGTCCTCGGAGTCGCCGGCGTCGGTGCCCGCGTCGGCATCGACGTCGGCGGCATCCGTGTTCTCGGTCGCCTCGGGCTCTGCCGCCTGGGACCCGGTTTCGGCCGCGGCCCCCGCGGGAGCCTCCGCCGGGGCCTCGACCGGAGTTTCTACCGCCTTTCCGGTCTCGTCGTCCGGGGTCTCCACGACTGGCTCGGCCTCGGCCGGAGTCTCTACGACAGTCCCGGCCCCGGCCCCGGCTTCGGTCTCGTCCTCGGCGCCGGTCGATATCGCTATCGCGTCGCCCGGTGTCGAGGACGAGGTCGAGGTCGGGGTCGGGGCCGGTGTCGATTCCGTGTCGCCGTCGCCGTCGACGTCGCTGGTGACGTCGACGTCCGGCGGCCGTACCTCGCCATCGGCTGCCCCGGCCGTGTTCGGTGACTTGCGCGTGCTCGTGTGCTGAGGCAACCCGAAGGTCCTTCCATGAGGAGCCCGTAGTCGGAGTGGCGGCCCGAACTGGGGAGGAAGGGCCGCCTTCATTCCGTACGAGTTGCCCCATGCCCCTGTTCACGGAACTGGGCAAACACCCGGCAAACGGCTTATCACCGTTGCGTCACGCGCCCCCTACCGCCGTGAGCAGCGCCAGCGGAGCCGCCGCCGACCTGGACTCCCGTACACACGCGTGCGGGTACGGGACCGGCTCCGGGTGGGTGCCGCGGCCGTAGCCCGCGAGGACCTCCGGGAGACGGTGGCCGGCCGCGGTCGCCGCGTCGACCAGCGCGTGGGCGACCGTACGGGCCTCGTCGTGCAGGCCGTAGCGCGAAAGCCCCAGCGTGATCAGCGCGTTGTCGTGCGGCCACACCGAACCCCGGTGGTAGGAGAGGGGGTGGTACGCCGCCTGGCCGGAGGCCAGCGTGCGGACGCCCCAGCCGGAGAAGAAGTCCGGTTCCAGGAGCCTGCGGCCGACCAGTTCGCCGTACTCCTTGTCGAGGAGGCCGGACCACAGCAGATGGCCCGCGTCGGACGCCAGCGCGTCGACCTGGCGGCCCTCCCCGTCCAGCGCCAGCGCCGGGAAGGAGTGCTCCCGCATCCAGAAGTCCTGCTGGAAACGGTCCCGCAGGTCGGCCGCCGCCTGCTCCAGGAGGGCCGCGTACGTCTCGTCCTCCCACACCGTCCGCGCCACCCACGCGGTGCGGCGCAGCGCGTCGTACGCGTACCCCTGGGCCCCCGCCGCCATCACGGGACCGCTTGCGCGGGTGCCGTCGGCTCCGCAGATGGCGCCGGGGGAGTCCTTCCAGTTCTGGTTGGCCAGGCCGCCCTGGTCGGCGCGGTAGACCAGATAGCCGCGCGAGGTGAGGCCGCCGTGGTCGAGCATCCAGCCCACCGCCGCGCGGGCGTTGGGCTCCAGGCGACGGGCGAGTGCCGTGTCGCCGGTCTGCTCGACGTACGCGCCGAGCAGCACCAGGAACAGCGGGGTCGCGTCGACCGAGCCGTAGTAACGCCCGTACGGCACCTGCCCGAAGTGCGCCAACTCACCGTGCCGCACCTCGTGCACGATCTTGCCGGGCTGGGACACCGACTCGGGGCCGACCGCCGTCGCCTGGGTCGCGGCGAGGGCGGGGAGGGTGGCTGCGGCGAGTTGGGGGCGGTAGGGGAGCGCGAAGAGGGACGTCAGGAGCGCGTCCCGGCCCAGGAGGGTCAGGAACCACGGCGCGCCCGCCGCCGGTACCCGCAACTCCTCGCCGTCGAGGCCCGTCGCCGGGACCTGGAGCGAGGCCAGGTCCGACAGGCCCCGCGCGCAGGCGGCGGCCAACTCCGGCCAGCCGGTGGGGAAGGAGATGCCCTGGACGTACTCGCCCTCCAGCGCGAGGAGTTGCTCGTTCAGCGCGGACGGTGAGCGCGGTACCCGCAGGGCCCGCTTGTCGCCGTGCGGGCGGGCCATCACCCGCAGCGCCAACTCGGCGGTGCCGTGCGGTTCGAGGTCCAGGGTCCACACCATGCGGCGGGCGCCGGTGCCCGTCTCCTCGACGCCGTCGGGGGCCGGTTCGGCCGTGACCGTCGTACAAGAACGCCATTCGCCGCGCTGGTAGGCGAACTCCACGCCGTCGTCGAGGACTTGGCGGGAGCGGGTGGCGCCGGTCTTCGCGTAGGTGCGGTAGTCGGAGCGGAGTTCGAACTGGTCGGTGAAGTCGGCGTCCGCGGTGACCGCGAGCCGGACCGTGGTCGGCACCGGCCGGTTGCTGGTCACCTTCAGCGACTCGACGAACGAGCCGTCGCCGACGGCCTGTTCACGGAAGAGCGTGTGCGCGGGCGGCTCCTGGCGCCCACCGCGCGGGACCAGGACACAGCGCGCCATGTCCCCGTCGGCCACCGGTGTCAGTGCCTCCGGCACCGCGCCGTCGACCGTCAACTGCCAGCGGCTCAGGTGCCGGGCGTCCCGTACGAATAACCCGTCCGGGGAACTGCCGCCTCGTACGCCGCTGATGTCCCCGCCGTCGCCCACGGCCGCGAACGTCCCGCCGTGCACGAGCAGATGGTGTCGGTCCGTCATCCCCGGTCCCCTCCCTTGACTCTCTTGGCGCCCTTGACTGCATTGCCGTTCACTTCTGTGCCACGCATGTCGAACGTGCCGAGGCCCGTGCCGGACACGCCGTGCCCGGGGGGCTCGTGAAGCAGATCGAGGGTCAGCGCGGCGGTCCAGCTGAAGCCGGTCGCGCCGCACGCCTCGCCGTCGTACGGGTCGACGTACTCGGCGAAGTCGGTGGCGGCGGCCGTCGCCAGGACGGCGTCACGCAGCGCGTCCGCCCTCGGCCGCTCGCCGTGCAGCCGCAGGCCGCGCTCCAGCAGCCAGCTCGTGTTGAACCAGGCCGGGCCGCGCCAGTACCGGTGCGGATTGAAGGCCTCGCCCAACAGGTCGTAACTGGGCGGGAGTTGGGTGGTGTCGCCGAGCCCGAAGTGCGGTCCGGACGCCGTACGGACGAGGGCCGTGGCGATGTCCCGGGGCAGGTCGGGGAGGAGGAGCGGGATCAGACCGGAGACGCTGCGCTCGGGGATCAGTCCCTCGCCGCGCACGTCACGGCAGAAGAACATGCCCTCGGTCGGGTCCCACAGCCGCTCGATCAGGACGCCGGTGAGGCGCTCCGCGCGGGCGTGCCTTGCCGTGCCGGTCGCGCCCAACTCCCGCGCGATACGCGCCAATGCGTGCTCGGAGGCGATGAGCAGGGCGTTGAAGGACGGGTCCTCCACCGCGAACTCGCTTGCCCCGTCGGCGTATTGGCCGTCCCGGTAGTCCGTCGCGAGCCGCACGTAACGGCCGTAGTCGAGGTCCGTCGGACGGTCCTCGGCGGCCCCGTGGTCGAGGTCGGCGCGCCGGAAGGAGCGGGCCGGGGCGGGGGTCACGCGCGCGAGGGGGGCGTCCCAGCAGGGGCTGTTGTCCATACCCTGTTCCCAGGGGTGCACGACGGACGCGAGTCCGCCCCCGCCCAGGTCGCGCCGGTGCAGCAGATAGCGGTGCCAGGCGGCCAGCTTGGGGTAGACACCGGCCAGGAAGCCGCGGGCGCGGGACAGGCCCGGGTCGGCGCGGTGCACCAGCCAGGCGGCGAGCGCGTGCACCGGTGGCTGCACGATGCCCGAGGTCTGTACGGTGCGCGGGGCGCCCGCGCTGTGCCCCGCGGTCGAGGAGCGCCAGAAGTCGGGGCTCGGGAAGTACGCGTCGAGCGGTACGGAGGGGTTGAAGACGATGTGCGGGATACGGCCGTCGCCCCACTGGGCGGCGAGCAGCGTCTCCAGCTCCGTCTGCGCCCGCAGGGGCGAGAGGTGCCGCAGACCGATCGCGATGAACGCGGAGTCCCAGGACCACTGGTGCGGATACAGACCGCGCGAGGGGACTGTCGAGGCTCCCGTCCAGTTCGCTTCCAGTACTGCAGCCGCCCTGAGGTGCAGGGAACCCGTAGGGGACGGCGGATCGTATACGAGGGTGCGCTCCGTCGGGAGTGCGGTGAGCTGGGCAGTGCGATCCACTGGGGGCTCCACGAAAGACGTCGTGCCGACCGGTTCGGTCATGGCTACCGTAGGGTTACGTCTATTTAACACGCAAAACTCAATATGTAATGCAGAGTTGAGAAACACAAGGGGGTGCGCATGACGGGAAGAGGTCAAGGGAGCGCCGGAGATCTCCTCGAACTGGTGCGCACCGGGCGCGCCACGACCCGAGGGGCCCTCCAGCAGGTGACCGGACTCTCCCGCGCGACCGTCGGCCAGCGCCTGGACCGGCTCTTCCGCGCGGGCTGGTTGCGCGAGGGCGCGGGCGGCCCCGTGGACTCCCCGCTGGGCGGCAGACCCTCGATCACCCTCGAATTCGACGACGCCCACGCCGTAGTCCTCGCGGCGGACCTGGACACCCGCCACGCGCGCGCGTGCGTCCTCTCGCTCACCGGCGAGATCCTCGCGGAGCACGGCGGCACACTCGTCGTCGAGGACGGCCCCGACGTCGTACTCGGCGAACTCGGCCGCTGGTTCGCCGAGTTGCTGGAGAAGGCCGGACACCGGGCGTCCGAGGTCTGCGGGATCGGCCTCGCAGTGCCCGGCCCGGTCGAGACCGACACCGGCCGGGTCGTCCAGCCGCCGATGATGCCCGGCTGGGACGGCTACGACATAAGAGGCCGCCTGGCCCGCGCCTTCACGGACCACACCGGCGCCCCCCGGGTCCCGGTCCTCGTCGACAACGACGCCAACCTCATGGCCTACGGTGAACAGCGCACCGGCCACCCCGACTGCCAGGCCTTCGTCCTGGTCAAGGTCTCGACCGGTATCGGCGCCGGAGTCGTCGTGGGCGGTTCCATCTTCCGGGGGATCGACGGCGGCGCCGGCGACATCGGCCACATCCGCATCCCGGCGGGCGCGCAGGCGCTGTGCCGCTGCGGGTCCTACGGCTGTCTCGCCGCCGTGGCGAGCGGCGGCGCCGTCGCGCGACGGCTGGCCGAGACCGGGGTGCCGGCCGCGTCCGGCTCGGACGTACGGGACCTGCTGGCGTCGGGGCACCCGGGAGCGGCGGCGTTCGCCCGCGAGGCGGGACGGCAGGTCGGCGACGTCCTGGCGACTGTCGTGACCCTGCTCAACCCCGGGGTGCTGATGATCGCGGGAGACCTGGCCGGAACCTCCTTCCTCACGGGCGTACGGGAGCTGCTGTACCAGCGGGCGCTGCCGCGCTCCACCGCTCATCTGCACGTACTGACCTCACGGCTCGGCGAGCGGGCCGGGTTGGTGGGGGCGGGGGCGCTGGTCGTGGAGTACCTGTACGCGCCGGAGCGGGTCGAGGAGCGGCTGCTCGCGCTGGGCATGTGACGCCCGCGGGGGTGTGGTGTCCACGGGCATGTGGCGTCCGCGGGCATGTGACGTCCGCGTTTCGGTTCCGGGACATGTCCGAGGTCTGTCCGATGTCCGTCCGCATGGTGAAATCCGGTCGGGTGTGGAAGCGTGATTCTCACCACCTTTGATAGGGGTGGCGCTCAGGTGAGCGGATCTTGGGCGGCTGCACTTCTCCAAGGGGTGGCACTCCGTGCCACCCTCTGATCGTTCATCGATCGAAAACAGGCGAGCGTGTAGCCCGCTCAGGTGAGCGGAAAATGCCGCAGATGGGCCTGGTCGCGTTCAAGAAGTGAAAACACCCGACGGTGTTCGCTTGCCGAGCTTTGACTTTCGATCCGCTGGCGGACGACCGGTTACGGACGCATGACATGCAAGTGGACGTACCCAGGCGCCTTCGATCTGGGTATGTTCCTGCCCGTCAGGGCAGCCACCCGCGTCCCGAGGAGTCGAGACCCGTGTCGGAAAACAAAGAACCCCACGTAGCGAAGTTCGTCTACGACTTCACCGAGGGAAACAAGGACCTCAAGGACCTTCTCGGCGGCAAGGGTGCCAACCTCGCCGAGATGACCAACCTGGGCCTTCCCGTGCCCCCCGGCTTCACCATCACCACCGAGGCGTGCAAGACCTACCTCGACAGTGGCGAGGAGCCGGCGGCACTGCGTGACGAGGTGAGTGCACACCTCGACGCGCTGGAGTCGACGATGGACAAGAAGCTGGGGCAGGCCGACAACCCTCTCCTCGTATCGGTCCGTTCCGGGGCGAAGTTCTCCATGCCCGGCATGATGGACACCGTCCTGAACATCGGCCTCTCCGACAGGTCCGTGCAGGGCCTGGCGAAGCAGGCGGGCGACGAGCGCTTCGCGTGGGACTCCTACCGCCGTCTCATCCAGATGTTCGGCAAGACCGTCCTCGGCGTCGACGGCGACCTCTTCGAGGAGGCCCTCGACAAGGCCAAGGAGGCCAAGAAGGTCACCGTCGACACCGAACTGGACGCGGCCGACCTGAAGAAGCTGGTCACCCGCTTCAAGCGGATCGTCAAGACCGAGGCAGGACGCGACTTCCCGCAGGAGCCGCGCGAGCAGATGGACCTCGCCATCCACGCGGTCTTCGACTCCTGGAACACCGACCGCGCCAAGCTCTACCGCCGCCAGGAACGCATCCCGCACGACCTCGGCACGGCGGTCAACGTCTGCTCGATGGTCTTCGGCAACCTCGGCCCCGACTCGGGCACGGGCGTCGCCTTCACCCGCGACCCGGCGAGCGGCCACCAGGGCGTCTACGGCGACTACTTGCAGAACGCGCAGGGCGAGGACGTGGTCGCCGGCATCCGAAACACCGTGCCGCTGGCGGAACTTGAGCAGATCGACAAGAAGTCGTACGACCAGCTCATGCAGATCATGAAGACCCTGGAGAACCACTACAAGGATCTCTGCGACATCGAATTCACCATCGAGCGCGGCCAGTTGTGGATGCTCCAGACCCGGGTGGGGAAGCGGACGGCGGGGGCGGCCTTCCGTATCGCGACCCAACTCGTCGACCAGGGCCTGATCGACGAGGCGGAGGCCCTCCAGCGGGTCACCGGCGCCCAGTTGGCGCAGCTGATGTTCCCGCGCTTCGACGACGAGGCCAAGGTCCAGCAGGTCGGCCGGGGCATCGCGGCCTCGCCGGGTGCGGCGGTCGGCAAGGCGGTCTTCGACTCGTACACGGCGGTGAAGTGGTCGCGTTCGGGCGAGAAGGTGATCCTGGTCCGCCGCGAGACGAACCCCGACGACCTGGACGGCATGATCGCGGCCGAGGGCATCCTGACGTCCCGTGGCGGCAAGACGTCCCACGCGGCCGTCGTGGCCCGGGGCATGGGCAAGACGTGCGTCTGCGGCGCGGAAGAGCTTGAGGTGGACACCAAGCGCCGCCGTATGACGGTGCCGGGTGGTCACGTGGTCGAGGAGGGCGACGTGATCTCCATCGACGGCTCCAGCGGCAAGGTGTACTTGGGCGAGGTCCCGGTCGTCCCGTCTCCCGTCGTCGAGTACTTCGAGGGCCGGATGCACGCGGGCGCGGACGACGCCGACGAGTTGGTCGAGGCGGTCCACCGCATCATCGGATACGCGGACCGGGTGCGCCGCCTGCGGGTACGCGCCAACGCGGACAACGCCGAGGACGCACTGCGCGCCCGCCGCTTCGGAGCCCAGGGCATCGGCCTGTGCCGCACGGAGCACATGTTCCTCGGCGACCGCAGGGAGCTGGTGGAACGCCTGATCCTGGCCGACACGGACACGGAGCGCGAGGAGTCCCTCAAGGGCCTACTCCCGCTCCAGAAGGCGGACTTCGTCGAGTTGTTCAAGGCAATGGACGGACTCCCGGTGACGGTCCGCCTGTTGGACCCCCCGCTGCACGAATTCCTCCCGGACATCACGGAGTTGTCGGTCCGAGTCGCACTCGCGGAGTCCCGCCAGGAGTCCCACGAGAACGACCTCCGCCTCCTCCAGGCGGTCCACCGCCTGCACGAGCAGAACCCGATGCTGGGGTTGAGGGGTGTCCGGTTGGGCCTGGTGATCCCGGGCCTGTTCACGATGCAGGTACGGGCGATCGCGGAGGCGGCGGCGGAACGCAAGGCGGCGAAGGGCGACCCGCGCGCGGAGATCATGATCCCGCTCGTCGGCACGGTCCAGGAACTGGAGATCGTCCGCGAGGAGGCCGACCAGGTCATCGCGGAGGTGGAGGCGGCGACGGGCACGTCCCTGAAGCTGTCGATCGGCACGATGATCGAGTTGCCGCGCGCGGCCCTAACCGCGGGCCAGATCGCGGAGGCGGCGGAGTTCTTCTCCTTCGGCACGAACGACCTCACCCAGACGGTATGGGGCTTCAGCCGCGACGACGTGGAGGCGTCGTTCTTCACGGCCTACCTGGAGAAGGGCATCTTCGGAGTCAGCCCCTTCGAGACGATCGACAGGGACGGCGTGGGTTCGCTGGTGAAACTCGCGGCGAAGGCGGGCCGCGAGACCCGCCCGGACCTGAAACTCGGCGTCTGCGGCGAACACGGCGGCGACCCGGAGTCGGTCCACTTCTTCCACGAGGTGGGACTCGACTACGTGTCGTGCTCGCCGTTCCGGATTCCGGTGGCGCGACTGGAGGCGGGACGGGCGGCTTCGGTGGGGCAGGGGAGCGATCACCGGTAGGTCGTAGGGCATCGGCATCCAAGAACCCCGGGACAGTCGTCGGTCATCCTGACCCTCACCGACGCGGCGGTTGCTCCGGATCACGAGGAGAGGGGCGGGACCCTGTGCGGGGGTGCCGCCCCTCTCCGCATTGTCTGCGGAGGCAGTCGAGATTGGTCGCCGGCCAGGGGAGACGGCGTTGTCGAACGTCAGCTTGGGAAGCTTGGGTCTCTTGGCGGCGGTTGCTGGGCTGACCTGTGGCGGAGTGGTGTTGGAGCCCTGGTCACACCCGAGGCAAGTTCCCGCTGTTCCCCGTGATTCCCCGCAGGATCTGGCACGCGAATGGTACGAGGCCCTTCGCCTCGTACGTCTCTTGGCGGAGCTGCTCCGGGAGTGTCTGATCCTCAGCCGACGACAGTCAGCCACGACGGTGGGTGTGCCGACCGATCACGCACGCGTGTGCCTCGCCGCACTCCCACCGGCCTTAGCCACGCCGCCATGTCGTCGACCAGAGCAAGCTGCACTGTCGGAAGCGCGGCGGTGAGTCCTTGGGCGATGACCTCTTCGTCCCGAAGCAACTGGGGTGGGGGTGGTGGCTTGGGCCCGTGAGGCTCTCAACTGCGACGATGGTCCGCAGACGTTCGCGCGTGTTCGCCGTTGTTCGTCGGCGTTGTCACGCGGTTAGACACACACCTTCGGTGGATAAGAGGCACCCTCGACCAAGCGGCCAGGATGCTGGACGATGATTTGGATGGCGTGGGACTGGGTGGGGACGACAGTTGCCGGTCTGTCCGGCGTAGTGGGGACAGTGTTCACCTGGCTGGCGGGGACGCAGGGGCGGCGGCATGCGGAGCAGATGCTGGCCCGCACACAGCAGACTGAACGTCGAGCCAGACTGTGGCACGAGCGTCGGGAGGCCTATTTCGGTGCGCTTCGCGTGATTGACCTCGATCTACGGCGCGAGCGCTACAAGGAGCTGGGGATGCTTGACAAACTCCGTGAGGTCGAAGGGCACTGGACGAAAGCCAAACGGGTTGAGCTCACTACCGAGGCCGCAACTGCCCTGTGGGCGTTCGGTAGCGACCAAATCAGGGATCTAGCAGCTCGGTGGATCAGCGCAAGTGATGCGGACAATGTGGCTGAGATGCGTCAGATCGCAATCGAGTTCCGGGAAACCGTCCGTCAAGAATTGCAGGATGGCAGCCGGGACTGATCGACGTGACTTACAAACACGGTTCCGGACGCCGCTTAGGTCCTGCGCAACGCAGGAGGTCACGGCTATGCGCGTGGCAGATCAGGCGGGACGAGTCCACGAATAGGCCATGCCCAGTGAACACTACATACGTGTTCGCGCTGCGCCTGCTGCTGGCGTACTTGCACCACCCTTAAGAACATCAAGCGGGCGATGAGTCATTCCTGTATCGGCGTACCAGTCCTTATCGCGGATTCCCTTGTAGCGTGCTGCGGCATTTGAGATGACGTGTTGGGGAGGCCGATCGGCGTGAAGGCCGTTCCATGGCAGCTGGAAAATCTCAGTGTCGAACTTCTCTTGGGTCGCCGATGCGCGCGTTCGATACCATTTTTCGACACTCCCAACCACGAACGAGAGAACAAGTAGAAGAATTCCGCCGCCTCCTCCGATCAGGGTCCTTGAACCGGGCTGGGTGAGCGCTGCGACAGCGCTGGCGACCGCCAGTACGAAGACTGTGGCGACGCGGAGGGCGAACACAAATTTGGCATCGGTGTAGAGGCGAGCGAACGCGGAAACCATGCGTCGTCTGTCTGTTGTGTTCTGGGCGTCCCAGATCTTAGGGGAGGTTGGCGTCGCCGTCACTGTGAGTCTCCGCTTGTGTGGGCAACAGACACTGCGATTGAGCAGTGCTAAATAGCTCTGTTGTCGCAGGTGCGTGAACGGGTTTTCCGAGGGATTTCCAGGCCCTGTGAGACGACAGTGACGCATGAGGTTGGTGAGGTGCTTGCTGGACGTATCCGGGGTCGTTGAACCAGGTCAGGGATGCTGCAGATGGTCATCCCGGCCCCCACCGTCACGACTGAGGTTGTCTCCGTCGACGGTAAGTCCTTCGGTGTGGTCAAGGTGGGGCCACCTGCCTGGCGGCCTCGTCAAGCCGACGGGGCGCCGCCCATCGATTGAGAGCGGCGCCCCACGTGGGACAGGTTCGAGCCTCATCCTTATCCGGTCGATCATTGCGGACCATTGCCGCCGATCTACCGGCTCTGAACCTCGGTTCTTCGGCTGCTGAGGTTCGGCGCTGGTCGCTGCTGTTCGTGGTCGTTGGTGTCAGACGCTGGTGTCAGCCGCCGCAGGCGGTGTTGACAGAATGCCCCCGGCTGCTACTGGGGGCGGGAGAACTGATGAAACAACTACCGGGAAGCACGGGAGCGCTGCGCGCGGGTCCGGGAACGGTGATCGAGGGGCGGGAACTCGATGGTTATGAGCTTTTCGGCGGCGAGGTCCTGCCCGTCGAGGACCCCGCCGAGCGGCCCGTCTTTCGCAACATCACCTTGCGCGGTTGTGCAGTGCGCGATTGCTTCTTAGAGGGGGCTCTCCTGGAGGACGTCCTCATCGACGGCCTGACCGCGGCCCAGGACCCCCATCAGCGGGTGCTGGCGTGCGCTTTCCGCCGGGTCGCGCTCCGTGGGCGCATCAGCAATGTCACCCTCTTGCCGGACCTCGGCCTGTCGCATGCCGGGCTGCAGCCCCGGTATCGGCGAGCGAACGGAGAACACTGGGTCGAGCTCATCTCCGAGGGGGACTGGGCCCTCGACATCTCCGGGATCACCAGCGGCCTGGACTTCCGCAGTGCGGTACCGGCCCGTCTGGTGCGCCGAGATCCGGAGACACAGGTGGTGGTGACGGCAGAGCAGGCGGCCGGCGCCGACTGGCGGAGCGTGCCGGGCCTGGAGAAGTCACGGCTGGGCGTGCACATCAGGCTCCTCCAGATTTCGGACCACCGCGACACCATCCTCATTGCCGACAAGTCCGCCCCCGACCGCGCACGCCAGGTCGGGATGCTGCGCGAGCTCCAGCGAATCGGCGCCGCGCAGCCCGACTAGGGCTCGCTTCCCGACTGCCTCCACCACCATCCTCCCCAGCTCCCATCCCGGTGCCGGCCGATCCCCCGCCGGAGGCTCGTTCTGACCGTGGCTTGCCCGTCTAGATTCCTACTCTCGGGCCGTAACATGCTTGCGGCCCCAGGGGCCGGCCCCGGCGCCGAAGGCGCAGAGGGGCCGAGCCCAAGGGGCCAGCCCGCGCTTTGCGCGGGCCCTTGAACCAGTAGAGAAGGTTGTTACTCAGTCGGCACTTGGGGCGGCTGTGATGTTGCGGGACTGTGCTGCGGCTCGTCGGAGAGCGGCGGCTACCTGGTCGGCGGCGTCGGCGGCGTCGGCGGACAAGAGGATCTCTTGGGTCCACAGAATCGAGAGCCTGATGTCACCGTTGAGCAGGTTGGTGGCGACGTCGACTTCCGTGCCGTTGCCGGTGACGTCGTGCACGGTGAGGTCCGGATCGCTGCTGTAGGCGCTCATGGTGTCCGGCTCGGCTCCTGGGGGCCATTGGCCGTAATGCTCCACAACGGTGCTGCGTACTGCTCCGGGTGGCTGTTGAGGAGTAGTTGGCGCAGTTCATCGCGCTGTGAGCCGTCGAGGTTCAGGACCTCTGTGAGGTGGCGCAACGTCGTGTGGGTGATTCCGCGGCTTCGTGCTTCGGCCTCGAACTGGGCCAGCTGTGGCAGTACTGAGTCGGCGTCGAGCCTCGCCGGTTGATGCTCCTTGAGCCAAAGAGCCTTGTTGCGCTCGTAGTCGATTTCCGAGAAGCCGCAGACCTTGCGGCTCAAGGCTTCGGCCTCGTCCAGGTCGATTTCGTGGACGGTCGGGCTGTCGTCGGTGAGGGGGATGGGAAGTGCTGCGTCTCGGATCTCGCATGTGCCCCGTACACCTCGGGCTGTTGCCGCGAGCATTCCGGTTGCTTCGGAGGGGTGCCATTCCAGGACCGAGGCGATCGGTTCCACGTCCTTTGCCGTGAGCGTGTGGATCACTGGGCCGAGCAAGTCGCGCAAGTCTTCGTGTGACAGTTCGCCGTCCAGGCCGGGGCCTGCGACCAACAGCCGTACCGGTGCGTTCACTTGGGCGCATGCTGTCAGCGTCAGGGAGTCGGCGAGAGGGCTCTTCAGTGTCGGTTCGCCGCCTCGGGCCAGCACGTCGCCGCCTATGTCCAGGAGGTCGATCGTGGTCGGCTGCAAGTGGGTGAGCAGTTCTTCGACCTGGCGCGTGACGCCCTCGGTGCCGTGCCTCGGGTCGATCAACGCGATTGTGTGCGGGAGTTCCGCGGCGAGTCGGGGGAGTGTCGAACCTGACGGAGCGATGGGGCGGGCCTCCGCCGGCACCTTGCGGACGGCCGGGGTGATCACTTCGAGGCCGGTGAAGTCGGCGGTGCTTCTTGGGCCCGGTATCGGGTCGATCAGCAGGCGGTCCCACGCATAGGTGAGGATGACCGTCTGGTCCCCGTCGCCGTAGAGGGCGGCGTCAAGCATTGCGGCGGCGACTGCGTCGCCCCCTCCTCCTGCTGCGACGATCAACCGCGTCATGGGCCCGAGCGTAGGGGGTCGGCCCTTGACCACTCACTGTGTAGTGGCTGGAGGATCAGATCCTTCGGGGTGACCTGCGGCCGGGGCGAGGTTCCTTCGGAGCGGCAGTTGGCGGTGAGTTGGAAGGTGTCCCGGTCGACGGCGGCGCGGTCGTTGGAGGTGCTGAGTATCAGGTACTCGTAGAGATCAGGGACTCGTAGAGAAGCGGCAGGGGTTCGGCACGTATGTGCGGAGTCTTGAAGCGAACGGCCGTGCACGGGAGTTGTATGGGCGAGTCAGGCAGACCAGAAAGTGGGCGCCCAGGCTGCTGGAGCGAAGCGAATCCAGGAAGGCACCTGTGCCGGGCCCAGGGCCGAGGAGGAGGTGGCTGACCTTCAACTTGAGCCCCGTTGGGGCGGGGCGCCGCCTAGCGCTGATGCGGTTCTCGCCTGCTGCAACGGTCCGCAGGCGTCCGCGGCGCGCGGATGCCCTGAGCCGCGAGACGACTCGAAGAGCCGCTAATGCTAACTGCCGTGTATGGCCCAGGCGTCGATGACAACCACCGTCAGGATCCACAGGGCTGCGACACCGAGGACGGAACGTTTGACCAGTCGGGTTCGGTGCCGCACCACTGTGGTGAGTTGTTCCGGGTCCCTGCCTTCATGAGGCGGGTAATCCCGCCATCGGCCTGTTCCTATCCAGACTGCCGCCAAAGCCACGGCGATCCAGACAGTCCACTCTCCTAGCCGTTCACCCAGTTCGTACAGCGTCATCCTGTAGGCCCCCCTATCCCCGAAACAGAGGGACTCTACTGCGGCCCCGGGACAGCACTTCGGTGGGGGTCTCGCCGATTCGGGGCGGACACCTGAAGTTCCTGGCGCCGGAGGCACGGCTTACGTCCTGAGCATCGGTCGCGTTCTAACGGTCGATCCCGTCGGGATAGAAGAAGAGCATGCCGAGAAGGAAGAACACCGCCCAGACGATGCCGGACAGAAGCGGGGGAACCAGCCCCATCAGGATCACGGCGCAGCCACTCCATGCCAGCAGCCCGACGAGCATCCAGGGCCGTCGCGCGTAGTGGCGGGCGAGGAAACCAAAACGGTTCCGGACCGTCCGCTGCTGCTTCGGAGCGGGATCGTCGGGCTGCCCGGCATCCATGGCGGGACGGTACCGCCGTCGGGATACGACGGGATACGACGGGATACATCGGGATACGACGGGATACCGGTTCGGAAGACCGTGTCCGCGGACGGGCGCCGAGCCGGGGACGCCACGTGGAACCAGCCCCGTGCCGGCCGGACAGCCGTCGTCACGAACACGATCGGGCCCGCCCCGGCTATCGCCCTCCGCCGTCACTCGCAGGCGACCCCGTCCCCGTCCCGGTCGAGGTGGGAGTCGTAGCCGGGGTCGCCCCGGTGGAGGGGCGTGACACCGGCGGCGCGGGCGGCGGTGCAGTTCGCGTAGTACGTGCTGCTGCCGCCCCCGGAGCCGCTGTCATCGGACCCGGACCCGGACCCGGAACCAGAACCAGATCCGGACCCCGAACCCGAGCCGCTGCCCGCCGCAGCCGCCGCCGCCGTGACCGTCTTGGTGACCTTGACGGTCTTCGTCGCGGTCACCGTGGGCGCGGGCGACGGATCCGCGGTCTCCGTTTCCGTCGCCGTGACCGTCATCGTCGGCTGTGGGCTGGCCGCGGCGGGCTTCGCGTCGCTCGCCGTGTTCTTCTTTCCGTCCTGGCTGGAGCCGCCCGCACCCAGGCCTATGAGGAAGGCCAGGGCGAGGGCCGGGAGCACGTACCGCTTGCGGGCCCAGCGGGGTGTGGGGCGGTCCGGCTGGGGCGCCGGTGGTACGGGTGGCATCGCGTACGGATGTGTCATCTCGTCCCCCTGTGTCTGGTGTGGCCTGGAACGTAGCGCCGGGACGGGGTACGTGAAGGGGGAGTGACCAACCTGTGATGGTCCGTGATCGTCGGGTTACTCGGCGTGGGGGCGCGGGGCCGGTCCGGCTCTCGTACGCTCTTCCTGCACCGGGCACCGGGGTACCGGGGCACCGGGGGCACCGGGGTTCACGCGTCGACGGAAGGAGCCGCCCATGTCCGGTTGGAACGAGAAGGCCGTGCCCGATCAGCGCGGCCGGGTCGCCGTCGTCACCGGGGCCAACAGCGGGATCGGGTACGTCACCGCGCGGGAGCTGGCGCGTAAGGGTGCCCGGGTGGTGCTCGCCTGCCGGAGCGCCACAAGGGGGAGCGAGGCCGCCGACCGGATCGTCGCCGAAGTGCCGGGCGCCGAGGCGCAGTTCGGGCGGCTGGACCTCGGAGACCTCGGCTCCGTACGGGAGTTCGCGGCCACGTTTCCGTACGAGCGGCTCGATCTGCTCGTCAACAACGCGGGCGTGATGGCGATGCCGTACGGCACGACCGTGGACGGCTTCGAGACGCACCTCGGTGTCAACCACCTCGGGCACTTCGCGCTCACCGGGCTGCTGCTGCCCGCGCTGCTCGACGCGCCGGACGCCCGGATCGTCACGGTCTCCAGCTTCATGCACGCGGTTGCCAACATCGACATCGACGACCTCAACAGCGAGCGGCGATACGGTCGTTGGACCGCCTACTCCCGCTCCAAAACCGCCAATCTGCTCTTCACGCACGAGCTGTCCCGGCGGCTCGCGGCGGGCGGTTCGGGGGTGGTCGCCGCGGCCTCCCATCCCGGGTACGCCGCCACCAACCTTCAGGCCGCCGGGCCGCGGGCGGAGGGGCGCAGGGGTGCGGAACGGGTCATGGAACTCGGCAATCGCGTCTTCGCCCAGTCGGCGGAGGCCGGCGCGTTGCCCTCTCTCTACGCGGCGACCGCGCCCGATGTCCGTCCTGATTCCTTCTACGGGCCGCGAGTCGCGATGTGGCGCGGGGCACCGGCCCGTTCGTGGCGGGCGCCGTGGACCCTCAACGACGCGATGGGGCAACGTCTTTGGGCTGCCTCGGAGGAACTGACGGGGGTCGCGTACGACCAACTCAAGCCGTAGGGACGGCTCTTCACGCCGTCGCTCCGCTGTCCACCACCAGGTCCGTGCCCACCACCGACGCCGCGTCGTCCGAGGCCAAGTAGAGGACGGCGGCGGCGACTTCGGCCGTGGCGGAGATGCGGCCGAGGGGGAGTGCGGCCCGTACCCGTTCGGCGCGGTCGGCCTCCGTCTCGCCGGGGCGCAGGGACATGGGGGTGTCGGTGGCGCCGGGGCTGACCACGTTGATACGGACGCCTTCGCGGATGTGGTCCACGGCGGCACCCTTGCTGAGCGCGGCGACCGCGGCCTTGGACGCGGCGTAGGCGGCGGCCCCGGGGCTGCTCGTGTGCACGCCGAAGGTGGACGCCACATTGACGATCGCGCCGCCGGACGGCTGGGCCCGCATCCGCGCGATCTCGGCACGCAGGGCCAGGAACACGCCGGTCACGTTGATGTCGAGCTGGGTGCGCCAGTCCTCCTCGGTGAGGTCGGCGAGGGGGCGCCCGCCCCGGAAGACGCCCGCGTTGTTGACGGCCACGTCGAGCGAGCCGTACCGGTCGACGGCCGCCCGCACCAGCGCGTCCGCGTCGGCGGCCCGCGACACATCGGCGCTCACAGCGAGGGCTTTCCCGCCCCCGACCCTGTCGCCCCCGGCCCCGACCCTGCCGCCCCCGGCCTCGATCAGGGCGACGGTCTCGTCCAGCGGCTCCCGCCTCCGCCCGGCCACGACGACGTTCGCCCCCTCCGCCGCGAACGCGAGGGCGATGGCGCGTCCTATCCCGGACCCGGCCCCGGTGACGAGGGCGGTCCTGCCGGAGAAACGGCTGCTGGAGCGGTCGTTGCTGGAGCGGTGGTTGCTCATGAACGGGCCTCTTTCTAGAACGATCGGTTCAGTATGGGTTCATGAAAAAAGCACCCCGAAGGGTGCCGAGGATGCGCGGTCACTCCAGGAGCGCCAACGCCTGCTCCGCCGCGTCCCGTACCCGCGCCGGGTCGCCGGATGCCCGGCCGACCACCCGCAGCCCCTGCATCAGCACCAGCAGCAGGCGCGCGAGGGCCAGCGGATCGCGGTCGGCGGGCAGTTCGCCCTGCGCCTGGGCCCGTGCCAACGCCGAGTGGAGTACGGCCTCCAGCTGGTCCCAGTTGCGCTCGACGAGGCGGGTCGCGGCCGTGTCGTGCGGGGCGAGTTCGGCCGCCGTGTTGGTCACCAGGCAGCCCAGCGCCCGCAGTTGCTCGTTCGCCGCCTCCGCCGCGTACCGTCGTACGACCGCGCGCACGGGCGGCAGGGCGGGCCCCGGCTGGGACAACTCCCGCACCATCGGCGTGAGTCCCGCCCGGTCGTAGCTCTCCAGTGCCTTCATGTACAGCTCGTGCTTGTTGCCGAAGGTCGCGTAGATGCTGGCCCGTCCGATGCCGAGGTGCTCGACGAGATCGGACATCGACGTCGCCTCGTAGCCGCGCCGCCAGAACAGCTCCAGGGCTGCCCGCAGCGCGGCCTCGGGGTCGAACTCCTTGGTCCTGGCCATGCCCGACAGCCTAGGTTTTTCTGGAACGGTCAGTCAAGTGACCGCCGCTACGCGCTAGGCGCTGCGCACCTCGTACGTCTCCACCCGCACCGACGCGTCGTCCAAACACTCCCCGGAGACCAGATCGAACCGTTGCTTGAGCAGGGGCGAGGCGACGAACGGGCGGCCCTGGTGGGTGCCGGTCAGGCCGCGGGAGAGGACCGCCGCGCCGCTGAAGGGGTCGCGGTTGTCGATGGCGTAGAGGGTGCCGGCGCGGTCGCGGAACAGGGCGACCTGGCGGCCGTCGGGCAGCAGGGCCGCCACTCCGCGGCCGGGGGTGAGCCGGTCGAGGTCGCAGACCGTGAACCAGCCCTCGGTGAGCCGGAGTTGGACCTTCAGGTCGGTCGTCTCGGGAGCCAGGGTCATCGCTGGGCGCTTCCTTCCAGGACGTCTGCGGTCTGCTGGGGCCGCATGCCGATGGTCAGCAGCGGTAGGTCGGGCTTGATCTGGTCGCGCTCGGGGACGAAGCCGACGACCGGGTCCGGGGTGTCCGGCGCGTTCACGAAGGACACGAACCGGCCCAGTTTCTCGGGGTCGTTGATGGTCTCGGCCCACTCGTCGCGGTACCCGGCGACATGCGCGGCCATCAGCGACTCCAGCTCCTCGCAGATGCCGAGCGAGTCCTCGACGACCACCTCGCGGATGTGGTCCAGGCCGCCCGGGATCCGCTCCAGCCATACGCTCGTGCGCTCCAGGCGGTCGGCCGTACGGATGTAGAACATCAGGAACCGGTCGATCAGGCGCACCAGTTCGGCGTCGGAGAGGTCCTGTGCGAGGAGGTCCGCGTGGCGCGGGGTGGCGCCGCCGTTGCCGCCGACGTACAGGTTCCAGCCGTTGGCCGTCGCGATGATCCCGAAGTCCTTCGACTGGGCCTCGGCGCACTCGCGGGCGCAGCCGGAGACCGCGGACTTGAGCTTGTGCGGGGAGCGCAGGCCCCGGTAGCGCAGCTCCAGGTCGATCGCCATCCGCACCGAGTCCTGGACGCCGTAGCGGCACCAGGTCTGGCCGACGCAGGACTTCACCGTGCGCAGGGCCTTTCCGTAGGCGTGGCCGGACTCGAAGCCCGCGTCCACCAACCTCGCCCAGATCAGCGGGAGTTGCTCGACCCGCGCGCCGAAGAGGTCGATGCGCTGGCCGCCGGTGATCTTCGTGTAGAGGCCGAAGTCGCGGGCCACCTCGCCGATCACGATGAGTTTCTCCGGGGTGATCTCGCCGCCGGGGATGCGCGGCACGACCGAATAGGAGCCGTTCTTCTGGAGGTTGGCGAGGAAGTGGTCGTTGCTGTCCTGCAACGCCGCCTGCTCGCCGTCCAGGACATAGCCGCTCGCGCCGATCGTCGGGGCGAGGGACGCGATGATCGAGGCGACCGTCGGCTTGCAGATCTCGCAGCCGTCGCCGCCCCGGGCGCCCTCACGGCCGTAGCGATCCAGCAGATCCTGGTAGGAGTTGATCCGCAGCGCGAGGGCGATCTCGTACAGCTCCTCGCGGGTCTGCGTGAAGCAGCCGCACAGGCCCTTGTCGACCTCGACGCCGCTCGCCTCCAGCTCGGCGGTGACCAGCTGGCCGAGCACCTTGGCGCAACTCCCGCAGCCCGTACCGGCCTTGGTGCACTTCTTCACCTCCGGCACGCTCGTGCAGGAGTGGTCCGTCACCGCGCCGCGGATCGTGCCCTTGGTGACGTTGTGGCAGGAGCAGATGACAGCGGCGTCGGGCAGCGCCGAGGGGCCGAGCTGGACGGCGCCCCCGGAACCGGCCGGCAGCACCAACTGCTCGGGGGAGACCGGCGGTACGGACCCCGTGAACGCGCGCAGCGTGCCGTAGGCCTCCGCGTCGCCGACCAGGATGCCGCCCAGCAGCTCGCCGCCCCGGCCGATGACCAGTTTCTTGTACGTCCCGGCCCGCGCGTCCGAGTAGACGACGTCGAGGCAGTCCGCGGTGGCGCCGTGCGCGTCGCCGAAGGACGCCACGTCCACGCCGAGCAGCTTCAGCTTGGTGGACAAGTCGGCGCCGGTGAACGCCGATTCGTCCCGCGCGATGGTCGCCGCGACCGTCTCCGCCTGCTCGTAGCCGGGCGCCACCAGGCCGTAGACCCGGCCGTCCGCCGCCAGCGCGCACTCGCCGATCGCGAACACCTGCGGGTCGGTGACCGTACGGCACTGCTCGTCGACCGTGATGCCGCCGCGCTCGCCCACCGACAGGCCGCAGGAACGGGCGAGTTGGTCGCGGGGGCGGACACCGGCGCTGAACACCACCATGTCCGTGGCGAGTTCGGAACCGTCCGACAGCTTCATGCCGGTGACGGCGCCGTCCGCGTCGGCGAGGATCTCCTGCGTGCCGGTGCCCGTGTGGACCGTAAGACCCATGTCCTCGATGGTGCGCAGCAGGGCCGCGCCACCGCCCTCGTCGACCTGCACCGGCATCAGCCGGGGCGCGAACTCGACGATGTGCGTGGCCAGTCCGAGCCCCTTGAGCGCACCGGCGGCCTCAAGCCCGAGCAGCCCGCCGCCGACCACGGCCCCCGTCGTGGCCCGCGACTTCGCGTACGCCTCGATCGCGAGGAGGTCCTCGATCGTGCGGTAGACGAAACAGCCGTCGGAGTCCTTGCCCGGGACGGGAGGCACGAACGGATACGAGCCGGTGGCGAGCACGAGGGCGTCGTACTCAACTACCAGTCCGGAGCGGGCCGTTACCGTCCGCGCCGCCCGGTCGATCGTCTCGGCCGGGTCGCCGACGTACAGCTCGATGCCGTGGTCCTTGATGAACTCCGCGTCCGTGAGCGACAGTTCCTCGGGTGTGCGGCCCGAGAAGTACGAGGTGAGCTGGACGCGGTCGTAGGCCGGGCGCGGCTCCTCGCACAGCACGACCACACGGTGCGTGGCGGTCAGGCCGCGCTCGGCGAGCGCTTCGAGGAAGCGCTGACCGACCATGCCGTGGCCGACGAGCACGATGGTGGGCACCACACGCGGATTCGAGGTCATGTCCAGGAGCCTGCGACTTCGGTGTTACCCGACCGCATCACATCTGTTTCCCGTGAGGAACGCTGCCCTCAGCGGGAGCGCGCGGGGGGTGTGAGGGTTCCGGGCGCGCGCCGGGGGCGGGGTGTGAGGACGCGCGGGGCCTTGCCGGTTCGGTTAACCGAACCCCGTACTTCCGTGCAGGCACCATCGTGTACGGCGGGCGGCGGCGGAAACCTGGAGGCATCGGTATTCCGCAGTTCACGGCCGGGAGGAAGCACCATGGGCAGCGTCCGTCATGTGCAGGTTCGCGACACCGAGGCGGTGTGGATGTGGCGGGTCGCCCGCGAGCCCTTCGCCGCCGCCACCTGGCGCCGCACCGCCTACGCCGTACTCGCCCTCCCCGTGGGCCTGGCGTGCGTACCGCTCTCCCTGCTCGGCGCCCCCACGGCCCGCTGGCAGCGGGGCCTGGTCCGCCGTTTCCTGGACGCGGACCTTCCCGGCACCGCGCGGCGCGGCGGCCTGCGCCACGCCCTCCTCGCCACCCCCCTCAACCTCCTCACCGCCTTCATCACGGTCTACGGCTGGGCGATCGTCCCCATGAACCTCGGCTGGCCGCTGCGCGCGGGCGACGACTACTCCGGCGCGTGGGGCGGCCCGACCTTCGCCGGGGCCTGGGCCTTCCACGCGATCCTGGGCGGCATCGGCTTTCTGCTGCTGATGCCGTGGCTGGTGCGCGGCCTCACCGCCGCGCAGGTCCGTGTCGCCAGGTCGCTCCTCTCCTAGGTTGATCCCATGCCGAGCCTCCGCTCCCGCCTCCGCACGCTCGCCGTCGCCACCTTCGGCCGTCGCGCCCTGGCCGCCGTCCTCTACGGAGTGATCGCCCTTCCGCTCGCCCTGGCCGGCTGCTTCCTCACCCTCGTCGGGCTGGTGTTCGGCGGGGCGCTGTCGGTGACCACGCTCGGGCTGTGGCTGCTGGCCGTCACCGTGCGGGGCGCGCTGGCGCTCGGCGCGCTGCAACGGGGGCTCGTGCGGCGACTGCTCGGACTGGAGATCGAACCGCCGGGCGCACCCGGTGGCAGCGGGATCCTCGGCTGGCGGCGGGGCGTCCTGCTGGACCGGGCGGGCTGGCGGGCGGTCGGCTGCGCGCTGCTGACCCCGTTCACGGCCGTCTTCGCGTACGCGGCGGTCGTCGCCGGATACGTCTACGGCGTCCTGCTCACCCTGCACCCGCTGCTCAAACGCTGGAACTACAACACGGTGCACAGCGGCACCGACGGCTCCACGCACCGCGTGTCACTGGAGTTCTTCGGCTTCCAACTCGACTCCTGGCCACGGTGGTTGATCCCGTTCGCGGCCGGACTGCTGTTGCTGGCCCTCGCTCCCGTACTTTTCCGTTACGCCCTCGGTCCGCAGCGCGCCCTGCTGACCGTGCTGCTCGGCCCCGACGCCGCGACCCGCCGGATCCGCACCCTGGAGGAGACCCGCGCCCGAGCCGTCGACGACGCCGCCGCCACCCTCCGCCGTATCGAACGCGATCTGCACGACGGCACCCAGGCCCGGCTGGTCTCCCTGGCCATGCAGCTCACCATGATCCGCGAACTGGTCACCGCCGAGGCCGCGTCCGACCGCGTGCTGGCCGTCGTGGACACCGCCCGGGGCAACGCCACCCAGGCCATCACCGACCTGCGCCACCTGGTCAAGGGCATCCATCCGCCCGTACTCGACGAAGGTCTGCGCGCCGCGCTCACCACCCTCGCCGCCGACAGCGCGCTCCCCGTCACCGTCACCACCGACATCGGCAGCCGCCCCACCCCGGCCGTCGAGACCATCGCCTACTTCTGCGCCGCCGAACTCCTCGCCAACGCGACGAAACACGCCCGGGCCACGGCCGCCGCCGTCGACGTCACCGCCCGCGACGGCGTCCTGCGGCTGCGCGTCACCGACGACGGACAGGGCGGCGCGAGGCTCGGCGCCGGGTCGGGACTCACCGGCCTGCTGGCCCGGGTCCGTACCGTCGACGGCACACTGACCTGCGACAGCCCGCGCGGAGGCCCTACGGTGGTCACGGTCGAAGTCCCCCACACGTGAACGGAGCCGTGCCGTATGCGCGTCGTCATCGCCGAGGACTCGGCCCTCCTGCGCGACGGCCTGGTCCAGTTGCTCCAGTTGCGGGGCGTGGAGGTGGCCGCGGCGGTCGGCGACGCGGAGGCGCTGCTGACCGCGGTCGCGGACCACGCCCCGGACGTGGCCGTCGTCGACATCCGCCTCCCGCCCACCCAGACCGACGAGGGCGTACGGGCGGCCGTACGGCTGCGGGAGCGGTACCCCGCGACGGGCGTGCTGCTGTTCTCGCAGTACGTCGAGACGGCCCACGCGGCCCAACTCCTCGGCAATCCGGCCGGGTTCGGGTATCTCCTCAAGGAACGGGTCGTGGACATCGGTGAGTTCGTCGGCGCGCTGGAACGTGTCGCCGCGGGCGGCACCGCGCTCGATCCCGAGGTCGTCGCCCAACTCTTCGGCGCCGCCCGCCGATCCACCGCCCTCGACACCCTCACCCCACGCGAACGCGAGGTCCTCGCCCTGATGGCGGAGGGCCGCACCAACCACGCGATCGCCACCGCGTTCACCGTCTCCGAGCGCGCGGTCGAGAAGCATGTCGCCAACATCTTCACCAAGCTCGGTCTGTCACCGTCGGAGACGGGGAACCGACGGGTGCTGGCGGTACTCCGATACCTGGAGAACGGGCGCTGAACTCGGCCAAGAACAAGCCCACTTGGCGCAAGGTCACGCTTTCAAGGCGATGAGACGGTACAGCGGGTCCGGGCGGGCCACGTCCTGGTCCGGCAGCGCGGCGAGCCGTCGGCACATGTCGGTCACCTGGTCCGGGGTCGCGTGCGTGGCCCAGGGGATGTGCCCCGCTTCGATCACCTCGCGCCACCTGCGCGGGCCGCGGCCCTGCCCCGTCCCGGGGAACACCGTCCGGCCCGCGAACCCCAGCCCCAGCTCGGCCGCCCGACCGAGTACCAGGGCGGCACGGTCGGGTACGCGGGGTGCGTAGCGGCGCCGCGAGTCCGCCGTGACCCGGGCGATGTCACTGTCCTCGACGAAATACGCGTCGTCCTTGTCGACGGTGGTGATCAGCACCCCGCCGGGCCGCAGCACCCGGGCCGCCTCGGCCAGCACCGGTGCGGGGTCCGGCAGCAGATGCAGCAGCCACACGATCACGACGGCGTCCACCGCGTCAGGCGCGAAGGGCAGCCGCGTGGCGTCGCCGCGCACGACACCTCCCGGAATCCGCCGCCCGGTAAGGCTCAGCATCCCGGGCGAACGGTCGACGCCCACCACCGTCCGCTCCGGCCGCAGCAGTCTCTCGGTCACGATGCCCGTGCCGCACGCGATGTCCAGGATCACGCAAGGCCCTTGCGGCAGCAGCAGCTCCACCGCGTCCGCCGCGGCCCGCGCTCTGGGCTCACCGCCTCGGGACAGGTCGTAGTCCCGGGCCTCGTCGTCGTAGTCGATCACCTGGCCATCCTGTCCCGGAGTCCGCCGCACACGCCCCGTGATCCAGATCACGCCCCCCAAGTGCAGCGCAGCCGGTGCCCCACCGCCTTTTACCCGGTGTAGGCAACCAGTGGGAGCGGAGACAGTGCGCATCGAGCAGGGGCAGGCGGGTGAGTTCGAGGAGTTCGTGGCGGCCCGCTGGTCGGTACTCCTCCATCTCGCGCGTCTGCTGGTCGGAGGTGACCGGCATCGGGCCGAGGATCTGGCGCAGGAGTCCTTGGTCAAGCTCTGGTTCGTCTGGCCGAAGGTCTCCCAGGACGCGCCGGAGGCATACGTCCGCAAGGTGATGGTCCGCGCGGCGGCGCGCTCGGGCCGACGGCGCTGGTGGGGTGAACGCCCCGTCGAGCGGCTGCCCGAGGAGGCGATCGCCGGGGACGTGTCCGCCGACGTGGCGGAGCGGTCCCGGCTGGAGGCCGCGCTCGCCCAACTGTCGCCGAACCAGCGCGCGGCCGTGGTGCTGCGCTACTACCAGGACCTGCCCGAGGGCCAGGTCGCGGAGGCGCTCGGATGCCCGGTGGGCACCGCGCGCTCCCACGCCTCCCGTGGCGTGGCGCGGCTGCGGCAGATCCTGACCGACGCCATCGAGCCGACGCGGTGAAGGAGGACCCCATGGATCAAATGGATCCATTCGAACGGCAGTTGGCACGGATGATGCGCGACACGCACGAGCCCGCCCCCTTCGAGCCGCGACACCGTGCACGTCTCCATGAGGGAGTACGTGTCCGTCGCCGGGCCAGGGTGGTGCGCAGGACCGTCGGCTCCGCCCTGGCCGTCGTCGGTATCGGCATCGGGCTGCTCCTGCTGCCCGCCGGTCCGACCAAGGTCCAGCCCGCCGAGCCCCACCCGAGGCCCGCGACAAGTCCGACATCCACCGGCTCGACCCCGACACCCGGGGCGACCCCGACCGCTCCGCCCACCTCGTCCGCCACGACCTCCCTGGCCGACCCCGGCAGCACGCCCTCGGACACTCCCACGGCGCCCGCCACGACCGGGAGTTCGGCCACGGCCACGGCAACCACGGGCGAGAACACGGGAGTTACGACACCGCCCACCACCACCTCCACACCCACGGAGACGGCGACCGCGCAGAACCTGAACCAGAGCACGCCGTCGTCCTTCACCACGCTGCTCACCGTCTCGCCCGGCTCCGGATCCTGAACCCACCCCCGCCACTGGTGCCTTCGGCATGCCCGGAACCAGTGCACAGAAAGGGCAAACCATGATGAATCACGAGTCGCTCAGGCCGACGGACGTGATCAGCCGGCTCCCGCGACGCACACCGGTACCGACCCATCACCCCGGCCCCGTCCTGGACGTCGTCGTCCCGGTGTTCAACGAGGAAACGGATCTGGAGCCGAACGTACGGCGCCTCCACGCGCACCTCTCCGAGGCGTTCCCGTACCCGTTCCGGATCACCGTCGCCGACAACGCCAGCACGGACCGCACCCCGCGCATCGCCGCCCGCCTGGCCGCCGAACTGCCCGGAACGGAGTGGCTGCGGCTGCCCGAGAAGGGCCGGGGCCGGGCACTGCGCGCCGCCTGGTCGCAGTCGCCCGCGCCGGTACTCGCGTACGTGGACGTCGACCTCTCCACCGAACTGGCCGCACTGCTGCCCCTCGTCGCCCCGCTGATCTCCGGCCACTCCGACCTGGCCATCGGCACCCGCCTCGCCCCCGGCTCCCGGGTCGTGCGCGGCCCCAAACGCGAGGTCACCTCCCGCTGCTACAACGCCCTCCTCCGTTCCACCCTCGCCGTCGGCTTCTCCGACGCGCAGTGCGGATTCAAGGCCGTACGACGCGATGTCGCCGAGGTGCTGCTGCCCCTGGTCGAGGACACCGGATGGTTCTTCGACACCGAACTGCTGGTGATCGCCGAACGGGCCGGACTGCGCATCCACGAGGTCCCGGTCGACTGGGTCGACGACCCGGACAGCCGCGTCGACATCCTCGCCACCGCGCTCGCCGACCTACGCGGAATCGCCAGAATCGCCGGATCACTGGCCCGCGGCACCCTGTCACCATCCGCACCACGACTCGCCCCGGCCCCAGCCGCCCCCGACGCCGACACCAACACGCCAACTGAACCGGCCGCCCAGCTCACGGGGGCGCAGCCCGGACCCGCCGCCCAACTCGCCCGCTTCGCCGCCATCGGCGCGACCAGCACCCTCGGCCATCTCCTGCTCTACGCGGCCCTGAGCCCGGCACTCGGTGTCCAGGTCGCCAACGCGCTCGCGCTCCTGTTCTGCGCCCT
Organism: Streptomyces sp. NPDC002276; assembly: GCF_053891435.1. NCBI lineage: Bacteria > Bacillati > Actinomycetota > Actinomycetes > Kitasatosporales > Streptomycetaceae > Streptomyces > Streptomyces sp. NPDC002276. The sequence goes on along the minus strand of NZ_JBSFCQ010000020.1, from coordinate 20,474 downwards.
CGCCAACACGGCCGCGAACAGACGTCTCACCTTCGGACACCGAGGACGTGGCGGCGTGCTGTGCCATCACGGCAAGGGACTCGTGGTCTTCCTGATCGGCCTGGCGCTCACCAGCGGCTCCCTCGCGGCCCTGCACCACGCGGCACCCTCGGCCTCCCACGCCACCGATCTCGCCGTACTCCTGACGGCCAACCTGACCGCGACCGTGCTGCGGTTCCTCCTCCTGCGGGCGTGGGTGTTCAGCGCGTGAACGAGACCATCACCCCGGTAAGCGGCTGGAACGCGAGACTGCCGGAGCAGCGGCCCGCCCCCACGGACGGCAAGCGGCAACGACTGCGCCGGACCGTCAAGCAGACGATCAAACAGACCATCAAGCACCACACCCCCGCACTCGCCTTCTACGGCGCCCTGAAGCTCATCGGCTTCGGCTCCTTCATGTGGCTGCTGGACTCCGCCGGGAACTACCGCACCAGGAACCCGCGCTTCGGCGGCGGCGCCCACCCCTGGGACGTACTGGCCACCTGGGACGGCTGGTGGTACCAGCAGATCGCCGTCCACGGCTACCACCCCGAACTGGTCCGCATCCCCGGCGCCACCGGCATGATCACCCTCGAAGGCAACTCGGCCGCCTTCTTCCCCCTCTACCCGGCGCTGATCCGCCTGACCTCCGAACTCACCGGCCTCGGTTCCTACGGCGCCGGCCTGGTGGTCTCCGTGCTCGCCTCCTTCGCCGCCGCCCTCGGGATATACGCCGTCGCCGCCCAACTCCTCGACAGCCGGGCCGGGTTGGCCGCCGCGGGACTCTGGGCCGTATGGCCCGGCTCCGGCGTCGAGTGGGCGGTCTACTCCGACTCCCTCTTCGTCGCGCTGGCCGCCTGGGCCTGCCACGCCGTCCTCACCCGCCGCTGGCTCACCGCCGGCCTCCTCACCTGCGCCGCCGGACTCAACCGCCCCACGGCGGCGGCACTGATCGCCGCGGTCGCCCTCGCGGCCCTGCTCGCACTCCGCGACCGCCGCGACGGCATCGTCCGCCCGCTGGCCGCGATGGCCTTGGCACCACTCGGCCTGCTCGCCTATCTCGGCTGGGTGGGCCACCAAATGGGCGACTACGGCGGCTACTTCAAGCTCCAGTCCGGTGCCTGGGCCCACAAGTGGGACTACGGCGAGCAGACCCTCGACGTCCTCACGTCCATCCCGGTCGGCAAGACCAGCTACCTCTTCGCCTGGCCCTTCGCGGACCTGATCGGCGTCTGTGTGGTCCTGCTCGGCTTCGCCCTGCTCCCACTGCTGCTCCGGCTGCGCCCGCCTGCCGTACTGATCGTCTACACGGTCCTCACTGTCGCGCTCGTCCTGGGCAGCCAGCAGATCTTCAGCAACGTCTCCCGCTATCTGCTCCCGCTCTTCCCCCTCTTCCTCCCGCTCGCCGCCGCACTGCGCCGCCTCAGCCTCGCCCACCTGTTCACACTGCTGGGGACGGCGGCCCTGGCGTCGGGCTCGTACGCGGGCTACGCCCTCTTCGAACTCGGCGTCCCGTAACCGGACTTGGCGGGCTAGTGACTGCCCGTCAGATGCGCGAACACGACGACGTTCCCCTGATATCCCGTCGACCGCGAGTAACCGCCCCCGCACGTGATCACCCGCAACTCCGGCCGCCGTGCGGCCCCGTAGACCTTCTGATCGGGGAAGCGGCTGGCCTGGTACACCTCGACCGCGTCCACCGTGAAGAGCGCGACGGTGCCGTCCAGCCGGTCCAGTTCGATGGTGTTGCCCTTCTTCAGGGCGCCGAGGTCGTAGAAGACGGCGGGCCCGTCGGCGTTGTCGACATGGCCCGCGACGATCGACGTCCCGGTCTCACCGGGCGTGGTGCCGGACTCATACCAGCCTGCGAGGTTCTTCCTCGCGGCCGGGGGCACGTCCAGGCTCCCGTTGCCCGTCAGCTTGAGGCCCATCAGCGGGGCGTCCACATGGATGGCCGGGATCCGGATGCGGTCCGGCGGCGACGGCGGCAGCGCACGGGCCGCGGCGCGCTCGACGGCCGGGTCGGGCCGGGCCTCGGCGGCGGACGGCTGCGGCGGCGCGTTCGACTCCCCGCCACTGGTCAGCAGCCACGCACCCGTGCAGAGCGCGACCGCCGTCACGGCCCCTATCGCGGTATTGCCGAATCCACGACGACGCATCACGCACCCCTCTCCAGTGACCAGGGCCTGCCCCGCGCCCCCTCCGGGTCACGAGGGGCGTCGGACCCGGAGGGGGAGGGGCTTGCGGTACCGGCGGACGGACAGCGGAGGGTGTCCGTCAGATCCCGTCGCCTCTCGCCCGGCGATGCAGGAGCCAGGTACCGCCCGCGGCGGCGACGGCGAGAGCCGCCACACCGGCCGCGGTCTGCACGGGATCGGGGCCCAAGGCGCCACCGACCCCCGTCTTCACACTGCCGCGCGGCTGCACCTGCTGCCGCGTCGAGGCCAGCGTCACCATCAGATCGCCGGATACCTCCCGGCCGTCCGTGCACTTCGCGACGATCTCGTACGTCCCCGGCTGCGCGCTCGGCGGCACCTTGAACTGCCCGATGGCGTCGTCCTCGTGCGTGCTCGGCGCCAGCGTGAACGTGCCGGCGCCCACCGCGCTGGCGTCCCCGGCCGCCGTACCGCCGTCGCCGCACGCGGCCGTGTTCACCGTGACGTCGCCGCCCGGCACGGCGCTCGACGGGAACACCTCCAGGCTGCCGGTCTCGCCGCCGTACGCCGGTGCGGTCGCGAGACCCGCGGCGGCGACGGCGAGCGCGGTACCGGTCAACAGACGGGCCGTACGACGCATCGGTGCTCCTCCGAGCTGTGGTTGGCTGCCCTTCCGAGGTAAGTGGCACCGGGCCGAGCCCGCTTCCTGAGCGCGCGTCAGAAGTGTGGTGAATGGGTGTCAGGAAGAGACCGGAGCGGCCCGTCCAGCCGCTGTTTCAGCAGGTCATAGGGGTACGACGACCTCGTCCCGAAGGAGTACCCGAAGAGCGCACGCCGAGCGTGTGAACGGGTGACGACTGGTCAGACCCGGGACTTGACCTCAAGAATGGTTGAGGTATCAGGCTGCCCGCATGGACACCGACACCGCTCCTCTGACCGTGACCGTCGTCATCGGCAGCAACCGCCACGGCCGCTTCGGCCCGGTAGTCGCCGACTGGCTCCTCACCCACGTCGCCGACCGCGCCGACCTCACCCTCCAGGTCGTCGACGTGGCTGACACGGCCCACCTGCCCACGACCCTCGCCCCCTCCCCGGAGGCGACCGCCGCCCTCGCCGGCATCTCCCCGAAACTGTCCTCGGCCGACGCCTTCGTCGTCCTCACCCCCGAGTACAACCACTCCTTCCCGGCCGGCCTCAAGAACCTCATCGACTGGCACTACACGGAGTGGCGCGCCAAGCCCGTCGCCCTCGTCTCCTACGGCGGCCTCGCGGGCGGTCTGCGCGCGGTGGAACACCTCCGCCAGGTCTTCGCCGAACTGCACGCCGTCACGGTCCGCGACACCGTCTCCTTCCACAACGCGGGCGCGTCCTTCGACGACCGCGGCCTCCTCAAGGACCCCTCGGGCCCGGACGCGGCGGCGAAGGTGATGCTCGACCAACTCGTGTGGTGGGGGCGGGCGTTGAAGGAGGCACGGGAGGCGCGACCGCTGACCGCGCTAGGCGGCGGCTGAGCGCGGACAGCGAGAAGGGGGCGGCCGACACAGGTCGGCCGCCCCCTCCGCACCGTCACTGATGGCCCGACGCGCTACCCGGACCGGCGCCGGGTGGACGTGTCAGTAACCGAAGATGCCCTGGAACGTACCGCGGTCCCACTCGTGGTCGGTCTTGCTGGTCGAGGAGTAGACGGGACCGACGTGGTCGATGACCCCGGCGAACATGGTGTTCTCGGTGTGCCCGGAGCCCTGAGAGCCGGTGCCCTGGACGACCCCGTTGTCGTCGCCGTGGGCGAGGGCGGCACCGGCACCGCCGAGCAGGATGCCGACGGCGAGGACGGACGTGGTCAGGGCGGAACGCATACGCATGACTACTCCCAAGGTTCTTGCGAGGGACGTGCCGGAAAACGGGCACGTCGGTCGGTTCAACGCCTCAAACGATCACTGAAAACGGCATGCCACCTCGGTGACGCCACGTGAATCACGCCCTGATTCACCCGAACGGGAACGCGTCCCGTGCCATGAGAACGGCCCCGGCGGAGCATGCATCCCGGCATGAGTGTGGACAAGGCGTACTTCACCGTCGGGGCCGGCGTGTCCACGTACGACCTCGACGCGGACGCGGCCGACCCGGCGCGGGACTGGCAACTCGGCACGGCCTGGGGCGGGTTGCCGCCCGGCTGGGAGGACGGCATCGACGCGGCCGTCGACCTGGGCCAGGCCCACCTCTACGTGTTCCGGGGCACGGAGTACGTCCGGATCCCGTTCGCCACCCAGACCGTCGACGACGGCTACCCGCTACCGATCCGCGACAACTGGACCGGCCTCTCCTTCGACACCGTCGACGCGGCCATGAACTGGGCCGACGGAAAGCTCTACTTCTTCAGCGGCCCCCAGTACGTCCGCTACGACATCGCCGCCGACCGTCAGGACCCCGGCTACCCCAGGCTCATCGCCGACGGCTGGACCGGAGTCGCCGCCGACTGGATCGGCGAGGGCATCGACGGCGCGCTCAACCCCGGCAACGGACGCGCGTACTTCTTCAAGGGCACCGAGTACACGGCCATCGACTGGCACACCGAGAGACAGCAGGACGGCTACCCGCTCACCACCGCCGACCAGTGGCCCGGCCTCACCGGCCCCTACGACGCGATCTGGTCCAACGCGCCCACCGCACCCCCGAGTTCGAGCAAGGCGGCCCAATTCCGGCAGTCCTACGGCGAGTTCGCCACCGCCAGTGAGACGGCGACCGGAGTGCCCGCCCTGGTCACGCTCGGCCAGGCGGCCCTGGAGTCCGGCTGGGGCACGGCCGCGCCCGGCAACAACTTCTTCGGCATCAAGGCGAAGGCGACCGACCCGCTGGAGACCCGTCAACTGCTCAGGACCCAGGAGGTGTTGGACCGGCCCGACGTGCAGTTCCCCGAGGTGATCTCGGTGACCCAGCGCCCCGACGGCAAGTACCTGTACGTCGTCCGCGACTGGTTCCGCGTCTACGCCAGCCCCGAGGAGTCCTTCACGGCCCACGGCGACTACCTGCGGAACAACGCCCGTTACGCCCCCGCGTTCGACCACACCGACGACCCGTACGCCTTCGCCCGGGCGGTCGCGGACGCGGGCTACGCGACCGCCACGAACTACTACGACTCCCTCGCGTCCGTCATGCGGAACATCGAGGCCTCCACCTGAGATCGCCACCTGAGATAGCCGATGATTCACTGATCCGGGTGAATGCCCGCAAGCTGCCGTATAGGTGTCATATGACCCGGGCAGGACGGGGGCATGGGATACCAACTGGGGGATCTGGGGCGGACGTTCCGCGACCAGATGTACAACGTGCTCACCGGCGGCGACGGCAGCGTCCCGCCGGCCAAGTCCAGCTTCATCACCTGGTGCATGCCCGGACTGCCGTACCAGGAGGCGGACTTCGCGTTCGCCGCGCAGGGCATCGGCACCGGCGCCACGGCGGCGGAGGACAAGCTCCTGCTCCAGCAGGCGTACAACTTCTCCTCGCTGATCGACTTCATCCCGGACGTGACGTCGGCGTACTCCTCGGGCCGCCAGGACGGGGTGTGGCGCAACGCGAGCGGTGCCCGGCTGAGCGAGATCTACGGCCAGATCCTCAAGTTCTCCAAGGTCGTCGACGACCAGCTCACCGACGACCAGAAGGCCAAACTCGACCGGTTCCGGGGCCTGTTGAGAGTGACCCGCACGGTGAAGGACATCGTCACCGAGCAGGAGAAGCAGGTCACCGAGGACAGCCCCATGCTCAAGGCCTACAAGGCGTGCATGCAGGCGTACGTCACGGCCGCCCTGGCGTACAACAACAAGCGGATCGCCGCGCAGGCCGCCGTAGGAGAGTCCGGCAAGCAGGCGGTCGCGGACTGGGCGGCCAACGCGCAGCTGTACTCGATGCAGGTGGCCGCCGCGATGGACGACTGGACGTCGAGCGGGTACCGCAACGAGGTCGAGGAGATCAACGCCTACATCGACCAGACCACCGAGAAGTCGATGCTGCTGTGGAAGCGCAACCTGGAGCGCTTCTACGAGGAGGCCAACACCAACGCGCTGGGCCCGGGCCAGTCCTTCTACTACACGACCGTCGTCCCCGGTGACTTCGCCACCTCCAGCGGCTGGACCGCGTACTCGATGTACCACCAGATGGTGGACTCCCACAGCCACTACGAGACCACGTCCTGGTCGGCGGGCGGAGGCCTCAACTTCGGTCTGTGGAGCGCGAATGCGGGCGTGACGTCCAACTCCCAGGACTACAGCGAGAACTACCAGGTCGACGACTTCTCGATGTCCTTCGAGATGGCCCAGGTGCAGGTCGTACGGCCCTGGTTCTACCCGGAGTTCCTGGAGAACCGCGGCTGGGACCTGAGGAAGGGGCAGGGCTGGAACTACGACGAGATGCCGTCCGACGGCGGCAACCCGCCCCAGGGCCGCTTCATCGGCTATCCGCTCCAGGCCCTGTTCATCAGGAACCTCACCATCCACTCCGCCTCGCTGGCGCAGGCGTTGCAGACCCACCAGAGTTCCGTGTCGGTCAACGCCAGTGTCGGCTGGGGCCCGTTCACCGTCCGGGGCAGCTACAGCCACTCCGAGTCGGACCAGCACTTCCACTCCGAGAACGACGGTGCCACCATCACCGTCCCCGGCATGCAGATCGTCGGCTTCGTCAACCACCTGCTGGGCAAGACCCCCGACCTGCTCGACGGCCTCGACCCCGACCAACTGGTATAGGGCGGCGGCCAGTTATGAGCGATACCGAGACGGTGTGGGCCGCGTCCCCCGTGGACGCGGCCGCCATGTTCGGCCTGGGCGCCTACTTCCGGAACCTGCTCACCGACCCCGATCACCTGGTCGGCGTACCGGTGACACCGGTCGTCCACCAGGACAGCACGTTCCGCTTCGGCGGCGCCCTGGACACGGCCCGGGCCACGGTCTGGTCCGAGTTCTGCGAACTCGTCAACCGCATCCCCACCCAGCCCGTCTGGTCACCCCCGGCCACCACCCACCTGTGGAGCGTCTACGGCGAGGTGCTCGGCGCCGACCTGGCCCGCTCCACCCTCACCCCCGAGGAACACCAGCGCTACGACACGGCGGTTGACTACCTCTACGACACCGGCCCCGACGGCGTGTTCGTCCCCTCGCCCGCTCTGCGCGACTACCGCACGGCACGCCAGGCCTGGCTCCAGGCCGACACGGACTACCACCAGGCGGAGCAGGCGGCGGCCATGTCGGCCGACCCGGCGGCACGCGACCACTGGACCCACGTCGACGAACCGCGGCTCCGCCAGGCCAGGGACGACGCCATGGACGCCTGGCAGACCGCGGGCCACAAGGCTGAGGTCGAGGACGCCCTGCGCGAGACCTCCGAACTCGCCTCCAAGGCCCCCTCCGGCATCTGGAAAAGACACCGCGACACCTTCAACCCCAACCTCCCCGACCAGTACACGACCGCCCCCAACGGCACGCGTTTCGCGCCCACTTACTACTCACCCGACGGCGCCCTGGACGACCCCTGGTCGAGAGTCGTCCTCCCGGAGCCGGTGTTCCGCACCCTGGCCGCCCAGGCGCCGACGGAACTCAAGTCGGCCTTCGGCGACCGCGCCACCGACGACTCGGTCTTCTCCCTCGCCTTCGAGTACCGGGTCGTCTCCGTCGTCCGCCCCTGGCTGGACCCGCCGATGGAACTCTTCGGCTCCCGCGCCTGGCGCCTCTCGGCGGGCGTCACCCCGCTCAGCGACGGCGCCACCCCACCGCACGGCCGCTGCCCGTCCTACGTCGAATCGGTAGCCCTGGCCCGCAACATCGAACTGATCCGCCAGGCCACCGGCTACACCGAGACCCCCGGCGAGACCACCCTCCACGGCACCTGGACCCTGGACCTCGACAACGGCATCGCGGGCGGCGACATGAACACCGCCGACCTCTGGTGGGAGTGGATGACGGAGACGAGCGCCCAGTTGGTCCCCAGCTCCCGCGCCGGAATCGTCAACCTCGGCCAGGTCGACTACGACGCCTTCGACGGCCACCGCCTGTCGGCCCTCACCTACGCCACCACACCCCTCAACGGCAGCCCGAACCCGGGCAACCAACTCGTCAGCGGGGACGTGTTCGCCGTCCGCACGACGGAGGGCCGCTTCGCCAAGGTGCTGGTCGTCCAGTACGGCTACGACCTCCAACTGCGCTGGGTGGCCTACCAGGAGACCGGCTCGGCGGCGCAGAGCACCGTCACCGCACCGGAGGACGTGTTCCTCGCCGGGTTCGTGTGCAGACAGCTCCCGAAGAGCCCGGACCCGGACCCGGCCCTGACATGGTGAGCCCGAGCCCCGAACTCGCCCTCCACGGACTGCTGTTGCTCGGCACGGACACCATCTACGCAGTCCACATGCCCACGTTCACCGCACCCCACGACTTCCAGGCCGTCCTGCGGGTGACCCTGGACACGGACACCTACCGCACGGCCCGCAAGCGCTACGGCACGTCGGCCCTGTTCACCGCCCGCCCGCGCACCCTCCTCCTCAAGGACCTGGAACCGGGCGCCACTTGTACGGCCGACCTGTACTTCGGCCGCTTCGGAAGGGACGGCGAGCCGCTGGGGGAGGTGAGCGTCACGATCGAGGAGACGGTGTACGTCGGCCACCCGGCCGCCGAACCCCGCACCCTCCGGTACGTCCTCTTCGGCCGCGAACAGCTCTACCTGGCCCATGTCCTCACCGGCCCACCGGACTTCGACCAGGTACTGACCGCCCAACTCGCGGGGGAGTGGTGGGCGTTGGGGGGTGGAGAGGAGACAGTCGCGCGCACCGTGACGGTCCCGGGCCGTCCGGACGACCTGACCGGACGGCTGCGACCGGGCGAGCAACTCACCGCGGACGGTACCGAGTTGCAGGTGCTGGCCGAGGTGTACCTGGAGACGGCCGACCTGGCGGGCGGGCCGGAGTGACCGGCGGATCAGCCCCGTCGGGCCCGCCTCAGCTCACGGTCGACGGCCCAGGCGTCGGCGACCGGGCCGAGGTGGGTGAGCTTGTCGGGGTTGATCACCGCGCGGATGGTCTGGATCTGGCCGTCGAGCACGTCGATGGCCAGGGCGTGGAGCACCTTGCCGTCGCGGTCCCGGAAGACCGCGCCGGGCTGGCCGTTGACCTCGTGCGGCTCGAACGACACATCGATCCGGATCAGCCAGGGGAAGACCGTACCGAGCACCCGGGCCACGTTCTCCGCGCCCATGACGGCCTTGGCCAGCTGCGGGGCCTTTCCGCCGCCGTCCCCGACGAACTGCACGTCGGCGGCGAGCAGTTCACGCAGTCCGCCCACGTCACCGTCCTTCAGCGCGTCGAAGAACCGGGTCGCCAGCTCCTGCCGCTCCTGCCGGTCCGCGGCGAACCGGGGCCGCTTGTCCGCCATGTGCCGCCGCGCCCGCACCAGCAGCTGCCGGCATGCCGACTCCGAACGGTCGACCGTCGTGGCGATCTCGTCGAAGCCGAAGGCGAACACCTCCCGCAGCACGAACACCGCCCGCTCCAGCGGGCTGAGTTGCTCCAGCAGCAGGAGCGCCGCCATCGACACCGAGTCGGCGAGCTCCACCGACCGCGCCGGATCCTGGTACGGGTCGCTCAGCAGCGGCTCCGGGAACCAGGGCCCGACGTACTCCTCCCGCCGTACCCGCGCCGAACGCAGGACGTCGATGGAGATCCGCGTGACCGTGGCCGACAGGAACGACTTGGTCGAGGTGGGCCGGGTCGTCGTGCCGTCGTAGCGCAGCCAGGTCTCCTGCACCGCGTCCTCGGCCTCGCCCACACTGCCCAGGATCCGATAGGCGATCGAGAACAGCAGCGGTCGCAGCTCCTCGAACTCCTGGGCCTTCCGGTCGGTCTCGCTCACGCGGGGATCTCCTTGTCCTGGTCGGTGCGGGAGCGGTTCAGCCGAGGACGCCGGGCTTGTAGTCGCCCGCGCACGGCTGTCGGGTGATGATGTTCAGCCGGTTCACCGAGTTCATGAAGGAGATCAGGATGACCAGCGAGGTGAGCTGCTCGTCGTCGTAGTGCTTGGCCGCGTGCGCCCACACCTCGTCGCTCACCCCGCCGGCCGCGTCCGCGACCCGGGTCCCCTCCTCCGCCAGTGCCAGCGCGGCCCGTTCGGCCTCGGTGAAGACCGTGGCCTCGCGCCAGGCCGCGAGCAGGTTCAGCCGGACCGGGGTCTCGTCGGCGACCGCGGCCTCCTTGCTGTGCATGTCGATGCAGACGGCGCAGCCGTTGATCTGGCTGACCCGCAACGCCACCAACTCCTGCGTCAGTACCGGCAGTTCGGACTGCTTGAGCGACCTGCCGACCGCCATGAACTGCTTGGCGGCCTTGCCGGCGGTCGGGCTGGCGAAGAAGTTCAGTCGTGCGTCCATGATGCCCTCCGTGGGCTGTCGTCGTCAGTGGCTACACCCACGAGACGAGACGGCCCGGGCTCCTGTGACATGGACGAATGTGACCTGGGTCTCAGGGCTCAGGGGCTGTTCGCCGAGTTGCGCAGCCGCGCGAACGACGTGTCGAGACCGCCCTTCAGCAGCCGGGCCACGGGCCGCTCCACCAGCCGGTGGACGAGCCAACTCAGCACCAGGAAACCGGAGATGACGGAGGCGACCAGCAGCCGGGGGTCCATGGTGTCGTGGAAACGGTTGATGACCGTCGTACCGGCCGCGTAGTGCAGCAGATAGAACGGATACGTCATCGCTCCGGCCGTGGTGAGCCACTTCCAGCGGATGCGGTCGGTCGCGCCGAGCGCGATGGCTGCCATCACCAGGATGAACACGGTGAAGAGGACGATGCTCGCGCGCCAGCTGGAGACGTGCTCGACGGAGTCGATCCGGTGTCCGAGTTCCAACTGGCCCATCAGCGAGGCCAGTCCGAGGATGCCCCACAGCAACATGTCCTGGCCGAAGCGGTACATGAGGTACAGCGCCAGGCCGGCGATGAAGTACCAGGCGCCGTCCGGATTGATCGCCAGGGTCAGCGGCCGGAACCCCGCGGCCGGGGCGATCATCGCGGCGGCGCCCCAGAAGCAGCAGAAGAGGACGACCTTGCGGTAGGTCAGGCCGGTGACGACGACGGCCATGAAGAGCAGGTAGAAACGCAGCTCCGACCAGAGGGTCCAGTACACGCCGTCGACGTTCGGGACACCCGAACCGGCTTGCAGCATCGTGAAGTTGAGCAGGATCGTCCGCAGCGTCTGCCGCCCCCACACACCGGGCAGAGTCACCAGGACGCAGGTGGTGAAGACGATGGCGAACCAGTACGCCGGATAGAGCCGGATCACCCGCGAGGTGAAGAACTGCCGTGGGGTACGGCCCCAGCAGGACATGCAGATCACGAAGCCGCTGATCACGAAGAACATCTCGACGCCGATCCAGCCGTAGGCCGAGAACCGGAACACCGTCGGCATGATCTCGGACACCGGCCGGCCCCAGATCGAGTTGCCCGGCTGGTCGACCCGTCGGGTGCCGGCGTAGTGGTGCGCGGCCACGAACAGGGCGGCGAGCAGCCGCATTCCGTCGATGGCGTACAACCGCCGCTGCAATGAAGGCCTTTGCTGTAAACTGAGGGAGGCGTGTCTTGGTGCTTTTCGGCTCTGGGGCGGGATGAGCACCCGCTCCGTCGCCCCGGCATACGTAGACATGTCAGTCCATATCAGCTCTGGGGCTCGGGAGTTGCAGGACTCCTGACCCACGCGAATCGAAAATCCTCACGGTTCACAGCAGAAGACCCGCGTGGTCCGCCGATGGTTGTAGGCGGATTCCCGGGAATCCTCGGCGTCGAATGAGAGTGATGACGACCCCCCTCCCCTTCTTCGTCTACGGCACCCTCCGCCCCGGCGAGCCCAACCACGACATCTTCCTGCGCGGCCACACGGAGTCGGAGGAGCCGGGACGCCTGCACGGCGCCGTCCTCTACGAAGGCCCCGGCTACCCGTACGCCTTCGAGGAGCCCGGCTCGGTGGTCGTCGGCGAACTCGTCACCGCGCGCCCCGAGTCCTACCCTGGGCTCCTCCTCGCCCTGGACCGACTTGAGGACTACGCCCCCGGCGACCCGCGCAACCTCTACGAGCGCGTCGAACGCCCGGTGACCCGCGACGCCGACGGCACGGCCGTACGCGCGTGGGTGTACCTCGCGGCCCCCGCCGTCACCGCCGCCCTGCGCACCCACGGCACACCGATCGAGGGCGGCGACTGGCACAACTACCGCTGAACGGACCTCAGTTGCCGCCGGAGGCCAGCGCCCGCGCGACCCCCTTCTCCTTCGGCCCGAGGAACTGCGGATCGGGATGGATCACCACGTCCAGCGCCGCCTTGCCCGCCGCGAACACCTCGCGGGTACCGCCGTAGTACCAGGTCGCGTTGTGCGCCTCGTCGACCCCGACGCCGTACGAGTCGACGCCCGCCGCCTCGCAGAGTGCGACCGCCCGCCGGATGTGGAACTTCTGGCTGATGAGCACGGCCTTGTCGACGCCGAAGATCTTCTTGGCGCGGACACAGGAGTCCCAGGTGTCGAAACCGGCGTAATCGGTCACCACGCGCGCGCGGGGCACCCCGTGCTTGGCCAGGTAGACACGCATCGCGTCCGGCTCGTCGTAGTCCTTGCGGCTGTTGTCACCGGTCACCAGGACGACCCTCACCCGGCCCTCCCGGTACAGCGTGGCCGCCGCGTCCAGCCGGTGCGCGAGATACGGCGACGGCTCGCCGTCCCACAGCCCGGCCCCGAAGACCACGGCCACATCGGTACGCGGCGCGTCCTGAAGCGTCCGCAGCCGGTCCGCCGTCGCCAGCCACAGCCAGGTCGCCGGAAGCAGCGCGAGGACACACCCGAGGGCCACCCCCTGCACGAGCCGGCGCCACCCGGCACGCGTGCGTGGCAGGCGCGGTCTGTGGAGTTTCAGGCGACGCATGAGAAGGGCCCCTCCCCGTTCGGTTCCGACAGTCACAGACGCGCCGCACCGTCGTCCGGTTCGCCGCCCGCAGTGTGACCGGCTTCACTGTGAACCCGGAAGCCGCAGGTCACGTCGCCTCACACACCACCCGGACCCCACCGTGAACCCCCGGAAAAAACCCGTCATTCCCGTGCAACGGGGCGGCAACCTCCCACCGCCACCATCACTCCATGACGGCGTCGCATCTTCCCCACGACGACTCCACGACCCTCGACAGTACGGCGCATCTCATGAACCGGATCAGCAGCCAACTCGCCAGTCAGCTCAGCCGTGTCTCCCTGAACGGCGACCGCCGCCCCGGCCCGCCCCCGCTCGTCCTGGTCGCCCACGGCAGCCGCGACCCGCGCGCCCTGAGCACCGTACGAGCCCTCGTGGAACGCGTCGGCGAACTGCGCCCCGGCCTCCCCGTCCACCTGGGCCACATCGAACTCAACGAGCCCAGCCTCCCGGACACCCTCACGGCCCTCGGCCCCACGGACGCCGTCCTCGTCCCGCTCCTCCTGGCCCGCGGCTACCACGTGAAGCGCGACATCCCGGAAATGGCGGCGGAGGCACAGGCACGCGCGCGCGTGGCACCCCCTTTGGGCGCGCACCCCCTCCTGGTGGAGACGTTGTACGACCGCCTGGTGGAGGCGGGTTGGCCCGAGCAGCCCCGCCGGGGCAGCGCGGTGGTCCTGGCAGCGGCAGGCTCCAGGGACCCGGAATCCAAGCTGGACTCCAACCACACGGCCCAACTCCTCGCCGACCGTCTGGGAGTCCCCGTGCTCCCCGCGTACGCCTCGGCGGCGACCCCCACGGTCGCCGCGGCGATCCGCGCCCTCGCCGCGAGAGGCCACCACAGGGTCGCGGTGGCGTCCTGCTTCACCGCCCCCGGCCGCTTCGCCACACAGTGCGCGGAGACGGCTCCCTGGATCGCGTCGGCCCCTCTGGGAGCCCACCCGGCGATGGCGAGGCTGGTCCTCCACCGCTACGACCAGGCGTTGGCAACTCCCATGACGACGGCACAGGAACTGGCGTCGGCTTAGTCCCTACGGGAGGTGTGCTTTTAGGGGCGCGAGGAACTGCGCGCCCAGCCCCCACGCACCCGCACCCGCAAACGAATCCGCACCCGGCAGACGCATAGGCGCCCCGCAACTCCCGAATTGTCACTACCGCCGCTTACTGTCGAAGCATGGACGGCACAACAGCACCGAACCCCTACGACCCGACATCAGTCGACCGCTGGGCAACAGAGCCCGACAAGCGCCCGGGCCGCACCGCTTTCCAACGCGACCGCGCCCGCGTACTGCACTCCGCCGCCCTACGCCGCCTCGCCGGCAAAACCCAGGTGGTCACCCCGGGAACCCGCAGCCAGGCCTGGGACGCCAGCCCCCGCACCCGCCTCACCCACTCCCTGGAATGCGCCCAGGTGGGCCGAGAACTGGGCGCGGCCCTGGGCTGCGACCCGGACCTCGTGGAAGCCGCCTGCCTCTCCCACGACCTGGGTCACCCACCCTTCGGTCACAACGGCGAACAGGCACTGAACGAATTCGCGGACGACTGCGGCGGCTTCGAGGGCAACGCCCAGTCCCTGAGACTCCTCACCCGCATCGAACCGAAGCGCTTCGTAAAGAGCGACAGGACCGGCGAGTTGGTGAGCGTGGGCCTCAACCTCACCCGAGCCACCCTCGACGCCGCCACCAAGTACCCCTGGCCGCGAGGCGCGCACCCCACCACCCCCAAGTCCCCCAAGTTCGGCGTCTACGAGGACGACAGACCCGTCTTCGACTGGGTCCGCAAGGGCACCCCCGGCACCCGCACGTGCTTCGAGGCCCAGGTCATGGACTGGTCGGACGACGTGGCGTACTCCGTGCACGACGTCGAGGACGGCCTGCACGCGGGCCACATCGACCCCAACTGCCTGCACGCCGAACCGGAACGCCAGGAGATCTTCAAGGTGGCCGTCGGCCGCTACGTCCCCGCGGACACGGCCCCCGAAGAACTCGCCGAGGCGCTGGACCGGCTCCAGAACGAACCGTGGTGGCCGCACGGCTACGACGGCTCGGCGGTCGCGCAGGCCCGCCTCAAGGACGCCACCAGCCAGCTCATCGGCCGCTTCTGCCTGGCCGCCGAGGCCGCCACGCGCGCGAGGTACGGCACCGGCCGCCTCACCCGCTACGACGCCGAACTCGTCGTACCGCACGAGGCACGGCTGGAATGCGCGGTCCTCAAGGCGGTCGCCGACCGGTACGTGATGCAGCGCGCGGAGCAGGAGCGCATCCGCGCGGACGAGCGGATCGTCGTCGCCGAGCTGGCGCGGGCGCTGACCGCACGCGCCCCCGACGGCCTGGAGCCGCAGTTCCGCGCCCAGTTCGACGAGGCGCCCGACGACCGCGCCCGCAAGCGGGTGATCGTCGATCAGATCGCGTCATTGACCGACGCGTCGGCGCGGTCTCTTCACGCGCATCTCACATCACTGGGGCACAGTGACGCGAAACAAGCCCGAATGTGACCCTCCGTGGCCTGATCGGGCCACACCCCCTTCCCGCATCACCCTGCGTGCGGGACGCTCGCATATGGCGGCACCCTTACGAGGAGGCATCAAGTGGTCGACGCGGATCAGACATTCGTCATCGTCGGAGGAGGCCTGGCCGGCGCCAAGGCGGCCGAGGCGCTCCGAGCGGAGGGCTTCACCGGCCGCGTGATACTGATCTGCGACGAACGCGACCACCCGTACGAGCGTCCGCCGTTGTCCAAGGGCTACCTCCTCGGTAAAGAGGAGCGCGACAGCGTCTTCGTCCACGAACCCGCCTGGTACGCGCGCAATGACATCGAGCTGCACCTCGGCCAGACCGTCGACGCCATCGACCGTACGGCGAAGACGGTCCGCTTCGGAGACGACGGAACCCTTGTCCACTACGACAAGTTGCTCATCGCCACCGGCTCCGAGCCCCGCCGCCTCGACATCCCGGGCACGGACCTCGCGGGCGTCCACCACCTGCGCCGTCTCTCGCACGCCGAGCGCCTCAAGGGCGTCCTCGCCTCCCTGGGCCGGGACAACGGCCATCTGGTGATCGCCGGCGGCGGCTGGATCGGCCTGGAGGTCGCGGCGGCGGCCCGCGAGTACGGCGCCGAGGTGACCGTCGTAGAACCCTCGCAGACACCGTTGCACGGAGTCCTCGGCCCCGAACTGGGCCAGCTCTTCGCCGACCTGCACGCCGAGCACGGCGTGCGTTTCCACTTCGGCGCCAAACTCACCGAGATCGTCGGCCAGGACGGCATGGTCCTCGCGGCCCGCACGGACGACGGCGAGGAGCACCCCGCGCACGACGTCCTCGCGGCGATCGGCGCGGCCCCGCGCACCGCGCTCGCCGAGGCGGCCGGACTGGAACTCGCCGACCGCGCGCACGGCGGCGGCATCGCGGTCGACGAACGGCTGCGCACCTCCGACCCCGACATCTACGCGGCCGGTGACGTGGCCGCCTTCCACCACGCCCTGTTCGACACCCGGCTGCGGGTGGAGCACTGGGCCAACGCCCTCAACGGCGGCCCGGCGGCGGCCCGCGCGATGCTCGGCAAGGACGTCACCTACGACCGCGTGCCCTATTTCTTCTCCGACCAGTACGACTTGGGTATGGAGTACTCCGGCTGGGCGCCCCCGGGCTCCTACGACGAAGTGGTGATCCGGGGAGACGCGGGCAAGCGGGAGTTCATCGCCTTCTGGTTGAAGGAGGGACGCGTGCTGGCCGGGATGAATGTGAATGTGTGGGACGTCACAGAGCCCATCCAGCAGCTCATCCGCTCCCGGGCCCGCGTGGACACCGAGGCCCTCGCGGACCCACACGTTCCACTGGACAGCCTGGCCGTCTAGAGGTTCTGGTCGTCACTGGTGTCAGTCCGGCCCCGTAGAATTCACGCGTGGCTGGACGGATCAACGACGAGGACGTGAAGGCGGTTCGGGACGCGGTCCCGATCGACGCCGTGGTGTCCGAGTACCTCCAGCTGCGGAACGCGGGCGGCGGCAACCTCAAGGGCCTCTGCCCGTTCCACGACGAGAAGTCGCCGTCCTTCCAGGTCAGCCCGAGCAAGGGGCTCTTCCACTGCTTCGGCTGCCAGGAGGGCGGCGACACCATCACGTTCGTGATGAAGGTCGACCACCTCACCTTCTCGGAGTCGGTCGAGCGCCTGGCCGCCCAGGCCGGCATCACGCTGCGGTACGAGGAGGGCGGGTACAACCCCGCCAACCAGCGCGGCGAGCGCATCCGCCTGGTCGAGGCCCACAAGGTGGCCGCCGACTTCTACGTGGAGCAGCTCGCCGTCAGCCCCGAGGCGGACACCGGCCGCAAGTTCCTCGCCGAGCGCGGCTTCGACCAGTCGGCCGCCGAGCACTTCTCCGTCGGCTACAGCCCCCAGGGCTGGGACCACCTCACCAAATACCTCCGCGGCAAGGGCTTCAGCGACAAGGAGATCCTTCTCTCCGGCCTCTCCCAGGAGGGCCGCCGCGGCCCCATCGACCGCTTCCGCGGCCGTTTGATGTGGCCGATCCGCGACATCGGCGGCGAGGTCGTCGGCTTCGGCGCGAGGAAGCTCTACGAGTCGGACAACGGCCCGAAGTACCTCAACACGCCCGACACCGCGATCTACAAGAAGTCCCAGGTCCTCTACGGCATCGACCTCGCGAAGAAGGACATCGCCAAGTCCTCCCGCGCGGTCGTGGTCGAGGGCTACACGGACGTCATGGCCTGCCACCTCGCCGGAGTGACGACGGCCATCGCGACCTGCGGCACGGCCTTCGGCGGCGACCACATCAAGATCCTCCGCAGGCTCCTGATGGACAACGGCTCGGCGCGCGTGATCTTCACCTTCGACGGCGACGCGGCCGGCCAGAAGGCGGCCCTGCGCGCCTTCGAGGACGACCAGAAGTTCGCCGCCGAGACGTACATCGCGATCGCGCCCGACAACATGGACCCCTGCGAACTCCGCCTCGCCAAGGGCGACCAGGCGGTCGCCGACCTGGTCCAACCCCGCACCCCGCTCTTCGAGTTCGCGCTCCGCCAGATCGTCGTCCGCTACGACCTCGACACCCCCGCCGGCCGCGCCTCCGCCCTGGACGAGGCCGCCCCCATCGTCGCCCGCATCAAGAACAGCGGCGCCCAGCACGAGGTCGCCGTCCAGCTCGCCGGCATGCTCGGCATCCTCGACACCCAGTTCGTGGTCAAGAGGGTTGCCCAGCTGGCCCGTTGGGCCCGCGACCGCGGCGGGAAGGGCCCGGCACCGGCAGGGGGCGGCGCCCAGCAGCAGTACGACACCGCCCCCCGCGGTCCCACCGGCGGCCCCGCCCTCACCCTCCGCAACCCGGTCTTCGCCACCGAGCGCGAACTCCTCAAACTCGCCCTCCAGCGCCCCGAGTTGGTCTCCCCGGCCTTCGACGCGTACGGCGTCGACGAGTTCACCGCCGCGCCCTACGCGGCCGTACGCGAGGCGATCATCGAGGCGGGCGGCGCCGAGTACGGCCTCCAGGACGCCCAGGACTATCTGGTCCGGGTCCGCGAGGCGGCACCGGACGACGCGGTCCGCGCGATGGTCACCGAGCTCGCCGTGGAGGCCATCCTGCGCCGCACGGTCGACGAGAACTACGCGGGCGAGCAGCTCGTCACCGTCCGCCGAAGAGCCGTAGTACGCCGGATCCACGACATCCAGGGCGCGCTCACCCGCCTCGGCAGCCATGGCGACTCGGCCGAACTGGCCGCCGTACAGAACGAGTTGTGGGTTCTTCAGCAGTACGACCAGGCACTCCAGGTGCACGGCGCCACAGCGCTCTGAGCGCGTAGTTACGGAACGGACTCAAAAAGTCACCGCACGCCCCTCGTGGCGGCGATGTGTCGTACTCCACACTGGGTTCCGGTGCCTGAGTCCTCGGAGCGCGGCCGATCCGTCCCCAGCGGGTCCTTCACCCCCGCGGTTCCGCTCATCGAGTACGGGACGGATTGCGGCGAGGCCGCCCACTCCGCCCCTGAAGTACCGCTGCCGTACCCCCTGGCAGCGATCATCCTGGAGGTCGCCCCCGTGCAGACCCAGACCCTCGACCAGACCGAGACCAGCACGACGGACGGCGCGGAACCGGACGCGGAGACCGATGTCCTCGCGACCGTCCCTCCGCAGAGCCGTGCCGCGCACCACCCGGAAAACGCGGACTCGGAGAGCCCGCCCGAGCTCGAAGAACCGACGGCCGAAGCGGTGGAGACCGCCGAGGCCCCCGAGCCCGCCGTACGCCCCCGCAGCCGGGTCGCCGACAACGGCGCGCCCTCCTCGGACCTGTTCCGCCAGTACCTGCGCGAGATCGGCCGCATCCCTCTCCTCACCGCGGCCGAGGAGGTCGAACTCGCCCGCCGCGTCGAGGCCGGCCTGTTCGCCGAGGAACGGCTCGGCAGCGCCGTCGACCTGGACAGCCAACTCGCCCTCGACCTGGACAAGTTGGTCGTCATGGGCCGGATGGCCAAGCGCCGCCTGATCGAGGCGAACCTGCGGCTCGTCGTGTCCGTCGCCAAGCGGTACGTCGGGCGCGGGCTGACCATGCTCGACCTCGTGCAGGAGGGAAACCTCGGCCTGATCAGGGCAGTTGAGAAATTCGACTACGCCCGGGGCTACAAGTTCTCGACGTACGCCACGTGGTGGATCCGGCAGGCCATGTCCCGGGCCCTCGCCGACCAGGCCCGCACGATTCGCGTCCCGGTGCACGTCGTCGAGTTGATCAACCGGGTCGTCCGCGTCCAGCGCCGGATGCTCCAGGAGCGCGGCTACGAGCCGACGCCGGAGGAGGTCGCCGACCACCTCGACCTCGCGCCGGAGCGGGTCAGCGAGGTTCTACGGCTGGCTCAGGAGCCGGTGTCGTTGCACGCGCCGGTGGGGGAGGAGGACGACGTCGCCCTCGGCGACCTGATCGAGGACGGCGACGCGACGAGTCCCGTGGAGTCGGCGGCGTTCATCCTCCTCAGGCAGCACCTGGAGGCGGTCCTGTCGACGCTGGGAGAGCGGGAGCGGAAGGTTGTGCAGCTGCGTTACGGCTTGGCTGATGGGCGTCCGCGCACGCTGGAGGAGATCGGGCGGATCTTCGGGGTGACCCGGGAGCGGATACGGCAGATCGAGTCGAAGACTCTGAACAAGCTGCGGGATCACGCATTTGCGGATCAGCTCAGGGGTTATCTGGACTGATGCCGGGTGCGGGCCGGTGGGGGCGGGCCGCGCAGTTCCCCGCGCCCCTAAAAACGCCGTGCGTTTCAGGGGTTCCTGTATGCCGCCGAGCAGATGGGTGTGGCGCCGGAGCGGTGTGTGGTCGTGGAGGACAGTC
>NZ_JBSFCQ010000019.1:0-219509 GCF_053891435.1 Streptomyces sp. NPDC002276 | reverse complement strand
ATGCAGATGATCGTGGTGATGAAGTTGACCGCGCCGAGGATCGTGCCGAAGCCGGAGAAGGCCAGACCCATGATCCACATGTCGGCGCCGATGCCGGGCGAGCGGACCGCGTCCGACAGCGGGCTGTAGGCGAACCAGCCGAAGTCGGCCGCACCCTGCGGGGTGAGGAAGCCGCCGACCGCGATGGTCGAGCCGAACAGGTAGAGCCAGTAGGCGAACATGTTCAGCCGCGGGAACGCCACGTCGGGCGCGCCGATCTGGAGCGGCATGATCCAGTTCGTGAAACCGGCGAACAGGGGCGTCGCGAACATCAGCAGCATGATCGTGCCGTGCATCGTGAACGCCTGGTTGAACTGCTCGCTCGACAGGATCTGTAGACCCGGCCGCGCCAGCTCGGCGCGCATCAGCAGCGCCATGACGCCGCCGATCAGGAAGAACGCGAACGACGTGACCAGATACAGCGTGCCGATCGTCTTGTGGTCGGTGGTGGTGAGCCACTTGATCACGACGTTGCCGGGTTGCTTGCGCCTTACCGGCAGCTCATCCGCGTAGTGGGACTCTGCTGCCGCGGCACCCTGAGGTTCGTTGAGGATGCTCACAGGTTGTTCGTCTCCCGGTTCTTCTCGTGGCTCGTCTGCGCGATGCCAGCGGGGATGTAACCGGTCTGCCCCTTCTTGGCGAGGTCCTTGAGGTGCTGCTGGTAAAGCTCGGGGGAGACGACCTTCACGTTGAACAGCATCCGGGAGTGGTCGACACCGCAGAGCTCGGCGCACTTGCCGAGGTAGGTGCCCTCCTTGGTGGGAGTCACCTGGAAGGCGTTGGTGTGACCCGGGACGACGTCCATCTTCATGAGGAACGGCACCACCCAGAAGTCGTGGATGACGTCACGCGAGGTGAGGACGAAGCGGACCGTCTCGCCCTTGGGGAGCCAGAGGGTCGGACCCGGGTTACCGGTCTGCGGGTTCTTCGTGGCGGGCGTACCGACGTCGTAGACACCGCCGGCGTTCGCCGGGAAGTCCTTCTTGAACCGGTCCGGAATGGCGGCCAGGTTCTTGTCGGTCGTCGCGTCGCCACTGACACCGTCGACGTTCTCGATGTAGTTGAAGCCCCAGCTCCACTGGAAGCCGACGACGTTGACCGTCACGTCGGGCTTCTTGTCGAGGCTCAGGAGCTTCGTCTCATCGCGGGCCGTGAAGTAGAACAGCACCGAGACGATGATGAGCGGAACAACCGTGTACAGCGCCTCGATGGGCATGTTGTACCGGGTCTGCGGGGGGATCTCGACCTTGGTGCGGCTGCGCCTGTGGAACACGACGCTCCACATGATCAGGGCCCACACCAGGACGCCGACGGCGAGCGCGGCAGCCCAGGATCCCTGCCACAGGGAGAGGATCCGCGGACCCTCCTCCGTGGTCGGGGTGGGGAAACCAAGGCGAGGGAAGTCCTTGGATGTGCAACCGGTCGCGGTCGCCAGGACCAGGCCCGCAGTCATTGCCTGCAGCAGCTTCCGCCGCATCGGGCGCCGCGGCGAGCGGTCGGAGCCGTTGGGACTCACGTAGCGCCTTCCCGAGAGTCTCGCCCGCGCGGATTGGCTGCGGCCTGCCTTCACGCGGGTCGGTCGCCGCCCTGCGTCGGGCAGGGGTTTGGATGTTTATGCGGACCAAACCCTAGCCGACGCCTTCCAGGGGTTCGCGGGGAGGGTGGCATACGCGCCGGGGGTTACTCCGGGCGCCTAATAGCTCGGGGGTTGGGGTGATTTGGGCGGGTGGGGGGTGCGTTGTGGCTTGTCGCGCAGTTCCCCGCGCCCCTTCTTGACTCGCCCGCGATTTAACGTTGCCGTGTGTCCTACTTCGATGCCGCCTCCTCCGCTCCCCTCCATCCGGTCGCCCGGCAGGCGCTGTTGGCGTCTCTGGACGAAGGGTGGGCGGACCCCGCTCGGTTGTACCGGGAAGGACGTAAGGCGCGGTTGCTGCTCGACGCCGCGCGGGAGGCCGCCGCCGAGGCCGTCGGGTGTCGGCCCGACGAGCTGGTGTTCACCACCTCGGGTACTCGGGCCGTGCACACGGGAATTGCGGGGGCTCTGGCGGGACGGCGGCGCGTCGGACGTCACCTGATCGTGTCAGCGGTTGAACACTCTTCCGTGCTCCATTCGGCCGAGAGCCTGGTGGCGGCGGGCGGTTCGGCGACCGAGGTTCCCGTGAACCGGACGGGCGCGGTGAGCGCGCGGACCTACGGCGAGGCCCTGCGCCCGGACACCGCGCTGGCCTGTCTCCAGTCGGCCAACCACGAGGTGGGGACGGTACAGCCGGTCGCCGAGGTGGCCGACGTGTGCCGGGCGGCCGGGGTGCCGTTGCTGGTCGACGCGGCGCAGTCGCTGGGGTGGGGGCCGGTCGAGGGTGCCTGGTCACTGCTCACGGCGAGCGCGCACAAGTGGGGCGGACCGGCCGGCGTCGGCCTGCTGGCGGTACGCAAGGGCGTGCGCTTCGCGGCCCAAGGCCCCGTCGACGAACGGGAGTCGGGCCGCTCCCCCGGCTTCGAGAACATCCCCGCCATCGTGGCCGCGGCGGCCTCCCTGCGCGCGGCCCGCACGGAGGCGACCGAGCAGGCGCTACGGCTACGGGAGCTGACGGAGCGGATCCGGGCCCGGGTGCCGCGGTTGGTGCCGGACGTGGACGTGGTCGGCGATCCGGTGCGGCGACTGCCCGGGATCGTCACCTTCTCCTGTCTCTATGTCGATGGAGAGACTCTCCTGCACGAACTGGACCACGCCGGTTTCTCCGTCTCGTCCGGATCGTCCTGCACGAGCAGCACGCTGACGCCCAGCCATGTGCTGAAGGCGATGGGGGTGCTGAGTGAGGGAAACGTGCGGGTGTCGCTGCCGCCGGGAACGACGGAGGAGGACGTCGAACGTTTCCTCGCGGTGCTGCCGGGGGCGGTGGCGGGGGTGCGGGAGAAGTTGGGGGCGGGGGTGCCGCTGGCGGTCGTAGAGAAGGACTCGATCGTCGTGGACGCCCTCGGCAAGCGTTGCCCGATCCCGGTCATCGAACTGGCCAAGGTCATCGGCGATGTACCGATCGGCGGCACGGTCCGCGTCCTGTCCGACGACGAGGCGGCACGGCTGGACATCCCGGCGTGGTGCGAGATGCGGGACCAGGAGTACGTGGGGGAAGAGGAAGGCCCGGCATACGTAATCCGCCGGACCGGCTGAGCGCCCCGTTAGGGGCGCGGGGAACTGCGCGACCAGCCCCCACGCACCCGCGGACAACAATCCAGCTCAGCCCAGGTACTTACGAACCTCCACCGCCGCGTCATCCCCATACGCCTTGGTGAACCGCTCCATGAAGTGCCCACGAGACACCTGGTACTCCTGCGTACCCACCGTCTCGATGACGAGAGTCGCCAGCATGCAGCCGACCTGCGCCGCCCGCTCCAGCGAAACCCCCCACGCCAGCCCCGAGAGGAACCCCGCACGGAACGCGTCGCCGACACCCGTGGGGTCGGCCTTGCGCTCCTCCTCCGCGCAGCCGACCTCGATCGGGTCCGCGCCGACGCGCTCGATACGAACGCCACGCGAGCCGAGCGTGGTGACGCGGTGGCCGACCTTCGACAGGATCTCCTCGTCGCTCCAGCCGGTCTTGGACTCGATGAGTCCCTTCTCGTACTCGTTCGAGAAGAGGTACGCCGAGCCCTCCAGCAGGATGCGGATGTTGTCGCCGTCCATGCGCGCGATCTGCTGGGAGAAGTCTGCGGCGAAGGGGATGGAGCGGGTCCGGCACTCCTCCGTGTGGCGGAGCATCGCCTCGGGGTCGTCGGCGCCGATCAGGACCAGGTCGAGACCGCCCACGCGGTCGGCGACTGTCTTCAGTTCGATCTGGCGGGCCTCGCTCATCGCGCCGGTGTAGAAGGAGCCGATCTGGTTGTGGTCGGCGTCGGTCGTGCACACGAAGCGGGCGGTGTGCAGCGTCTCGGAGATACGGACCGAGTCGGTGTCGACGCCGTGGCGGTCGAGCCAGTCGCGGTACTCGGCGAAGTCGGAGCCGGCGGCACCGACCAGGATCGGCCCGGTGCCGAGCTGGCCCATGCCGAAGGCGATGTTGGCGCCGACGCCGCCCCGGCGTACGTCGAGGTTGTCGACCAGGAAGGAGAGCGACACCGTGTGCAGCTGGTCCGCGACCAGCTGGTCGGCGAAGCGGCCGGGGAAGGTCATGAGGTGGTCGGTGGCGATGGAGCCGGTGACTGCGATGCGCACGGCGAGGACTCTCCTGAGGGAGGCTGCGTTGACAGTTCACGCTACCCGGTCGGCCCGGCGGCTCTGAAGCGGCCAAAACTACCCGATAGTAGATCTTTCTTCGCGAGGTAAAGCGTGCGTACGGTGCCGCTATGACGAACCTCAAGGTCGACGGCCCCGTTCCGGTCCATCTCGAAGGCGAAGGTGCGGCGGACCTCGCGGCGCTGCGCGGCGACTGCGCGCGGATGGCTCCGCACTGGACGGTTCCCGACCGGATCGTCGCTCTTCCGGTGTCCCCGTCCCTCATCCACGGCGTGTCGGTACCGTCGAAGTCGGCTCGGCTGCTGGACGCCATGGGCGAATACGGCGACTAGTCCGGAGCTCGTCGGCTCGATCGGCGCGTTCGGGGGAACCGTGCGCTCCCCCGCTGCGTCCCATCGCTGTCCCCCGTAAAGGGGATGCGGGATACGACCCTTCCGCCTGCCGCTTTGACAGGGGCGGGTCAGGGTCATGGGACAGTTGCGCAGCCGAAGGAGCGATGCGGTGAACACCGAGCGACCCGACAACGAGGACGCGATCGGCGCCTCCGATGATGTGCCGGGCGTGGGGGACGCCGCGAAGGGCGCCGTGGAGGGGCCCGAGGTCGAGGACACCGGGGCCGACGGAGAAGTGGCCGACGACGAAGGTGCCGTTTCCGAGGAGTCCGGCCGGCCGGAGGGGACGGAACCCGAGGAGGCAGCGGTCGAGGAGACAGAACCCGACCCCTCGGAACATCCCGTCCCGGTGACATCCGATGCGCAGCCCGACCAGCCGGAAACCTCGAACGCCTCGGACGCCTCGGACGCCTCGGACGCCTCTGAGATCTCCGAGATCTCCGAGATCTCCGACCGCACCGACGACGAACACCCGCCGCGGTCCCGCTCCCGCTCCCCCCTCGTCATCGCCTCCGTGGCAGCCGCCGTACTCCTCGTCGGGGGTGGCGGGGCGTACCTCGCGTCCTCCTCCTCGTCCTCCGACGGTTCGGGGGACGGGACGGGATCCGCGGCGTCCGGTGCCGACGGCACTCCCCCGCCGCTCGCGCTCGACGGGTACGCGACGGGCGGTACGGGCGGTACGAACGGGATCGCGTCCGGGGAGCCGAATCCGTACGGCGAGACCTACAAGGCCCAGGGCACTCTGCCCGCCGGGCCCGGCTCCGCGGCCGTCTACTCACCGGAGGGTGCCGTCGCCAAGGACGATGTGGCCCGGCTCGCGAAGGCGCTCGGTGTCGTGGGGACACCGGTGGCCGAGGGGCAGTACTGGAAGGTCGGCGGGCAGGACGGCAGCGGGCCGAGTCTCCAGGTGAACAAGGCGGCGCCGGGCCTGTGGACGTTCAACCGCTACGCGCCCGGCACCGACAACTGCACCGACACCCTCAAGTGCGCGCAGGATCCCGGCACTTCGGCCACCGACCCGGTGAGTGTCACGGTCGCGAAGCAGGCCGCCGCGCCGATCCTCAAGGCCGTCGGCCAGGACGACGCGAAGGTGGACGCGAGTCAACTCATGGGCGCGCAGCGGATGGTGAACGCCGAACCGCTGATCGGCGGGCTGCCCACGCACGGTTGGACGACCGGGCTGACAGTCAGCGCCCAGGGTGAAGTGGTGGGCGGGAGCGGGCAGTTGGCGGCGCCGATGAAGGGTGACGTCTATCCGGTGCTGAGCGCGCGAAAGACGCTGGCCCTGCTGAACGCGGCGCCGGGGACCGACCACCGCATGGGCATCGGCGGCTGCGCCAGTGCCGTACCGCTGAAGGACCGGCTGGAGGCGCCCTGCGGTTCGTCGACCGCGGTCTCCGCCTCGCCCGCGCAGGCCGCGGCGACCGTCGAGCACGCGGTGTTCGGGCTCGCCGCGCACTCCGTGGCCGGGAAGCAGACGCTCGTACCGTCCTGGCTGTTCGAGGTGAAGCAGTCGGGTGGGCAGGACAGCTTTACGGTGACGTATCCGGCGATCGATCCGAAGTATCTGGCCTCGGCCGGTACGCCCGCTCCGACTTCGACCTCGACGGCGACCGCGGCTCCGCACGATGTGAAGGCGGACGGCTACTCGGCCGACGGGAAGAGCCTCACCGTGGCCTTCACCGGCGGGGTGTGCGCCGACTACAAGGTGGCGGCCTCGGAGAGTTCGGACCAGGTGACGGTCACGGTGACCGCGACGCCGTGGCCGAACAAGGTCTGCATCATGATCGCCAAGATCTACCACCGGACCGTGCAGTTGAAGGCGCCGCTCGGCGACCGGGCGGTCGTGGGTCCGGACGGCAGGGCGATCCCCGTGGAGAAGAGCACCCAGCCGACGGCGGGCGCGGGGCCCTCGCTGGCCCGGTAGGCACTCAAGCACTCCCGCACGGGCATCGGAAAAGCCCGAAGGCGGCGGCCCTGTCGGAGGGGGCCGCCGCCTTCGCCGTACTACAACTGCTCGGTGGGGCTTAGCTGAACGAGTCGCCGCAGGCGCAGGAGCCCGTCGCGTTCGGGTTGTCGATCGTGAAGCCCTGCTTCTCGATGGTGTCGACGAAGTCGACGGACGCGCCACCCAGGTAGGGAGCGCTCATGCGGTCGGTGACCACCTTGACGCCACCGAAGTCCTTGACGACATCGCCGTCGAGGGAGCGCTCGTCGAAGAAGAGCTGGTAGCGCAGGCCCGAGCAGCCACCAGGCTGCACGGCGACGCGCAGGGCCAGGTCGTCCCGGCCTTCCTGGTCGAGCAGGGCCTTGACCTTCGCCGCGGCGGCGTCGGACAGAAGGATGCCGTCGGTGACGGTGCTGGTCTCGTCCGATACGGACATCTACATCTCTCCCGGGTTGTACGGAGACTGCTTGCCGACGAGTTCAACCGCCGGGGCCGCGGATTCATTCCGGACCACGTCCGGTGTCTTTCCGTCGGCACCTCCCTCCATGCTCGCACACCCCCGCAAGGTCCCCCGCTGAGCGCGTATCGAGCGCGTATCCAACGCCTGCCAGGCACCTGCCGGGCGTCTGCCGGGCGTCTGCCGGGATTGATGTCACATCGACGCTATGGCCATCGTCAAACTGACGTGAAGCGGTTATGATAGATAACGTCAATTCGACGAAAAGGCCCCACCGGGCCGGTCCGCAGAACAGAAAGGGTGCGTGTCGTGACCACCGCCCAGACCCAGGAGCTCGACGTTCAGCCGACGCCCCTCGCCCTGCTGCTGCTCGGCCGCGAGGCCGACCCGAGGAGCGAGCGCGGTGTCGAGTGCCCCGGCGACCTGCCCTCGCCGTCCGACCCGAACCTGGTCGAGCGGGCCCGCGCGGCCAAGGAGAAGCTCGGCGACAAGGTCTTCGTGCTCGGCCACCACTACCAGCGCGACGAGGTCATCCAGTTCGCCGACGTCACGGGCGACTCCTTCAAGCTGGCCCGGGACGCCGCCGCGCGCCCGGAGGCCGAGTACATCGTGTTCTGCGGTGTGCACTTCATGGCGGAGTCCGCGGACATCCTGACCGGCGACGACCAGAAGGTCGTCCTGCCGGACCTCGCGGCCGGCTGTTCGATGGCCGACATGGCCACCGCCGAGCAGGTCGCCGAGTGCTGGGACGCGCTGACCGAGGCGGGCATAGCCGAGCGGGTCGTACCCGTCTCGTACATGAACTCGTCCGCCGACATCAAGGCGTTCACGGGCAAGCACGGCGGCACGATCTGCACCTCGTCGAACGCGCAGCGCGCGCTGGAGTGGGCCTTCGAGCAGGGCGAGCAGGTGCTGTTCCTGCCCGACCAGCACCTCGGCCGCAACACGGCCGTCCGCGACCTGGGCATGAGTCTCGACGACTGTGTCGTCTACAACCCGCATAAGCCCAACGGGGGCCTCACCACTGACCAGTTGAGGGCCGCGAAGATGATCCTGTGGCGCGGACACTGCTCGGTGCACGGCCGCTTCTCACTGGAGTCGGTGGAGGACGTGCGCGCCCGCATCCCCGGTGTCAACGTCCTGGTCCACCCGGAGTGCAAGAACGAGGTCGTGGCCGCGGCCGACTACGTGGGCTCAACGGAGTACATCATCAAGGCACTTGAGGCGGCCCCGGCCGGTTCGAAGTGGGCCATCGGCACCGAGCTGAATCTCGTACGACGGCTCGCGAACCGTTTCGCGCCCGAGGGCAAGGAGATCGTCTTCCTCGACAAGACGGTCTGCTTCTGCTCGACGATGAACCGCATCGACCTCCCCCACCTGGTCTGGACCCTGGAGTCCCTCGCCGAGGGCAACCTCGTCAACCGCATCGAGGTCGACAAGGAGACGGAGGCGTTCGCCAAGCTGGCACTGGAGCGGATGCTGGCGCTGCCGTAGGGCTGCCGGGTTATTCCACTCGCGGCCGGACCAGCCCCGACTCGTAGGCGATGACGACGAGTTGGGCCCGGTCGCGGGCGCCGAGTTTGGCCATGGCGCGGTTGACGTGGGTCTTCACCGTCAGGGGGCTGACTTCGAGGCGTTCGGCGATCTCGTCGTTGGAGTGGCCGCCCGCGACCTGGACGAGGACCTCGCGTTCGCGGACGGTGAGGGCTTCGAGGCGTTCGGCGCGGGCCGGGTCGCGGTCCTCGTCCAGGTCGCCCTGGGCGAGGAAGCGGGCGATCAGGCCCTTGGTCGCCACGGGGGACAGCAGGGCCTCGCCGGCCGCGGCGACCCTGATCGCGCTGAGGAGTTCCTCGGGTTCCGAGCCTTTCCCCAGGAAGCCGGAGGCGCCCGCGCGCAGGGACTGCACCACGTAGTCGTCGACCTCGAAGGTCGTCAGTATGACGACCCGGACGTGGGCGAGCGACGGGTCCGTGCTGATCATGCGGGTGGCGGCGAGGCCGTCCGTGCCGGGCATCCGGATGTCCATCAGCACGACATCGGCCCGCTGTTCCTTCGCCAGCCGTACGGCCTGCGCGCCGTCCGCGGCCTCTCCCACGACCTCCATGTCGGGCTCGGAGTCGACGAGTACGCGGAAGGCGCTGCGCAACAGGGCCTGGTCGTCGGCGAGCAGGACACGGATCGTCGTCATGCGGGGTCCCCCGAGGCGCGTGGGCGGGTCTTGACCGGCAGGATCGCATGGACGCGGAAGCCGCCCCCGTACCGGGGACCAGTGGTGAGGGTGCCGCGCAGGGCGGTGACCCGCTCGCGCATGCCGAGCAGGCCGTGGCCGCCGCCGGAGTCGGGGACCTCCTCCTCGCCGGACTCGCCGGAGCCGTTGTCGAGGACGGTGACCTCCACGTTCGGGCCGACCCGTACGACGCTCACCTCGGCCTTGGCTTCGATCCCGGCGTGCTTCTGCACGTTGGTGAGAGCTTCCTGGATGACGCGGTAGGCGGCCAGGTCCACGGCCGCGGGGAGCGTGGTGCCGTTGTCGGCGCGGGCGACCAGGACCTGGAGGCCCGCGCTGCGGAAGGTGCCGGCGAGTTCTTCGAGACGGTCGAGGCCGGGGGCGGGTTCGGTGGGGGCCTCGGGGTCGCCGGACTGGCGCAACAGGCCGACGGTGGCGCGGAGTTCGTTGAGCGCGGAGCGGCTGGCCTCGCGTACGTGGGCGAGGGCTTCCTTGGCCTGGTCGGGGCGCTTGTCCATGACGTGCGCGGCGACTCCGGCCTGGACGTTGACCAAGGCGATGTGGTGGGCGACCACGTCGTGCAGGTCGCGGGCGATGCGGAGGCGTTCCTCGGCGACCCGGCGGCGGGCCTCCTCCTCGCGGGTGCGTTCGGCGCGTTCGGCGCGCTCGCGGATGGCGTGCACGAATTCCTTGCGGCTGCGTACGGCGTCTCCGGCGGCGGCGGCCATGCCGGTCCAGGCGAAGATGCCGAGGTTTTCCTGCGCGTACCACGGGAGGGGGCCGCCGAGCATCGCGGCGCCGGTCAGCACGGTCATCGTGAGCAGGCCCACGCGCCAGGTGGTGGAGCGGTCGGTGGTGACGGCGACGGTGAACAGGGCGACCACGGCGCACATCGCGACCGGGGCGCGGGGGTCGCTGGTGACGCTCTCGACGAGCGAGGCGGTGGCGGTGACGGCGAGGACCAGCATGGGGGCGCGGCGGCGGCAGACGAGCGCGGCGGCGCCGACCGCCATGAGGACCAGGCTGAGGGGGTCAGGGGTGCGGATGCCCCAGCTGACGCCGTGCCCGCCGTGCGGGTCCACGAACGACCCGGCCACCATGCACACGAGCACCGCGGCGGCGAGCACCGCGTCCAGCGCGGAGGGGTGCGCCTTCGCTTGGCAGCGGGCTCGGTCGAGAACGCTCATGCTGGCACCGTACGGCGTCCCTCCTGGGGGCTGTGCCCCCAGACCCCCAGCGGGCTGAGTGCGGTCACCGGCGTTGAAAGGTCACCCCGGGATCAAGCCGTCGTCGCTCAGCAGGTCCCGGACCTCCTCCAGCGTCGCGTCCGGGGACGGGAGGATCAGTTCCGACGGCTCCAGGGAGTCGTCCGGGAGCGGCTCGCCCAGTTCGCGGACCTTGGCCAGGAGGGCCTGGAGGGTCTCGCGGAAGGCGGGGCCGTCGCCGTTCTGTACTTCCCTCAGGAGTACGTCGTCCAGCTTGTTCAGCTCGGTGAGGTGGCCGTCGGCCAGCCTCACCTGCCCCTCCCCCATGATCCGTACGATCATGTCGCCCTCCTCAGGCGTGGGCCGTCACATCACGTCACTGCTTGTCGAAGCGCGGGGTGTCCTGCGGCTGGGAGGAGGACTGCGACTGGGACTGGTCCTTGCCGCCCTCGATCGCCTGCTGCGAGGCCGAACCTCCGGCCAGCTCCGCCTTCATCCGCTGAAGTTCCAGCTCTACATCCGTACCACCCGACAGCCGTTCCAGCTCGGCCTGGATGTCGTCCTTGGCCATGCCGGTCGGGTCGTCCAGGGCTCCGGAGGCGAGCAGTTCGTCGATGGCGCCGGCGCGGGCCTGGAGCTGCTGGGTCTTGTCCTCGGCGCGCTGGATGGCAAGCCCGACATCGCCCATCTCCTCGGAGATGCCGCTGAAGGCCTCGCCGATCCGGGTCTGTGCCTGGGCCGCCGTGTACGTGGCCTTGATGGTCTCCTTCTTCGTACGGAAGGCGTCCACCTTGGCCTGGAGGCGCTGGGCCGCGAGGGTGAGCTTCTCCTCCTCGCCCTGGAGGGTGGTGTGCTGGGTCTCCAGGTCGGTCACCTGCTGCTGGAGCGCGGCCCGGCGCGAGAGCGCCTCGCGGGCCAGGTCCTCACGGCCCAGCGCGAGCGCCTTGCGGCCCTGGTCCTCCAGCTTCGAGGACTGCGACTGCAACTGGTTGAGCTGGAGCTCCAGACGCTTGCGTGACGTGGCGACGTCGGCCACACCCCGGCGCACCTTCTGAAGCAGCTCCAGCTGCTTCTGGTACGAGTAATCGAGGGTTTCGCGCGGGTCCTCGGCCCGGTCAAGGGCCTTGTTCGCCTTCGCGCGGAAGATCATCCCCATACGCTTCATGACACCGCTCATGGGCTTCGCGCGCCCCCTTCTGACGGACTCCAGCTCCAGCGACTGCAACAGAACCCACAGTACGGGCCCTGCATCCATTACCGCACTGTTCGGGGACGGATGCGCTCATCCCCAAGGACGACTGCCTACGGTCCCGCTCCGGCGTAAGGAGTAGGTGTTCCCCGGGTAACAACCCGGAGCCGCCCGTCTGCGTCGCCCCCCTTGTCCCCCTACAGACGACTGGTGTTGCCGGATCGTTCCCCACCGGACTGGGGTCCAACCGCATCCACCCCGTAAGCTTGGGTTTTGTGTTCCGTAGCCGTGCCAAGGAAGAGAAGGCCGCGACCGCCGACCAGGCTTCGCCGACCGACTCCAAGCAGCCCCGAGACCCGCAGGCCCCCAAGGGTCGGCCCACGCCCAAGCGCAGTGAGTCGCAGACCCAGCGCCGCAGCGTGGCCAACACCACGCTGACGCGCAAGGACGCCTCCAAGCGCCAGCGCGACGAGCGGCGGGCGCAGATGGAGAAGCAGCGCTCGGCGCTGGCCGGCCGCGGCAACGAGCGGGATCTGCCGCTCCGCGACAGGGGCCCGGTCCGCAAGTTCGCGCGTGACTACATCGACTCGCGCATCAACGTGGCCGAGTTCTTCCTGCCGATGGCCGTGGTGATCCTCGTGCTCAGCGTGGTGCAGGTGCCCGCGCTACAGAACATCGCGCTGCTGCTCTGGCTCGTGATCATCGTCCTGATCGTGGTCGACTCGTTCCTGAACGTGTTCCGGCTGCGCAAGCGGCTCGCCGAGCGCTTCCCGGGCCAGGACACCAAGGGCACGGTCTGGTACGCGATGATGCGCTCCCTCCAGATGCGCCGACTCCGGCTGCCGAAGCCGCAGGTCAAGCGCGGAGAGAAGCCCTGAGCGCGGACTCCTTCTCCGGGGGCGCGGCGGACGCCTGGCTGGCAAGGCTGGGCGGGCTGCGGGATGTCGTACGACAAGAGTTGGTGGCCCGGCAGCTCGACGAGCAGATAGCCGGGCGCTATCCCGTCGGGCAGCGGCTGCGGGTGCTCGACGTCGGGATGGGGCAGGGCACGCAGGCGCTGCGGCTGGCCCGGGCCGGGCATCAGGTGACCGGGCTCGAACAGGAACCAAGGATGATCGCCGCGGCCCGTGCGGCCCTGTCCGGCGAGCCGGAGGGCATCCGGGAGCGGGTGCGGATCATCGAGGGCGACGGCCGGGACACGGGCGTGCACTTCCTGCCGGGCAGTTTCGACGTCGTGCTCTGTCATGGCGTACTCATGTACGTGTCCGAGCCCGATCCGCTGCTCGCGGGTCTTGCCCGGATGCTGGCGCCCGGCGGGCTCTTGTCCCTTCTCGTGCGGAACGCCGACGCGCTGGCGATGCGGCCCGGGCTGTCCTGGGACTGGGCGACCACGTCGACCGCTTTCGACTCGACCGCGTACCGCAACCGGCTCGGCCTGGATGTGCGGGCGGACCGGCTGGGCACCCTGACGGCGACGCTGGCGGGGATCGGGGCGCCGCTCCAGGCCTGGTACGGCGTGCGGGTCTTCACCGACACCGCGCCCGAAGGGGTCGAGATCCCGGCGGACGTCGAGCCGCTGCTGGCCGCCGAGGAGCGGGCCGGGCGGACGGATCCGTATCGCTCGGTGGCCGCGCTGCTGCATCTGTGCGGCGTGCGGGGCTGAGCGCGGGCACACGGGCTCACGGGCTCACGGCGAGGGGCCCGTTCGGGTCAGCAGCACAAGCCGGGCATTCACCCCAAAGAGACACTCGGCGTATGGACTCTTCCCGTACCCGTACCCGAACCCGTACGCGTGCCCTCCGGCCCATGGCTCTTCTCGTCTGTTCGCTCGCGCTGGTCGCCGGGTGCGGTGGTTCGGGATCCTCCTCGAAGAAGGACACCTCGACCGCACAGGCCGCACAGGCCGCCGTGCCGATGGCGAGCGACGACCTACAGAGCGACTACCAGAAGGTGATCAAGGAGGTCCTGCCGTCGGTCGTGCAGATCCAGGCCAGCAGCGATCTGGGGTCGGGGGTCGTGTACGACGACCAGGGACACATCGTCACCAACGCGCACGTCGTCGGGAACGAGAAGACCTTCAAGGTGACCACCGCGAACAGCGAGGACGTGCTCACCGCCAAGCTCGTCTACTCGTATCCCGAGCAGGACCTGGCCGTCGTCAAGCTGGACAAGGTGCCGGACGGGCTGAAGGCGGCGGCCTTCGCCGACTCGTCCAAGGTCGAGGTCGGGCAGATCGTCCTCGCCATGGGCTCGCCGCTGGGACTGTCGTCCAGCGTGACGCAGGGCATCGTCTCGGCGACCGGACGGACCGTCAGCGAGGGCAGCAGCGACGGGGGTACGGGCGCGACCATCGCCAACATGGTGCAGACCTCGGCGGCGATCAACCCCGGCAACAGCGGGGGCGCGCTGGTCAACCTCGACGGGCAGGTCATCGGCATCCCCACGCTCGCGGCGACCGACCCCAGCTTCGGGGGCGGGGCCGCGCCGGGTATCGGGTTCGCGATCCCGTCCTCGATGGTGAAGACGGTCGCCGACCAGATCGTCAAGGACGGCAAGGTGACCGACTCGGGGCGGGCCGCGCTCGGCATCACCGGCCGTACGGTCGTCGACGACAGCTACCGGGCGGCCGGGGTGGCCGTGGTCGCGGTCAAGAGCGGCGGGGCCGCGGACAAGGCCGGCATCCGGGCCGGGGACATCATCACGAAGCTCGGCGACACGGGGATCAGCACGATCACCTCGCTGTCGGAGGCGCTGGCGTCCGACAAGCCGGGGCAGAAGACGACGGTGACGTACACGCGGAACGGTGCGTCGAAGAAGGTCGATGTGACGCTGGGCGAGCAGTGAGGGAGGGGGCGGCCGGTTTCCCTCCGACCGCCCCTCCCCTCCGTTACGCCTCCTCGGCGTGCAGGCTCATCGGGCCGTAGATCTCCGTGGAGTCCTCGAACAGCCGTACCTGGTCCGCGCCACCCGCGACGAGGTCCTTCCACACCTCGCCGAGCCAGGACTCCGCGTCCCCCTGCGTGGTGAACTCCTCCGGCGGGACCGCGGGTTCGACCTCGGTCCCGTCGGACTTCTCGAACCGCCAGATCCATGCCGCCATGTACGCCTCCAAGGTCTCAGCGCATGCAGAGCAGAAGCCGGATCTTGGTCCGGCTTCTGCCAAGCACCCTATTCGCTCCGGTGGGTGAGTGGTGGATGAGCTGCGGATATTCGGCCGGGTGCGGGTCGGTGGGGGCTGGGCGCGCCCCGCGGCGGAGCCGCAAATGTCACAGCCCCGCGCCCCTTAGGTGAGTCCAGGTCGCGCGTGTCTACAAGTCAACGGAGAAAATCGACCCGTGGAACTCACTCTGCTCGGTACCGGTGCCCCCGCGGGGCTCCCCCGTCTCGACTGCCCTTGTGCGGCCTGTGCCGTTTCGCTCGGGGTGGATGCCCGGGCCGCCACCGCCGTGCTCGTGGACGGGACGCTGTTGCTCGATCTGACGCCGGGCGCGGCCTTCGCGGCGGCTCGGGCCGGGCATTCGCTGGGGGGTGTGCGGCAGGTGCTGTTGTCGCATCCGCACGACGGGCCCGCCGTGGAGGTGCCGGTGGGGCTGCCGCAGCCGGGGCGGGTGCCGGACGGACGGCAGCTGGCGTTGCTGACGGGGCACCGGGTGCGGGCGGTGGCGATGGACGCGCCGGGTACTGGGTACGCCGTCACGGGGCCCGATGGGCAGCGCGTGTTGTATCTGCCGCCCGGGGCCGCCCCGGCCGGGCTTGAGGAGGGGGGCGTCGAGTCGTACGACATGGTGCTCGCCGATGTCGTGGGGCGGCCGGACGCGCTGGCCAAGCTGCGGGCGGTGGGGGCGATGGGGCCCGCGACCGATGTGATCGCCGTGCATCTCGACCACGACGTGCCGCCGGGCGCGGAGTTGACGCGGCGGCTGGCCGCCGTGGGGGCGCGGGCCGTGCCGGACGGGTCGACGCTGACCGTGGGGGTCTACGAGGACGTGCCCGATGTGCCGCGGCGGACGCTGGTGCTGGGCGGGGCGCGGTCCGGGAAGTCGGTGGAGGCGGAGCGGCGGTTGGAGGCGTTCCCCGATGTGCTGTACGTCGCGACCGGCGGCTCGCGCAACGGGGACACCGAGTGGGCCTCGCGGGTCTCCGCGCACCGGGAGCGGCGGCCGGGGTCGTGGCGTACGGCGGAGACGTGCGACCTGGTGCCGTTGCTGGTGGCGGACGGGCCGCCGTTGCTCATCGACTGTCTGTCGCTGTGGCTGACGGACGCGATGGACTCCGTGGGGGCGTGGGACGACACGGAGTGGGGGGACGGCGGGGAGAAGCGACTCCGGGAGCGGGTACGGGAGTTGACCGCCGCGGTGCGGGCCACCCGGCGGACCCTGGTCGCCGTGTCGAACGAGGTCGGTTCGGGGATCGTGCCGGCGACCGCGTCCGGGCGCCGGTACCGCGACGAGCTGGGGCGGTTGAACGCGGCGATCGCCGGTGAGTGCGAGCACGTGTTGTTGGTGGTTGCCGGGCAGGCGCTCGCGCTACGGGGCTGAGGGCTTCCGGCGCGCGATCAGTCGCTGCGGGGCCGGGAGCCGGTCCGGGACTCGGCGGTGTTCCGGGACGATCTCGCAGTCCTGGGAGGCCAGTTGGGCGCGCAGGTCGTCCGACCCGGCTTCCAGCAGGAGGAGGCCGCCGGGGCGCAGGACCGTGAGGGCCGCGTGGAGTTCGGCGGCGGGGTCGGGGGCGGGGGTGCGGTCGCGGAGGAGGGTGACGACGTCGTAGCGGGCGTGCAGGGCTGAGGTGATGTGCGGGTCGGTGAGGTGGCCGGCGTAGGCCTCCTCGATGCGTTCGGCGGCGCGGGCGCGGACGACTCGGGGGGTGGGGTCGAGGCCGTCGAAGGACGTGTACGGGAAGAGTTCCTTCGCGGTCTCGGGGAAGTGGGCGTCGCCCGTGCCGACGTCGAGCCAGCTCTCCGGTTCGGGGAGCAGGCGCAGGATCGCGCGGGCCAGTGTCCGGTGACGGCGGCGCTCGTCGAGGGCGCTGACGCGGGTGCGCAGGCTGTTCATGGCGGCTCCCGGGGGCGTACGACAATACGGTGCAAAACGATACGTACGGGATGCCGATCCTGGAGGCAAGGACGTCCGGGGCGCGTGGTGGCCATGTGGCTCTGTCGCGCGCGATCGCTGCCGGTACTGTTCGGCGAATGAGCTCGCTTAATCTCGACGACTTCACCGATCTGATCGAGCGCCCCGACGGCGGTGTGCGCCGTGACGCCGAGGCGCGGCGTGAACGTCAGATCGTGCCGCCCGGGTCGCTGGGCCGACTCGACGAACTGGGTGAGTGGCTGGCGGCGGCGCAGTCCTCCGTGCCGGTGCGGCCGGTCGAACGGCCGCGCGTGGTGTTGTTCGCGGGCGACCACGGAGTCGCCGAACTCGGCGTGTCCGCACGGCCCGCGGGCACCGCCGACCAGTTGGTGCGGTCGGTGCTGGAGGGCGGCAGCCCGGCGGCCGTACTGGCCCGGCGGCTCGGGGTGCCGGTGCGGATCGTGGACATGGCCCTGGACTGCGAGCCGGACGCGCTGCCCGACGAGGTCGTGAAGCACCGCGTACGGCGGAGCAGCGGGCGGATCGACATCGAGGACGCGCTGACGCTGGAGGAGGCGACGGCCGCGTTCGAGGCGGGTGTCGCCGTCGCGAACGAGGAGGCCGACTCCGGTACGGATCTGGTGGTCCTCGGCGATGTGAGCGTCGGCGGCACGACCCCGGCCTGTGTGCTGATCGCCGCGCTGTGCGGGACCGACGCGTCCGTGGTCACCGGGCGGGGCGGGCTCGCGATCGACGACCTGGCGTGGATGCGCAAGTGCGCGGCGATCCGGGACGCGCTGCGCCGGGCCCGGCCGGTGCTGGGCGACCAGTTGCAGCTGCTCGCGACGGTGGGCGGGGCCGACCTCGCCGCGATGACCGGGTTCCTGCTTCAGAGTGCCGTACGGAAGCTGCCGGTGATCCTGGACGGGGTCGTGGCCGCCGCCTGTGCGCTGGTGGGTCAGCGGGTCGCGTTCCGGGCGCCGGACTGGTGGCTGGCCGGGCAGAACAGCGGGGAGCCGGGGCAGGCGAAGGCGCTGGACCGGATGGCGCTGGAGCCGCTGCTCGACCACGGCGTGACCGTCGGCGAGGGCGCGGGCGCGCTGCTCGCGCTGCCGCTGGTGCAGGCCGCGGCGGCGCTGGCGGCCGAACTCCCGCTCAAGCCGGAGGAGAAGACCGAGGAGCCGGTCGAGGTCGAGAAGCCCGAGGAGTGATCCGAGCGTGATCGTTGCGGCGACGGAAAAGAAACGTTCGCCGCAACAACACCCATATGATCCTCCTTCATGGGAGATGTCCGAGTCGGGCCCGTTCAGGAACGTCACAGCACAGGCGCCTCGCGGCGGGCCGCGGCCTTCGCCGTCTGGTATCTGCGGGCCGTCGCGTTCATCAACTTCCTCAGCGCGGCGTGGGTTTCGCTGGGGCAGGACGTACGACGGCACAACCAGGAGAACTTCTTCACGCCGTATCTGCTGACGGCCGGCTTCGCCTCCGGCGTCTTCACGGCGTTCCTCGCCATCACCATGCGGCGCCGCAAACGCGCCGCGTGGATCCTGAACCTGGTGGTCAGCGGGCTGTTCCTGGCGCTGTTCGGGTTCGCGATGTCGTTCCAGGAGATCCGCCAGTACACGCAGAACTGGATCTCCCTGGGCCTGACCGCCGCGTTCGTCGCCGCGCTGCTGGTGGGCCGCCGGGAGTTCTACGCGAAGGGCGACCGGTCCAACCCCCGGCTCGCCGCCGTCGTCGCCGTCGGCGGCACGCTGGTCGCCTCGCTGCTGGCCGCGCTGCTGGTGACGGTCACCAACAAGGCGCACGACGCGTCCCGTTCGACGTTCCTGGAGCGCTGGCACTACGGCTCGTTCCGGCTGGTCACGATCGACGCCCCGGAGAACCGCTTCCCCGGGATCTGGACCCCGAACTGGGTCAACGTCGCCATCAACGTGCTCAGCACCGTCCTGGTCCTCGCCGTCTTCTACGCCGCGTTCCGCTCCCGGCGAGCCGTCGACCCGCTCACCGAGGACGACGAGAAGAAGCTGCGGGCGCTGCTGGAGCGGCAGGGCGAGCGGGACTCGCTCGGGTACTTCGCGCTGCGCCGGGAGAAGAGCGTGGTGTGGTCGCCGACCGGCAAGGCCGCCGTCGCCTACCGGGTCGTGGGTGGGGTGTCGCTGGCGTCCGGTGATCCGATCGGCGACCCCGAGGCGTGGCCCGGCGCGATCGAGCCCTGGCTCGCGGAAGCCCGCGTTCACGGATGGATTCCGGCCGTCATGGGCGCGAGCGAGGAAGCGGGCACCGTCTACGCGCGGCACGGGCTCGACGCCCTCGAACTCGGTGACGAAGCCCTCGTCGAGGTCGCCGACTTCACCCTTGAGGGCCGCGCCATGCGGACCGTACGGCAGGCCTACAACCGGGTGAAGCGGGCCGGTTACACGGTCCGGATCCGGCGCCACGAGGACATTCCGGCCGAGGAGATGGCGTATCTGCTGAAGCGGGCCGACGACTGGCGGGACGGGGCCACCGAGCGCGGGTTCAGCATGGCGCTGGGGCGGCTCGGGGACCCGAACGACGGGCGGTGCGTGATGCTCGAATGCACCGACGGGGACGGCGAGTTGAGGGCGGTGCTGTCCTTCGTGCCGTGGGGTCCGCACGGGCTGTCCCTCGACCTGATGCGCCGGGACCGCGACTCCGACAACGGACTCATGGAGTTCATGGTGATCGAACTCCTCCGCCGCGCCCAGGAAATCGGAATCACCCAGGTATCGCTCAACTTCGCCATGTTCCGTTCGGTCTTTGAACGGGGGGCGCGGATCGGCGCCGGACCGGTGCTGCGGCTGTGGAGGTCACTCCTCAGCTTCTTCTCCCGGTGGTGGCAGATCGAGTCGCTGTACCGCGCCAACGCCAAGTACCGGCCCATCTGGGAACCCCGGTTCCTGCTCTTCGAGAAGAGCGCGGACCTGCTGCGCATCGGCCTCGCGTCGGCGCGCGCGGAAGGGTTTCTGGAGGCGCCGGGACTGCCGAAGTGGCTGCACCGCAAGCACCTGGAGACGCACAGATGAACCGCCTCGCCCGCTGGGCCCGCGCCGAATGGGGACTGCTCTACGTCACCGTGCGCGAGCCGCTCCTGAAACGGCGCCGGCGGGCGATCCCGATGACGATCGGGGCGGTGCTGCTGACGGCGGCCCTGCAATTCGTGCAGAACCAGTCCTGGGGTTACCAGTTCGTGCAGGACGCGGGCGCGGTCCGGGCCGAGGACCCGCTGTGGCTGGCCCTCCTCCGCACCCCCCTCTCCCTCTTCGTACCGGCCCTCGACCTCCCCGTGTGGGGCGCCCTGGCCCAGATCCTGTTCGTCTTCGGCATCGCGGAGATCTGCCTCGGCCGCTGGCGCACCCTGGTCATCGCCTACGCCGCGACCCTCGCCGGCACGCTGTACGCGCGGCTGGGCATCTGGCTCGGCTTCGACAACCCCTTCGGACTGCCCGGCTCGGACCGCCTGGTCGTGGACACGGGCCCCTCGGCCGCGGTGGTCGGCCTCGCGGTGTTCGTCGCGTGGCGCTACGGCGCGTACGCGACGGCGCTGGCCGTGACCGGCGCGATGGCCATCGAGGTCATGCTGAAGGGCAACCTCGCGGGCAAGGAACATCTGGCGGCGATCATCGCGGTGGGGCTGCTGTGTCTGGTGTCGGCGCTACGGCACAGGCGACTGCGGGTGCGCGTGCGGTAGGCGCGGCGGAGGGCTCGGTCACTGTCGGCCGGGGATCCGCACCGGATCCGGGTCCGGCTTGCCGCCGATCCAGTCCTGGAAGGCACGGCGCGGGCCCGCCCAGCGGCGGTCGTGGTGGTAGGCGCGGAGGGTCGAACGGGCCCGGGCCCGGTGGCGGCGCTTGCGGTAGAAGCGCTTGGCCCAGGGGGAACCCGGGCGGGCCAGCCGGATCGCGCCGACGAGGGCGACCAGCGGGACCAGGACGCCGAAGACCGCCGTACGCGCCTTGCCCTTGCTCAGGGCGATGAGGGAGAAGAGGAAGTTGACCGCGACGCTGACGATCACGCCTGCGCGGTCGTGGAGTTCGGCGGCGGTGAGGTCGTTGACACCGAAGGGCGAGAAACCCGCGAGGACGAACCCGACCAGGGCCGCCGTGAGAACCACCGCCTCGACGCTCTTGCGGCCCGCCTCGGTCCAGTACACGTCGTCGAGGTAGAGGATCAGCGCGAACTCGTCCAGGACCAGGCCCGCACCGATGCCGAAGACGATCGCGAACAGGGCGGACCCGACGCCGTAGCGCGTGCTGGCCACCGCGCCGAAGCCGCCGAGCACGGAGAGGACCACGCCCGGGACGACGTGGTGGATGTGCACGTCACCCGCCTTGATGTTGCCGAAGGGGCCCTTGCCCGCGCGGATCAGGCGGGTGATGACACGGGTGATGACGAACGTCAGGACGAAGGCGGTGAGCGCGAGGAGCAGGGGCAACTTGCCCGGCTCGACGATGTTGCGGTGCAGCCAATGTCCCATATGCGCACTTTAGCGATGGGCGCCGGGGCCGCCCCGTCGACCGCCGGGTAACCTGCGCCGGTGTCCAAGACCCCGCCCCTCGACGGCCTCCGCTTCGCGTTCGGCACGCTGACCGTCCTCCCGGTCAGGGTGACGCGCTGGGACCGGGAGGCCGCGCGCGCCGGGATGATGGCGGCGCCGGTTGTCGGGATGGCCGTCGGTGCGTGCTCGGCGGGGCTCGGGCTGTTGCTGCTGTTCCTCGGCACGGGCCCGCTGCTCGCCGCGGTCGCCACGGTCGCCGTGCCCGCCGTACTCACTCGGGGCCTGCACCTGGACGGGCTCGCGGACACCGCCGACGGGCTCGGCAGCGGAAAGCCCGCGGAGGACGCGCTGCGGATCATGAAGCAGTCGGACATCGGACCGTTCGGGGTGCTCAGCCTCGTCTTCGTCCTGCTCGCCCAGGTGGCCGTGCTGGCGCAGCTCTACGGCGACTCGTGGGGGCGGGGGGCGGCCGCGGCGGTCGTGTCCGCGGTCGCCGCGCGGCTCGCGTTGACCTGGGCAGCTCGTGCCGGGGTGCCTGCGGCTCGGCCGGAGGGGCTGGGGGCGGCGGTCGCGGGGGTGGTGCCGGTTCGTCGGGCACTGGGCCTGGGGGTGGGGATCGTGGTCGTGGGGTGGGCGTGCGGGGTGGCTCTCGGGACCTATGGGATCGCGCCCGCGTTCGTGGTGGCGCTGGTCGCGGCCGAGGTTCTTCTGCGGCACTGTCGGCAGCGGTTCGGCGGGATTACCGGGGACGTGTTCGGGGGGCTCGCGGAGACTGCCGCGACGACCGCGCTCGTGGTGCTTTCGCTGGGTGGGTGAGTGCGGGATCGCCGCGGTCGGTCGCGCCGGCGCGATCGAGAAGCGGCCGCTCCGGTTCCGCCACGTGAACCCCCGCGCGAACGCCCTACCGCGCACACGCGCGTAGGCTCCGTTCTGGGCCGTCACCAGCCCCCTGTGTCCACCGCCGCCGCAGGTCGGAAATAGGGTCGGTTGCCGGGCCCGGTCGACCCACCCCGTTCGACCGAGGAAACTTCACACCGGAAGCGAGAATTCACCACTGTGACTGCTCTCACTCTCAGCACCGCCGCGGCGCCCGGCCTGCGGGCCGACGCGATCGTGATCGGTGTCGGCAAGGGCGGCAAGGGCCCGGTCGTCGCACCGGGCGCCGACGCCGTGGACAAGGCGTACGACGGCAAACTCGCCGGCGTCCTGGAGACCCTGGGCGCCTCGGGTGCCGAAGGCGAGATCACGAAGCTGCCCGCCCCGGCCGGCTTCAAGGCGCCGCTCGTGCTCG
Organism: Streptomyces sp. NPDC002276; assembly: GCF_053891435.1. Taxonomy (NCBI): domain Bacteria; kingdom Bacillati; phylum Actinomycetota; class Actinomycetes; order Kitasatosporales; family Streptomycetaceae; genus Streptomyces; species Streptomyces sp. NPDC002276. Next base: position 196,942 of record NZ_JBSFCQ010000019.1, on the reverse strand, counting down.
CGGTGGGCCTCGGCGCCGAGCCCAAGAACGGCGACGCGTACGACGCCGAGGCGCTGCGCCGGGCCGCCGGTGTCGCGGCCCGTGCCCTGACCGGTGCCAAGAAGGCCGCCTTCGCGCTGCCCCTCACCGACGCGGCCGACGCCGGCGCGATCGCCGAGGGCGCGCTGCTCGGCGCGTACTCCTTCGACGCGTACAAGGACAGCGGCAAGGACGCGAAGGGCAAGGGCCCGCTCGGCGAGGTCGCCCTGCTCGGCGGCAAGCCGCGCGACAAGGAGTTCAAGGCGGCCGTAGAGCGTGCGCTGGCGGTCACCGAGGAACTGAACCGCGCCCGCGACCTGATCAACACCCCTCCGAACGATCTCGACCCCGAGGCCTTCGCCGCCGTCGCGCAGACCGCGGCCAAGGAACACGGCATCAAGGTCGAGGTGCTCGACGAGAAGGCCCTCGAAGAGGGCGGCTACGGCGGCATCCTCGGCGTCGGCGCCGGTTCCGCGGCCGGTCCGCGGCTGGTGAAGCTGTCGTACACGCACGAGGCGGCGAGCAAGCACCTCGCGTTCGTCGGCAAGGGCATCACCTACGACTCGGGCGGTATCTCGCTCAAGCCGGCCGGGCACAACGAGACGATGAAGTGCGACATGAGCGGTGCGGCCGCCGTGTTCGCGGCCGTCGTCGCCGCCGCGCGGCTGGGACTTGAGGTCAATGTGACCGGCTGGCTGGCGCTCGCCGAGAACATGCCGTCCGGTTCCGCGACCCGTCCCGGTGACGTGCTGCGCATGTACAGCGGCAAGACCGTCGAGGTCCTCAACACGGACGCCGAGGGCCGGCTCGTGCTCGCGGACGCGCTGTGGGCGGCGTCGGCGGAGAAGCCGGACGCGATCGTGGACGTGGCGACGCTGACGGGTGCCATGGTGCTGGCTCTCGGGAGCCGGACGTTCGGTGTGATGGCGAACGACGATGCCTTCCGCTCCGCGATCGTCGACGCGGCGGAGGAGGTCGGGGAGCCGTCCTGGCCGATGCCGTTGCCGGAGCACCTGCGCAAGGGGATGGACTCCCCCACCGCCGACATCGCCAACATGGGTGAGCGGATGGGCGGCGGACTGGTCGCGGGGCTGTTCCTGCGGGAGTTCGTGGGTGAGGGGATCGCCTGGGCGCATCTCGACATCGCCGGGCCCGCGTTCAACGAGGCGGGGCCGTTCGGTTACACGCCCAAGGGCGGGACCGGGTCCGCCGTGCGTACGTTGGTGCGGCTCGCGGAGTTGACTGCCGCGGGGGATCTGGGCTGACGTTCCGCGCCCGGTAGCTCGATGCCTCGGGTGCGTGGGCGACCGCGGGCCGGTCGTTGGCCGGTCGCGCGGTTCCCCGCGCCCCTGGGGATCGCACCCAGGTGTCTCACCAATTCAACGTCTCTCATGTGAGCGTGTGGCGTCTCACACCCAGGCCCGGCGTCTCGTTGGGCCTCGACAAGTGCGAAGATGGGCTCGGCAGGACAGGGCCCCCACCACAGGGCCGAAGAAAGAGCGGCCGGACACCAGCCGCCGCGCGGTCACTGACGACCGGCGTACGGCGCACATGCATGGAGGACGTGACGTGGCGAACGACGCCAGCACCGTTTTCGACCTAGTGATCCTCGGCGGTGGCAGTGGCGGTTACGCCGCGGCGCTGCGCGGGGCGCAGCTGGGACTGGACGTCGCCCTGATCGAGAAGGACAAGGTCGGCGGCACCTGCCTGCACCGGGGATGCATTCCCACCAAGGCCCTGCTCCACGCGGGCGAGATCGCCGACCAGGCCCGCGAGAGCGAGCAGTTCGGCGTCAAGGCCACCTTCGAGGGCATCGACGTCCCCGCTGTCCACAAGTACAAGGACGGTGTCATCTCCGGCCTGTACAAGGGACTCCAGGGTCTGATCGCGTCCCGCAAGGTGCACTACATCGAGGGTGAGGGCAGGCTCTCCTCCCCCACCTCCGTCGATGTGAACGGCCAGCGCATCCAGGGCCGCCACGTCCTGCTGGCGACCGGCTCCGTGCCGAAGTCGCTGCCGGGCCTGGAGATCGACGGCAACCGGATCATCTCCTCGGACCACGCCCTCGTCCTGGACCGCGTCCCGCAGTCCGCGATCATCCTCGGCGGCGGTGTCATCGGCGTGGAGTTCGCCTCCGCGTGGAAGTCCTTCGGCGCCGACGTGACGATCATCGAGGGCCTCAAGCACCTCGCCCCCCTTGAGGACGAGAACTCCTCCAAGCTTCTTGAGCGCGCGTTCCGCAAGCGCGGCATCAAGTTCAACCTGGGCACCTTCTTCTCGAAGGCCGAGTACACCGAGAGCGGTGTCAAGGTCACGCTCGCCGACGGCAAGGAGTTCGAGGCCGAGCTGCTGCTCGTCGCCGTCGGCCGCGGGCCCGTCTCCGCCGGTCTCGGCTACGAGGAGCAGGGCGTCGCCATGGACCGCGGCTACGTCCTGGTCGACGAGTACATGCGGACGAACGTCCCGACCATCTCCGCCGTCGGCGACCTGGTCCCCACCCTCCAGCTCGCGCACGTCGGCTTCGCCGAGGGCATCCTGGTGGCGGAGCGGCTGGCCGGTCTGAAGGCCGTCCCGATCGACTACGACGGTGTCCCCCGGGTGACGTACTGCCACCCCGAGGTCGCCTCCGTGGGCATCACCGAGGCCAAGGCCAAGGAGATCTACGGCGCGGACAAGGTCGTCGCTCTGAAGTACAACCTCGCGGGCAACGGCAAGAGCAAGATCCTCAACACCTCGGGCGAGATCAAGCTCGTCCAGGTGAAGGACGGTGCCGTGGTCGGCGTCCACATGGTCGGCGACCGCATGGGCGAGCAGGTCGGCGAAGCCCAGCTGATCTACAACTGGGAGGCGCTGCCCGCCGAGGTCGCGCAGCTCATCCACGCCCACCCGACGCAGAACGAGGCGCTCGGCGAGGCCCACCTGGCACTGGCCGGCAAGCCTCTCCACTCCCACGACTGACCCCCTCGGTCGGACGACGACACAGACTTCCGCAATTCGTAAGGAGCAACCGAAACCATGGCGGTTTCCGTAACCCTTCCGGCGCTCGGTGAAAGCGTCACCGAGGGCACTGTCACCCGCTGGCTGAAGGCCGAGGGCGAGCGCGTCGAGGCCGACGAGCCGCTGCTGGAGGTGTCGACCGACAAGGTCGACACCGAGATCCCCTCGCCCGTAGCCGGTGTCCTGGCCTCCATCAAGGTGGCCGAGGACGAGACCGTCGAGGTCGGCGCCGAGCTGGCCGTGATCGACGACGGCACCGGCGCTCCGGCCGCTGCCCCCGCCCCCGCTGCCGAGCCGGCCCCCGTGGCCGCTCCGGCTCCGGTCGCCGAGGCCCCCGCGGCTCCGGCGCCCGCCCCGGCCGCGCCCGTCCCCGCTGCCGCCGCTCCGGCGGCCGGCGCCTCCGGTACCGACGTCGTACTGCCCGCACTGGGCGAGTCGGTCACCGAGGGCACCGTCACCCGCTGGCTGAAGCAGGTCGGCGAGGAGGTCGCGGAGGACGAGCCCCTCCTTGAGGTCTCCACCGACAAGGTCGACACGGAGATCCCCTCGCCGGTCGCCGGCGTGCTGCTGGAGATCCTGGTCGGCGAGGACGAGACCGCCGAGGTCGGCGCCAGGCTCGCCGTCGTCGGCGCCGCGGGTGCCGCTCCGGCGGCCGCTCCGGCTCCGGCCGCTCCGGCCCCGGCTCCGGTGGCCGCCGCTCCGGCGCCTGCCCCCGCTCCGGTGGCCCCTGCGGCTCCGGTCGCGCCGCCCGCCCCGGTCGCCGCACCGGCTCCGGTCGCCCCCGCTGCCCCGGCCCCCGCGCCGGTCGCCGCTCCGGCTCCGGTGGCCAAGGCCGCTCCCGCTCCGGCGCCCGCCGCCGCCCGGGCGACGGACGACGGCGCCTACGTCACCCCGCTGGTGCGCAAGCTCGCGTCCGAGAACGGCGTGGACCTGTCCACCGTCAAGGGCACCGGCGTCGGCGGCCGTATCCGCAAGCAGGACGTCCTCGCCGCCGCCGAGGCCGCGAAGGCCGCCGCAGCCGCTCCGGCTCCGGCCGCTGCCGCCGCACCGGCCGCCACCGCCTCTGCCAAGAAGGCGCCCGTCCTGGAGGCCTCTCCCCTCCGCGGCCAGACCGTCAAGATGCCCCGCATCCGCAAGGTCATCGGCGACAACATGGTCAAGGCGCTGCACGAGCAGGCGCAGCTGTCCTCGGTCGTCGAGGTCGACGTCACGCGGCTGATGCGGCTGCGCGGCCAGGCGAAGGACTCCTTCGCGGCGCGTGAGGGCGTCAAGCTCTCCCCGATGCCGTTCTACGTGAAGGCGGCGGCCCAGGCGCTGAAGGCCCACCCGGCCATCAACGCCCGGATCAACGTCGAAGAGGGCACGATCACCTACTTCGACACCGAGAGCATCGGTATCGCGGTGGACTCCGAGAAGGGCCTGATGACCCCGGTCATCAAGCACGCGGGCGACCTGAACATCGCCGGTATCGCCAAGGCCACCGCCGAGCTGGCGGGCAAGGTCCGGGCGAACAAGATCACCCCGGACGAGCTGTCCGGCGCGACCTTCACCATCTCCAACACCGGTTCGCGCGGCGCGCTCTTCGACACGATCATCGTGCCCCCGAACCAGGTCGCGATCCTCGGCATCGGCGCCACGGTCAAGCGCCCGGCCGTCATCGAGACGGAGGACGGCACGGTCATCGGCGTCCGCGACATGACGTACCTGACCCTGTCCTACGACCACCGCCTGGTGGACGGCGCCGACGCGGCCCGTTACCTGACGGCCGTCAAGGCGATCCTGGAGGCGGGCGAGTTCGAGGTCGAGCTCGGCCTGTAACCCACCTGGTCCGTTCGTACGGTGCCCCCGTTCCGGAGTTCTCCGGGCGGGGGCACCGCGCGTTTCCCCCTGCCCCTGCCCCTATTGCGGCCGCAGCGCCTTGTCGCTCCACAGCACCAGCGTCTCCACCCACAGGTTCGGGATATCCAGCTTCGGCGCGGGCGTCAGATGCCGGGTGCGGTACGCGCGCAGCACGTCGTACGTCGCGTCCAGGCAGTCCCGCGAGGTGAGCTTCCCGGTCCTCGGGTCGAAGCCGACGAGGAAGCCGCGCGCCTCCACCTGCCCGACCATGGCGCGGGCCGCGCCCACGTCACTCGTCGAGGAACCGGTGCAGCGGTACCGGTTGTAGGGGTGGGTGGAGTGCCCGGGATAGTGGGCGCCCCGGGACATGTCGCTGAGCATCCGGGCGTACGATCCCGTGGTGTGCCAGGCGCCGATGTCGCCGCCCGGCGGGGTGTAGAGCTTGTCGGTGGGGTTCTCGACGGCGCCGTACTCCCACGTGTTCGTGCCGGTGATCCGGAAGCCCCAGCCGACATGGCCGAGCTTCTGGGCGCCGTCCGGCTTCACGAAGACGCAGGCACCGCCGCCGCCGGCCACGGTGCCGGACATGTTCCCCAGGGGCGTACCGGTCGTCGCCGAGGCGTGCGAGGGCGTCGGCCTGCACCCCGCCGCCCCCAGGGTCAGCGCCGCCACGGCCATCAGTCCGAGTCCCGCGTTCCGAACAAGTCCACTGTTCATGCCATCCCCCGATGTGCCGGGGGGTGCCTCTCACCGCACCCCCTGCGGTCGGCGACACCGTTGGGGCCAGGTCGGTTCTGCCGGTGACACGGCGGTGACGGCTCCGCGCCGGACCCGGTACGGGTCTTTACAGAGCGCGCTGCCCCGACAGCGTGTAAGTCTCGTCTCACCTGCATGAAAGCGCCCCCGTGCGCTCCTCCCGAGCGGGCGTGCGGCCTTATTGTCTAAACGTCAAACGCCCTTAAGGAGCTCTCATGACCGCGCCCGTCGTCCACTCGCTGCGCGAACAGATCCGCGAGCACATCGTGGAGGGGATCGTCAGCGGGCGCTGGAAGCCGGGCGAGCGGATCGTGGAGCGTCGGATCGCGACGGAGCTGGAGGTCAGCCAGACGCCGGTGCGGGAGGCGTTGCGCGAGCTGGAGTCGCTGCGGCTGATCGAGTCGGCGCCGAACAAGGGCGTGCGGGTCCGGAATCTGACGGCGGCCGACCTGGAGGAGAGTTACCCGGTGCGGGCCGGTCTTGAGGCGATCGCGGCGGAGCTGGCGGCCGAGAGGCTGGCCGAGGACTGCTCGGCGCTCGAACCGCATGTGGCCGCGCTGTACGAGGCGGACCGCGAGGCGGACGGCACGGGCCAGGTCCGGCACACGGTCGGTTTCCACCGCGAGCTGGTCCGCGCGGCCGGCAACTCCGTGCTGCTGCACACCTGGGAGGGCCTCGGCATCGAGGTGTTCACCGCCCTGTCGATCCGCTGGCTGGGGACCGTGCAGCAGTCGTACGCGGAGGAACACGAGGAACTGGTCGCCGCGTTCCGCCGCCGGGATCCACGGATCGCGGAGCTGGTGAAGGCGCACGTTCTGGGCTGCGCCCCGCGCCCGTGACGCACCCGAGCGCAGCTATGCTCACCTGCGAAAACTCCCTAGAAATCGGCGAAAATCACGGCACCGGGTGCCCCCGCAAAAGGCACGCGGTGCCGACTTTCTCGTAATCAAGATATTTTGCCCGGGAACCTTTGATCGATCATCGATCAGGGAGTTACAGTCACCGACGGGCTCCCACCACAGAGCCCGCCGCCCTGTCCTGCCAAAGACCAAGGGCACCCCCGAAATCCCCTTGCCGACGAGGGAACCCCCCTTCGACTGAGGAAGGCGGCGTTATGACCGACCCCTACGCCATCCAGCCGAGCGAGCTCGACCAGCTCCCGGACCGCGACCCCGAGGAGACCGCCGAATGGCAGGCCTCCCTGGACGCCGTCACGAAGGCTGCGGGTCCGCACCGTGCCGCGTATCTGATGCGCCGCACGCTGGAGCGCGCGGAGGGCAACGGCCTCGCGCTGCCCAAGCTGCTTGAGACGGACTACGTCAACACCATCCCGACCGCCGCCGAACCGGCCGCGCCCGGCGACGAGGCGCTGGAGCGCCGGATCACCGCGTGGAACCGCTGGAACGCGGCGGCCATGGTGACCCGGGGCGCGAAACACGGCGTCGGCGGCCACATCGCCACCTTCGCCTCGGCGGCCTGGCTGTACGAGACCGGCTTCAACCACTTCTTCAAGGGCAAGGAATCCCAGGAGGCGCCCGGTTCCGGCGACCAGCTCTACATCCAGGGCCACGCCTCCCCCGGCATCTACGCCCGCGCCTTCCTCGACGGCCGCCTCACCGAGGCGCACCTCGACAACTTCCGCCAGGAGGCGGGCGGCAACGGCCTCCCGTCCTACCCGCACCCCCGTCGGCTGCCCTGGCTGTGGGAGTTCCCGACGGTGTCGATGGGCCTCGGCCCGCTGTCCGCGATCTACCAGGCGCGTTTCAACCGCTACCTGACCGCGCGCGGCATCAAGGACGTCTCCCAGTCGCACGTGTGGGCGTTCCTCGGTGACGGCGAGATGGACGAGCCCGAGTCGACGGCGGCACTGGCGCTGGCGAGCCGCGAGGGTCTGGACAACCTCACCTTCGTCATCAACTGCAACCTCCAGCGCCTCGACGGCCCGGTCCGCGCGAACTTCAAGATCGTGCAGGAGCTGGAGGCCCAGTTCCGGGGCGCCGGCTGGAACGTCGTCAAGTCCCTGTGGGGCAACGCCTGGGACGAGCTGTTCCAGCTCGACACCACGGGCGCGCTCGTACGACGGCTGCGCGAGGTACCGGACGCCCAGGTGCAGACGTACCAGACGCGTGACGCGGCCTACATCCGCGAGGACTTCTTCGGCAAGGACCCGGCGCTCGTCGAGCTGGCGAAGCTGCTGAGCGACGACAAGATCCTTGAGTGTTTCCACCTCTCGCGCGGCGGTCACGAGTCCCGCAAGGTGTACGCGGCCTACAAGGCGGCCCTGGACCACAAGGGCGGCCCGACGGTCATCCTGGCGCAGACGGTCAAGGGCCACACGCTCGGCGAGGGCTTCGCGTCGAAGAACGCCAACCACCAGATGAAGAAGCTGTCGACGGACGAGTTCAAGCAGATGCGTGACCTGCTCGAACTCCCCATCTCCGACGCTCAGTTCGTCGACGGTGTGGTGCCCTACGGCCACCCCGGCGCCGACTCCCCCGAGGTCCGCTACCTCCAGGAGCGCCGCGCGGCCCTCGGCGGTCCGGCCCCGGCCCGCCGTACGCACGCGATCGCTCCGCTGCCGTCCGCCTCGGAGAAGGCGTTCGCGTCCTTCGACAAGGGCTCCGGCACGCAGAACGTGGCGACGACGATGGCCTTCGTCCGCCTGGTCAAGGACCTGGTCCGCGACAAGGAGACGGGCAAGCGCTGGGTGCCGATCGTGCCGGACGAGGCGCGGACCTTCGGCATGGAATCGCTGTTCCCCTCCCTCGGGATCTACTCCCCGAAGGGGCAGACGTACGAGCCCGTCGACCGCGACCAGCTCATGTACTACAAGGAAGCCAAGAACGGCCAGATCCTCAACGAGGGGATCACCGAGGCCGGTTCGATGGCGGACTTCATCGCCGCGTCGACGTCGTACGCGACGCACGGCGAAGCGATGATCCCCTTCTACATCTTCTACTCGATGTTCGGCTGGCAGCGCACGGCCGACCAGATGTGGCAGCTCGGCGACCAGCTCGGCCGCGGCTTCCTCGTCGGTGCGACGGCGGGCCGTACGACCCTGACGGGCGAGGGCCTCCAGCACGCGGACGGTCACTCGCCGGTGATCGCGGCGACCAACCCGGCGGCGCTGTCGTACGACCCGGCGTTCGCGTACGAGGTCGCGGTGATCGTGAAAGACGGCATCCGCCGGATGTACGGCGAGACGGCCCAGGGTGAGGACGCGAACGTCTTCTACTACCTCACCGTCTACAACGAGCCGATCCCGCAGCCCGCGAAGCCCTCCGGGTTGGGCATCGACGAGGGCATCGTCAAGGGCCTGTACCGCTTCAACACCGCGGAATCGGCGGGACTTTCGCCCGCCGCCAACGCTGCGCGCATCCAGCTCCTCGGTTCCGGTACGGCGATCCACTGGGCGCTGAAGGCGCAGCAGCTGCTCGCCGAGGACTGGGGCGTCGCGGCCGACGTGTGGTCGGCGACGTCCTGGACCGAGCTGCGGCGCGACGCGCTGGAGGCGGACGCGGCGCTGCTGCGGGGCGAGGAGCGGGTGCCGTACGTACGGCAGGCGCTGCACGGGGCGGAGGGCCCGGTGCTCGCGGTCTCCGACTACATGCGGCAGGTTCCCGACCAGATCGCGCAGTGGGTCGAGCAGGACTACTCGTCGCTGGGCGCGGACGGCTTCGGCCTGTCGGACACGCGGGACGCGGCGCGCCGTTACTTCGGCGTCGACGCGGAGTCGATCGTCGTGGCGGCGCTGGCCCAGCTGGCGCGGCGCGGCGAAGCAAAGGCGACGGCGGTGAAGGAGGCGCGGGAGCGCTACGGGCTGTAACGCTCCTCAAACGCCGGAGGGGCTGAAAATCAGCCCCTCCGGCGTTTGAGGAGCGGGGTCTGGGGCGGAGCCCCAGGAGGACGGGACGGGTAGGGGCGGCGGGGGCGAGTTCCCCCATCATGAACCCATGCGCGCTGCCCGCCTCATCAAAATGGTGCTGCTGCTCCAGTCCCACCCCTCCATGACCGCCGCCGAACTGGCCCGCGAGCTGGAGGTGTCCGAGCGGACGGTGACGCGCGACGCGCAGGCATTGTCCGAGGCGGGTGTGCCGGTGTACGCGGAGCGGGGGCGGGCCGGCGGATACCGGCTGATCGGCGGATACCGCACCCGGCTCACCGGCCTGGCCCGGGGCGAGGCCGAGGCACTCTTCCTGAGCGGCGTACCCGGCGCGTTGCGCGAGATGGGGTTGGAGGACGCCGCCTCGGCGGCTCGCCTGAAGGTGTCCGCGGCCCTGCTCCCGTCCCTGTCGGACGCCTCCCGGGCGGCGGCGCAACGGTTCCACCTCGACGCGCCCAGCTGGTTCGCGGAGCCCAAGACTCCCGAACTGCTGCCCGCCGTGGCGGACGCGATGTGGGACGACCGCAGGGTGGTCGCGCGCTACCGGCGCGGCGACTCCGACGTCGAACGGGAGCTGGAGCCGTACGGGCTCGTACTCAAGGCGGGCGTCTGGTACCTGTGCGCCCGGGTGGCCGATCGCGATTCCTTCCGGGTGTACCGGATCGACCGTTTCACGGCGGTCGACCCGGCGGCGCCGTCCGACGAACGCTTCACGCGGCGGGAGGACTTCGACCTCCCGGCGTTCTGGGAGGACCGGGCGGAGCAGTTCGCGCGGTCGATCCTGCGGGCGGAGGTGGTGGTACGGGTCTCCCCCGAGGGCGCGCGACAACTGCCGTACGCCGTCGATCCCGCCGCCGCGCGGGAGGCACTGGAACTCGCGGACGCACCGAACGACGGCGGGCACGCGGACGCCGACGGGTGGGTGACGGTGACCCTCCCGGTGGAGTCCGAGGAGGTCGCCCACGGCCAGCTCGCGGGGCTGGGCCCGGAGGTGGAGGTGCTGGCTCCGGCGAGTCTGCGGGCACGGTTCATGAGCGACGCGACGCGGCTGGGTGCGCTGTACGGGACGTGACCACGCGTTCCGCTCCACCGGGGAGATCACCCGCCCACCGGCCGACGGCGCCGTTCCGCCCATAACGATCTGCCCCTCTCCAGGTGACAATCCGCCGTACTCCACGTGCGCACCACCCGTCCAGGACCGATGCTTGACCCGTGATGGACGAGACGGAGTTCTGGGAGCTGGTGGACGCCACCCGCGAGGCCGCCGAGGGCGACCCCGAGGAGCAGGCGGACCTGCTCGTGGACCGGCTGCTCCTGCTGGATCCGGAGCTGGTGCTGGACTTCGCCCGTCATTTCGAGGCCCGTTACAACCGCGCCTACACCTGGGACCTGTGGGGTGCCGCGTGGGTGCTCCTCGACGGGGCGAGCGACGACGCGTTCGACTTCTTCCGGTGCTGGCTGATCGGTCAGGGCCGCGAGGTCTACGAGGGTGCCGTGCACGACGCCGACTCGCTGGCCGACCTCATCGACGACTTCGACGACGAGATCGACGGCGACGGGGAGGAGCTGGGGTACGCGGCCGACGAGGCGTACGAGCAGCTCACCGGAACCGTCGCCCCCGACCTGGGGATTCCACCGGCGCCCGCCGAGCCGCTCGGGGCGCCGCTCGACCTGGAGAACGAGGCCGTGCTCGCGGAACGCTTCCCGAAACTGCGGGAGAGGTTCCGGCAGGAGTGAGCACGGGTGAAGGGGGTACGCCGATGGTGCCCCGTCCGCCGACAGACCGACTCCCGTGAGGTCACCGTGGCTCGAATACCGTTCCCGGAGCGTTCCGCCGAAGCCCTCGACAAGCTCCCCACTCCGCTGAACGCGTTCCGCATGCTGTCCCACGCCCCGGAGCTGACGGGCCCGGCGATCGACCTGGGGATGGCGGTGCTCGGATCGTCGTTGCCGGTGCGGTGGCGCGAGTTGGTGATAGTGGCGGTGGCGGCGCGTACGGACTGCGCGTACGGGGTCGTGCAGCACCGCCCGATCGCGCTGCGCGCGGGGGTGACGGCCGAGCAGTTGGACGCGGTCGTCGAACTCCGGGCGGAGGACGGCGAGTTCGACGCGGCCGAGTCGGCGTTGCTGGCCGCGACGGAGGAGCTGTTGGCCCGACACACGCTCACGGACGGCACGTTGGGCTCGCTGCGCGAGCACCTGACGGACCGTCAGGTGGTCGAACTGATCACGACGGTCGGGTACTACACGATGCTGGCCGGCCTGCTGAACGGCCTGGGTGTGGACATCGACCCGGTGGGCGAGCAGTACTGGGAACTGGGACGGCGCTGACCGATGAGCGGACTGCGGGACACGCTGGCCGACTGGACCGACTACGACTCGGCGGGCTTCGAACTCGGAAAGACCATAGGGGTGTTCACGGAGGACCAGTCCTTCGCCGGGGTCAAACGGATGTTCTGGACGGACGGTTACCCGCTCGGTGAGCTGCTCGTCGACATCCTCGACCGGATGACCGAGGCCGGCGTGCTGCTGAAGAACGAGGACGCGCAGTACCGATGGAACCCCGCCGCACCCACGCAGCACCGGTAGCCCGGTAGCCCATCTCATCAGGAGCCCTAGGCGGCGGTCCGGCGCCGTGACGTGTCCGTCGGGATGTAGGCCTGGTTCTGGTCGGCCCGTACCGCGTGGTGCATCGGGGCCGCGTTGGCCTGGTCGAGCGCGGAGGCCGTGACGGCGGCCGGGCCGAGGATGACGGTAGCGACGGCGCAGACAACGGCCCAGGGGCCGCGAGCGGACTTGGCCCAACCGGCCGACTTCTCCGTGGTGTTGGTGTGACTGTTGTTCATTTTCCCCACCTCCCTGTCAGTGCGTGTGCATGACGATAGGGAGCTTGTCTCGGGGGACCCGGTGAGTTGCCTGCGAGAAACCTGTGAGCGCCGCGCCACCAAGTGTTGGCGCAGTTCACAGACTTGGGGTCTTGACCCGTGCCGTGATGCCCGGCCTACGGTGGCCGCCGCCGAACAGGAGCGCCGTGCCCATGACCAGCCCGTACGTGAAGGGGATCACCCGCGAGGAACACCTCGCGCATCTCCGGCTGCACCCGGACGCGAGCCATCTACAGATCCCCGAGTGGGCCGACGTGAAGCCCGACTGGACGGCGGAGAGCGTCGGTTGGTTCGAGGGGGACGCGCTGGTCGCCGTGGCCCTCGTGCTGTACCGCGCGTTCCCCGGAACCGGACGCTCCCTCGCCTACCTCCCCGACGGCCCCGCGATCGACTGGCGGAGCCAGCGCCTCGAACGCTGGCTGGACCCGCTCCTCGCACACCTGGAGAAGGAGGGCGCCTTCTCGGTCCGCATCGGCCCGCCGCTCGTGGTCCGGCACTGGGACGCGGCCACCGTCGCGGCGGGCGTCGCCGACCCCGCCGTACGGCATCTGCGGGACCTGCCGACGGACGGGATCGACGGGTACGCGCTGGACGCGGCGGACCGCCTCGAACGGCTCGGCTGGCGGCGCTGCAAGGAGAACGAGAACAGCGGCTTCGGGGTCGGACAGCCCCGCTACGGCTGCCGAATCCCCTTGACCGGCAGGTCCGTTGACGAACTCCGCCGCGGCCTCGCCCCACACTGGTTGCAGTCTCTCCAGACCGCCGAGGGCGGCGGAGTCGGCGTCTTCTGGGGCTCGTCCGACGACCTGCCGGCCTTCCACCGCCTGTACCGCGCCACCGCCGAACGGGACGGCTTCAAGGCCCGCCCCCTGGACTACTTCCGGCGCATGTGGCAGGCGCTCAACGCCGAGGAGTCCGACCGGATCCGGATCTACCTCGCCGAGTACGACGACGAGGTCCTGTCCTCCGCCCTCATGATCAGCACCGGCCCCCGCGTCTGGCACTCCTACCCCGCGTCCGGCCGCCGAGGCCGCGAACTCCGCCCCAGCAGCATCCTGTTGTGGCGCATGCTCTGCGAGGCCCTGGACTCAGGCGCCGACACCTACGACCTCCGCTCCATCACCCCGTCCCTGATAGCCGAGGACCGCCTGGTGGGCCGCCTCCTCTTCAAGACCGGCGCAGGCGGCCAGGCAGTGGAGTACCTCGGCGAATGGGAACGCCCGGTAGGCACCCAGGGCAAAATGCTGCAACGGGCGCTGGCGGTCTATCTGGGCCGCAGATAGGGCTTGGGGAGGCCGCGGGCGAAGCCCGCGCCTCCAGGGGCGCGGGGAACTGCGCGCCCAGCCACAACGGACCCGCACCCGAAAACGAACCAAGCGGGGCTCCGGGGGCGCAGCCCCCGGGGGACGGGACGGGTAGGGGCGGCGGGGGCGAGATCACCGCCCCTGCAACCGCGCCGCAAGCCCACGAACCCCCGAAAGCCGCCCCAACAACGCGGCCCCCGGACAACTGGTCATGTACCCGTCCTTGTGCCCCGCCAACGCGGGAAGAACAGCGGTCGCACCCGCGGCATACCGACTGAGACTGTTACTGGAGACGAGCCGAGCCCTACCCCGCGGATCAACATCCGCGAGCCCCAACTTCCAAGCCGCCAGCGCGGCAATCGCATCCGTCATAGCCTTCGGCACCACCATCCCCGCAGTGAACGTCCCGATCGCCGCGATCCCCGCCGTACGGTGGTTGAACCCCTGCGTGTGCGCCCCGGTGACCGCCCGCTCGACACCCCCCGCCCGCCCCTCGTAGATCGTGCCGCACCGGTCGACGAGGAAGTTGTAGCCGATGTCGTCCCAGTCCCGGACGCCGGTCTGCCCGGCGTACAGGTACCGGATGATGCGGGGCGCGTCCGCGCAGTCGTAGCCGTTCGGCGAATCCGTGTGGTGGACGAAGACGGCGACGACCTTGTCGTCGTAGCGCGGCGGCGGCTGCGCGTGCCGCGAGAGCGCGTCGAGCCAGGCGGAGCGGGGCACGATGCGCGGCTGGGGCGCGGTGTGCCGGAGCGCGGCGGGGCGGGCCGCGACGGGGGCGTGCACGGCGGCCGTGGCACGGCGGCCGATGCCGTTCGCGCACAGGGCGAGCGCCAGGACGGCGGCGAGACCGGGGAGGCAGGCCAGCAGCACGAGCGCGGGACGGGGTACGCGGAGTACGCGGGGTATCCGCACCCGTCGCCGGCGTCTTCGTACACCCGGCGTTCTTCTCAGAACACGCATGATCACACTCTCGGCCGGAAACGCTCCGCCCGCGATGTGTGCTGTGCCACCCGGTGGAACCATCGTCCTGGTCCGGCACGTTTCTCGGGGTACACGCACGCGTGGTGGCTTCCCGTGGGCCACGCGCGCGTGACTGATCAGTGGGCCCGTTCCTCGCGTACTAAGGGTTCCGAGAGAAAGGCGGCTCCGTGGACCTGCTCGACCTGCTGTTGTTGCTGGTGATCCTCGCCTACGCGGCGTCCGGGTACCGGCGCGGCCTCGTCGCCGGATGTGTGTCGCTCGCCGGGTTCGTGGGCGGTGCGGTCGTCGGTGTGTGGGTGCTGCCGTGGGTGATGGACCTGGTGACACCGGGGACGACGGCGGCGACGGTGACCGCCGTGCTCACCGTGCTGGTCCCGGCGGTGGTGGGGCACGAACTGGCGGGGCGGCTGGCGCTGAAGCTGCGCAAGGAGCTGGACCGGGGGCCGCTGCGGGTGGCCGACGGGATCGGCGGGGCCGCGGCGAACTCGGTGGCGGTGATGATCGTGGCGTGGGTGGCCGCGAGCGTGCTGGGCGCCTCCTCGTCCGCGCTGGTCACGACGGCGATCCGGGACTCGACGCTGCTGGGCAGCGTGCAGAAGCTGATGCCGGACACGACACCCGCGTGGTTCTCGCGGGCCACCTCCGCGCTCACGGAGGCGGGCTTCCCGCAGGTCTTCAACCCGTTCGAGAACGAGTCGACGGCCGCGGTCGCCAAGCCCACCGGCGACAGCGTCACGGCGGCCGCGACGAACGCGTCCAAGCGGAGCACGGTGAAGATCGAGGGTTCCTCGGGCACCCAGGGCCGCGAGGGCAGCGGCTTCGTGTACGCGCCGCAGCACGTGATGACCAACGCGCACGTGGTGGCGGGCATCGACGACCCGACCGTCCGCATCGGCGGGGTCGGCCGGTCGTACGAGGCACGGGTCGTCCTCTTCGACCCGAACAAGGACGTCGCCGTGCTGTACGTGCCGGGGCTGAAGGCACCTGTCCTGCGCTTCGACGACAGCGCCTCGCGCGGCGACTCGGCCGTGGTCGCGGGCTATCCGCAGGACGGTGACCTGAACCTCCAGGCGGCGACGGTCGCCAACCGTGTGAACGCGACCGGGCAGAACATCTACAACGACGGGACCGTCACCCGTGAGATCTACTCGATCCGCTCCACGGTCCGCCCCGGCAACTCCGGCGGCCCGCTCCTGACGACCGACGGCAAGGTCTACGGCGTGGTCTTCGCCCGCTCCACCTCGGACGACGAGACGGGGTACGTGCTGACGGCCGACGAGGTCTCCGGGGACGCGCGACGAGCGGCGACCGCGACGGCCGAGGTCGACACGGGCGACCTGGTCACCTCGTAGGTCACAGCGCGCGGCCCATCAGCACGTCGTCGACGTACTCCCCGTCCAGCAGGAACTCCTCCGGCAGCACGCCCTCGACCGCGAACCCCTCGGCCGCGTAGAGCTTCCGGGCCGGGGTGTTGTGGCCGAGCACGCGCAGGGTGAGCCGTCGGGCGCCGCGCCGCCGGGCCTCCTCGACGGCGGACCGGATCAGCGCCCGGCCGACCCCGTGCCCGCGCGCCTCCTCGGCGACGGCGAGCCCCTGGATCTGCCGGACGTGCGCGTTGCAGGCGAGCGGGGTGGCGAAGGCCAGCCGGATGTAGCCGACGATCCGGCGGTCGAGTTCGGCGACGAGATGGTCCTCGGGCGCGTGCCGCTCGTCGAAGAAGGGGCCGTACGGCGGCTGCGGGCGCGGCATGACCGCGTGCAGGTACGACCAGGTCGCGCGGTCCAGGGCGCCGAGTTCCTCGTCGTCGTCGGGCAGGGCGGTGCGTATGTACGGCTCGGACATACGGGCCACACTACGACGGGGGCGGTGCCGTCCTCATGGGGCTTTTATGGATCAACGAGGCAGGATGGGCGCCATGGAACGCTCGCGAATCGCGGTGACCGGCGCCTCCGGTCTGATCGGCAGCGCACTGGTGCGGTCCCTGACCGCGGACGGTCACGAGGTGGTGCGCCTGGTGCGGCGGGCCGCCCGGGGCGCCGACGAGGTGTGCTGGGACCCCGAGGGTGAGTACGTCGACGCGGCGGCGCTCGACGGCTGCGACGCCGTGGTCAACCTGGCCGGTGCCGGGGTCGGCGACCACCGCTGGACGGACGCCTACAAGAAGACGGTCCGCGACAGCCGCGTGCTCGGCACGGCGGCCCTCGCGGAGGCCGTGGCCGCGCTGGACCGGCCGCCGCGGGTGTGGGTGAACGGCAGCGCGATCGGCTTCTACGGCGAGACGGGCGAGCGTGCCGTGGACGAGGACGCGCCTCCGGGCGACGGTTTCCTCCCCTCCCTCTGCGTGGAGTGGGAGGAGGCGACGGCGCCCGTCCAGGAGGCGGGCGTGCGGACGGTGTTCGCGCGGACCGGTCTTGTCGTGGCGAAGGACGGCGGGGCGTGGGCCAAGCTGTTCCCCCTGTTCAAGGCGGGTGTCGGCGGGCGGTTCGGCGACGGGCGGCAGTACTGGTCGTTCGTCGCGCTGCACGACGAGGTCGCGGCGATCCGCCATCTCATCGACACCGATGGCCTGTCGGGCCCCTTCAACCTCACCGCCCCGAACCCGCTGACGAACCGTGAGATCACGGCCGCGATGGGCCGGGTGCTGCGCCGCCCGTCGCTCTTCACGGTGCCGGCGCCCGCGCTGAAGCTGGTGCTCGGCGAGATGTCGGGGGACGTGCTGGGGAGTCAACGGGTGCTGCCGAAACGGCTGTTGGAGTCGGGGTTCACCTTCGCGTTCCCGGACATCGAGGGGGCGATCCGGGCGGCGCTGTGACCGTCCGGAACCTGACAGGCATCTGACTGGGACCTGACCGGCGCATGGTGACGCACGGCGACCGTATGCGACCGCCGTGCGACCGTGCCCTGCGTATGCGCGACTTCCCTTGACCGATCACGGCCCTAACCTCGACCCGAACTCGGGTATCCCTGGAGGCTGTTGGGGGCATGACGCTTCCACCGGCCGCGCAACCCTGAGGAGGGGCACGTGCTTGAGCACGCGTACCAGGCGGACGTCGTCGTCGTGGGAGCCGGGGTCGCCGGACTCGCCGCGGCGCATCGGCTGATCAGCGCAGGAGTAACGACCGCAGTCCTGGAGGCCGCCCCTTACGTCGGCGGCCGTATGTCGACCGAGAAGGTCGACGGTTTCCGGCTCGACCGGATCGGACAGCTCCTGTCCACCTCATACCCCGAACTACGCCTCACCCCGGGCCTCGACGCCCTGGTGCTGCGCCCCTTCGCCCCGGGCGTCCTCCTCCACAGCGACGGCCGCCACCACCGCGCGGGCACCCCGGCGCCCGGAGGGAGCGCATGGGGCGCACTCCACGCGGTACGCGCCCTGGCGAGCGCCCCCAGGGCGGGGGTGGTGCCGCGGGTGCGGACGGGGTCCGTACGGGGTGAATCGCCTCGGAGGAGCTCCTTCTGGGGCGGGCCGGTGGCACGCGGGCGCGGGGGCGTCGCCTGGGCCGCGGCGGCACCGGGAAACGGACCGAACGCCCCAAGGACCGGAACGACACCCAGGGACGGGGACAGGGCAACACCCGGCGACCGGGCCGGGGCCCCCGCGGGGAGGGCAGGCTCCACCGGGGGCCGGGCAGGAGCCGCCGGGGACAGGACAGGCACCACCAACGACCGGGCCGAAGCCCACGCCGACCGGACAAGCACCACCAACGACCGGGCCGGAACCCATACGGACCGGACAAGCACCACCAACGACCGAGCCGGAACCCACGCCGACCGGACAGGCACCTCCGGCGACGGTACGACGCTCACGGACCGGACCAGGACCCCCTCGGCCGGGCCCGCGCCCAAGGACCGGATCGCGTCCCGGGGTGGGTTGACGGGCGCTTCCTGGGGAGCGTTCAGGGACCGGGCGGCGGGCGCACCCCGGGGCGGCGGGACGGCCGCCGCCGACCGCGCGGGAGGCTCCCGAGGCCGACCGGCTCACAAGGACCGTACGGACCGTACGGACTCCTCCTGGGGCGGCCCCACGCTCAAGGACCGTCCCGTGGACACCCGGAGGGTCGCCGCCGTGCCCAGGCCGCGGACCGGCGCCCCCCTAGGCGGCCCCGTCGACCAGGCCCGGCTCGGGGCCGCGCTCACGCGCCTCGCGGCGACGCCGGTCGAACGGCTGCTGTCCCGCCCCGAGTTGCCCGCCGGCCAGGCGCTCGCGGCACGCGGGGTGCCCGCGCGGACCATCGACGGGTTCCTGCGCCCGCTGCTCGCCGCGCTGCTGTGCGACCCGGAGTTGACCACCTCCAGCCGGTGCGCCGACCTGGCGCTGCGCGCCTTCGCGGGCGGGCGGCTGTGCCTGCCGGAGGGCGGCGCGGAGATGCTGCCCGAGGTGCTGGCCGCCGCGTTGCCGCCGGGCACCGTGCACACCGGCGTACGCGTCACCGCCGTATCGACGACGTCGGTGACCACCGCCGAGCACGGCGAGATCCACTGCCGGGCCGTGCTCGTCGCGACGGACGCGCGCGCGGCGGCCGAACTCCTGCCCGGCCTGCGCGTACCCGACTTCCACCAGGTGACCGTCGTGCACCACACGACCGACGACCCGCCCACGACCGGAGCCGCCCTGCTCGTCGACTCCGACCGCGGCGGCCCGGTCGCGCACACCGCGATCGTCAGCGAGGTCGACCCGACCCGCGCACCCGCAGGCCGCGCCCTCGTCTCCTCGACGGTCCTGGGCCCACCCCCGCCGGACGTCGAGACCGCCGTACGCACCCACCTGTCCCGCCTCTACGGCACCTCGACCGCCCGCTGGGAGACCCTCGCCGTCCACCACACCGCCGAGGCCGTCCCGGCGATGCGCCCACCGCATGATCTACGGCGCCCCGTACGGCTGTTGGCCGGCCTGTACGTGTGCGGCGACCACCGGGACACGAGCACGGTGCAGGGGGCGCTCCACTCCGGCCACCGGGCGGCGAAGGCGATCCTGAAGGACATGAGCGCGACAGGCTCGATGCACAAGGCGGACCCGATCCCCACAACTCAGGCCGCCTGAAGTCTTTTAGGGGCGCGGGGAACTGCGCGACCAGCCACAACGGACCCGCGCAGTCCCCCGAACCGCACCCCTCGTCTCATCCGAACGCCGCGACCTTGTCGCGATACCCCCGCACCGGCGCAGCGTCCTTGTACGGCTCAAGCCGCCGCTCGAAGTCGCGCACATACTCGATCGCCCGCACCGACCGCATCTCCGCAGCCTGCCCCGCCGCCTCCGCCCCCAGCGCACAGGCCTGGTCGAGCTCACCCAGCCCGAGCCGGGCGGAGGCGAGAACAACACGACAGAACAGCCGACTGCGGGCGAACGCGGGCGCCCGCAGTTGCAGCGAGCGCTCCGCGTGCTGCGCCGCGGCCCGGAACTGCTGAAGGTCCCGGTGCGCGTGCCCGAACTCGTCGGCGAGCTGGGCCTCGTCGAAGAACCGTGCCCAGTAAGGGACTTCGTCCCCGGCGCGCGCCGTTTCGAGGGCGCGCTCGGCCCGGACGAGCGCGGAGGTGCACGCCCGCACCTCGCCGAGCACCCCGTGCGCCCGCGCCTCCACGGAGTGCAGCAGCGCCTGTACGACAGGGGGCGCGCTGGTGCCGACCCCCTGCTGCGCCACGCGCGCCAGCTGCACGGCCTCGCGCCCGTGCCCGAGGTACACGGCCTGCCTGCTCATGGTCATGAGGACGTACGAGCCGTAGGCCCGGTCCCCCGCCGCCTGCGAGAGCCGCAGCGCCTGCACGAAGTACCGCTGGGCGAGCCCGTGCGCGGCGATGTCGTACGACGTCCAGCCCGCGAGCCGGGTGAGGTCGGCCGCCGCGGCGAACAGGCGGCGGCCGGTCTGTTCGCCGTAGGTGCCGCGCAGCATCGGCTCGGTCTCGTGCTCCAGGTAGCGGACGAGGGCCTGGCGGGCGTGGCCGCCGCCGTAGGCGTTGTCGAGGGTGCGGAAGAGTTCGCCGACCGAGCGGAGCGCGGAGATGTCGCCGCCGGTGACCTTCTGGCCGGGGCCGCGTTCGGCCGCGCCGCGCTGGCGGGGTACGGCGGGGCGGCCCTGCGGGGGCACCCGGTTCGCGGGTTCGGCGCGGCCGACCCGGTCGTCGGCGCGGCCGATCAGCCAGTCCCGGCTGGGCACGACGAGACCGGCCGGGGTGAAGGCGATCTTGCGCAACTCGGCGTGGCTGCCGGAGTCCTTGCGCCACAGCCCGCTGACGATGTCGACGGCCTCCTCGGGGGTCGCGGCGAATTCGAGCCCGGCGTACACCGGCGCGCAGGCGTCGAGGCCGAGGTCCTGCGCGGTGAGCCGACGTCCGAGGCGGCGGGTGAAGACCTCGGCGATGAGGGCGGGGGTGGTGCCTCTGGGCTGCTGGCCGCGCAGCCATCGGGTGACGGACGTCTTGTCGTATCTCAGGTCGAGTCCGTGCTCAAGACCGAGCTGGTCCACGCGACGGGCGAGACCTGCGTTGGAGAACCCCGCTTCTGCGATGAGCGCGGCGAGCTGACGGTTGGGAGTGCGCTGCGCGGGTCGTTCCGTCATCTGCGGTGCGGTCTCCTGCCTTTCGGGCCTCACAGAGGCCGATGCGACCCCTGCTGCCCGGATTGCCTGTGAGCAGCCCTTTTGGCCTCGTGAACGGCGCGAATGTAGCGGAGCGTAAGCGGCTCGTCGCACATTCCGACGTGCATTCATCCGATCGTGTGAGGATTGGTCGTAGGGCTGACGGTCCCGGCCGCCCGGTGGGCTGTCAGCGGTCGGTCGTACAGTGGCGTAGGCATGTTTCGTGCCTTACGACTCGTGGGTGCTGTGAGGGAGGCGCTTGCCGTGGGTGAGTTGCGGTTCGTCCGGATGGGGTTCGGCGCGGACGCCGTCGAGTACCAGGAGGCGTGGGACGAGCAGCGCCGGGTGCACGCGGCCCGCTTCGAGGACGCGGTCCCGGACACCGTGCTGCTCCTCGAACACCCGCCGGTCTATACGGCGGGCCGCCGCACGCAGGACAACGAGCGCCCGCTCGACGGCACCCCGGTCGTCGACGTCGACCGCGGCGGCAAGATCACCTGGCACGGCCCCGGCCAGCTCGTCGGCTACCCGATCCAGAAGCTGCCCCGCCCGGTGGACGTCGTCGCGCACGTACGGCGGCTGGAGGAGGCGCTGATCGGCGTCTGCGCGGAGTTCGGCGTGGAGACCAGCCGGGTCGAGGGGCGCAGCGGGGTGTGGGTGCTGGGCGATCCGGTGGAGCAGCGGCCGTCGATCGGCGGGCTGTCCCTGGACTTCGACCCCCGGCTGCACGACGAGGAGTTCGACCCCCGGATGAACGGCCCGGAGTACGCGCCCTCGAACGCCGGCCAGCGCCGCGAGGACCGCAAGATCGCCGCGATCGGCATC
This sequence comes from Streptomyces sp. NPDC002276, assembly GCF_053891435.1. Classification (NCBI taxonomy): domain Bacteria; kingdom Bacillati; phylum Actinomycetota; class Actinomycetes; order Kitasatosporales; family Streptomycetaceae; genus Streptomyces; species Streptomyces sp. NPDC002276. The sequence continues at coordinate 174,879 of NZ_JBSFCQ010000019.1, read as the reverse complement.
CGCGTCGCCAAGGGCGTCACGATGCACGGCTTCGCGCTGAACGTGAACCCGGACAACCGCTGGTTCGACCGCATCATCCCGTGCGGCATCCGCGACGCGGGCGTGGCGTCGCTCGCGGCCGAGCTGGGCCGGGACCTCACGATCGACGAGGTGCTGCCGGCGGTCGAGCGTCATCTGAAGGACGTACTGGAGCACGCGGACCTGAAGCCCCGGGAGATCGAGAAGGCGACCGCCTGACCCGGGAATGTGACTTTCCGCTCTGCGGTTGGCCTCAAGACGGGGGCCTGAAATCACGGGCGTACCCTGGTGTACGCCGAAGAATCGAAGCTACAGGGAGCCGATGTGTCCGCAGTCACCCCAGACGGACGCAAGATGCTGCGCCTGGAGGTCCGGAACGCCCAGACCCCCATCGAGCGCAAGCCCGAGTGGATCAAGACCCGGGCGAAAATGGGTCCCGAGTACACGAAGATGCAGGCGCTCGTGAAGAGCGAGGGCCTGCACACGGTCTGCCAGGAAGCCGGCTGCCCGAACATCTACGAGTGCTGGGAGGACCGCGAGGCGACCTTCCTCATCGGCGGCGACCAGTGCACCCGGCGCTGCGACTTCTGCCAGATCGACACCGGCAAGCCCGAGGCCCTCGACCGCGACGAGCCGCGCCGCGTGGGCGAGTCCGTGGTCACGATGGACCTCAACTACGCCACGATCACCGGCGTCGCCCGCGACGACCTGGCGGACGGCGGCGCCTGGCTGTACGCCGAGACGGTCCGTCAGATCCACCAGCAGACGGAGTCCCGCGAGGGCGGCCGCACGAAGGTCGAACTGCTCGCCCCCGACTTCAACGCGGTGCCGGAGCAGCTCGCCGAGGTCTTCTCGTCCCGACCCGAGGTCTTCGCGCACAACGTCGAGACGGTCCCGCGCATCTTCAAGCGCATCCGCCCCGGCTTCCGCTACGACCGCTCCCTCAAGGTCATCACCGAGGCCCGCGACTACGGTCTGGTCACCAAGTCGAACCTGATCCTCGGCATGGGCGAGACCCGCGAGGAGGTCAGCGAGGCGCTGCGCCAACTGCACGAGGCGGGCTGCGAGTTGGTCACGATCACGCAGTATCTGCGGCCTTCGGTGCGTCACCACCCCGTGGAGCGCTGGGTGAAGCCGCACGAGTTCGTCGAACTCAAGGAGGAGGCCGAGCAGATCGGCTTCTCCGGTGTCATGTCCGGCCCACTGGTGCGCTCTTCGTACCGTGCCGGTCGCCTCTACCAGATGGCCATCGAGAAGCGTGGCGCGTACGTGGCCTCGCAGGCGGTCTGAGACCACATCCGCAGACCACATCCGCTTTACTGTCGTGTGAATTCGCGCACAAGCGGCTACCCGCCAGTAGCACCCGTCGTCGGCGCGGTCCTGACCGTCCTCCCAGTTGAGGGCGTTCATCAGGGCCGCGTCAGCGTTTCGGCCCTCCGCATCAAGGTTTCATTGGCGTTTGACCGGTCGGTCACGCCCTGGTAACACCAAACAGTGACACTCGACTTACAGCACGTAGCCCCATACCCAGAGCCGTTCCGAGGGGGGACCTCCACCATGCAGGCCGCACCCGTCCGCGCCACCGCCATCCCGTCCGTCACCGACGCCCTGCGCGCCGTCGAGTCGCTGCTGATGAGCGGCGGCCAGCGCACCGCCCGCCGCAACGCCTGGACCTCTGTCCTTGAGGACCGCCGCCGCGCCAAGGACCGCGTCGAGGCACAGCTCGTCCTGGAACAGTCCCTCACCTCGCACTCCTGACTCCCCCTCCTCCGGGCACCGCCGTCGTCGGCGCTCCGGGAGCCACGTAGACTCGTGGCATGGCGAGGAAGGACACGACAGCGGACAACGCTGCGAACCCCGGGCGACTCAAGCAGATCGTCCTGACGTACAAGATGACGCGCAAGGCCGACAAGACGATCGGTCTTGTACTCGCGGCTGTCGGAATTGTCACCTTCGGTGTCTTCCTCGCGATCGGCTTCTTGCTCGGTCATCCCATCTATCTGGGCATTCTCGGCCTGCTGCTCGCCTTCCTCGCGACGGCGATCGTCTTCGGACGACGCGCCGAGCGTGCCGCCTTCGGGCAGATGGAGGGCCAGCCGGGCGCTGCTGCCGCGGTGCTGGACAACATCGGCCGGGGCTGGACGACGACTCCGGCGGTGGCGATGAACCGCAGCCAGGACGTGGTGCACCGCGCGGTCGGCAAGGCCGGCATCGTGCTGGTCGCCGAGGGCAACCCGAACCGGGTGAAGTCCCTGCTGGCGGCCGAGAAGAAGAAGATGAACCGCATCGTCGCGGACGTCCCGGTGCATGACGTGATGGTCGGCACGGCCGAGGGTCAGATCCCCCTCAAGAAGGTCCGTACGACGATGCTCAAGCTCCCGCGTGTCCTGACGGGCCCGCAGGTGACCGCGACCAACGACCGGCTGCGCGCGATGGGCGACCTGATGAGCAATATGCCGTTGCCAAAAGGTCCCATGCCAAAAGGGATGAAACTCCCGAAGGGCGGCGGCAAGGCCCGCTGAGCCTCGGGCCTGAGCCCCGGGCCGCCGAGGCTCAGGCCAGCGTCCTGAACCCGCGGTCGTAATACACCATCGGGGAGCCCTCCCCCAGTCGCACACCCGTCACCCGGCCGATCAGGACCGTATGGTCCCCGGCCGGGTGTCGTGCGTGTGCGGCACAGTCCAGTTCGGACAGGGCCCGCTCGACCGTCGGCAGCCCGCCCGGACTGAGACACAGGCCCTCGGACGCGAACTTGTCGGTGCCCTTCGTGGCGAAGCGCAGGGCGAGCGGGCGGTGGGCCGGGGCCAGCACGCTCACGGCGAAACGGTCGCAGCACTCGAACGACGGCGCCGAGTCCGCCGAGTTCGCCAGGCACACCAGCACCATCGGCGGCTCCAGCGAGACCGAGCAGAACGAACTGGCGGTGAATCCGCGGGGTGTGCCGTCCCCGCAGCGGGTGGTGACCACCACCACGCCCGAGGGGAAGCGGGCCATGGCGGCCCGGAAGTCCTCGGGCTCCACGGCGGCTTCGGCTTCCAGTACTTCCTGACGCTCCGTCATGACGGTGCACCACCTGTTGGCCTCTGCGGGCCTTCGTGGAGGCCGCCGCGAGTTCAGTGGCCTCGGGACGGCCTCGGACACGGCTCACCGACGGTGATCGAGATCGTCACCCGGCTCCAGACCGACTATGCGGTCACCACCGGGGACCGGCAACCGGGGCCGCCTCAGTGCACGGCCCCCGCCCCTTGCTCTCCGGCCAGTGCCCAGGCGCCGTAGGCCGCGCCGGTCGTCTCGAAGGAGAGGGCGACATGGGAGGCGGCGCTGTTCACGTCCCGCCAGAAGCGCTGCACCGGGTCGGACGAGGACTGGCCGGAGGTGCCGCCGGCGCGGAAGACCCGGTCGACCGCCGAGACCAGCAGCTCCACCGCCAGGGCGAGGTCGCGGGCGCCGCGGACCGCCGCCTCGCCGTCCGGGACGTGTTCCGTACCGTCGGCCACCGACGCCGTACGCAGGATGAGAAGTTCGGCGGCGTCCACCTCGGCCGCCGAGCGGGCCAGGGCGACCTGGGTCGAGGGCTTCTCGCCGACGGCCTGTCCCCTGCGGTCGACGCGCGCCCCGGTCCGGGCGATCCAGGCCCGCAGCGCGCCCCGGGCGGCGCCGACCAGCGGGGCGGCGAACGGCAGCGCGCTCACGGCGTACATCGGGACGAGGTGGCAGCGCGCGTCCGACGCGGGCGCCCGTCCGGCATGGACCGCCGACCGGGGCAGCGTCCGGTGCTCGGGCACGAAGGCGTCGGTCAGGAGCAGCGTGTCGCTGCCGGTGCCGCGCATCCCCACGGTGAACCAGCTGTCCTCGATGGCGAAGTCCGCCCGCGGCACGGCGAAGAACCGCACCTCGGGGCGCGCGTCCGGGTCGACAGGGCCCTCGCTGGGTACGGCCGCGCAGGCGAGCGCCCAGTCGGCGAAGTGCACCCCGCTGATGTACTTCCACTCACCACTGAGCCGCCAGCCGCCCGCGACCGGTTCCGCCTTGCCGGACGGCATGAGCGCGCCGGCGAGCAGGGCGTCGGGGCCGTCCGCCCAGATGTCGGCCTGGCCCTCCTCGGGCAGGAACGCCCCGTACCGCCCGGCGTACGCGGCCAGCGAGGCGGCCCAGGCGGCCGAGGTGCAGCCCTCCCCCACCAGGCCGACCGCCAAGGTCACCTCGGCGAAACCACCGGCCTCGCCGCCGTGGGCCCGCGGTACGAAGTGCCGGGCGAACCCCGCGTCCCGCACCGCCTCCACCACCTGCGGCGAGAGCCGCCGGGCACTCTCCGCCTCGTCCGCGTACCGGGCCGCGATCTCCGCGACCATCGGCGCCCCGGCCACGACCGTCGACTTGTCGCCTGCTGCCATCCTGCCCACCACTTCCGTCGGGAACGGCGACAGTGTCCCGGTCACGGCCGGTCCCGGAGCGCACCCCGGGCCGGGACCGGCCGACGGTCACCCGCCCGGCACGGCAAAGGGGCGGCCCGGGTCCTTCCGGGGCGCCCCCTTTGCCGTACGACCGCTACCGCTCAGCTCCGGACTTCCACCGTGCGCGCCAGCCGGTCGTGGAGGCCGCGGCCGTCGCGGTCCCAGATCAGGGCCGGGATCGCGATGCAGAGCAGGGCGGAGCGGAGCAGGGCGCGGACGGGGTTGGGGCGGCCGGTGTCGAGGGCGTAGACGCGGAGGCCGAAGAGGCGCTTGCCCGGGGTGAAGCCGATGGTGCCGACGGTGAGGAGGCTCAGGACGAAGAAGACGAGGAGCGCCCAGTTGCCGGTCGCCTCCGGCTTGTAGCCGTGGGTGAGCAGGCCGTATGCGATCAACAGGCACAGGGCCCAGTCGACGGCGAGGGCGCCGAGGCGGCGGCCCGGGCGGGCGATGGAGCCGGGGCCGTGCTCGGGCAGGCCGAGCTGCTCGCCGCGGTAGCCGAAGTCGACACCTGCCCGCTCGGCGGCTTCCCGGGGCCCGGAGAGCCATGAGCCGATTGCATCCCTGTTGTCCACCCGTCCACGGTACTGCCCCCGTTCTGCCATGCGGACAGGAGGGGCCAGGCGGCCCAAGACCGGTTAACTTGGGCGAAACAAATGGGTCACGCCTGAGAAATCCCCCGTCCTTAAGGTCGGGTCCAGCGTGTGCCACCGCACTGGCCGCACGAACGAACTACCACCCCGGCACGGACGGTCGGGAGTAGGAGGAGCTGGATGTTCCAGAACGCCGACGAGGCCAAGAAGTTCATCGCGGACGAGGACGTCAAGTTCGTCGACGTCCGATTCTGCGATCTGCCGGGTGTGATGCAGCACTTCACGCTGCCGGCGACGGCCTTCGACCCGGATGAGGAACTCGCCTTCGACGGCTCCTCGATCCGCGGCTTCCAGGCCATCCACGAGTCCGACATGGCGCTCCGCGCCGACCTGTCGACCGCGCGCGTGGACCCCTTCCGCCGCGACAAGACGGTCAACATCAACTTCTTCATCCACGACCCGATCACGGGCGAGCAGTACTCCCGCGACCCGCGCAACGTGGCGAAGAAGGCCGAGGCGTACCTCGCCTCCACCGGCATCGCCGACACCGCGTACTTCGGTCCCGAGGCCGAGTTCTACGTCTTCGACAGCGTGCGCTTCGACACCAAGTCGAACGAGGCCTTCTACCACATCGACTCCGAGGCCGGCGCCTGGAACACCGGTGCGGTCGATGACAACCGCGGCTACAAGGTCCGCTACAAGGGCGGCTACTTCCCGACCCCGCCGGTCGACCACTTCGCCGACCTGCGTGCGGAGATCTCCCTGGAGCTGGCCGCGTCCGGCCTCCAGGTCGAGCGCCAGCACCACGAGGTGGGCACCGCCGGCCAGGCCGAGATCAACTACAAGTTCAACACGCTGCTCGCCGCGGCCGACGACCTCCAGCTGTTCAAGTACATCGTGAAGAACGTGGCCTGGCGCAACGGCAAGACCGCGACCTTCATGCCGAAGCCGATCTTCGGTGACAACGGCTCGGGCATGCACGTCCACTCGTCGCTGTGGGCGGGCGGCTCCCCGCTCTTCTACGACGAGGCCGGCTACGCGGGTCTGTCGGACATCGCCCGCTACTACATCGGCGGCATCCTCAAGCACGCGCCCTCGCTGCTCGCGTTCACGAACCCGACGGTGAACTCGTACCACCGCCTGGTCCCCGGCTTCGAGGCCCCGGTCAACCTGGTCTACTCGCAGCGCAACCGCTCCGCCGCGATGCGCATCCCGATCACGGGCTCCAACCCGAAGGCCAAGCGCGTCGAGTTCCGCGCGCCCGACTCCTCCGGCAACCCGTACCTCGCCTTCTCCGCCCTGCTCCTCGCGGGCCTGGACGGCATCAAGAACAAGATCGAGCCGGCCGAGCCGATCGACAAGGACCTCTACGAGCTGGCCCCCGAGGAGCACGCGGGCGTCGCCCAGGTCCCGACCTCCCTCCCGGCCGTCCTCGACCGCCTTGAGGCCGACCACGAGTTCCTCCTCGCGGGCGACGTCTTCACGTCCGACCTGATCGAGACGTGGATCGACTTCAAGCGCACGAACGAGATCGCCCCGCTGCAACTGCGGCCGCACCCGCACGAGTTCGAGCTGTACTACGACGTGTGATCGACGCCGTCGAGAGCTTCTGGGGCCGCCATCCGCGAGGGTGGCGGCCCCGGCCGCGTTGTGTCTACTCGGCAGAGGGTTCGGGGATGCGCCAGACGATCCGGAAGCGCTCGGCATCGGGCAGGCCGGGCCGGCCCACCGGACCGAATCGTTTGACGAGGTATCCGAAAACCATGTGCTGAGCCTCCTCCGAGACCTCCTCCCAGGTGTCCGGAGTCACGATCATCACCTCGCGCATGAGGCTCATGTCCGACTCGGCCTCCAGCATCTCGGCCCGGTCGTCCCTGTTCATCTCCTCGTCGGCGCGCATCGCGCGGATCGAATCCGCGAGGAGGTTGGGTTCACGGCGAAGGCGCCGGAGGATCTCCCGGCAGCCGTACTGGAACCCCACGTACATCTCCATGGCCTCACGGTCGGGACTGTGATAGCCGTACGGCGAGCCCTCCTCCGCCCCTACGTAGTCCCCCTTCAGCGTGTGCAACAGGACACGCATCGCGTGATCGGCGCCCTGCTCCTCGATGAACTTCACCATCGCGCGAACCCACAGGTCCTCCGACACCAGCGGCTTGTGCGGTACGGCGAGCGAGGGGTGGATCTCGATGGCGCTGAAGGGGTTGACCAGCGTGCCCATGACCAATTCCGGGGTCCAGTTGCCGTCCTCGCCTCCCCAACCGCCGTGGGCGATCTCCTGGAACGACTTCAGCGCGCCTGCTTCCCCTTCGTGGATCGCGCGCCACAGCGGCAGGAACCTCGCCGTCTCGGATTCGGCGTCCCGGGGCGGGCTGCACAGCTCCGCCAGGACCACGACGATGTCGTGGACAGTCTCCCAGCGCGGCACCCGAATCCCGTTGACCGCGGCCCGCACGCTCTCATGGCTGGCGCCCGACAACAGGTCGTCGCGCCGACGGATGAGCATGCTCAGCTTCCGCCAACTCGGCTCACCCGCCGCACGACGCAGTTCCCCCAGCGCTTCGGCCAACTCCTGGTGCGCGCCCGCCGGTTGAGCCGCGGTCTCCACAACGGTCACCTGGAATTCCTCCCCCTCACGGTGTCACGTTCCGCCAACACCGTAGAAGCCGCAGGCCAGAGCAGAGTCAGCTTTCGTCAAGTTCCCGGTCCTGCCCGTCAAACCGTGACTCGCGGACGCGCGACGAGGTGAGCATGGAGGAGGCGCCGATGGAGCGCCTTCGCCCGAGGAGTCGCCACGCATGCATATCCCTTCCTACGCCCATGCCACGATCCGCGCCGCCCTGCCGACCATGCCCACCTCACGCCACGTGGGCGCGCTGGACTGCTGTCTCTGCGACGAACCGTTCGGCGAGGAGCGGGGGGTCGTGCCACTGGGGCCGACACCGACGTCCGGGTGGTTCGGCTGTCCCCCTTGTCTGACCCGACTGGTCGCGCGGGCACGCCGGTCACGTGATACCCGGTTGGTCCATGACGCCGAGCAGGCCAGGACGGATTCAGCCCGGTGGGAGGCGGAGTCCGAACGGTACCTGGCGGACATCACCGGTGTGCGCGAGGCTGCCGAAGCCGTCGTCCAGCTCGCCGACGAGGAAACCGTGGACGCCACGCGCATCGCCTGGCTCCTGGTGTCACTGGAGTCGGCGTACGCGTGGGCCCCCGAGGACGCGCCCGAGCCACCGACGTCCCTCGGCTCCGACGACAACGGATTGAAGGACGAGCAGTTCCGACTGAATTTACAGATGATCTCCGCACGCGAAGCGGTCGCGAACCGGCTCGCGTATCACCTCATCAACCGAGCCGCCCCTGCGGACCCCGACTTCTGCGCGGAGCTGGAATGCCCCGCGGACTGCGACGGACGGCACGACACCGACCACATCGACTGCGGCCCCGACGCGATCTTCGAGGATCTGGCAGAACACGGGGTGACGATCGACCGCCCGGATGACGTGGCCCACCCCTCCCCCGCAGTTCCGGAGCGGTCCGACCTCGCCATCGACAGCGAAGCCCTGATCGCCGTGCTGACCCACTGCGGCATCGGCCCGGACGACACGGAACTCCTCGTCAGTGCGGCAGCGGTCGGGCTCGTGGCTGTCGCCTGGCGGGACGGGCCGCTGGACGAGATTCGTGAGGCGGCCGGAGGACCCAGCGACGGGGAGGTCTTCGCGCAGAGTGTCGATCTGTATCGCCGGGCCAGGACCGCCCTGCTCGCCGCCCGGGACGACGGACCCGAGGCACTGCTCGCCTTTCAGGCCGTCGCCTCCGACGTGGACCTTCCGTGGGCCGGCGGTTCGAAATTCACCCTGCGCGGCTGTGGCGAGCCCACGGCGGAGTTCGTCCAGAACGTCGACGACCGGGTCTGGTACACGTCGAAGATCATGCGCGAACTGGGTTGGCGGACCGGGGTGTTGCACCGGGCCGCGTCGGCCGGACTGATCGATCCCGCCCCATTCGGCATGCCGGGATGGCCCGCGGCCGTCGCGTCGGCCATGGAGGAACTCTCCGCCCTCGACCGCTCGGACGCGCCGGAGGCACTGGCCGATCCGGCGTCGGTGCGGGCCGCGTTGCTCGAAGCACCCGACCGGCTGGGCATCGACGCCCTCGACTGGCTGTGCGGCCGTGCGCTGCTCGACCAGTAGTACCGACGGGGAAGGCGGAAGCACACCATGCGGTGGGACGACATCACCCTGGCCATCCTCGCCGGGTTCGGCTGTGTGACACTCCTGTTGGCCCAGGTCAACGACCTCCTCTCCAAACTGCCGGAGGTCATCAGGGCATGGCGTCGAGTACGGCGGGAGCTGACCGACGGAGACGGCACGGCGGGGGAACCTTCGGGCGGGGCGGAGGACGCCGGGTAGTCAACAACTGGCTTTCCAGACAGCCCGCGATCGAGGGATCATCTTCACTTACACGGTTGTTCGAGAGGGGGACTCGGGGATGGGACACCGACAAGACGACAATGAGCACGAGTTCGACATCAAGTGGGCCGACAGTGCCGAGCACAAGGAGCCTTCCGCGCGGGCCCGGATGCTCGCGGCGCGCTGGAAGGAGAATCCTCCGGGGCCGGTGCCGTTCCGGGGTGAGCCCGAGGGGGTGGGGCCGCGGCGGTCGTCGTGGATGTCGACGGTGATCGTGTTGGGGAGTGTCGCCGCGGTCATCGTGTTGCTGGGGTACGTCAACTTCAGGGCGCCGTAATGGAGATGAACCAGAAGCGCGGCGCGCAGGTCGGCCTCGGTGATCCCCTCGCGTGGCTGTGGCTGGACGAGGCGTTGCGGCGTGAGCCGTATGCGCCCGCCGGGCTCGCCGAGCCCGAACTCGCGATCGCGCTGTGCCACCGTGACGGCAGGGTCAGGGAGGCGGCGCTCCAACAGGCCGTCGGGTACCCGGCGTTGCTGCCGCTGGTCGTCGTCCGGTGTGCCGACTGGGTCGGGCAAGTGCGGGAGCGGGCGCGGGAGTTGCTGGCCGAGGCCCTCGACGTGGAGACCGGTGTGGCGCTCGCGCCGCTGATTCTGCTGTCCGGGCGGCGGGGGCGGGGTGCGTTCGCCGTCGAGTTGCTCGACACGGTGCTGCGCCCGGCGTCCCTGGAACAGCTCGCTCCGCTCTTCGTCGACACCGACCGTGCCGTGCGTCGGCATGTCTACCGGCTCGCTGTCGAGAGGGGTCTCCTCTCCCCCGCCGAACTCGCCCGCGCCGCCGCCCGGGACACCGACGCGGTCGTACAGACCCTGTGCGCGGACGCCGCGCTCGCCGCCGTGGCGAGGAGCGGGGCGTACGGCGAGGTCTTCGGGCCGCTGCTCGGGGCGCGGAGTCCGCGGGTCCGTTCCGCCGGGGTCGCCATGCTTCGGGCGGCCGGGCGGACCGACCTCGCGGTGGGGTTCCTGGCCGACCGGGCCGCGGTCGTGCGGGCCTGCGCGCGGTATGTCGTACGGCGGGACGGGGTCGATCCGCTGCCGTTGTACCGGGCGTGGTGCGCGGCGCCGGAGCCGGTGCCCGGGGCCGTGATCGGGCTGGCGGAGTGCGGTGGGCGGGCGGACGCCGAGTTGCTGTGGACGCTCGTCGGCCATCCGGCGGGCGCGGTGCGGGCACGGGCCGTGGCCGGGCTGCGGGTGCTGGACGCGGCCGACGTACGACGGTTGTGGCCGCTGCTGGACGATCCGGCGGCCGGGGTCGTGCGTGAGGTGACGGCCGCGCTGCTGCCGTCCGCGGAGCTGGTGCCCGAGGAGTGGCTGACGGAGCGGCTGGGGGCGGGGTGGCCCCGGCCGGTGCGGGTCGCCGCGTTCCGGCTGCTCGACGCGCGGGGCGGGAGCGTACGGCGGCGGGCGGCCGAGGCGTTGTCGGACGATCCGGACGTGAAGCTGCGCGGGTGGGCCGAGCACGCCGTAAAGCGGGGGTGAGGACCGGACCCGGATTCACAGGCACCTTTTGCTCCGCCTAGGCCCGATCGGGACCGCTTCATGGGAGAGGCCGGGTGCACACTGGGCGTTGGGACGAGTGCCTGACTGCGGGGTGATGGCAGATGCAGAGCCGCTTCCGGAGCGACCGGCGGTTGACCATACGTATGGGTCTGACGCTGTTCCTGCTCGGGCTGTTGTACGTGGCGTTCGTGGCCGCGCTGATCGTGTTGCTGAAGTCCTGGGTGCTGGTCGTGGTGGTGGCCGGCGGGCTGCTCGTCGCGCAGTACTGGTTCTCCGACCGGATCGCGCTGTACGCGATGAAGGGGCGGATCGTGGAGCGGGAGGAGTATCCCGATCTGCACGGTGTGATCGACCGGCTGTGTGCCGTGGCCGACATGCCCAAGCCCGTCGTCGCCGTGTCCGACATTGATATGCCGAACGCGTTCGCGACCGGGCGGAACGCCGACAACGCCGTCATCTGCGTGACCACCGGACTGCTGCGGCGGCTGGAGCCGGCCGAGCTGGAGGGTGTGCTCGCGCACGAGCTGTCGCATGTGGCGCACAAGGACGTGGCCGTGATCACGGTGGCCTCGTTCCTCGGGGTGCTCGCCGGGCTGATGGTGCGGTTCGCGTTCTACTCGCAGATCTTCCGGGGGCGGAAGGACCAGAACACGCTGGCCGTCTTCGCCGGGATCATGGGGATCTCGGCGGCCGTGTACGCGATCAGCTTCCTGCTGATCAGGGCGCTGTCCCGGTACCGGGAACTGGCGGCGGACCGGGCGGCGGCCCTGCTCACCGGGAAGCCCTCGGCGCTGGCCTCCGCGCTCACCAAGGTCGACGGCGACATCGCGAGGATTCCGACGAAGGATCTGCGGACGGCCCAGGCCTTCAACGCCTTCTACTTCACGCCGGCGACCGGCACCGAGCCCGGCTTCACCAAGTACTTCTCGACGCACCCGAGCCTGGAGCAGCGGCTCGACCAACTGGGGCGGATCTCCGCCGAGTTGGGTGAGGCGGCGGTGCCCGGCATCGACAAGGCGGGCTGAGTATGGGGTTGTTGGACATCCTGCTCGGCCGTACGAAACCGGTCGCCCCCGATCTCGACCAGCTGTTCGCGCTGCCCTCGGCGGCGGTGACGCTGGAGGCGGCGGCCGGCTTCCGGGCGACCGGGCGCGGTGCGGTGTGCTTCGCCACGGTGGAGGGCGGGGCGTTCGAGCAGACGCACCGGGAGGTCCAGGCACTCCTGGACGCGGACTCCGAACGCACGGGCCCCCCGGTGGAGTTGACCCAGGACGCCTACGGCTACTCGTGGCTGGTCTCGCGCCGATCGCCCGACCAGCTGTCGGCACTGGTCAACGATCTGCACGCGGTGAACAGCGCGATGGAGGTCAACGGCTTCGGGCCCCAACTGCTGTGCTCGCTGGCCGGGTTCGAAGACGGAGGGGCCGACGGAGGGCGACGGCTCGCGCTCGTCTATCTCTACAAGCGCGGCACGTTCTTCCCGTTCGCGCCGCTGGCCGGGGACGGGCAGCGGCGCGACAGCTCACTGGAACTCCAGGTCAAGTCGATGCTCGGCAACGACCTGCGGATCGAGCAGGATCTGAGCCGGTGGTTCCCGGTGTGGGGCGCCCCCGGCCTGTAGGTCCTGCCTACTTCTTCTCCCGTGCCTGCCGACGCGACTCCAGGGGGCGTTCGCGCTGGTAGCGGCGCTCCCACTTGGCCTGCTTGTCCCGGCGGTCGCGGTACGCGCGGTAGCTCGACGGGGTGGCTCCGCCTCCCGAGGAGGAGCCCGCGGCCGACGAGGACGACGTGGAAGATGCAGAAGAAGACGAGTCCCGGCCGTACTGCACGTACAGGAAGAGGACGGCGACCGCGGCCAGCCACCAGACGTGGTTGCCGAAGCCGAAGACGACCAGGACGACGGTCCCGGATATGACGATGGTGCCCATGACGGGCCTCCGTGGGCGTGGGTGGGTGTCCGAGCGGTGTGAACCTGCTCCCGACAGGGCGCTGGGGTGGGCGGCCGACCGTCGGTTGGTTGGGTGCGACAGAGACTAGCGCCGACTCCGCAGGGTGACGCCTGCCCTGCGCGAAACGGTGGTGACCTGCTCCGCAATGCGTCTCCAGCGTAGGGAGTCGGTCACTCGGTGTGCATCTTCTTTTTCGTCGGGTGTGCTGTGTGCCGGTGTCAGATGCCCGGTGCCGCCGTCACCACGCCCGCCTCCACCGCCGCGTCCAGCACGGCGTGGTCGGCGGCGGTCTGGGTGGCGTAGGCCGAGGCGAAGTCGGCCACGGCGTGTTCGAAGGTGTCGGTGCCGCCCAAGTACGCGGCGATGGCGACCCGGTCGCCGGAGCGGGCGTGGGCGCGGGCCAGGGCGGTGCCGCACAGGCGGCCGTAGGCGAGGAGTTCGGCCGGGCTCATGCCGGCGACGTCCGCGGAGCCCTTCATGTCGCGCAGCTGGCGCCAGTAGAAGGCGCGGCCCTGCGGTCCGGTCATCCAGCCGAGGAAGATGTCGCTGGCGGCTTGCAGCAGGCGTTGGCCCGCTACGACACGGTGGCCGGGGTGGACGTACGGGCCGCTCGGCAGATGCTCCTCCAGTACGGACTTCCGCGCCTCCTTGATCTGGAGGAACAGCGGGTCGTCCTGGTCGCGGCCGGAGAGCAGCACGATGAAGCAGCGGGTGCCGACGCTGCCGACGCCGACGACCTTGCGGGCGGCGTCGACGAAGCGGTAGCGGTCGAGGAGCAGGCGGCGCTCCTCGGAGAGGGTGGAGCGGTAGTCGCTGAAGATCTTGCGTACGGCGGCCATGTCCGAGGCGCCGGCCGGTTCCAGCAGGGGCGGGTCCTGGACGATACGGCGGCGGCCGTCGACGGTCTCGGTGAGCTTGCCGACGGCGTGCAGGCTGGTGCGGCGGCGGGCGCGGGTGAGGCTGGACTCGACCCGGCGGCGGTTGCGGGCGGAGCGGACCAGGGGCAGCAGGCTGTCGGCGTCGATCCGGTCGTACCAGACGGCGAGTTCGCCCTTCCGGGCCAGGGCGCGGAGCGCCGTACGGTACGTGGCGGTCGCCTCCAGCGCCGCGCGGTGGGCCTTGGTGTCGCCGTGGCCGTTCTCGCGGGCGGCGACGGCGATGCTGGCGGCGAGGCGTTTGACGTCCCACTCGAAGGGGCCCGGGAACGTCTCGTCGAAGTCGTTGAGGTCGAAGAGCAGGGCACGTTCCGGGGACGCGTACAGGCCGAAGTTGAGGAGGTGCGCGTCCCCGCACAGCTGCACGGTGAGCCCGGTGTGCGGCTGGGACGCGAGGTCGGCGGCCATCACGGCGGCCGAGCCGCGCAGGAAGGCGAAGGGGGAGGCGACCATCCGGCCGTAGCGGATCGGGAGGAGTTCCGGGAGTCGGTCGCGGCCCTGGCGTTCCAGTACGGCGACGGGGTCGGGGCGGTCCACGGAGGGGATCCAGCCGGCGTGCGCGGACCGGGCAACGCGTTTGCGCGCGGCGCGGCCACGCTCCGCTCGGTCGGCCGGTGTGGTCATGTACGCAGTGAAACCGGGTGGGCGTGGGGACGCATTCCGTGCACGGCGATCAGGTGAACGAACAGATTGCTCGCCCACCCACCCATCCGTTTACTGTCGGTCGAGCAGTCACCCTTCAAGCGGAGGTCCGGATGAGCAGCCCGCGCCACATCACCGCGGCCGAGCGGCGGGTCCGGCTCGCCCTCCGCCACCGTCTCGCCGCGAGCACCCGCGCCGGAACGCCCGAAGAAGTCGCCGACTCCCTCGTCGCCCTGCACGGCTCGGACCCGGCGACGGTGTTCCTGGCCGTCGGAGCGCGCCTCGCCGACCCGGCGGTCACCGTGCCGGAGACCGCTCGCGCCCTCTACGAGGACCGCACACTGCTCCGTATGCACGGCATGCGGCACACGGTGTTCGTGTTCCCCACCGATCTGACCGCCGTCGTGCACGCCTCGACCGGACTCACCGTCGCCGCGCGTGAACGGGCCTCCCTGGTAAAGGACATGGCGAAGGCGGGGGCGCCGGACGCGGTCTGGCTGAAGGAGGTGGAGGACGCGACGCTCGCCGTGCTGGCCCGGCGCGGGCAGGCGACGGCGGCCGAACTCACCGAGGACGAACCGAGGTTGAGGGAACAGTGGGTGTACGCGGCCGGGAAGAGCTACGAGGGCGTCCACACCTTGTCGACCCGGCTGCTGAGGGTGCTGGGGGTCGAGGGGAAGGTCGTACGGGGCCGTCCGCTCGGCGGCTGGACGTCGAGCCAGCTGCGCTGGGCGGTGGCACCGGAACATCCCGAACTCGACGTGGCCGAGGCCCAGTCGGCCCTGCTGCGACGCTGGCTCACGACCTGCGGCCCGGCCACCGAGGCCGACCTGAAGTGGTGGACGGGGTGGCGGGTGACGGAGGTCCGCCGGGCGCTGGCGACGATCGGCGCCGAGCCGGTGTCCCTCGACGAGGGGGTGGGGTACGTCGCCGCCGGGGAACTCGATCCGCCGACCGGCCCCGCCGAACCGTGGGCGGCCCTGCTGCCCGCGCTCGATCCGACGGCGATGGGCTGGCAGCACCGGGACTGGTATCTGGCACCGGAGTTGCGCCCCGCGCTGTTCGACTACAGCGGCAACGTGGGGCCCACGGTGTGGTGGAACGGGCGGGTGGTGGGGAGTTGGGCCCAGCGGCCGGACGGGGAGATCGTGTGGCGCGTGCTCGACCGGACGGACGTCGGCCGGGAGGCCGAGGCGGCGATCGGCGAGGCGGCGGAGCGGTTGCGGGGGTGGGTGGGGGCGACACGGGTGACTCCGCGGTTCCGGACGCCTGTGGAACGGGAGTTGTCGGCGTAGGGGCACGCCTTTGTCGGTCGGCGTGCCTGCGCCGGGCACCCCAGGACCACGGGGCACCCGGCGCCACCCCTCAGCGCGAGTACCTCATCAGCGCCCGCACCATGTGACACGTCGTGTCCGACGGCGCGTGGACGCCGATCAGTTCGGCGGTGCTGCGGATCGTCTCGTTGCGGGCCTGGTTCGGGACGTAGACGCCCGAGTCGAGCAGGGCGATGGCCAGCCGCATCGCCTTGAGGCGGCGGTTGTGCGTGACGTACCACTCCCGCGGGCGGCCGGGCGGCAACGGCCGCTTCGCCACGGGCACGTAGGGCAGGTCGAGTTGGACGGAACGCTTCGCGGTGGACTGGGTCGGCAGCGGCTTCGGCTTCAGTGCGGCAGCGGGCACGGACATCCTCCTGTCGCGGTCAGGGCGCCGTCCGGACCCCCCGGCGACACCCTCGAACACTGCTTCTATTCTACTGCCCACCACTGACAAATGCCCTGGCCACAAGGGCTGTTGAGGGCGCTGTGACGCAGGTGGAAGACGGGTTTTCGCGCACCTAGAGCCCCTTGGATCCACAACTCCCGTGTGGCGTACGTCACTTCCGCGACTTCTGTGTCGGATGAGTTACATCGTTCGGCATCCCGTACATAGCGGCGTACGGTCCCCTACCCCACAGGAGACGCGCATGTCGCGCAGGAGAACTGCCAGCACGAAGAAGAAGCTGGCGCTGCTGGTCACCGCCGCGGCGGTCGCCGGAGGCGGGGCCTTCGCACTCGCCACCACGTCGAACGCGTCGCAGTCGTCGGCCCAGAACGCCAAGACACTGTCCGCCCCGAACTCGACGGTCTGCCAGGGGCTCGCCACCGCCCTCGGCAACAACCAGAGTTTCATCGCCGGCCAGAAGGCCAATCCCGACGCGCAGTCGGCGGCGCGGATCGCCAACCGCGAGGCGGTCATCGCGCAGATCAAGGTGCAGCAGAAGGCGTCCGGTTGCACGGTTGGGGAGTCGGCTCAGGGCTCCCAGGCCGCACAGCCCGCGCAGTCCGCACCCGCGGCCACTTCCAAGGCGACCCCTCCGGCGGGCAACACCGGCAACACCGGCAACACCGGTACGGGTGCCGCCGCGGGCAGCCAGGTGTGCAACGGCTCGACCGTCACGCTCTCCGGCGAGGCCGGTGCGCCCGCCGCCTCCAGCAACCAGTTCCCGGCGGGGACGACGCTGAAGGTCACCAACCTGGACAACAACAAGTCCACGACGGTGAAGGTGACTTCGGTCTCCGGCAGCTGTGTCCTGCTGAACAACGCCGCTTTCGAACAGGTCCGTGAGCCCGGCAAGTTCCTCATCCGCCGCGCTCTGATCCAGAAGGTGGGGTGACGCTCAGGGTCCGAGAAAACCGGTGAGGTGACGGCCCAATCGCTCCGGCGCGGCCTGCGGAAGCATGTGATGAGAGACGTTCGCGAGGATGTCGGTCTCCATGTGCGGCAGCAGTCCCGCCGCCCGGGTCGCCACCAGGTGCGTGTCATGGGTCCTGCTGCTTCCGGCCAGAAGCAGCAGGACCGACGCGTTGAGCCCGCGCAGCGCGTCCGGCGCCGGGCGGGGACCGGTCACCGGCTTCGCGGACGGGAACCCCGCGCCCGCCTCCTGGAGGCGCAGCCAGTCGGGGTCCAGCGCCGCTCCCCCGGTCTCCCACTCCAGGAACGCGCGGACCCGGCGCGGAGTGGGCCGTAGCAGCATCGGCAGCGCGTGCAGCAGATACGCCGTCTCGAACCCGGCGAAGCACTGGGTCGGGTCGAGGAGGAACAGACGGCGTATCCGGTCGGGCGCGTGCAGGGCGTAGTGCAGGGCGATCCAGCCGCCGTAGGAATGACCACCGAGGTCGGCGGCCGACGTCGGGCCGAGTCCGTTCAGGAGTGCGTCCAGCCAGGTCATCAGGTCGGCCACCGTGCGCGGGCGGCGGCCAGGGGCCGGGACGCTACGGCCGGGGAAGCCGATCAGGTCGACGGCGTGGACGCGGTGACCGGCCCGGGCGAGTTCGCCGGCCTGCGCGTACCAGGACGCCGAGGTCGCTCCCCCGCCGCCGGGCAGCAGCACGAGCGGACGCCCGTCGACGGGCCCGCACACATTCACGTACGTCTCCCCGAACGGCGTCGGGACGGTCACCGCCGCGCGCTCCTCGGGCCACTTCGCCATGACCTTGTCGTACGCGGACCCGAAGCGGTCGGGGTCGTACGTGCCGCGCGTGCTCATGCCCATCACCTCTCCCCTCCCCTTGATACCCCTGTCCCCTTGATACCCCTGTCCCCTTGATACCCCTGCGCGGGCGCCAACCCCATCGCATACGAGCCGTCCGGCCACCCCCGTCTGCGACTGCGAACAGTGCGCCGGGCGCGGGTGGGGTGAATCGCGCCACAGCACCACCAGGTAACACGGGGTTCACACTTGAGCAATGATCGGGAAATCGCATGTTGACAGGCTGCCCGGCATGAATCGCGGCGCTCCAGTGCCGCTGCGCCGCAGCACCCGCGAGTGCGACGAATGACCCACCCCGAAGGATGTGGCCCGTGACCTTCAAGGCTGAGTACATCTGGATCGACGGCACCCAGCCGACGGCCAAGCTCCGTTCGAAGACGAAGATTCTGGCGGACGACGCCAAGGGTGCCGAGCTCCCGATCTGGGGCTTCGACGGGTCGTCCACGAACCAGGCCGAGGGGCACTCCTCGGACCGCGTGCTCAAGCCGGTCGCCAGCTTCCCGGACCCGATCCGCGGCGGCGACGACATCCTCGTGATGTGCGAGGTCCTTGAGATCGACATGACGCCGCACGAGTCCAACACGCGTGCCGCGCTCGCCGAGGTCTCGGCCAAGTTCGCCGCTCAGGAGCCGATCTTCGGCATCGAGCAGGAGTACACCTTCTTCGACGGCTCCCGTCCGCTGGGCTTCCCCGAGGGCGGCTTCCCGGCCCCCCAGGGCGGCTACTACTGCGGTGTCGGCGCCGACGAGATCTTCGGCCGCGAGATCGTCGAGGCCCACCTGGAGAACTGCCTGAAGGCCGGTCTCGCGATCTCCGGCATCAACGCCGAGGTCATGCCCGGCCAGTGGGAGTTCCAGGTCGGCCCGGTCTCCCCGCTGGAGGTCTCCGACCACCTGTGGATCGCCCGCTGGCTGCTCTACCGCACCGCCGAGGACTTCGGCATCTCCGCGACCCTCGACCCCAAGCCGGTCAAGGGCGACTGGAACGGCGCGGGCGCGCACACCAACTTCTCCACCAAGGCGATGCGTGAGGGCTACGACGCGATCATCACCGCGTGCGAGTCCCTCGGCGAGGGCTCCAAGCCCCTCGACCACGTCAAGCACTACGGCGCCGGCATCGACGACCGCCTGACGGGCCTGCACGAGACCGCCCCGTGGAACGAGTACTCCTACGGCGTCTCCAACCGCGGCGCCTCGGTGCGCATCCCGTGGCAGGTCGAGAAGGACGGCAAGGGCTACATCGAGGACCGCCGTCCGAACGCCAACGTCGACCCGTACCTCGTGACGCGCCTCATCGTCGACACGTGCTGCTCCGCCCTGGAGAAGGCCGGCCAGGTCTGATCCGCCCCGCACCCGCGCGAGGGGGCGCCCACTGTCACGGTGGGCGCCCCCTCGCGTTGTCAGTGGCGCGTGCCAGTCTTGATCCATGGACAGCGAGACGGCTCTCGACATCAAGGTCGAGACGGAGAACGGGCAGACGTACAGGCGCGTTTCGCCGGTACGGCTGCGGGAGCTGGTGGCGCGGATCGGGGGCGCCGGCGACCGTTTCCTGATCGTGCAGCGGATACCCGACCTCCCTGACGTGTTCGCCCAGGTGTGGCACGAGAAGGGCGGGGACCACCGGCTCGAACACCGCCTGAGCGAGGCTGAGTTCTACGGCACGAATCTCACAGATCCCGTGCGCGTGGCGGAGCTGCTGACCGGCTGGGCGCGGCAGACGGCCGGCTGGGACGCGGACGTCGGCTGGGAGCCGGTCGACCTCGGCCCCCGCGAGGAGGTGCCCGAACTCCCGGACGAGGTGCGGGAGAAGGTCGAGGAGCGGGTCAGGACCCGGCTGCGCTGCGGCTACGACGACCGCGGGACGCTGACCGAGATCGCCGAGGACCACCTCGTGAAGGGCGACGAGCGGCCGGTCTCCCGCGCACAGGCCACGCGGCTGGTGGACCGGCTGTGGGTGGAGCGGGTGACCGAGCAGGCGGCCTGGGAGGGCGTCACCGACCCGGACCGGCTCACCCGCGCCTTCGAGACGCTGGACGCGAGCGGCATCACCGCCCGGGAGAACTTCGCCTGCTGCCGGGGCTGCGGCCTCGCGGAGATAGGCGCGGAGCGGGCGGGTGCGCGTGGCTTCGTCTTCTTCCACCAGCAGGTCACCGAGCACGCCGCGGCGGGGCACGGGCTCGCGCTGCACTACGGCGGGTTCGACGGCTCCGCCGAGACCACCACGGCCGTCGGGCACGAGGTGCTGGCCGCGCTCCGGGCCGCCGGGCTGTCCGCCGGCTGGGACGGCGATCCGGACAAGGCGATCGACGTCAAGCCGCTGACCTGGCACAGACGGCTGGTGGGATGAGGGGCCGGACGTCAATTTCCCGCCAAGGGGGCGTCCAAGCTGTGAGAGAAGGGTCCTGTTGCGGGCGTGTGTCTGCTTCAATGGGCCCATGGGCAACTACCAGAAGTGCGGAGCGACGGGTCGCCATGACCTGGAGCCCTTCTGGCCTTCCCGTCAGCACCATGACTTCGACCGGGTGTGTTGTCGCGCGATGAACGCGCCGGCCCTCTAAAGCCGTACACCCTCGGCCTCCGGCCTGCGCGACTCGATGTACGTCCCTCGACGAACCTCTCGCGCGAAAGAGCTGACCTCTCATGGCGATCATCCGTTCACTGCCCTCCGCCACCCTCGACGCCCCGGCGCCCTCCCCCGCCCCGACCGGTACGCGGAACCATCTGCGTGCCGTCGACCGGGACGAGGTGATCGACGTCGCGGAGTTCCTGCCGCCGGGTGCCACCTGGCTGCCGGCGCCGCCGCACACGCTGCCCACCCTGCCGGGGCAGCCGCCGATGGTCGGGTACCTCGTCCTCATCCCGGCCGACAGCCCGCACCTCGCCCGGACCGGGCACCCCGACATCCTGCCGGACGGCGTGCCCGACATCACCGCTGGCATCACCGCCGACGCCGAACCGCTCGTCCGCATCGACACCGTGCAGCGCACCGCGCAGCTCAAGGGCGAGGAACTCGACCTCACGTACCTGGAGTTCGAACTCCTCGCCCATCTGGTGGCCCATCCCAACCGGGTGCACACGCGTGACCAGCTGGTCACCACGGTGTGGGGCTACGGGCATGTGGGCGACGGCCGTACCGTCGACGTCCACATCGCCCGGCTGCGCCGCAAGCTGGGCGTCGAGCACCGCAAGGCGATCCAGACGGTGCGCCGGGTCGGGTACAAGTACACGCCGCCGACCGCGCGCTGACCGTCTGCCGACGGCAGATTCACGTTCCGTTCCGCGGGCCGCGCGGGCAGAGTCGCCCTATGAGACTTCTGGTGCTGGGCGGTACGGAGTTCGCGGGACGGGCCGTCGTGGAGGCGGCCCTCGGGCGGGGCTGGGAGGTGACCGTCCTCAACCGGGGACGGCACGAGGCCCTGCCCGGGGTACGGGCGCTGCGGGGTGACCGCACCGCGCCCGGCGGGCTCGACGCGCTGGCCGAGGGCGAGTGGGACGCCGTCGTCGACACCTGGTCGGCGGCGCCCCGCGCGGTGCACGACGCTGCGCGGCTGCTCGCCGGGCGGGTGGGCCGGTATGTGTATGTGTCGAGTTGCTCGGTGTACGCGTGGGCGCCGCCCGCCGGATACGACGAGTCCGCGCCCGTCGTCGAGGGCGCCGAGCCCGACGCCGACAGGACGGACTACGCGCGCGACAAGCGGGGCGGCGAGCTGGCCGCGCTCGACGCGTTCGGGACGGAGCGGTCGGTGCTCGTGCGGGCGGGGCTGATTCTCGGGCCGCACGAGAACGTCGGGCGGTTGCCGTGGTGGCTGACGCGGATCGCGCGGGGTGGGCCGGTGCTGGCGCCGGGACCGCGGGGGCTCGCCCTTCAGTACGTGGACGTGCGGGACCTTGCGGAGTGGGTGCTCGGTTCTGTGGAGCGGGAGTTGAGCGGGGCGTACAACCTGATCTCGCCGCGGGGGCACGCGACGATGGGGTCGTTGTTGGACGCGTGTGTGCGGGTCACCGGTGGGGTGGCGTCGCTGCGTTGGACCGAGCCGGAGGTCGTGCTCGCGGCCGGGATCGCGCCGTGGACGCAGTTGCCGGTGTGGGTGCCGCCCGGTAGTGAGGAGCATGACGCGCTGCACTCGGCCGATGTGTCCCGGGCGTTGGCGACAGGGCTGAGCTGTCGTCCTGTCGAGGAGACGGTGGCCGATACGTGGAAGTGGTTGCGGGGCATCGGTGGGGTGGCGCCGCGGCGGCCGGATCGGCCGGGGGTGGGGCTTGACCGTGCTGTGGAGGCGAAGGTGCTTGGGGTGCCGTTGGAGTGGTAGTTCGTCGGGTGCGGGTCGGTGGGGGCTGGTCGCGCAGTTCCCCGCGCCCCTGAAGCCGAAAGCCAGCGGTGTTGATAGGCACACCCCCGCCACGGTGGCCCGGCCCCGTGACCTCCTCGCCCCTCTCCGTGAGACTGGGCGTATGGACATGAACAGGGCCCGTACGGTTGTCACGGCCGGGGTGCGCGGACTCGCCCTCGCTCTCATCTCCCTCGGCGGGTCGCTCGCCCTCTTCGTCCTTCTGGTCCTTTCCCTCGTGACCATCCCCCTGGGGATCGGGCTGATCACCACGCCCCGGGTGCTGGCCGGTGTGCGGGCGCACGCGGATCGGCGGCGGCTGTTCGCCGTGGAGTGGTGCGGGGTGCGGATTCCGGTGGAGCCGAGCGGGGCGAAGTCCTGGAAAGGCACCTTCCGGTTGCTCGGCTGGCTGTTCGTCGACATGACCGCCGGGTTCGTCACCGCGCTGGTGCCCGCCGCCCTGGCGTTCTATCCGCTGGAGGGCTTCGCGTTGGCGTTCGGGCTGTGGCGGGTGTTCACGGACGGAACGTATGTCGGGTGGTGGTACGGGTTCGTGCCGGTGAGTGGACAGGGCAGTGCGCTGCTGGCCGGGCTGCTGGGGGTCGCGCTGCTCGTCGCCGCCTACTTCCTCACACCCGCGCTGCTGCGGGTCCACTTCCTGCTGACGCGGTCCGTGCTCGCTCCGGGGCAGGGTGAACTCGCCGAGCGGGTACGGGTGTTGACCGAGACTCGGCGGGACGCGGTGGACTCCTCGGCGGCCGAGCTGCGGCGGATCGAGCGGGATCTGCACGACGGTGCGCAGGCCCGGCTGGTGGCCGTGGGGATGGATCTCGGGACCATCGAGGCGCTGTTGGAGAAGAACCCGGCGAAGGCCCGTGAACTGCTCGCCCGGGCACGGCAGTCGTCCGCCGAGGCACTGGGCGAGCTGCGCGACCTCGTGCGCGGTATCCATCCGCCGGTGCTGGCGGAGCGTGGACTCGGCGATGCCGTAAGGGCGTTGGCGCTGCGGATGCCGGTGCCGACGGAGGTGGGCGTGGACATCGGGGGCGGGCGGGCCGACGCGCCGGTCGAGTCGGCCGCGTACTTCGCGGTGAGCGAGGTGCTGACCAACGCGGTGAAGCATGCGGGGGCCGACCGGATCTGGGTCGACCTGCACCACGCGGAGGGGATGCTGCGGATCTCCGTCACCGACGACGGTGGGGGTGGCGCCGTGGTCGGGGCGGGGTCGGGACTCTCCGGAGTCGGGCGGCGACTCGGTACATTCGACGGCGTCCTGGCCGTCAGCAGCCCCGCGGGCGGTCCCACCGTGGTGACCATGGAGATTCCGTGCGTGTTGTCCTAGCCGAAGACCTGTTCCTGCTGCGGGACGGTCTGGTCCGGCTGTTGGAGGCCTACGACTTCGAGATCTCCGCGGCCGTGGAGAGCGGGCCCGAACTCACCAAGGCGCTGGCCGAGTTGGCGCCGGACGTGGCCGTGGTCGACGTACGGCTGCCGCCCACGCACACCGACGAGGGGTTGCAGTGCGCGTTGCGGGCGCGGCGGGAGCGGCCCGGGTTTCCGGTGCTGGTGCTGTCGCAGCACGTGGAGCAGTTGTACGCGCGGGAGTTGCTCGCCGACGGGAGCGGCGGGGTGGGCTATCTGCTGAAGGACCGGGTGTTCGACGCGGAGCAGTTCGTGGACGCCGTACGGCGGGTGGCGGGCGGCGGGACGGTGATGGATCCGCAGGTGATTCAGCAGTTGCTGGCGCGGCGGGCGGCCGACGACCGGCCGCTGGGGCGGCTCACCCCTCGGGAGGCAGAGGTGCTCGAACTGATGGCTCAGGGGCGGTCGAATGCGGCGATCGCGGGGCAACTCGTCGTGACGGAACGGGCGATCGGGAAGCACACGTCCAATATTTTCGCCAAGCTGGGGCTGGAAGTCTCGGACGACGACAATCGTCGCGTGCTGGCGGTATTGGCCTATTTGGACCAGGGACGCTGAGCACAAGCTGTGAGTTGATCACAACTACCGGTGTTTAACGGCCAGTTGATAGGGGACTTACCCAGGAACCTCTCATCAATTTATGAGACGGCTGAACACTCCTGGGACCCCCTGCGTATCAAAGGGAGCCGCTTCACTCCTGTCGGGCGCCTCGCTGCCCCGCAAGGAAGTCAGAGGAGTTCCATGGGACGCAATGATCGTAAACGCCGTACGCCGATGGCCACCAAGGCCATTGCCGCCTCGGCTGCCCTAGCGCTCGGTGGGGCCGGGCTGCTCTGGGCGCAGATGAACGCTTCGGCTCACGAGTCCAACTCGTCGGGCCAGAACACGACGAAGGCCGCTGCGGCGAGTGCTGTCGCGACGATCGCCTGCCCGGACGTCGGCCAGCAGCTGACGAACGTGCCGCAGAAGGCTCGTCAGGGTGTCGCCACCGAGTTGGCGAACCTGGACAAGCAGATCACCGAGGCCTACGCCCGGCTCGCTTCCACGCGCCAGGCACAGGCCAACGACCCGAGCTTCGTGCAGAACGCGATCGTCGGCCCCCTCAAGGAGAAGCGGGCCGCGACGATCGACCGTATCCGCATCGACATCCAGCGAGTGGGCGGCAGTGTTAATGCGGCTGCACTGAAGCAGCTCGCCGCTTGTACGACGCAGACCGCCAACAACACCACCGCCGGTGGCCAGAACAACAACGGTGGTCAGAACAACAACAACGGCGGGCAGAACAACAACGGCGGCCAGAACAACGGCAACACCGCCGCCCCGAGTGCCAGCGCCTCCGCGCCCGCCGCCAACAACGGTGGTCAGGCAGGCAACGGCCCGACGGCCGCGGACTTCGTGGACATCACGAAGGTCGCGAACAACGTGCTGGCGAAGCCCCAGAACCAGGCTCAGGCCTCGAAGGGCAGCTTCACCACCAAGTGCGGTGTCAACGCCAACAAGAACCACAACACCGACAACGTCATCGTGGCGCCCGGCGTGACCAACGGCGCGCACCACGAGCACGACTACGTCGGCAACCAGAAGGTCAACGCGTTCTCCACGAACGACTCGCTGCTGGCCGCCCCCTCCAGCTGCCAGAACCAGAGTGACCTCTCTTCGTACTACTGGCCGGTCGTGCGTGTGCAGGACGGCACGAAGGAGTTCGACGCGAACGCCCAGGGCGGTGGCCTGGAAGGCAACGTCGGCAAGATCCTGACCCCGCAGTCGGCGCAGATCAAGTACGTCGGTTCGCCGGCCAGCAAGGTCGTCGCGATGCCGCAGTTCCTGCGCATCATCACCGGTGACGCCAAGACCCTCACCAACGGTCTGGCCAACGCCAACGCGCACTGGAGCTGCACCGGCTTCGAGACCAAGGTCCAGCTGACGGAGCAGTACCCGATCTGCCCGCAGGGCAGCAACGTGGTCCGCACCTTCGCCTTCCAGAGCTGCTGGGACGGCGTGAACATCGACAGCGCCAACCACCGTACGCACGTGGCCTTCGCGGACCCGGCGAGCGGTGTCTGCGGGAACGGCTTCAAGGCCATCCCCCAGCTGACGATGCGTCTGGTCTACAAGATCACGCCCCCCACCATCCAGGCGGACGGCACCGTGAAGAACGCCTACGCGGTGGACGGCTTCCCGGAGCAGCTGCACAAGGCGTCGACCGACCACGACGACTTCATCAGCGTCACGAAGAACAACCTGGCGGCGACGATCGCCAACTGCGTCAACACCGGCAAGAAGTGCCAGTGAGCGCAGCTAGCCGGTAGCACCCGGTAGCAGGAAAGCGGGCGGTGGGTTCTCCCACCGCCCGCTTTCCTGTGTGTCCTGGACTAACCGGTGTGGGCCCTTTGAGGGGTGTGAACCGGTGACACGGTTTTCAGCTGGTGTGCTTCGAGTGGTCGGTGCCGATCTCCTCGTCGCCGCCGAGCGTCGTCTGCAACTTCTTGACGATCTTGTCGGTGCCGACGGCGACCCACTTGCGGCCGACGAGGTAGAACCCGCCGTAGTCCTTGGCGTCGTTGATCCACTCGCGCTGGCCGCGGTCCGTGGCGAAGGTCGCGAGGACGAACTTGCCGTAGCTCATCTTGCAGATGGCCTGGCGGAGTTCGTCGGCGTCGGTCTGGATGTCGGGCGTGCACTTCACCTTGGCCGCCAGGCTCTCCAGGCTGCCGGTGGCCGCCGGAGGTACGGTCGCGGCCTTGGTGTCGGCGCCGCAGCCCACCAGCGCCAGCGCCGCCGTGGCACCGGCCACCGCGAGCATCGGTCGGGTCAGCCTCATCTGTCGTTCCTCCGGTAGTCCGGTCAGCAGCATGCCGCAGACGGCCCCGACGAGGGGCCTTCTCCTTCGATACGGACACAACGGGCCCCGCACTCAAATCCATGGCCCTGGGCTGTATCCGTCTGCGAAGGTGGCGCCCGTGAACAGAGACTGGGAAGACCGTACGACCGCCGCCTGGGCGACCTTCGACGACTATCCGGAAGAGCGGGCCGCCGACTTCCGTGCGCTGATCGACGCACTCGTCGCCGAACTGCCGGACGGCAGCCCGCTGGGCCCCTTCGAGCGGGCCTGCGCCTGGGACTCGACCGGCCACTCGGACCAGGCCGTTCCGCTGTACCAGGAGGCACTGGCACGCGGGCTGAACGGCTACAAGGGCCGTCGCGCGAAGATCCAACTCTCCAGTTCGCTGCGGAACATCGGCCGGGCGGCGGAAGGCGTCAAGCTGCTCACACCCGAACTCGACGGCCCCTCGGACGAGTTGGACGACGCGGTACGCGGATGCCTCGCCCTGTGTCTGTCCAGCCTGGGCCGTGACCGCGAGGGCCTGTCCCTCGTGCTGGGCGCGCTCGCGCCCCATCTGCCGCGCTACCAGCGGTCGATGGCGAACTACGCGCGGGCGCTGGTCGAGCCCACCGACCGAACCGCCTGAGTCACCCGGGTGGCGGTGACCAACTCACGATTCGCTCGTTTTGCTGAACGTGCAGTCACAGGATGTCGCCAAGCGCCCCGCCGCTTCACCCACCGCCCCGGTCGTCGATGTCGAACAGGCCGAGGCCGCGCTCGTCGAGCACTATCCACGGCTCGTCCGGCTCGCCTATCTGGTGCTCCCCCCGAGCCTCGGCCGCAACCGGCGCGTCCTGACCGCGCACGCCCTCACCCAGCGCGCCCTGCCCAGGGGCCGCGCGTCGGCGTCCGCGATCCCGGCCCAGTCGACAGGCCGGGACGGCGACCCCGGTTATGCCTTCGTCCGCCTCCAGGTCGTGCGTACGGCACTGGAGGCGGGCCTCCCGCTGTCGTTCCGGGCGTGGCCCAAGCGCTCCCAACTCCCGCCGCTGCTCCCCCAGGTGTGGGGCCTGCGGCTCTTCCCGCGCTCGGGCGGCGCCGACGAACTCGCCCTGGACCAGCGGCTGTCGGCCCTGTCGGGCCCGGCCCGCGCGGTGTACGCGCTGCGCGGCCTGGAGAAGCTGCCCGACGGCGACGTACGCCGCGTGCTGACCACGGCCGGAGTGGAAGACGTGGACGCGGCGCTGTGCGAGGCCGACGAGGCGCCCGCGCAGTACCCGCTGCTCGACTCCCCCGAGTTCGACCCCTGTTCGCTGCACGCCCGGCCCACCGATCTGATGCGCCGCCGCCAGCACGGCAAGGCCGCGCTCGCCGCCGCGGCGGCCGTCGCCGTGTGCGGCGCGCTGCTCGTGCTGCCCGGCGGCGGCTGGGGCCCGGACGGCGCCGCCGCACCCGCGTACGCGGCGAACCCGGCGGCCCAAGCCGCCCTGAACCCAGGCAGGTTGACCCGGATCGCGCCCACCGCGTGGGAGCTCTCCACGCGCAAGGACTTCTCCGTCTGGCCCGCCCGCGGCGACCTCACCGGGAACACCGCCCTGCTGCGCCGCGCCCTCGCCGTCTGGGCCCGCCCCGGCGAGTCCGTCCAGGTCTCGGCGACCCCCGGCACCCCCTCCGGCGGCCCGGCCGGACCACCCCAACTCCTGTACGCGGGAACGGTCGACAACGCCCGCGTGGTGATCCTCTACGACGGTCTGCGCATCGCCCGCTACGCCGAACCGAAGGACGGCACCAAGGGCGCGGCGCTGGACTTCGCGCGGGTCGACGGCGCGACCGGTACCGAGGCCAACGCGGTGGTCCTGGACCGGGCCGACGGCAACGTCCGTTATCTGACGGCCCCTTGGGTGAAGAAGGTCGCCGAGCGGGACCTGCTGAAGCCGAGCGCCGGTGCCCTGCCCATGACCCTCACCGACGGCATCACCTCGCCGCTCGCGTCCCCCGCCCAGCAGACCGGCGCGTGCACGTCGTGGAACGTGCTCCAGCTGACCGACGACACCGGCACCCGGCTGATGAGCGACCTCGGCGAACTGGTCCCGGCGCACCTCACCGCCGGCCGGCCCGGCGCGACCCACGAGGTGTCCGGCGCGGGGACCCAGCACGCCTGGGCGCCCTTCGCCTGCTCCCTCGGCGCGATGCGCTCGCTCGGCGTACGGTCCGTGAACGCCTGGCAGTACGCCCAGCAGCCGCTGCCCGACGCGAGCGGCACGGCGGACTGGATGTGCACCCGGGCCGAGACCTGGCAGGGCGGCGGCGAGCGGGTGCTGGCGCAGTTCCACACCCCGGGCGGGACGTACGGCGCGGTCGCCGCGAAGGCGCAGGACGTGGCGGCGTGCGGGGCACGCGACCCGCAGGTGCTGGCCGGAGTGCTGTGGAAGTCGGCGGCGGGCAACTGGTATCTGCTGGCCGCGGGCGGCAAGGACACGAAGTCGGTCAGGGCGACGGGCGGGGTGACCGGCTCGGCGCAGGGCGGCCTGCTGGCCGTGAAGACCGAGCAGGGCGTCCAGGCCGAGCTGAAGGGCACGCTGGCCGACGGCAGGACGATCACCGGCCTGCGCTAGACACCGCTAGCTGACACCGGCGTCAACAAGTACCCGCACAAGGGTTCCCCCCGGACTTACCCGTCAGTACATTGACGCCATGTCCAACAAGCAGCCGCTCAAGGCCCGAAAGGTGTCCTTCTCCTGGGAGGGCACCCCGCTGCACTGGGTGCCAGGCGATCCGTTCACCACGCACACCATCAACGTGCTGCATCTGCTGCTGCCCGCCGGCGAGCGGTGGTTCGTGCACGTCTACAAGCAGGTGCTGCCCCTCATCCGGGACGACCGGCTGCGCGAGGACGTGATCGGGTTCATCGGCCAGGAGGCGATGCACTCCCAGGCCCACGACGAAGTCCTGCCGCATCTAAGGGAGTTGGGCCTCGACCCGACCCCGTACACCGCGCAGGTCGACTGGTTCTTCGAGAAGCTGCTGGGTGACCGCACCCTGCCCCCGGGCCGGGCCCGGAAGTGGTGGCTGCTGGAGCGGGTCGCCACCATCGCGGCCATCGAGCACTACACCGCGTTCCTCGGCGACTGGGTGCTGAACGCCGAGGAGCTGGACCGGCGCGGCGCCGATCCGACCATGCTGGACCTGCTGCGCTGGCACGGCGCCGAGGAGGTCGAGCACCGGTCCGTCGCCTTCGACCTCTTCATGCACGTCGACGGCAGCTACCGGCGGCGCGCCCGCACCTGGGCCACCGCGTTCACCGCCCTGATGTTCCTGTGGCAGCGCGGCGCCCGCTTCTTCATGGCGAACGACCCGACCCTCGTCGACGCCAAGGCGAGCTTCAAGGACTTCTACGTCGCCGGCCGACGCGGCACCCTGCCCGCGACCGGCGACATGCTCAGGTCCATACCCCGCTATCTGAGCCGCGCCTACCACCCCTCCCAGGAGGGCAGCACCGCGCAGGCCGTCGCCTATCTGGCGTCCTCGCCCGCGGCACTGGCCGCCGAGAAGAGGGCGGAGTAGTGCCGAAGCCGCTCACGGTCGCGGTGCTGGCCGGTGCCGCGCTGCTGACCCGGCGCGCGCTGCGGCGCCGGGTGCGGGTCTCACCGCTGTGGCCACTGCCCGCACTGGACCCGCCGACCTCGGGTCGGCCGCGCACCCGGGCACTGCGACTGCGGGTCGCCGCGCGGGAGACGGTCGCCGACGGCGTCGTACAACTGCGCCTGGAGGGAAGGGACTTGCCGGGCTGGGAGCCGGGGGCGCACATCGATCTGGTGCTGCCTTCGGGGCTGGTGCGGCAGTACTCACTATGCGGGGATCCGGCGGACAGCTCGTCGTACACGGTCGCCACGCGGCTGGTCGAGGACGGGCGGGGCGGATCGCGCGAGGTGCACGAACAGGTGCTGGTGGGCGCGGAGTTGGAGGTGCGGGGGCCGCGCAACAGGTTCCCGCTCGTCGCGGCGCCCCGGTATGTCTTCGTGGCCGGCGGCATCGGGATCACGCCCGTCCTGTCGATGCTGCGGGCGCTGCCGGAGGGTGCCGACTGGCGGCTGCTGTACGCGGGTCGGACGCGGGAGTCGATGCCGTTCCTGGCCGAGATCGAGGAGTTCGGCGCGGACCGGGTGACCGTCGTGACCGGACTGCCGGATCTGGACGGGGAGTTGGCGGACGTACCGGAGGGCACGGTCGTCTACTGCTGCGGGCCGGAGGGGCTCATGACGGCCGTCGCCGAACGCTTCCCGGACGTGCGCCTTGAGCGCTTCGCTCCCCGGGCCTCGTCCGAGGGCGAGGCCTTCGAACTCGAACTCCGGCGCAGCGGAAGGACGTTGACCGTACCGGCCGACTCCACCGTGCTCGCCGCCGTCCGCGCGGAGCTGCCGAACACCCTCTACTCCTGCGAGCAGGGATTCTGCGGAACCTGTCAACAGCGGGTACTGGAAGGGGAAGTTGAGCACCGGGACGAGTTGCTGACGGATGCGGAGCGGGCCGACTCGATGCTGATCTGCGTGTCCCGGGCCCGCAGTGTGCGTCTGGTGTTGGATCTGTGATGGGGTGATGTGAACAACCCTGGTCGGTCCGGTCCGTTCGGGGCCGGATCAGATCGGTAAGGTGTTCGCATGAGTACCGGGGTTCGCCGCAGGATGGGAGTCGAGGAACGGCGACAGCAGTTGATCGGCGTCGCTCTCGACCTGTTCAGCCATCGCTCGCCCGACGAGGTCTCCATCGACGAGATAGCCGCCGCCGCGGGCATCTCGCGACCGCTCGTCTACCACTACTTCCCCGGCAAACTCAGCCTGTACGAGGCCGCGTTGCAGCGCGCCTCGGACGATCTCGCCGGGCGGTTCGTGGTCCCCGAGGAGGGCTCGCTGGGGGGACGGCTGCTGCGGGTGATGGGCCGGTTCTTCGACTTCGTGGACGACCATGGGCCCGGTTTCGCGGCGCTGATGCGCGGCGGTCCGGCGGTCGGCTCGTCCACCACCAACGCGCTCGTCGACGGGGTGCGGCATGCCGCGTACCTTCAGATCCTCTCCCACATGAAGGTCGAACAGCCGCCCGCCCGGCTGGAGTTGATGATCCGTTCGTGGATCTCGCTGGTCGAGTCGACGGCACTGATCTGGCTGGACGGCCGGCGTATCCCGCGCGCCGATCTGGAACGCCAACTCGTGCACGACTTCGGGGCGTTGGCGGCGGTGAGTGCCGCCTACGACGACGAACTGGCCGCGCTGCTGCGCGAGTCCCTCCGGAACGAGCCGGGCGACGGGCCGTTCACCGACCTCGTCGTCCGGCTCGTCGCCCTCGCGTCGTAGGACAGAAGAGGGTCTAGCGCTCGAACTTCCGGTAGGACGCGTCGAGTTCGCGTACCTCGGCGGAGGCGTGCAGCACCGAGCCGTCCTCGTCGATGTACTCGCGGAGGAGTTCCAGGACCTTCTCGGTCAGCTTCGCCTTGGTCTCCTCGGTGCGGCCGGCGAGCAGCCCGAGGGTGACATGGACGACGGTGTGTCCCAGCTCGTCGAGACCCTCGTACCCGAAGGCCGTGTACTCGGCCGGGCGGAACTGGGTCTTGCACGCCTCCGGCTTGGCCGCGGCGATCCCGACCACCGCCTCGTGCAGCGCACGGGCGAAACCGTCCTGGTCGAAGGAGATCGTGTGCGAGTGGTCGACGGTGATCTGCGGCATGGGCTTCCCCTGTTGTTCTCGGCCGAATAACGGGCTCACCCTAGCCGCAGCGCCAGCATCGCGATGTCGTCCTCCCGGTCGACGCCGAAGCAGTCGAGGAGGGTGTCGCACAGGGCGTCCAGGCCGGGCAGGGCGCCGGAGGCGGCGGCGCGGAGGTGTTCCATGGAGGCCGCGATGTCCGTGCCGCGGGTCTCGATCAGCCCGTCGGTGATCATCAGGAGCCGGTCGGTGGGTTCGAGGAACAGTTCCGTGGGCGGCGGATGGGAGAGGCCCACGCCGAGCAGGGGGCCCGCCGCCTTGGCGTAGTCCGCGGTGCCGGAGTCCCGGACGATCAGCGGCGGGATGTGGCCCGAGTTGGAGATGAGGGTGCGCCCGGTGCCGGGGTCGACGAGGGCCAGGCACATGGTGGCCGTGGTCTCGGGGTGGTAGTGCCGCAGCATCCGGTCCAGCCGCTCGGCGAGCACGCTCGGATCGCTCTCGTCGACGCAGTAGGCGCGCAGCGCGTGCCGCATCTCCACCATGACGGTGGCCGCCTCCAGGGAGTGCCCGACGACGTCGCCGACCGCGAAGAGCACTCCCCCTCCGGCGCGCAGGACGGCGTAGAAGTCGCCGCCGATCTCCGCGTCCTGGGACGCGGGCACATACCGGACGACCGCGTTGACGCCCGGGATTTCGGGCAGCTGGTCCGGTTTGGGCAGGAAGCTGCGCTGGAGGGTGAGGGCGACATGCCGTTCGACCTGGTACATGAGGAGCGGCTCGGCGGCGAGCGCGGTGGCCTGGGCGAGCTGCGCCAGCAGCGCCTCGGCCTCGGGGCCCACGCGGCGCAGCCCGCGGGTGGGCGCGGCGAGACAGACCGGGGCCCGGCCCTCCTGGGTGAGCACCACCGCGAGCCGGGCGTCGTGCTCCACGCCGGGCCGGAAGTAGCCGGTGGGCCACAGCGGCGCGGGCACCGTGGTGATCTGCACCCCGGACTGCCCCTGGGAGAGCCGCCGCAGCAGCCGGGCCACGGCCCGGTCGGCGCCGGGGGCCGGCAGCGCGACCGAGGTACGCTCCCGCGGCAGACCGCGGTACAGCTCGTCGTCCCGGTCCAGGACGAACACGGCGGCGGGGGTGTTGGTGAGCCGTGCGGTGCCGTCGGCGGCGACCTCGACGAGTTCCTGGAGGGAGCGCGCCGCCTGGATGGTGACGATCATCTCGGACAGCAGGGTCAGCCGTTTGACGAGCGCCTGGTCGTCGGCGCGCAGCCGGGCGGCGCGGACCGCGGCCCGGACGGCCGCCTCGATCTCCTCGGGCTCGGCGGGCACGGTCAGATAGGCCTCGTCGCCCGCGTCGAGCGCCGGGCAGCGGTCGCTCGGCGGGACGGCGAGGGCGGAGACGTGCACGACCGGCAGGCCCGCCATGCGTGGCCGTTCCTTGAGCAGTCGGCAGAGTTCGAAGCCGCTCATGTCCGGCAGGTGCACGTCGATCAGGGCCACGTCGGGCAGATTCCCCTTGCGCAGCCGCACATCGAGTTCGGTGAGCGCCTCGCCGCCACTGCCGACCGCGAGGACCCGATGACCGGCCCTGCTCAGCACACTCTCGACCGCGAACCGGCTCGCGGGCTCGTCGTCCACGAGCAGCACGGTCGCGTGCGTCAGCTTGCCATTGACGTCCATTTGTCAGCCCTGGCCCTTTGACACACCGGTGGAGCAGGCCGGTGTCCACAGCCTGCCCCACCACGATAATGCGCTTTCAGGATGTCCGGGTGAATACCGCCACTGTGCGTTCCGGAACCACGAAAGTGCCGGTCCCCTTGTCGTAGGAAGCGGACTTCACCATGGCGTCCGCGCCCGCCGCCTGCACCGGGTGGAGCCGGTAGCCGGTACCGGCCAGGGCGTCGACCTTCTGCTCCTGCCCGCTCGGCGTCGCGTTGAACACGACCACGAGATCACCGAGTTCCATGGTGATCACCCCGGGCGTCTCGTCCTTCCCGGACAGCGGGAACGACAGCTTCGCCTGCACCTGCCCGGCCGTGTCGAGCGAGAAGACACCCTCCGTCGTACGGATCCTCAGCAGATCCCGATACGCGGCCGAGGCCCCCTCGATCTGCCCGCAGCCCACCTTCACCGACGTCAACAGACCTTTCGCGTACGGCCACTTGGACGCGTTGTCGGCCGCCGACGGCAGCCCCCGCCCGAAGCCGTTGCCGTCCGCGCAGTTCCAGTGGATCGCGTTGAACCAGTCGCCGCTGTCGAAGGAGTTGCGGTCCAGGGACTTCGAGCGCAGCAGATCGGTACCGGCCTGGGAGAGGGACGGCCCCTGCGAGAGAACGGCGGTGGCCATCGCGAGGACCTGCGCCCGGGCCCGGTCGTCGGCGCCGGTCCCGGCGGGCAGCTTGTACGTCAGCGCGTCGAACAGCGACTCGTTGTCGTGCGCGTCGACATAGGCGAGGGCGTCGCCGGGCGCGTCCGCGTATCCGGCGGGAGCGCCGTTGTAGTCGATCTCGGCGCCGGTGACGTCCTTCCCGTCGGTGTCGGTGAAGCGGTACTTGGCGAGGTTGCCGCTCAGGCCGACCTTGATGAGGTCCTGGTAGTGCAGCAGGCGGGCCTTCTGCTCGGCCGAAGTGCCGTTCGCCGTGGAGGAGTTGGGGTCGGTGTAGAGCCCGGAGGCGAAGCCCTGCACTCCCGGGTCCGCGTCGAAGGGGCTGCCGCCGCGCACGGCGTCCCGGGCCCGGTCGGAGAAGGTGGCGATGCCCGTGCCGGCCATGTTCTTCTGCGTGGCCTGCACGAACCGGGCGTCGTCGGCGACCTCGCCGAAGTTCCAGCCCTCGCCGTACAAGATGATCTTCTTGCCGTCGACGCCGTCCTTCGCGAGCGTCAGCGCGTCCAACGCCTTGCGCACAGCCAGGATGTTGGCCTTCGGCTGATGCCCCATGAGGTCGAAGCGGAAGCCGTCGACCTTGTACTCCTTGGCCCAGGTGACCACGGAGTCCACGACGAGCTTGCCCATCATGGCGTTCTCGGTCGCCGTGTTGGCACAGCAGGTGGAGGTGGCCACGCTGCCGTCGGCCAGCAGCCGCTGGTAGTAGCCGGGCACGATCTTGTCGAGCACCGAGTAGTCCGCCTGCCCGCTGGCCGCCGTGTGGTTGTAGACCACGTCCATGACGACCCGCAGCCCGTCCTCGTTCAGCGACTTGACCATCTTCCGGAACTCGACGGTACGGCCGGTGCCGTCCGGGTCGGTCGCGTACGAACCCTCCGGAACCGTGAAGTGGTAAGGGTCGTAACCCCAGTTGTAGGCGTCTTTCGCGGCGACGGCCGCCACGCACGCCTGTTGCCGCTCGGAGTCGGCGGCGTAGGAGGCGAGGTCGCAGTCGGTGGTGGACTGTTCGGACTTCTTCTCCGGGATGGTGGCGATGTCGAAGGCGGGCAGCAGATGCACGTACGACGTCCCCGACGCGGCCAACTCCCGTAGATGCTTCGAGCCGTCGCTGTTCCGGTCGGTGAAGGCGAGATACGTCCCCTGGTCCTTCGCGGGGACGGTCTTGTCGGCGACGGAGAAGTCCCGGATGTGCAGCTCCTGGATCTCGGCGTCCTTGAGCGCCACCGCCTTGGGCTTCTTCAGGCTCGACCAGCCGCTGGGGGCAAGGGACTTGGCATCGAGGTCGACGACGAGGCTGCGCTCGGAGTCGGCGGTGAGGGCGACCGAGTAGGGGTCGGTGACCTGGTTGGTGACGACCTTCCGGACGGTCGGCGCCCACACCTTCACGACGTACCGGTACGGCTTGTTCTTCCAGGAGGCCGGACCGGTGACCGACCAGACGCCGGTGGTGGCGTCACGGCTCATCCTCTTCAGCGAACCGTCGAGATCAAGAGACACGTTCTGTGCCGTCGGCGCCCAAACGGCCAGCGTGGGACGGCCGTTGCGGAAGGTCGGACCGAGGTCGGCCTTGGTCGCGGCGGCGTACACGTCGTCGAGGACACCGGCGATCTGCACCCCGGTCGCCGTCAACACGGCCCCGTTGACGGCCCGTTGGGAGGCGACGAGCTGCCCGGTCAGGGCCTCCCGCACCCGGCCCCGGTCACGCGGGTCGACGGACCAGGCCGAGTAGTCCTTCAGATAGGGGAACTTGGCCTTCTGGGCATCGGTGAGCGTGGTCTTCGACAGCCGCAGCCACCGCTCGTCGTCGCTCGACAGCGCCCCGTCCTTCACGGCGATCGAACCGTCGTGGGAGTAGAGGAGTTGGGTGGAGGCGGCGGCATCGGAGCCGTTCCAGGCGACCGTGTTCCGGTCGATCCAGACCGCCTTGGAGGTGGTCAGATCGAGGGCCGCCGCGCTGCCCGCGGGCTGCGGCAGGAGGTACTTCTCCTGACCGTTCAGCAGCCACACTTCATAGCCGTTGGACTTGAGGTCGAGCGACTGGTCGGCGGAGAGGTCCTTCTCGTCGCCCTTGTGGATGATGTAACTGAGGCCCGTGGCACCGGAGTTGAGCGGCACCTCGAAGACGGCGCCGTAGGCGTCGGTCCGCGCCGGCTGCAACGGGCTCGACCAGTCCGTGGGGCTCGCGGCGCCCGTCCAGACGTGCAGCCCCCAGCCGCTGTAGTCGCCGTCCGCACGGTGGTAGTGGATGACGGCCTTGGCGGTGTCCTGCGCCGGATAGTCCGGCCGCTGAGTCCCTACGGCGTCCTTGCCCTGCTCGATCCAGACCTCACCGGTCTTGGTGACGTCGATCGAACGGTCTGCGGAGACATCCTTGTTGCCGTCCTTGTCGATCACCAGGAAGCTGACGTTCGAGGCGCCCGGCTTCAACTTGACGTAGGCGAAGGCACCGTAGGCATCCCGCCCGACGAACGGATGACTGGCCGGCCAGGTGGTCGCCTCGCCGTCCGCGAGGTCGCCCCAGGCGTACAGGCCCCAGTTGTCGTAGTCGCCGTCGGTGCGCTTGTAGTGGACGACCGCGTAGTCGCGGGAGGAGGCGGTGGGGATCTCCGCGGCGGGCGGGGTGCCGGAGGTGGAGGCGGCTGTCGCGCTCGCCGTTCGTCCGGTGGAGTCGACCACAACTGCCTTGTACCGCAGGGCCGTTCCGGGCGCCACGTCCTTGCCGATGGTCTGCGTGACCTTGTACGGGGCGTGGTCGGCGGAACCGAGCGTCTGCCACTTGCCGTTGCCGGTCTGGGCGGCGAAGACGACCCGGTTGAGCTGGCCGCCGTTGACGTCGGCGCTCAACTCGACGGTGCCGGTTGCTCCGGCGTCCGGCGCCTTGAGGGTGATCGTCGGCTTGCTCACCGGCCGGGCAAGGGCACCGGCCGCCTTGAGCACGATCGCGGAACCGGCCGGGACGGTGACCGTCACCTTGTTGTCGGCGCCGCTCGTCACACGCGCCGAACTGCCGTAGATCCCCCGGTACTTCATGTCCGGCGAACCGGTCGCGAAGGTCACCGTCTGCGCGGTGTCGGCGTTGTTGAGGGCGACGACGTACTCGGCGCCGCCACTGGTCCGCGTGAAGGCGTAGACACCGGCGCCGTCGGCCGCGTAGCGCTCGGTCTGTACGCCGTCGGTCAGCGCCGGGTTGTCCTTGCGCAGCTTCGAGAGAGCGGCGATCTGCTTGTACAGCGGGGCAGTTGGGTCGTAGGAGTCACTGGCGGCAGTTCGCTCGGTGCCGATCTCGTCGTCGTCGAGATAGTCGGCGACCTTCGACGCGAACATCGTCTGGCGGGCGTCCTTGTCGCCGCCGGAGCCGGTGAAGCCCTGTTCGTCGCCGTAGTAGACGACGGGGTTGCCGCGGCTGAGGAACATCAGCTCGTTGGCCAGCTTGTCCTTGGCGAGCAGCTCCGCGTCGGTGGCCTTCGGGTTGTCCTGGTCGAGGAAGTAGCCGATGCGGCCCATGTCGTGGTTGCCGAGGAAGGTGACCTGCTCGTAGGCGTTCGCCTTGTCGGTCGTGTACTTGTAGTCGTCGCCGAAGACACTCGCGAGCTTCCGCGCGCTGCCGCCCTGGGAGGCGTAGGCGCGGGCCGCGTCCTGGAAGGGGAAGTCGAGCGTGGCGTCCAGGCGGCCCTGGGTGACGTAGGGCGAAGTGACGGACGTGTCGGCGGAGTAGACCTCGCCGAACATGAAGAAGTTCTTCCGGCCGTGCTGGGCCGCGTAGTTGTCGAGCGCCGTCGCCCACTGGGTCCAGAAGTCCATGTCGACGTGTTTGACGGTGTCGATGCGGAAGCCGTCGACGTCGAAGTCGCGGACCCACTTCTCGTAGATCTTCTCCATGCCGCTGACGACCTCGGGCCGTTCGGTCCACAGGTCGTCGAGGCCGGAGAAGTCGCCGTAGGTGGCGTTCTCGCCGACGTAGGTCGAGTCGCCCCGATTGTGGTACATCGTCGGGTCGTTGAGCCAGGACGGGACCTTGGCGTTCGTCTTGCCGACGGGGACGGTCGGGGTCTTCGGGAAGGAGGAGGTGGAGACGGCGGGGAAGGCGCGGGAGCCGTCCGCGTAGTCGGCGTCGTCGAAGGGCTGCCCGTCCTTGGTGAGGTAGGGGAAGGCGCCCTTGGAGAGGTAGTCGTAGGACTTGCCCTCGTAGTCGACGACGTCGGCGGTGTGGTTGGTGATGACGTCGAAGAAGACCTTCATGCCCTTGGCGTGGGCCTTGGAGATGAGGGTCGCGAGGTCCTTGTTGGTGCCGAAGTGCGGGTCGACCTGGGTGAAGTCCGTTATCCAGTAACCGTGATAGCCGGCGGAGGCGTCACTCCCCGCCCCCTGCACGGGCTGGTTCTTGAAGATCGGGGCCATCCAGATGGCCGTGGTGCCGAGGCCCTTGATGTAGTCGAGCCGGTCGGTCAGGCCCTTGAGGTCGCCGCCCTGGTAGAAGCCCTTGTCGGTGGGGTCGTAGCCGGTGCTGAGGCGTGAACCGGTCAGCCCTCCTTGGTCGTTGGAGGTGTCGCCGTTGGCGAAGCGGTCCGGCATCACGAAGTAGAACTGCTCGCGGGTGTCGTCGTGCCGGGCGGGCGTGGCGGCCAGCTTCGCGTCGGACGGGGGTGCGGGCGGGGTCGCGGCGTGGGCGGCGAGGGGTTGGACGAACGCCGCGAGGAGTGCGGCGACGATGACGCCCGTGGCCCTTCTCCGTCGCTCGGTGCGGGGCGTGCGGGACGCCGGCCATCTCGGTATCACAGGCGTGAACTCCTTGCGATTACGGCTCAGTTCGGGTCCGACCCCGGCGAGACCGTATCGCCGACGCAAGCATTGCAGCAAGAGTCGTGAAAGGCATGGAAAGAACTTTCATCGACGGCCTCGACCATTCCCCACCGGAAGGGTCTGGAACCGATCACTCCGAGAGCCCGTCCTACAGGCCGCACCTGTTGCACATCGCGGAACACGGAAACCGGGCAGCCCGGCCCACCATCCCTGTTCAATAGATTTACCTAGGCAACTAAGGGCATGTGAAAGGAAAGCCGTTGATGGAGCTATCCCGTCTGGCGGAGGCCCTGAGAGCGGAGGCGCTGGACGCCGCTCTGACCGATGACGGCCAGATCGTGGTCAACCTGCCCAGCAGCAGGGACCAGTTGATCCTGGGACCCAGCCGGAGCGGCAGCGAGCCCCGGCTGTTCTGGCAGCGCCGTACCTTCCTGGGGACCCGTACCAACGAGTGCGGATATCTGGAGTGGACGGCCGCCCCGGAGCCCGTGGTCGCGGCGGTCCTCGGCTACACGCGTGCCTCGGGCCCGAGCGGGCCGCAGTACGGACCGGTCCTGGACGCGCTGCGGGGCAACGGCCTCGACGCGGGGGTCGTCACCACCAGTGGCGGCTGTCATCTGATCTGCGTCTACCTCGCCGACGGCACCCGACTCGTCATCGGCGCCCCCGAGTCGCTCCCGCCCCAGCTCAGCCAGGTCACCGGCTGGCTGGTCCGGCACAAGGGCCCCGGCGAGAAGTCCACGGTCGTCTACCACTCGGCGCCACAGGACCAGGAGGCAGGGGCAGCGACCGGCGGGACGGCGACGGGCGGGGCCGACGTCAACCTGATGGCGAAGCACGTCGCCCGCTACGTCACCGAGGCGGGCCTGTGCCACGACGTCCACCGCCCGTTGCCCGTCCCGGCACCCGAGCAGGAGGTCACCGCGAGGTCACTGGCCCGGCTGGTCGGGGAACTGGCCCAACTACCGTGCCACCAGGAGCAGTTGGACAACACCGGCGGGGCCCTGATCACCATCACCGAGCGGGACGGCTCCAGCACCAGGACGGCGGAGGTCCCCGCCGAACTCGTGAGCCGTATCCACTCGGTCCTGCAAAGCATGCTCGTCGTCATGCGGCCGTACGAAGCGGAGTAGCGGCCGGCGTCCGGCCCCTACGGGACCCCGCGTGGCTCCCGCCGGGGCCGGGCGGGACCATGGAAAGGATGACCACTACACGAGAACAGTTCGAGCAGCGGCTCGCCGCACTGCGCGATCCCTGGATCACGCGCAGGCAGGTGAGTGAGCTGGCCGGTGTCTCGGAGAAGACGGTCCGCACCTGGGTGGCCGAAGGAGTCCTCGGCCCGTCCACGATCCGCACGGGCCCGCACAACACCCAACTCATCGAGCGCGCGGCCGTCGCGGCCCTGATCCGCCGCAACCTCTTCGAACCGAAGGACGGCACCGGCGTACTGCGCACCGGCCCACGGCTGGCCGCCGAGCCCCGGCGACTGAGCCACGCCCCCGGCGAGCAATGGGGGTGGGCCGACATCGCCCGGCGGCGCGGGGTGACACCGGGCGCCGTCAGCAACCTCGCCAAGTCCTACGAGAACCATCCGGTCAGGCCGTTCCCCCGCGCCGTAGGACGCAAGCGCGACGCGGCGGCCGTGGCCGACTGGTTCCTCTGGTACGACACCGAGCGCCCCGGATACGCGACGCGGCGCGCGGACGGACGCGTCCCGAAGGTGGTCGCCCGACTGGAGGCGGCCCTGACCGGCCCGGAGGACTTGACCACGACGAGGCTCGCCTGCGAACTGGGAGTCACCCACACCGTGGCACGGGCCTATCTCGCCGAAGCGGCAAGGCAGTTGATGCCCCGTCACGGGCTGATCGCCCGCAGCGACATCGCGGAACTCCTGCTCCGGTCCGGCCACGACGGCACCGCCGAGCAGCGCCGCGAACGGGTCAGCACCCTGCTGCGCCGCAAGGACGCCCCGCGCAGACACATCACGGTCGGCGGCACCGACTACTACAAGCGGGCCGCGATCGACCGCCTGCTGTCGTCGGCGGGCGAGCACTGACCGACCTGACCGACCCGGCCCGGTGTCTCAGCGGAAGAGGCCGACGTTCTCGGCGGCCCACTGCTCGAACGGCCTGGCCGGAGACCCGGTGACCCAGGAGACCGTGTCACGCACCGCCAGCAGCTCGTCATTGACGTCCCCGCTCATGACGTCGAGCACCGCCTCGGCGGCCTCGGCCCCGAAGACCTCGGCCATCCGGGCGTGCGCCTCCTGCCGGCCGATCCCGATGAAGGGCACCTCCCGGCCGAGCGCCGCCGCGATGGCCTCGACCTGCTGCCGGGGAGTCACCGGCCGCGGACCGGTGAGGGTGTACGTCCGCCCCTGGTGGCCGGGCCGGGTCAGCGCCACCCGGGCCACGGACGCGATGTCCGCGGGGTGGATCGTGGGCAGCCCGGTGTCCGGGTACGGCGCGCGGACGGGCTCACCGGCGCGGATCGACGCCGCCCACATCAGCGCGTTCGAGGCGAACTGCGTCGGCCGCAGAATCGTCCAGGCCATGCCGCTGTCCTTGAGCAGCCGTTCGACCGCCAGGTTCTCCCCGGCGGGGCCCAGCCGCGGATGGGTCTGAACCGTGATGGACGACACCAGCACCACGTGCTCCACACCCGCCCGCCGGGCGGCCCCGAGGAGGTCGGCATCCGGCCCGAGACGCGACACGAGGAACAGTGAACTCACCCCGCGCAGAGCGGACTTCACGGACTCCGGCGCCGCGAAGTCACCTTCGGCGGCCTCGACCCCCGCGGGGAACGCGGCCCGTGCGGCGTCGCGGGTGAACGCCCTCAGCGGCCCCGCGCCACAGCCGTGCAACTCCCTCAGCAAAGCACTTCCGATGTTTCCGGTGGCTCCGGTCACGAGGATCATGAGCGTGTTCTCCCGCCGTCGTTGATCAACTCGACGACACGCTAGAAGCTCAATCATGCTTGAGGTCAAGGGGCGCCCGCCCCCCCCCTTGCCGCACGCCCCCTGCGAACTTCCGACAACTTCCGCCAACTTCCGCGAACAAATCCGCCCGGCCGCGCATCGGACCTTGTGTACGGCACCGGAGGACGGCACAGGGCGCACACCGCGACCCGGGCCGCGGAGCAGGAGTGGAGCACGATCACCGTGAACGAGCAGCAGAACACCACCACCGACCAGGCCGGCCCCGCCAAGCCCCGGCACCGCGCCGAGCGCCGCTTCGGGCGTACGGTGATGGGTCTGGCCGCCGTCGCCGGGCTGGGGCTCTCGGCCTGGGCGACCACCGCCAACGCCGCGACCACCACGAGCGCCGCGAAGGCCACGCCGACCTGCTCCGCCGGGGCGCTCAAGGCCACGTTCGGCCGCCAACTCGCGGGCGGCATGAACCACCAGGGCGTCGTCATCACCCTGCGCAACCTCAGCGGCAGGACCTGCGCGCTGCGCGGCTACCCCGGCCTGGGCCTGGAGAACTCCGCCCACAAGAAGCTCACGGCCCACACCCACTGGGGCAACACCTGGTACGCGCACAACCCCGGCAAGAAGACCCTCACCCTCAAGGACGGCCAGAGCGCCGAGGCCGTCGTCGCCTGGACCCACGCCAACACGGGCACGTCGGGGGCGGTCCGTGCCTCGTTCCTGGAGATCACCCCGCCCGGTTCCACCCAGCACAAGACGCTGGCCTTCCCCCAGTGGGTCGACCACGGCGACCTGTCGGTCACCGCGCTGGCCAGGCACATCACCGTCAACGACTGACCCGCG
Source organism: Streptomyces sp. NPDC002276 (assembly GCF_053891435.1). Lineage (NCBI taxonomy): Bacteria > Bacillati > Actinomycetota > Actinomycetes > Kitasatosporales > Streptomycetaceae > Streptomyces > Streptomyces sp. NPDC002276. The sequence continues at coordinate 131,569 of NZ_JBSFCQ010000019.1, read as the reverse complement.
CCGACGGCGGTCAGACGACGGCCGACCGCACCGTCAGCGTTCCCTCGGCCGTGTCGATGGTCGCCCGCGTGCCGAGCGGAACGGTCGGCGGATGCGGGCCGTGCCCGGCCGGGAGCCCGCCGAGGACGGGAACGCCCAGGCGGGTCAGCCGGTCACGCAGGATGTCCGCGATGCCCCATCCCCCGAGGCGCGCGTCGCCGGCATCCCGCTCGAAGCCGATGAACTGGCCGAGCGCGACACCGCGCAGACCCTCCAGCGCCCCGGCCCGGGTCAGTTGGGTCAGCGCGCGGTCGACCTCCCCGAGCCCTGTTCCCCGCTGGTGTTCGAGGAAGAGGATCGCCCCGTCGAGACTCGGCAGCCCGGCGCCTGTCTCGGTGCGGATCGCGTCGAGGTTGCCGCCGACCAGGACACCGGTCGCGGTGCCCTCGACGGTGACGGCGGCCGTGGCTTCGCCGCTGTCCCGGTGGAGGACGACGGGCTCGGTGGTCATCAGGGCCCGGCGGACCGCGTCGGCCGACGCGGACCCGCGTCCGTCGTCGCCCGCGTCGGGGAAGGGCCCGTGCAGACAGGCCAGTCGGCAGCGGGCCCACAGCGCGAGGTGGAGGTGGGTGATGTCGCTGAAGCCGACCACCGGTTTCGGGTCACGGCGCAGCGCGTCGGTGTCGAGGTCGTCGACGACGCGGTAGGTGCCCTTGCCGCCCATGGCGGCGAACACCGCGCGGACCCCCGGATCACGGAACGCGGAGTTGAGGTCGGCGACCCGGTCCTCATCCCGCCCGGCCATGTATCCCCACTGGTCGAAGACATGCTCGCCCACCTCGGGCCGCAGCCCCCATGCCGTCAACTGCTCGACGCCACGGGCGACATGCTCGCGTCCGGGGGGACAGGCCGGGGCGACGATCCGCACCCGGTCGCCCGGTCGCAACCGCGGCGCTCTCAAGGTCGGGAGGTTGCCGGAGGTGTCCATACGGCGATCTTCCCCCGTACGCGGGGCCGGAACTCCCGTACCCCTCACGGGAGTTCCGGCCCCGCCCCGCTCAACAGCTCGTCTTGCCCGTGTAGATCGCGAGGGCCGTGTTGGAGCCCAGGGTCGCGGTGAACTGTCCGCTGGAGTTCACGGTCACCGACGTGTTGTTCTGGACGTTGCAGTACGTGCCCGCGGCCAGCGAGGTCTGGTACGTCTGGGTCAGCGAGTACGACTCGTGGTTGATGGCCACGTAGCCCTTGCTGCCCCGCCCGAAGCCGATCGCGTCGTTGCCGTCGTCCCACCAGTTGGTGAGGGACTGGCCGCTGGTGGCGTTGCGGAAGGCGACCATGGACTTGATCTCCGGCCAGGCGTGCTGGCACTTCCAGCCGTCCTGCCAACAGGCGGTCACCGCACCGTTGTTGGGCGGTCCGGCGTCCGTGTCCGACCACTCGTAGCCGGAGTTGATGTCCGGGGCGCCGTAGGGGTAGGCGAGCATGAAGACGTTGGCCAGCGTGTAGTTGGCGCCGTCCTTGTAGTTCAACGTGCTGCCGTTGCGCTCGGTGTCGTGGTTGTCGACGAAGACTCCGGCGACCGAACTGCTCATGTACCCCCAGCCCTCCCCGTAGTTCTTCAGGTAGGCGAGGTTCTCGTTGTTGAAGACGCGCTTGAGGTCGTAGGCGTAGCGGAACTCCTGGACGTCCCCGTTGCCGGTGTACTCGGTGGGCTGGACGGCCTCGCCGCTGCCGTAGATGACCTCCTGCTTCCAGTACACCGACGGATTGCTCAGCCGGGACTTGATGTTCGCGAGGTCGGTCGCCGGGATGTGCTTGGCCGCGTCGATGCGGAAGCCGTCGGCGCCGTAGCCGAGGAGGCTGTTCATGTAACCGGCGATGGTGGCGCGGACGTACTCCTCGCCGGTGTCCAGGTCGGCGAGGCCGACGAGTTCGCAGTTCTGGACGTTGGCGCGGTTGGTGTAGTCGCTGATCGTCGCCGTGCAGTCGTCCATGTCGTACGAGGAGTACAGGCCGGGGTAGTTGTACTTCGTGTACGACGAACCGCCGGTGCCGGTGCCGCTGCCCGCCGACATGTGGTTGATGACGGTGTCGACGACGACCTTCACGCCCGCCGCGTGGCAGGTGTTGATCATGTTCTGGAAGGCGGTCGCGTCGCCGAGCCGTCCGGCGATCTTGTAGCTCACCGGCTGGTACGACGTCCACCACTGCGAGCCCTGTATGTGCTCGGCGGGCGGGGAGACCTGGACGAAGCCGTAACCGGCCGGGCCGAGGGTGTTGGTGCACTCCTTGGCGACCGAGGCGAAGTTCCACTCGAAGAGGACTGCGGTGACGTCCTTGGTGCCGGGCGGGGAGGCGTGTGCGGTGCCGGGCACCAGGACCGCCGTGGCGGCGGCGAGGGCGAAGGCGCCTGCAAGTGATCTGCTGCTGGCCATGTGGGGTTCCTTCTCCGTTGAAGGCACTTGAAGGTTCTTGCTGAAATCCCGTGGAAACCTTGCGGTGGCCAGATGTTAAAGGCCCGCCGCCCAAAAGGGCAGCGGGCCGTGTGAAGTTGCTGCAAGAACTTCCCGTGGCGGAGCGGCAGTTACGGGGTGGTGGTCCACCAGACCGTCGTGTCGGCGGGCAGCTTCGCCTCGCCGTCCGCCTCGGTCACCTCACCGCTGGCGAGCAGCGGGCGGCCGTACGCCGACGTCGTCACCGACTCCCCGCTCGTGTTCGCGACACACACGAACTCCCCCCGCCGGAAGGCGAGTACGCCCTCCGGCGCCCGCAGCCACTCCACCGAGTCGCCCGCGCCGAGATCGGGCTGGGTACGGCGGGCGGCGAGCGCGGCCCGGTACAGCTCCAGCGTCGAACCGGCCGTCCCCGTCTGCGCCTCGATGCTCAACTCGCCCCAGCCGTCCGGCTGCGGCAGCCAACTCCCGCCGTTCCCGAAGCCGTACGACGATCCGGTGCGCGTCCACGGGATCGGCACCCGGCACCCGTCACGGAACCCGTCCTGGCCCGCGCCCCTGAAGTAGGCGGGGTCCTGGCGCACTTCGTCCGACAGGTCGACGACATCAGGCAGCCCGAGTTCCTCGCCCTGGTAGATGTACGCCGAGCCGGGCAGCGCCAGCATCAGCAGCGTCGCCGCGCGGGCCCGGCGCAGGCCCAGTTCCCGGTCCCCGGCGGTACGGATCTGGGTGCCGAGGCCGGGCGGGTTGGCGAACCGGGTGGCGTGCCGGGTGACGTCGTGGTTGGACAGCACCCAGGTCGCGGGGGCACCGACGGGACGCATGGCCTCCAAGGTCCGGTCGATGACCGTACGGAGTTCCGCCGCATCCCAATCGGTCGCCAGATACTGGAAGTTGAAGGCCTGGTGGAGCTCGTCCGGGCGGACGTAGTTGGCCGTCCGCTCCACGGTCGGGGTCCACGCCTCGGCGACGAAGATGCGCTCGCCCGCGTACTCGTCGAGGACCAGGCGCCACTGCCGGTAGATGTCGTGCACGCCGTCCTGGTCGAAGAACGGCATGACATCGTTGCCCAGCAGCTTGACCTGGTCGTGCGAGCCGAGGTCGGGCAGCCCCTCCGCCTTCACCAGCCCATGGGCGACGTCGATCCGGAAACCGTCGACGCCGATGTCCAGCCAGAACCGGAGCACGGACCTGAACTCGTCGCCCACCGCCGGGTGTTCCCAGTTGAAGTCGGGCTGCTCGGGCGCGAAGAGGTGCAAGTACCACTCCCCGTCCGCGACTTGGGTCCAGGCCGGCCCGCCGAAGATGGACTCCCAGTCGTTGGGCGGGAGTTCGCCGTGCTCGCCCTTGCCCGGGCGGAAGTGATAGCGCTCCCGCAGCGGCGAGCCGGGGCCTTCCCGCAACGCCCGCTTGAACCACTCGTGTTGGTCGGAGGAGTGGTTGGGGACGAGGTCGACGATGACACGCAGATCGAGGCCATGGACGTCACGGATCAGCGCGTCGGCGTCGAGGAGACTGCCGAACATCGGGTCCACGGCACGGTAGTCGGCGACGTCGTAGCCAGCGTCCGCCTGCGGCGAGGCGTAGAACGGGCTGAGCCAGACGGCGTCGACACCGAGGTCACGCAGATAAGGGAGTCGGGAGCGTACGCCCTCCAGGTCCCCCATGCCGTCACCGTTGCTGTCGGCGAAACTGCGCGGATAGACCTGGTAGATGACCGCGTCCCGCCACCAGTCGCCGCGCTTGGCTTTGGCGGAGTTCGGTGCGGGGGCGATGGCCGAGTGCTGCTGGGTCATGGCGTCCTTGGTACGTAACGGGAGTGTGGGGCGAGGCGGTCGTGATGACAGCGGGGTCGGATGGACACCACGACCGCCCCGGGTTGGGGGGTTTGGGGGGCACGCCCCCCAAAAGGGGCGCGGGGAACTGCGCGACCAGCCACGACGGCGCAGCAGACAAAAGACGAACCGTCAGCCCTTCGTGCCACCCGCGGTAAGCCCAGTAACCAAGTTCTTCTGCACGAGATAGAAGAACGCGGCCACAGGTATCGCGATCAGCACAGCCGTCGCGGCCATCAGATTCCGCTGTGCGTCGTGCTCGCTCACGAACGTCTGCAACCCGACCGCGAACGTGTACTTCGTGTCGGACAGCATGAACGTGGACGCGAACGCGACCTCGCCGAAAGCCGTGAGGAAGCTGTAGAACGCGGCGACCGCCAGGCCCGGTTTGGCGAGCGGCAGGATCAGTCGCGCGAACGTGCCGAAGGGGTTCAGCCCGTCGACGCGTCCGGCCTCGTCGATCTCGAACGGGATCGTGTCGAAGTAGCCCTTCAGCAGCCATGCGCAGTAGGGCACCGTGGTCGAGCAGTAGACGAGGATGAGACCAAGGTAGCTGTCGATCAGCTGGAGGTCCGCCAGGATCTGGTACATCGGGACGATGAGTACCGCGATCGGGAACATCTGGGTGACCAGGAGGACCCACATGAACTTCCGGTAGCCGGGGAAACGCATCCGCGAGACGGCGTAGCCGGTGGTCGCGGCGATCGTCACACCGATGAACGACGTGCCGAGCGAGACGATCATCGAACTCTTCAACCAGTCGAAGAACTCGGTGTGTTGGAGCACGAACGAGTAGTTGCCGAACGTCATCTTCTTCCAGATGCCGGCCGGGTGGAGGTAGTCGTCCGCGTCCGGGCCCAGCGAGAGGAAGACCAGCCAGGCGATCGGGAAGAGCGCTATCAGGCTCGCGACGATCAGGATGCCGTGCGAGGCGAGGGCGCCGGAGCGGCTCAACTCGCCCCGGCGGCGCGCCCGTTGGGGCGTGGTGTCGGTCGTGCTGCGCATGGGGGCTCCTGTCTCAGATCGCGAGCTGTTGGTCATTGCGGTTCAGCCAGCGGCGGTAGAAGGAGGTGAAGACGATCAGGATGGCCAGCAGCAGGATGCCGTAGGCGGCCGACTGGGCGAAGTCACGCGGCTGTTGGCCGAAGCCGAGGTAGTACGACCAGGTGACGAGGATCGAGGCGTCGGGGGCCGTGTTGCCGAACAGCAGGAAGATGACGGCGAACTGGTTGAACGTCCAGATGACACCGAGGAGTACGACGGTGGAGCTGACCGACCTGAGGCCCGGGAGGGTGACGTAGCGGAAGCGCTGCCAGGGGCCCGCGCCGTCCATCTCGGCGGCCTCGTAGAGCGAGGCGTCGATGGACTGGAGTCCGCCGAGCATGGAGACCATCATGAACGGCACCCCGCACCAGGTGTTGACCATGATCGCGGCGAACCGCTGCCAGAACGTGCTTTCCAGCCAGTCGGGTTGGGGCAGGTGCAGGGTGTGCAGCGCGGTGTTGATGATGCCACCGTCGGCGAGCATGAAACGCCAGCCGAACACGGTGACGAAGGTGGGGACGGCCCACGGCAGGATCAACAGGAGCCGGTACAGGGTGCGTCCGCGCAGCTTCTGGTTGAGCAGCAGGGCGAGGGCCAGGCCGATCGTGTAGTGCAGGGTGACGCAGACCGCGGTCCAGACGATCGTCCAGATGAAGTGCGACCAGAAGCGGTCGTACGAGGTCGGGCCGAACAGGATGTCCTTGTAGTTGTCGAACCCGATGAACTTGTAGGTGGCGTCGATGTGGTTGACGCCGATCGTGCGCGCGGTGTTGAGGCTGTTGGCGTCGGTGAGCGTCAAGTAGAGGCCGTACACCAGGGGGTAGAGCACGAGGACGCCGAGCACGACGACCACGGGGATGATCATCGCGTACGCGTACCAGTGCTTCTGGTAGCCGGACTTGAGGCGTTGGCCGGGCCCGGGGCGGGGCGCCCGGTCACCGTGGCGCTTGCCGGTCGCGCGATCGATGGAGACTGTCACATCGACTGTCATGGTTCGTTCGACACCTTCTGGAAGTTCAGGAGTTGGTCCTGCCGGGCCTGCGCGCAGGCCGATGGCCGCCGGATCCGTCCCCCAAGCTGCTGCTCGCGGATCCGACGGCCGTACGGGGCTACTTGCTGAAGTCCGGGACCAGCTTGGCGATCGCCAACTCGGCGTTGCCCAGGCCCTTGTCGAGGGACTCCTTGCCGCCGGCGACCTTGGGCAGCTCGGTGTCCAGCGGACCCCACAGCGAGCTGTACTCGGCGAGGGCCGGGCGTGGCTGGGCGGCACCGAGGACGCCCTGGAAGCCGGCGATGCCCGGGTCGGCCTTGACGGCGGCGGTGTAGGCGTCGTCGCGGGTCGGCAGCGTCGAGTTCTTCAGCGCGATCGTCGACTGGGAGGCGGCCGAGGTCATGAAGTTGAGGAACTTCAAAGACGCCTTCTGGTGCGCGGAGTCCGAGCCGGCGTAGACCGACAGGTTGTGACCGCCGGTCGGGGCACCGGACTTGCCGGTGGAGCCGGCCGGGATCTGCGCGATGCCGAGGTTGGACTTGTCCGTGAAGGCCGAGCCCTTGTAGAAGTTCGTGATCTCCCAGGGGCCCTGGATGATCGCCGCGACCTTGCCGTTGACGAACGCGTCCTGGATGTGGGCGTAGGCGTCGGCGGTGGTGTCGGCCTTGTGCAGGCCGGTGCCGGAGAACAGGCTCAGCCAGGTGCCGTAGGCCTTCTTCGCGGCGGCGGAGTCCACGGTGATCTTCTTGGCGGCGGCGTCGACGGTGTCGGTGCCCTCGCCGTAGAGGAAGGTCTGCGCGTAGTAGGCCTGGGTGGAGCCCCAGTAGCCGTCGACCTTGGCCTTCGCCTTGATCTTCGCCGCGTCGGTCTTCAACTCGTCCCAGGTGGTGGGCGCTTGGGTGATCCCGGCCTGCGCGAAGAGCGCCTTGTTGTAGACGAGGGCGAGGGTGTCGGTGACCAGCGGCACGCCGTACGTCTTGCCGTCGTACTGGGCCTGCGTGATCAGGTTCGGCTTGAACTTGGCCTGGTCGGCGAGGGCTTCGGTGCCGTCGAGCGGCAGGAAGTAGCCCTTCTTCGCGAAGGCGGGGGTCCAGCCGACCTCCGAACGCAGCACGTCCGGGGCGCCCTTGGAGCCGGCGGCGGTGTCGAACTTGTTCTGCGCCTGGTCGAAGGGCACGTTGACGTACTTGACCTTGATGTTCTTGTTGGCGGCCTCGAACTTGGCGACCAGGGCCTTGTATGTCGGTGCCTCATTGGTGGCGTTGGAGGTGTCCCACCAGGTGATGGTGACCGGCCCGTCCGACTTGCCGCTGTCACTGTCGCTGCCGCCGCAGGCCGTCGCCGCGAGGGCGAGGGACGCCACCAGAGCGGTGGCCGCTATGCCACGCCGCATGAGTTCTCCTTGAGGGTGAAAGCCCGTGTGCCGCAGGGGGCGGGCCCGTCCGCCGCCCCTGTGACTCGCCGACCGCTCCTTCGCCGCCGCCGGGCGTCGCCGAACGTAACAGCGATGCAAGCGTTGCGAAAGTCCTTGCTGCAAAAAACTGCAAGACGGCTGGAGAGTTACTCGCCCGTGACCTCTCCTCGACCCTCGCGCAACCCAGTGTTGATGCGGCTGAGCGGGCAATGGGACACTTGTGCAAGACTCTGCAAGCACTTGCCGCATGTCGTACGTTGACCAGAACACGAGGGATCGCGATGACGCAGCAACCCGCAGCGCGCCGACGGCCGGTACAGTCCACTCCCGTGACCACACGGCTTGCCGACATCGCCGCCCAGGCGGGGGTGAGCGAAGCGACCGTCAGCCGCGTCCTCAACGGCAAGCCTGGCGTCGCCGCCACCACCCGCCAGTCCGTCCTCGCCGCCCTCGACGTGCTCGGCTACGAACGTCCGGTACGGCTGCGGCAGCGCAGCGAGGGCCTGGTCGGTCTCATCACGCCGGAGCTGGAGAACCCGATATTCCCCGCCCTGGCGCAGGTCATAGGGCAGGCGCTGACCCGGCAGGGCTACACCCCGGTGCTCGCCACCCAGACCCCGGGCGGGTCCACGGAGGACGAGCTGACCGAGATGCTCGTCGACCGCGGGGTGGCCGGCATCATCTTCGTCTCCGGACTGCACGCGGACACCTCCGCGGACATGCAGCGCTACGAGCAACTGCGGGCGCAGGGCGTGCCGTTCGTGCTCGTGGACGGCTTCTCGCCGAAGGTGCAGGCGCCGTTCATCTCCCCCGACGACCGCGCGGCGATGACCCTCGCCGTCACCCACCTCGTCTCACTCGGCCACACCCGCATCGGTCTGGCGCTGGGGCCGAAGCGCTTCGTACCCGTACAACGCAAGATCGAGGGCTTCGTCCGCGCGATGCAGGACCAACTGGCCCTGACCGCCGAGGACGTGGAGACGCGGCTCGTCCAGCACTCGCTGTACACGCTGGAGGGCGGGCAGGCTGCCGCCGCCGCGCTGATCGACCGCGACTGCACGGCGATCGTGTGCGCGAGCGACATGATGGCGCTCGGCGCGATACGGGCGGCCCGGCAGCGGGGTCTGGCGGTGCCGCGGGAGGTCTCGGTGGTGGGCTTCGACGACTCCCCGCTGATCGCGTTCACCGACCCGCCGCTGACCACGATCCGCAAGCCGGTACCGGCGATGGGGCAGGCGGCGGTGCGGACGTTGCTTGAGGAGATCGGCGGGACGCCCGCGCCGCACAGTGAGTTCGTGTTCATGCCGGAACTGGTGGTACGGGGTTCAACGGCTTCGGCGCCCGGGGAACGGAATCGTCCCTAAGGGGGAGAAACCGCGGCGGTTTCCAGTGCGCTGGTAGTAGTACGGGGACTCTTCTCGTCGTAGAACATGCGAGCCGGACCCGACCAAGGGATGATCGGTCGCGGAAGCCTTTTCTGGCAGACTTTGTGTCTATGGGTGAGACCACCGTGACGACATTGGAAGGCCGTGAAGAAGCCGTTCCGAGCCCCGTCGCGGACGCCGCGGGGCAACGTTTTCTGCGCCGGTTGCGGACGCCGCGCCGGCCCCGGCTGTGGTTCGAGATCCTGCTGATCGCGGTGAGTTACTGGACGTACTCACAGATCCGCAACGCGGTTCCGGAACAGCGGACCGAGGCACTGCGCAACGCCGACTGGCTGTGGCGTATGGAGAACCACCTCGGCATCGCCGTCGAGCAGTCGGTCAACCACGCCGTGAACTCGGTGACTTGGCTGATCGTCGGCATGAACTACTACTACGCCACACTGCACTTCGTGGTGACGCTCGGTGTCCTGGTGTGGCTGTACCGCAGTCATCCGGGCCGGTACGCGGCGACCCGCCTGGTCCTCTTCGCGACCACCGCGGTGGCCCTGGTCGGCTACTACTTCTTCCCGCTGGCCCCGCCCCGCCTGATGAACGGCGGCCACTTCGTCGACACCGTCATGGTCCACCAGACCTGGGGTTCGATGGCCTCCGGCGACCTGAAGCACATGTCGAACCAGTACGCCGCGATGCCGTCCATGCACATCGGCTGGTCCCTGTGGTGCGGCCTGACGATCTTCGCCCTGGCGAAACTCCCCTGGGTCCGAATCCTCGGCCTCCTCTACCCGGCGGCCACCCTCATGGTCATCGTCTCCACGGCCAACCACTTCTGGCTCGACGCGGTCGGCGGCATGCTCTGCCTCGCCTTCGGCTTCACGGTCTCCCGCGTCTGGTACGGCGCCTTCCCGTACGCCTTGCCTCGTACGGTGGCGGTACGGGGAGCGGACGGGCTCCCGCTGCCGACGAAGGCCTAGCTGCCGACTGCCGACTGCCGACAAGGCCTAGTCGACGGTTGCGGCCGCCGCGTCCCGCAGCGCCCGCAGAAACGCCCGCAGAGCCGGCTGTGGCGGTGCCGTCTCGCGGACGGCCGCGTGGATGGTCCGCACCGGCTCCGGATCCCGTACTACCCGTACGACCGCGTCCGGATGGCGGCTGCCCAGCCCCAGCCGGGGAATCAGGGTCACCCCGAGGCCCGCCGCGACGAAGCCCTGCGCGGTCGCGTAGTCCTCACTCTCGACCGCGAACTTCGGCCGGAACCCCGCCGCCGCGCACGCGCCGAGCTGGGCGTCGAGGCACGGCCCCGGCCACTCGCTCCCGACCCACGCCTCCTCGGCCAGCTCCCGCAGCTCCACACTCCGCCGCGCGGCCAGCCGGTGCCCCTTGGGCAGCACGGCGAGATACGGATCATCGAGCAGCTTCACCAGCCGTACGCCGCCGGGATCGGCGGGACCTGCGGAGGCAGCGGAGGCAGCGGAGGCGGAGCCTGCGGAGGCGCCCACGACCAGCGCGACATCCGCCCGCCCCTCCTTCACCTCCGGCAGCGGATCCTCGGGGTCGGTCAGCTTCAACTCCAGCCGCACTCCCGGGTGTTCGGCGCGGAGCCGGGCCACGGCGGGGGCGACCAGAGCGGCGCCGGCCGTGGCGAAGTAGCGGACCGTGAGCTGTCCGGTGCGCCCGGCCACCAGGTCCGCCAACGCCGTCTCCGCCTCGGCGACCTGCCGGCCGATCGCGTCCGCGTACCCGGTGAGCAGCAGCCCGGCCGCCGTGGGCCGCACCCCGCGCCCCACCCGCTCCAGCAGCGCGGTCCCGGCCTCCTTCTCCAGCGCGCCGATCTGCTGGCTGACGGCGGACGGCGTGTAGCCGAGCCGGGCCGCCGCCGCGGTCACCGACCCGCTGTCCACCACGGCCCGCAGCACCTGCATGCGTCGCACATCAAGCATGTAGGAGAGGTTAACAGTGGCTGTAGAATCCTTCGCTTGTGCTGAAAGGTCGGGCTGTCCGACCGTGGACCCATGCAGCCCGCCTCGACACTCCGCATGGCCGCGCTCGCCCTCCTGTGGGGTTCGGGCTTCCTGTGGATCAAACTCGCCCTGGACCACGGCCTTTCCCCCGCCCAGATCACCATCACCCGCTGCGCCCTGGGCACACTGGTCCTGCTGGCCCTGGCCCGCGCGGCCGGCCAGCGCCTGCCCCGCGACCGCGCCACCTGGGGCCGGCTCGCGGTGGCCGCCCTCTTCTGCAACGCCATCCCGTTCGCCCTGTTCAGTGTGGGCGAGCAGACCGTCGACTCCGGGATCGCGGGCGTCCTGAACGCCACAACTCCCTTGTGGTCCCTGCTGATCGGCATCGCGCTGGGCACCGACCGCGGCCTCGGCCGGGCCCGCCTCACCGGCCTTCTGCTCGGCTTCGCGGGTACGGTCCTGATCTTCGCCCCGTGGCAGCGCTCGGGCCTGGCCAGTTGGGGCGCGCTCGCCCTGCTGGCCGCCGCCGCGAGCTACGCCGTGGCCTTCGCCTACATGGCCCGCAAACTCACCAGCGGCCAGGCGCCGTTGGCGGTCTCGGCGGCCCAGTTGATGGCGGCGACGGCTTGGACGACCCTGGGGCTGCCCGCCGCCGGTTCTCTGCACCCCGACCTCACGGCCCTCCTCGCGGTGACCGCCCTCGGCGTCCTGGGCACCGGTGTGACCTTCTATCTCAACTACCGCCTGATCGCCGACGAGGGCGCGACGAGCGCGGCAACGGTCGGTTACCTGCTGCCAGTTGTGTCGGTGTCGCTGGGGGCGGTGCTGCTGGACGAGAGGGTGGGGTTGCGGGTGGTGGCGGGGATGGCGGTGGTCCTGGTGGGCGTAGCCCTGACAAGACACCGCTCAGCGAAGGCTTTCAGGGGCGCGGGGCCGTCACATGTACGGCTCCGCCGCGCGGGCGCGCCCAGCCCCCACGCACCCGCAGCCAACGAACAACCTTCCTAGGCCCCGTAGAACAACACATCCACCACACCCCGAGCCCGCCGAGTAGTCCGCCGATAGTCATCGAGCATGTCCCCCACATGCCCCGGCCCATACCCCAAGTACCGCCCCACAGCGGCCAGTTCACGCGGATCAGAGGGAAACGTGTCCCCCGCCCGCCCCCTCACCAGCATCACCGCGTTACGAACCCGCGTGGCCAACACCCACGCCTCGTCCAGCGTCGAAGCATCCTCGGCAGAAATGAGTTCGGCAGCGCAAGCCGCGGCAAGGGCCCCCCGCGTACGAGTCGTCCGCAACCCCGACTCGACCCACCCGTGCCGCAACTGCATGAGCTGCACGGTCCATTCGACGTCGGAGAGCCCCCCACGCCCCAGCTTGGTGTGCAGCGTCGGGTCCGCGCCGCGAGGCAACCGCTCGGACTCCATACGGGCCTTGAGCCGCCGGATCTCCCGTACGGCGTCGTCGCCGAGTCCCTCGGCCGGATACCGCAGCGGATCGATCAGCTCGATGAACCGGCGGCCCAACTCCTCGTCCCCGGCCACGGGTTCGGCCCGCAGCAGCGCCTGCGACTCCCAGACCAGGGACCACCGGCGGTAGTACGCCTCGTAGGAGTTCAACGACCGTACGAGCGGCCCCGACTTGCCCTCGGGACGCAGATCCGCGTCGATCAGCAACGGCGGGTCGGAGCTGGCGACTTGAAGCAGCCGCCGCATCTCGGAGACGACCTTGTTGGCCGCCTCGGAGGCCTCGCGCTCGGGCACGCCCTCGCGGGGTTCGTGCACGAACAGGACGTCCGCGTCGGAGCCGTAGCCCAGTTCGTGGCCGCCGAAGCGGCCCATGCCGATGACGGCGAAGCGGGTGGGGAGGGTGTCGCCCCAGCCCTCGCGCACGACCGCGCGCAGCGTGCCGGCGAGGGTCGCCGCGGTGAGGTCGGAGACGGCGCCGCCGACCCGGTCGACGAGCGCGCCCTGGTCGGCCTCGACGGGCTGCGTCTCGGTGCCGTAGGAGCCGACGATGTCGAAGGCGGCCGTACGGAAGAGTTCGCGGCGGCGGACGCCGCGGGCGAAGGTGACGGCCTGGACGGCGTCGTCGGCGCGGCCGACCGCGGCCAGTATCTCCTGGTCCAGGTGGGCGCGTTCGCGGGGTTCGAGGCCGCTGCCGCCGTCGCCGTCACCGAGCAGGGCGACCGCTTCGGGGGCGCGCATGAGGAGGTCGGGGGCGAGGCGGCCGGCGGAGAGGACGCGGGCGAGGTTCTCGGCGGCTGCGCCCTCGTCCCTCAACAGCCGTAGGTACCAAGGGGTTTTGCCGAGCGCGTCGGAGACCTTGCGGAAGTTGAGGAGGCCCGCGTCGGGGTCGGCGGAGTCGGCGAACCAGCCCAACAGGACGGGAAGCAGGGTGCGTTGGATGGCGGCCTTGCGGGTGACGCCGGAGGCGAGGGCCTCGATGTGGCGCAGGGCCGCGGCCGGGTCTACGTAGCCGAGGGCCACCAGGCGTTCGCGGGCCGCCTGGGCGCTCAACCTGGTCTCGCCGGGGGCGAGTTGGGCGACCGCGTCGAGGAGCGGACGGTAGAAGAGCTTCTCGTGCAGGCGTCGTACGACCGTCGCGTGGCGCTTCCACTCGCGGTTCAGCTCGGCGACCGGGTCGGTGCGCAGGCCCATCGAGCGGCCGAGGCGGCGCTGGTCGGTCTCCTCGACGGGGACCAGGTGGGTGCGGCGCAACCGGTAGAGCTGGATGCGGTGTTCCATCGTGCGGAGGAAACGGTAGGCGTCGTCTAGGCGGGCGGCGTCCTCGCGGCCGACGTAGCCGCCGGCGGCGAGGGCCTGGAGCGCGACGAGCGTGGTGCCGCTGCGCAGCGAGAGGTCGGCGCGGCCGTGCACCAACTGAAGGAGCTGGACGGCGAATTCGACATCGCGGAGGCCGCCGGGGGCGAGCTTCAGTTCGCGGTCGATCTCGGCGGCGGGGATGTTCTCGACAACCCGGCGGCGCATCTTCTGCACGTCGGTGACGAAGTTCTCGCGCTCGGCCGCCTTCCACACGAGGGGTTCGAGGGCGGTGACGTACTCGTGCCCGAGTGCGAGGTCGCCGGCCACCGCGCGGGCCTTGAGCAAGGCCTGGAACTCCCAAGTCTTCGCCCAGCGCTGGTAGTAGGCGAGGTGGCTGGCGAGGGTGCGGACCAGGGGGCCGTTGCGGCCCTCGGGGCGGAGGTTGGCGTCGACGGGCCAGATGGAGCCCTCGACGGTGGTCTCGGAGCAGATCCGCATCATGTGCGCGGCGAGCTTGGTGGCGGCGCGGAGCGCCTTGCCCTCGTCGGCGCCGTCGACCGCCTCGCCGACGAAGATGACGTCGACGTCGGAGACGTAGTTCAGCTCGTGGCCGCCGCACTTGCCCATCGCGATCACCGCGAGCCGGCACAGCGCGGCGTCGTCGGGTGCGGCGGCGCCCGCGATGGCGAGGGCGGCGCGCAGGGTGGCGGTGGCGAGGTCGGCGAGTTCGGCGGCGGTCTGCGCGAGGTCGGTGGTGCCGCACACATCGCGGGCGGCGATCGAGAGCAGGCAGCGGCGGTAGGCGACGCGGAGGGCGACGGGATCGGTGGCTTCCGCCAGCCCGCGTTCGAACTCCTCCACCCCGGGGTGGAGGTCGCGGGGCTCGTACATGACGAGGGCGTGCCAGTCGCGCGGATGCCGGGCGAGATGGTCGCCGAGGGCGGCGGAGGCGCCGAGCACACCGAGCAGCCGGTCCCGTAGGGGTTTCGCCGCGATCAGCGTGTCCGTCAGCTCGCGGCGCGCGGTGGGCTCGGGCTGCGCCTCCAGGAGTCGTACGAGACCCTGAAGGGCGAGGTCGGGGTCGGCGGTGGCGCCCAGCGCTTCCAGCAGGACCGGGTCGTTCCTTATCGGCGCCAGCTCCGCGCTCTCCAGGAGCCGCTCGGCGGCCGAGGGATCGGTGAAACCGTGCCGCAGCAGTCGCGAGAAGGTGCTGCTCCTGCGCCCCGGCGCCGTCATCCTCGGCCTCCCTCAGCTCGGATCAAGGTCGTGACCTCCCGAGCCTAACCGCAGGTGCGGGCGGGGGCGCCGGGGCGTGCGGCGATGAGTTCCGGAGGGGGACGGGGTCTCCAGTAGGGGACGACCGACAACTCAGGGAGAAGCCGATGACCGACAAGGAACCGCGTACCCGTCTCGACCCCCGCTACAGCGACCCGGCGGCCACCGCGACCGACTGGGCCACGGCCGAGGCGCGGCTCGACGCGGCCGAACTGTTCTGGATCTCGACGGTACGGCCGGACGGGCGGCCGCATGTGACGCCCCTGCCCGCGGTGTGGGCGGACAGGGCGCTGCACTTCTGCACCGGCCCCGAGGAGCGCAAGGCCCGCAACCTCGCCGAGAACCCGCACGTCGTACTGACGACCGGCACGAGCACCTGGGACGAGGGGTACGACCTGGTCGTCGAGGGTGCGGCGGTGCGGGTCGTGGACGAGAACCGGTTGCGGGTGCTGGCCGCCGCGTGGGAGGCGAAGTACGGCAGTTTCTGGCACTTCGAGGTGCGGGACGAGGCCTTCCAGCACGGTGGCGGATACGCGTTCGTCTTCGCTGTGGCGCCGTGCACGGTTTTCGGCTTCGGTAAGGGGGAGCCGTTCAGCCAGACGCGGTGGCGGTTCGAGTGACGCGCCCGACAAAGGTGCCTGAAGACGCACCTGAAAACGTGCCTGAAAACGTGCCTGAAGACGTGCCTGAGGACGTGCCTGACAAAGGAGTCAAGCCATGGACATGACCCTCGAAGTGATCCTGCTGCCCGTCTCGGACGTGGACCGGGCCAAGGCGTTCTACCAGGACAAGGTCGGCTTCCACGTCGATCTCGACGGTGAGGTGATGGAGGGCGTGCGGATCGTGCAGCTCACGCCGCCGGGGTCCGGGTGTTCCATCGCCCTCGTGGACGGCTTGCAGATCCCGACCGGGACGCCGCAACCGGGGACGTACCACGGCATGCAGTTGTGCGTGACGGACGCGAAGGCGGCCTACGACGAACTGACCGCGCGGGGGCTTGAGGTGAGCGAGCCGGTGCAGTTCGCGCCGCAGGACGGGGCGACGTTCATGTACTTCAAGGACCCGGACGGGAACGGCTGGGCGATCCAGGAGTACCGGAAGCGGGCCACCGAGCCGCTGCATCAGGTGCTGGCTCAACTGGCGGCGGGAGAGCAGTAGTTCACCACTTCTTCATCCAGCGGGTTGGGCGAGGTGGGATGCGGGCATTTTGGCGTGTGCATGCTCGATGCGCACCATCACCCCCGTCCTCCTCCCCCCCACCCCGGAGGTTGAAGTGTCCGGCACTTCCGTGTACCGCCGCAGCCGCGCCGTCGCGGCGTCCGCGCTCGCCTTCTCGGCAGCCGCCGTCGGGGTCTGGACCGGTTTCGGCACCGCCTCGACCGCGCACGCCGCGACCGTGGTGCCGACCCCGGACCACGTCGTCGTCGTGGTGATGGAGAACCACGCCTACAGCCAGGTCATCGGCTCCTCCAGTGCCCCCTACATCAACTCGCTCGCGACCGGCGGCGCCGCCCTCACCCAGTCGTACGGGATCACCCACCCGAGCCAGCCGAACTACTTCGCGCTGTTCTCCGGCTCCACCCAGGGCATCACCAGCGACAGTTGCTACACGGCGGGCTTCTCCTCGGCCGCGAACCTCGCCTCCGAGGTGACGGCGGCGGGCGGCACCTGGGCCAGCTACAACGAGACGCTGCCGAGCCAGGGTTCGACGACATGCAGCAGCGGCAACTACGCGCGTAAGCACAACCCGTGGTTCGGTTTCTCCAACGTCGCGACGTCGACGGCGAAGACCTTCGCGCAGTTCCCCACGGACTACACGACGCTCCCCGACATCTCCTTCGTGACCCCCAACCTGTGCAGCGACATGCACGACTGCTCGGTGGCGACCGGTGACACCTGGCTGAAGAACAACCTTGGCGCGTACGCGACTTGGGCCAAGACGCACAACAGCCTCCTCGTCGTCACCTTCGACGAGGACAACCTGCTCAGCGGCAACCGCATCCCGACGGTCCTCTACGGCCAGCCGGTGACGGCGGGTTCGACGTCCTCGACCACGTACAACCACTACAACCTGCTGCGGACCCTGGAGGACTCCCAGGGCCTGTCCACCCACGCGGGCAACGCGGCCTCGGCCGCCGACATCACCGGCATCTGGGCGTCCTGAGATGTACGTGGCGGACAGCCGCGCCAACGCTGCCCCGAGTGCCGGGGGTACTACGGGTACTACGGGTACTACGGGTACTACGGGTACTACGGCGCGGGTGTCCGCGGGCGTCGCCCCTACGGTGCTGGCGCTCGGCGCGGTCAGCCTGATCACCGACGTGTCGTCAGAGATGGTGACCGCGGTGCTGCCGCTGTACCTGGTGACGGGCCTCGGCCTGTCACCGCTCGGCTTCGGTCTCCTGGACGGCATCTACAACGGTTTCTCGGCACTCGTCCGGCTGGCCGGCGGCCACCTCGCCGACCGGGGCGGCGGCCGCCACAAGTGGGTCGCGGGCGTGGGCTACGCCGTCTCCGCGGCCTGCAAGCTGCTCCTCCTCCTGGCCCACACCCTCACCCCCATCGGCCTGATCCTGGCCGCCGACCGCACCGGCAAGGGCCTGCGCACGGCACCGCGCGACGCGCTGATCTCCCTCTCCTCCACCCCGGAGAACCGGGGTCGTGCCTTCGGCGTACACCGCGCGATGGACACGGCGGGCGCGCTGCTCGGCCCGCTGGTGGCGTTCCTGATCCTGCGGGCGACGGTCGACGGGTACGACGCGGTGTTCACGGTGAGTTTCTGCGTGGCGGTGGTCGGAGTCCTGGTGCTGGTGCTGTTCGTCCCGGGCGGCCGGGCATGGGCGCCGACACCGACACCGACACCGATATCGACACCGACATCGACACCGACGCCTTCGAGCCGCCCCACCCTCCGCGCCGCCTTCGCCCTCCTCGCCCGCCGCGACCTGCGCCGTATCACCGTCTGCGCGCTGCTCCTGGGCCTGGCGACGGTGAGCGACTCCTTCGTGTACCTGCTCCTGCAACGCCGCCTCGGCGTCCCCGACCGCTGGTTCGCCCTGCTCCCCCTGGGCACGGCGGCGGCTTTCCTGCTGCTCGCCGTACCTCTGGGCCGCCTCGCGGACCGCGTCGGCCGCTGGCGGGTGTTCCTGTCCGGCCACGGCGCCCTCCTCACGGCGTACGCCTTGCTGCTGACGTCCTGGCACGGCACGGCCCTCCCCTACGCCGTCCTCCTCCTGCACGGCGGTTTCTACGCGGCGACCGACGGCGTACTGATGGCGGCGGCCTCGGACAGCGTGCCGGAGGAGCTGCGCTCGTCGGGCCTGGCGCTGGTGCAGACGGGCCAGGCGGCGGCGCGGTTCGTGTGCTCGCTGGGCTTCGGGGCGGCGTGGACGCTGTGGGGCGACCGTACGGCGCTCATGGCGTCGGCGGCGGCACTGACGGTCTGCGCGGTGTTCGCCCTGAGACTCCACCCCGGCCGATCAGTCCTGGAGCCTGCCCGATGACCCTGCGCAACCGCGTCCTGATCCTCGCCACGGCGATCGTCCTGCTGGCGGGGATCGCCGTCGCCTCGGTACTCCACGCGTCGGCGCGTGCCGGGCAGCGGGACCAGGTCCAGCCCGGCGGCCCACAGGTCACCGCGGGCCGGGTCACCCTGACCACCCCCGCCCGCATGGTGTTCCGCAACATGGCCTGGGGCCCGCACCGGGACGAACTCACCACGGTCCCGGCCGCCGACCCCTCCGGCCCACGCACCGCCTCCGGCCTCAAGTGCCTCCGCTTCTACGCCAGTTCGGGCACGGGAGTCTGTCTCCAGGCGGTCCACGGCACGGTCACGGACACCTACCGCGCGCTGATCCTCGACGCCCGCCTCAAGGTGCGGGCCCGCTACGACGTCCCCGGCATCCCCTCCCGGGCCCGCGTCTCCCCCACGGGCCACTTCGCGGCCTGGACGGCATTCGTCGGCGGCGACTCGTACGCGGGCACGAACTTCTCCACGCGCGCGGCGATCGTCGACACCAGGACGGGCCGACTGACCCCGTCCCTGGAGTCGTTCCGCATCCTCAAGGACGGTCACGTCTACCACGCGGCCGACGTCAACTTCTGGGGCGTGACCTTCGCGGCGGACGACCGCACGTTCTACGCGACGCTGGCGACAAAGGGCAGCACGTACCTGGTCAGGGGCGACCTGAAGGCGCACACGGTCACCACGATCCACACGAACGTCGAATGCCCGTCCCTGTCGCCGGACGGCACGAGGATCGCCTTCAAGAAACGGGTGAAGGGCCTTCCGAAGGACGCTCCTTGGCATCTGTACGTGCTCAACCTCCGCACGATGCAGGAGACTTCGCTGGCCGAACCCCGCAGCGTGGACGACCAGGCGGTGTGGCACGACGACCACACGATCGTCTACGCCATGCCCGGCGACTACGGGGCGGATCTGTACGCGGTGCCGGCGGACGGGACGGGGAAGGCTCGGCGGATCAGCACGGCGGCGGTGTCTCCCGCGTTTGTGAAATAGGGCGAACCTGGCCGGGTTGGCGGCCGGGGGTTCTAAGCTCGGTGGTTCGGTGCGGTGTGGCTGAACTCGGGGGATGCGGGATGAGCGGCGGGGCGCCTGACGGGCCGTGGTTCGTCAGTCATGCGGGGGCGGACCGGGCCTGGGCGGAGTGGGTGGGCTGGCAGCTGCTCGACGCCGGGTTCCAGGTGGAGCTGGACTACTGGGACTGGGGCGCGGGCGACAACTTCATCCTGAAGATGAACGCCGCGTTGGAGCGGGGGCGTTTTCTGGCGCTGTTCTCCCCGGCCTACTTCGAGCCGGAGCGGTTCACGACGCCCGAGTGGACGTCCGTCGTGGCGATGAAGGAGAGGATCACCCCGGTACGGGTTGCTGAGGTCGTCTCACCGGCGATCCTGCGCCCCCTGATCAGCCGGGACCTGTTCGGGCTGGGGGAGGAAGCCGCCCGCCGGGCATTGCTGGAGGCGGTCAACGGGCCGTCCCGCCCGACCAGCCCGCCCGCCTTCCCCGGAGCCCCGCCCACTCCCCCCGGGGCGTTACGGCAGCTGGGTGGCAGCGGACCCCGCCTGCCCGGCTCGCTGCCCCGGGTATGGAACCTGCCCGCCCGCAACGCCTCCTTCACCGGCCGGGACACCCTCCTGGTCCAACTGCGCCAGACGCTGGCGGCAGGCGGGCGGGTGGCGGTGCAGGCGTTGCACGGACGGGGCGGGGTCGGCAAGACCCAGCTCGCGATCGAGTACGCCCACCGCTTCGCCGGCGAGTACGAACTCGCCTGGTGGATCGCCGCCGAGGACCCCGCGCTGATCCCCGACCAGCTGGCCCAGCTCGCCACCCGCATCGGCGCCGCACCTGCCGACGCACCCTCCGCCGACGCCGTGGACGCCCTGCTGGGTGAGCTGCGTACCCGCTCCCGCTGGCTGCTGATCTTCGACAACATCGAAGACCCCGCAGCTCTGACTCCCCACCTGCCGGGGGGTGGCGGCCATGTGCTGATCACCTCACGCAACCCGCACTGGCACACCCATGCCGCGCCACTGAACGTCGACGTGTTCACCCGGGCCGAGTCCCTCGCTCTGCTGCGGACCCACGGCGCGGCCCTGAACGAGACCGACGCCGATCAGCTCGCCCACACCCTCGACGACCTTCCGCTGGCCCTCACCCAGGCCGCCGCCCTCCTCACCGACGGCCTGTCAGCGGCCGACCTAAGCGCCGAACTGGCCCGCAACACGGCCGCGGTGCTGGCGCAGGGGCACCCAGTCGGCTACCCGGTCTCGCTGGCCGCGCAGGTCCGTCTCACCACCAGCCGCCTGGCATCCGACCACCCCGGCGCAGCCGCCCTGCTGTCCGCTCTCACGCTGCTGGCACCCGAGCCCTTCCCCGTCACCACCTGCGCCGGCCATCTCCCCGACAACACCTCAACCCCCTTGGCGGAAGCGTTGGCCACCCGGCTGACCACCGGCACAGCGCTGCACGCCATCACCCGACACAGCCTGGCTCGAACCCAGGACGGCACCATCCAGCTCCACCGCCTCAACCAGACGGTCCTGCGCGACCAGCTCACACCCGACCAACGCGAGCAGACGGGCCAGGACGCCGAGGCTCTGCTGGCCGCAGCAGCTCCCGGAGACGTCCTCCTTCCCTCGACGTGGCCTGTCTGGCGGGTACTGCTGCCCCATCTCCTCACGGTGGATCCGGTCCTGATCACCACCGAGGCAGGACGGGATGCGGTCCGTGACGCATGCTGGTACCTGCTGGAGCGCGGCGAGGTCCACCCGGCGCGGGATCGCCTCCGGCACTTGCATCACACCTGGTCTCGGCAACTCGGTCCGGACCACGAGGGGACCCTGTGGACCGCCCAATACCTCGCCCACGCCCATGCCAACGCCCAGGACCATGCGCGGGCCCGCTCACTGGACGAGGACACTCTGCGGCGCCGCCGCCTTCTCCTGGGTGAAGACCACCCCCACACCCTGATCAGCGCCCACAACCTGGCCGTTGATCTGGCGGAAGTGGGACAGCCGGAGGAAGCCCGCGCCCTGGACGAAGACACCCTGAACCGACGGCAACGAGTCCTCGGCGAAAACCACCCCGACACCCTGACCAGCGCTACCAACCTGGCCCTACGGCTGGCGGAAGTGGGACAGCCGGACGAAGCCCGCGCCCTCTCCGAAGACACCCTCAACCGACAGCAACGAGTCCTCGGCGAAAACCACCCCGACACCCTGATCAGCGCCTCCAACCTGGCCGTCCAGCTGGCGGAAGTGGGACAGCCACAGAAGGCCCGCACCCTCGCCGAAGACACCCTCAACCGACGGCGACAAGTCCTAGGCGAAGACCACCCCGACACCCTGACCAGCATCAGGTTCTTGAAGCACTTGGATCAAAAACAACAGGATCCCGGTGCCGAAGAGTGACCAGGCAGCTCCGCCCGAGCAGCAACACCAAGGGGCCGACGCCAAACCCCCGTCGGCCCCACATCCCAAACCCAGCGGAAAACCCGCCCCGCCCTACCCCCTACAGCACCGGCAAGTTCTTCCGCAGCTCAAACGCCGTGACCTCGCTCCGGTACTCCTCCCACTCCGCCTTCTTGTTGCGCAGGAAGAAGTCGAAGACGTGCTCGCCGAGGGCCTCAGCGACAAGGTCACTTCGCTCCATCAGGGTCAACGCCTCGCCGAGGTTCTGCGGCAGCGGCTCGATGCCCATCGCGCGGCGTTCCGCGTCGGAGAGGGCCCAGACGTCGTCCTCGGCGCCCGGCGGGAGCTCGTAGCCCTCTTCGATGCCCTTGAGGCCGGCGGCGAGGAGGAGGGCGTAGGCCAGGTACGGGTTCGCGCCGGAGTCCAGGGAGCGGACCTCGACCCGCGCCGAGCCCGTCTTGCCGGGCTTGTACATCGGGACGCGGACCAACGCACTGCGGTTGTTGTGGCCCCAGCAGATGTACGAGGGGGCCTCGCCGCCGGCGCCGGCCGTGCGCTCGGAGCCGCCCCAGATGCGCTTGTAGGAGTTGACCCACTGGTTGGTGACCGCGGAGATCTCCGCCGCGTGCTTCAGCAGGCCCGCGATGAACGAGCGGCCGACCTTGGACAGCTGGTACTCCGAACCCGACTCGTAGAAGGCGTTGCGGTCGCCCTCGAACAAAGACAGGTGCGTGTGCATTCCGCTTCCCGGGTGTTCCGAGAACGGCTTCGGCATGAAGGTCGCCTGCACGCCCTGCTCCAGCGCCACCTGCTTCATGACCAGTCGGAAGGTCATGATGTTGTCCGCCGTGGACAGGGCGTCGGCGTAGCGGAGGTCGATCTCCTGCTGGCCGGGGGCTCCCTCGTGGTGGGAGAACTCGACCGAGATGCCCATCGACTCCAGCATGGTGATCGCCTGGCGGCGGAAGTCCATGCCCACGTTCTGCGGGGTGTGGTCGAAGTAGCCGGAGTTGTCGGCGGGGGTGGGGCGGGAGCCGTCGAGGGGGCGGTCCTTCAGGAGGAAGAACTCGATCTCCGGGTGGGTGTAGAAGGTGAAGCCCAGGTCGGAGGTCTTGGCGAGGGCGCGCTTCAGCACGTAGCGCGGGTCCGCGAAGGACGGGGAGCCGTCCGGCATGAGGATGTCGCAGAACATGCGGGCCGTGCCGGGGGCCTCGGCGCGCCAGGGCAGTACCTGGAAGGTGGAGGGGTCCGGCTTGGCGATCATGTCGGACTCGTACACGCGGGCGAAGCCCTCGATCGCGGAGCCGTCGAAGCCGATGCCCTCGTCGAAGGCCTGTTCCAGCTCGGCGGGGGCCACGGCGACGGACTTGAGGAAGCCCAGCACGTCCGTGAACCACAGCCGTACGAACCGGATGTCGCGCTCCTCCAGTGTCCGGAGCACGAACTCCTGCTGCTTGTCCATCTTCCGCTTCCCCATCCTTGCTGGTCAGGCCGCCTGTCCTCGTACCGCAGGAGGCGGTCGGGCACCTGAGCATCCCACCACAACACCATTTCGTGCGCGTTGCCGACCTTGATCGACCGGCCGTCCTCGGGCTGAACGGCTCACGAACGGCAGGTGTCCCGCGCCGATGCCCGCGTGATGCCCATCTGCTGACCATCTTGCCTGCTCGGACTGACATTCGTAATGCCTGGCATGGGGGCATCGCGCACTTCCGCGGTCTTTGCTGTGGGCACCCTTCGAGAACCCTTTCCTCCCCCACTACGATCGGTGGGTCCCGACCTTCCCGTCCCTTCCCCCAAAAGGACACACATTTCATGGGTTCCGCGAAGAACACCGGCAACGCGGCGCGCAAGGCCCGCATCGAGGAGATGCGGCGCGCCGAGCAGGCCCGCGAGCGGCGCGCCAAGCTCGTGAAGATCGTGGCGAGCACGGTGGTCGTCGCCGGTCTCGTCATCGGCGGGGTCGCCGTCGTGCACGCGCAGTCCGGCAAGAAGGACAGTTCCGCGGGCGACTCCAAGAGCGGCGACGGCTCGGGGCACTTCGTGGCCGGCGCGGACGGCGTGAACACGTGGAAGGGGACGCTGGGCCGCACCCACGTCTCCGGCACGGTGAACTACCCGATGCGCCCGCCGGTCGGCGGCAACCACAACCCGGTCTGGCTGAACTGCAACGGCGACGTCTACACCAAGGCCGTCAAGGACGAGAACGCGGTGCACGCGCTGGAGCACGGCGCGGTCTGGGTGACGTACAACAAGAAGGCCTCGGCGG
Source organism: Streptomyces sp. NPDC002276 (assembly GCF_053891435.1). Lineage (NCBI taxonomy): Bacteria > Bacillati > Actinomycetota > Actinomycetes > Kitasatosporales > Streptomycetaceae > Streptomyces > Streptomyces sp. NPDC002276. The sequence goes on along the minus strand of NZ_JBSFCQ010000019.1, from coordinate 107,268 downwards.
CCGACGTGAAGGCGCTCGCGGCGAAGGTGAAGTCGACGCCGTACTCGCTGATGAGCCCGTACGACAGCCAGAAGGACCCGATCATGCTGTCGGCGTGGGGGCACCAGCGCACCGTGAAGAGCGGGAGCGACCCGGACGTGAACAAGTTCTTCGCCGAGTTCGTGCAGGGCAAGCAGACGCCGGAGCCGGGTGCGGCCTGCACGGGCGGGCTGTCGCAGTGAGGCAGGTGGGACTGATCGCGGGGGCCGCGGCGGTGGCGCTGGTCGCGGCCGGCGCGATCACCTACGCGGTCGCCGAGGACGGGAGTGGATCGACCAACTCCCCCACTCCTACGGCGGATTCGGCGGACGCCGGGTTCGCGCGGGACATGGCGGTCCACCATCAGCAGGCCGTCGAGATGTCGTACATCGTGCGGGACCGTACGAAGAACGTGGAAGTGCGGCGGCTCGCATACGACATCGCACAGACGCAGGCCAATCAACGGGGCATGCTGCTGGGCTGGTTGGACCTGTGGGACCTGCCGAAGGTGTCGGCGGATCCGCCGATGACCTGGATGGGCATGGGTGACATGGCGTCCGGGAAGGACGGTGCGCTGATGCCGGGGATGGCGACCAACACCGAGCTGAAGAAGCTGAATTCACTGAGCGGCAAGCCCGCCGAGGTCTTCTTCCTCCAGCTCATGACGGACCATCACAAGGGCGGGATCCACATGGCCGAGGGGTGTGTGGAGAAGTGCACGGTGGGGGTGGAGAAACGGCTGGCGCAGGGGATGGTGGACGCGCAGCAGTCGGAGATCCAGTTGATGGCCGACATGCTCAAGGAGCGTGGCGCAAAAGCGCGTTCGTAAAGCATCCCCGGTCGTTCGTTACACGCCCGTAAGGAAAAAAGCCCTCAATTCGCCCTGAGTGACGGTTCCTTGGGTTTCTCTTGACTTTCGCGTTCCCCTGGCATGAACGGTTCATCGAAAGAGTGGCCCCCACGTGTGATCCATCCACGGACCCTCCCGCCGCAGGTTCCGTGCGGATCCCGCATGACCGACCACTCCATGCGTCGAACCGCATAGCAGGGGGTTTTATGAGATCCAATCGCGCCACCATGCGCGCCGGCGTGAGCATGGCAGCGACACTGCCCATGATCGCCGGCGCTCTGGCGCTCGGTATACCCGCGGCGCACGCCGCGGACACCCCGGGCAGGGACGCCCTCGCGGGCACCAAGCCCGCGTGGGCGACGGCCAAGGCGGACAAGGGAGCCACCTCCGACAGCTCCAAGGTCTCCGCCCGGGTCTACCTCGCCGGCCGGAACGCCTCCGGTCTCGCGGCGTACGCCAAGGCCGTCTCGGACCCGAGTTCGGCTCTGTACGGCAAGTACCTGAGCGCCGCTCAGGTGCAGCAGCGCTTCGGCGCCACGACGGCCCAGGTGACCGCCGTCAAGTCCTGGCTGAAGTCCGCCGGGCTGAAGGTCACCGGCACCACGCAGCACTACGTCACCGTCTCCGGTGACGTGGCCGCGGTCGAGAAGGCGTTCAGCACCTCGCTGCACAACTACTCGAAGGGCTCGAAGACCTACCGCGCCCCGTCGAAGACGGCCTCCGCGCCGGACAGCCTCAACGGTGCCGTCCTGACCGTCACCGGTCTCGACAACGCCCCGCACAAGGCGAACCACGACGACACGCTGCCGGGTCCGACCGCGGTGTTCAAGAACTCGGGACCGTTCTCCTCGTACTACGGCTCCAACACCGCGACCACCCTGCCCTCGGCGTACGGCCAGAAGATCCCGTACGCGATCGAGGGCTACACGGGCAAGCAGCTGCGGGCCGCCTACGGCGCCGGCAAGTACACCGGCAAGGGCGTGCGCGTCGCCATCACCGACGCCTACGCCTCGCCGACCATCGCGTTCGACGCGGCCACCTACGCGAAGAACCACGGCGACGCCAAGTGGAAGACCAGTCAGCTGAAGCAGGTCCTGCCCAGCGACTACACCAACACCGGCGCCGACGAGTGCGACGCCTCGGGCTGGTACGGCGAGGAGACCCTCGACGTCGAGGCCGTGCACGCGGTGGCGCCGGACGCGAACGTCACGTACGTGGGCGCCGCTTCCTGCTTCGACGACGACCTGCTCGACTCGCTCAGCAAGGTCGTCGACAACCACCTGGCCGACATCGTCTCCAACTCGTGGGGCGACATCGAGGCCAACCAGACCCCGGACCTCGCGGCCGCCTACGACCAGGTGTTCCAGCTGGGCGCGGTCGAGGGCATCGGCTTCTACTTCTCCTCCGGTGACAACGGCGACGAGGTCGCCAACACCAAGACGAAGCAGGTCGACACCCCCGCCAACTCGGCGTGGGTGACCGCGGTCGGCGGTACCTCGCTGGCCGTCGGCAAGGGTGACAAGTACCTGTGGGAGACCGGCTGGGGCACCGAGAAGGCCGCGCTGTCGACCGACGGCAAGAGCTGGACCAGCTTCCCCGGCGCCTTCACCTCGGGCGCGGGCGGCGGCACCAGCAAGACCGTGGCCGAGCCCTTCTACCAGAAGGGTGTCGTCCCGGACGCGCTCGCCAAGGCCAACAGCGCCACCGGCAACCGTGTCGTCCCGGACATCTCGGCGATCGCCGACCCGAACACCGGCTTCAAGGTCGGCCAGACGCAGACCCAGGCGGACGGTTCGGAGTCGTACAGCGAGTACCGGATCGGCGGCACCTCGCTCGCCTCCCCGGTGATCGCGGCGGTTCAGGCCCTGGCCCAGGAGGCGCGCGGCGGCAAGGCGATCGGTTTCGCCAACCCGTCCATCTACGCCAAGTACGGCACGAAGGTCTACCACGACGTGACCGACAACCCGACGGGCTCCGGCCTGGCGGTGGCGCGCGTGGACTTCGCCAACGGCTACGACGCCACCAACGGCCTGCTGACCTCGGTCCGCAGCCTCGGCAAGGACAGCTCGCTGTCCGCGGTCAAGGGCTACGACGACGTGACCGGCGTGGGCACGCCCGCGAACGGCTACGTCGAGTCGTTCGTCTCCCCCAAGGGTCACCACTGACCTGGTAGGCGATGGGCGAGTCACCTGTTGATGGGGTGGCGTGGGGTATTCGACACCCCGCGCCACCCCATCGCGTCTCACTGACGATTACAGTGGACGCGTGCCTCCACTGAACTTCTGGTCGATCTATCAGCACGGCTTCGCCCGCGTCGCCGCCTGCACGGGCCACACCGTGATCGCGGACCCGCACGCCAACGCCGAAGCCGTCCTGCGCCACGCCCGCCGCTGCGACGAGGAGGGCGTCGCCGTCGCCGTCTTCGCGGAGATGGGCCTGTGCGGCTACTCCATCGAGGACCTGCTCCTCCAGGACGTACTGCTCGACCAGGTCGAGGAGGCGCTGCGGGACGTGGTGACGGGGTCCGCGGACCTGCTGCCGGTGCTGGTCGTCGGCGCCCCGCTGCGCCACCGCAACCGGATCTACAACTGCGCGGTGCTCGTGCACCGGGGCCGGATCCTGGGCGTCGTACCGAAGTCGTACCCGCCGAACTACCGCGAGTTCTACGAGCGCCGCCAGATCGCCGACGGCGCCGACGAGCGCGGCGGGACGATCCGCGTCGGCGGGGAGGAAGTCCCGTTCGGCGTGGACCTGTTGTTCGCGGCGCGGGACGTCCCGTCCCTCGTGCTCCACGCGGAGATCTGCGAGGACATGTGGGTGCCGGTGCCGCCGAGCGCGGAGGCCGCTCTGGCGGGCGCGACCGTCCTCGTCAACCTCTCCGGCAGCCCGATCACGGTCGGCCGCGCGGAGGACCGCAAGCTCCTCTGCCGCTCGGCGTCCGCGCGCTGCCTCGCCGCGTACGTCTACGCGGCGGCCGGCCTCGGCGAGTCGACGACGGACCTGTCCTGGGACGGCCAGGCGATGATCTACGAGAACGGCGTCCTGCTGGCGGAAACCGACCGCTTCCCGCTGGGCGACGAGTACGCGGTGGCCGACATCGACCTGGACCTGCTCCGTCAGGAGCGGCAGCGGATGGGCACGTTCGACGACAACCGCCGCACGCATCGCGCGCGGACGTCGGACTTCCGGACGGTCGGCTTCGAACTCGCGCCGCTGCTCACGGACTTGGGCCTCCGTCGCCGCCTGGAGCGCTTCCCGTTCGTGCCGGCCGACGCGGAGCGGCTCGCGCAGGACTGCTACGAGGCGTACAACATCCAGGTCGAAGGCCTTCAGCAACGGCTCGCGGCGATCGGCGGCCCGAAGGTGGTCATCGGGGTCTCCGGGGGCCTCGACTCGACACACGCGCTGATCGTCGCCGCGCGTGCCATGGACCGCGCGGGCCGTCCGCGCAGCGACATCCTGGCCTGGACGCTGCCCGGTTTCGCGACGAGCGACCACACGAAGGACAACGCGCACGCGCTGATGCGGGCGATCGGCGTGACGGCGGCGGAGCTGGACATCACGCCCACGGCCCGCCTGATGCTGAAGGAGATGGGCCACCCCTTCGCCTCCGGCGAGCCGGTGTACGACATCACCTTCGAGAACGTGCAGGCGGGCCTGCGCACGGACTACCTATTCCGCCTCGCCAACCAGCGCAACGGCATCGTGCTGGGCACGGGCGATCTGTCGGAACTGGCACTGGGCTGGTCCACGTACGGCGTCGGCGACCAAATGAGCCACTACAACGTCAACTCGGGCGTACCGAAGACCCTCATCCAGCACCTGATCCGCTGGGTGGTGAGCAGCGACCAGTTCGACGAGGAGACAGGCAAGATCCTCACCGCGATCCTCGACACGGAGATCAGCCCCGAGCTGGTCCCCGGCGAGGAGATGCAGTCGACGGAGTCGAAGATCGGCCCGTACGCCCTCCACGACTTCACGCTCTTCCACGTCCTGCGCTACGGCTTCCGCCCGTCGAAGATCGCGTTCCTGGCGTGGCACGCGTGGCACGACGCGGGGGCGGGGGCGTGGCCGCCGGGCTTCCCGGAGGAGAAGCGGGTGGCGTACGAACTGCCGGAGATCCGGCGGTGGTTGGAGGTCTTCTGCCGCCGCTTCTTCGGCTTCGCCCAGTTCAAGCGCTCGGCGATGCCGAACGGGCCGAAGGTCTCGGCGGGGGGTTCGCTGTCGCCCCGGGGGGACTGGCGCGCGCCTTCGGACGGGTCGGCCACGGCCTGGCTGCGCGATCTGGAGCGGTTCGACTAGTCACTGACCGTTCGGCGCCTCTCCCGAAGGCCGACGGTACGCGAGGCCTCCGGGAGGGTGCAGCCGGGAAAGTGTGTCACTTCGCACAGAAGTGTCATACTTTCTTACGTAGGGTCCCCGCCCCGCTGGTGCGCTTTCGGACCCCTGCGGTCTCACCGGACCTCCACGAGGAGGTCCCGCAGGGTCAGATCGGTGCCGACCGCAGTACGAGGGCGTTCCTTCATCGTCGAGGTGCATCGCAGCTTGTTGCCGTGGAGAACCCCTCAACTGCCCGAAACGAGTGGGTGGGTGGGCAAAAATCAGTGGTGCAGCGCCGGGGACTGTTCGGGGACGTGGGCTGCGACCAGGCGTTCGCGGCCCGGTACCGCTCGGCGTCGGTCCACGCTCCACGCCGTGGCGGCGACTCCCAGTCCCAGCACGGCCAGTACCGCTCCGGCCAGCGCGGGCGACGTCGCGCCGAAGCCCGCCGCCAGGGCGAGGCCGCCGATCCAAGCGCCGCCCGCGTTGGCCAAGTTGAAGGCCGCCTGGTTGGCGGAGGAGGCCAACGAGGGGCCCGCTGCGGCCTTTTCCATCACCATCAGCTGGAGCGGGGAGCCCGTCACGAACGCCGCTACGCCCAGGAGGACGACCGCCAGGGCCGCCGTCCACTCCGTGGTCATCAGGAGGGGGAAGAGGGCCAGGACCGCGCCCAGGGACACCAGGCCGCCGAAGAGGGTGCCTCGGAGGGAGTGGTCCGCGAGTCGGCCGCCGACCAGGTTGCCCGCCGTCGCGCCCACGCCGAACAATGCCAGCAGCAGCGTCACGCTGCCGTCGGCGAAGCCCGCCGCGTCCGTCAGCATCGGCGTGATGTAGCTGTAGGCGGAGAAGAGCGCGCCGAAGCCCGCCACCGTCGTGCCGAGAGCCAGCCAGACCGGGAGGGACCGGAGGGCCGCCATCTCGCGGCGCAGGCCCACCGCCGGGGCGTGTGCGTGGTCGTGCGGGATCAGCAGGGCCAGCGACGCTATCGCCGCCAGGCCGATCACGCTCACCGCGAGGAACGTGGCCCGCCAGCCCAGGTGTTGGCCCATCAGCGTGGCCGCGGGCACGCCCACGATGTTGGCGACCGTGAGGCCCAGGAACATCAACGAGACGGAGCGCGCCTTGCGTTCGGGCGCCACCATCGTCGTAGCGACCACGGCCCCCACGCCGAAGAAGGCGCCGTGCGGCAGGCCGCTGAGGAAGCGGGCGACGAGGAGGTAGTCGTAGTTCGCCGCGAGGGCGGAGAGGGCGTTGCCCGCCACGAACAGGACCATCAGGCCGATCAGGACCGTGCGGCGGGACAGGCGGGCGGTGACCGCCGCGAGCAGCGGGGCGCCGATGACGACCCCCAGCGCGTACGCCGAGACCAGGTGTCCCGCCGTGGGGATCGAAACGTGGAGGTCGTCCGCGACCTCGGGCAGCAGGCCCATGATCACGAATTCGGTGGTGCCGATACCAAAAGCGCCGACGGCCAGGGCGAGCAGGGCCAGGGGCATGGAAGTGCCTGTGCCTTTCGAGGGAGAGCGGAGCTCCGTACTGAACGAGCTTAAGTTCAGTTACGGAACAAAGACTCCCAGGTGCTCTATTCCACGAGGTTAAGAGCCCGTGTCCAGGTTCACACGGGCCGCGATCGGGAGATGGTCACTGCCGGTCCTGGGGAGGGTCCACGAGGTGACCGGTTCCACGCCCTGGACCATGATCTGGTCGATCCGCGCCATCGGGAACGAGGCCGGCCAGCTGAACCCGAAGCCGTCGCCCGCCGCGCCCTGCGTCGAGCGCATCTGGGAGGTGACGGCGTTCAGCGAACGGTCGTTCATCGTGCCGTTGAGGTCACCGAGGAGGATCTTCCGCTTCAGCGGCTCGGCGGCGATGGCCTCACCGAGCGCGTCGGCGCTCGTGTCGCGCTGCCGGGCCGTGAACCCGGCCTTCAACTTCACCCGCACCGACGGGAGATGGGCGACGTAGACCGCGATCCGCCCCTCGGGGGTGGTGACGGTGGCGCGCATCGCGCGGGTCCAGCCCAGCTTTATGTCCACGGCCTGGACGGCGGTCATCGGGTCCTTGCTCCACAGGCCGACCGTGCCCTCGACCGCGTGGTACTTGTACGTCGACGCGAGGGCCTTCTCGTACGTCGGGACCGCCGAGGCCGTCAGCTCCTCCAGGGCGACGATGTCGGCGCCGGACGCGGCCACGTCATGGGCCGTACCGGCCGGGTCGGGGTTGTCGGCGTTGACGTTGTGAGTGGCCACGGTCAGGTCGCCGCCGGTGCCGGTCTTGTCGGTGAGCAGCAGCCCGCCGAAGAGGTTCAGCCAGACGACCGCCGGGAGTACGACGGCGATCAGCGCGGTCGCCGACTTGCGGACCAGGCCGAGGATCAGCAGCAGCGGGATCGCGATCCCGAACCAGGGCAGGAAGGTCTCCGTGAGGCTGCCGAGGTTGCCGATCCGGTTCGGGATCCGCGAGTGCAGCAGCATGACGAGGGCCAGGACGACCGCCAGCGCGGCGAGGATCAGACCCCGGCGCCAGATCCTCCGGTCGCCGCGCCAGCCGTCGAACAGTCTGTTCCGCAGGCGCCGAAGTCGGTTTCCCTGCGGCTCGTCCCCCGAGCCGCCGTCGTCCGTCTCCGCCACATACGCCTGCTGTGCCATACCGTCGCCTCACTACCTGCCGTGCACACCATCGTCCCCGTGCCTACGACCCTAGGGGATGATCGGTTCCGATCCGCCGTCCCATGACGGCCGTACTGGCACGAGGACGAACAAGTCGGCGCCGCGGGTTCCGAATCCGGGTCCGTAGGCCCCGTTTGTGACGAGACGCGCACATACGGGTCCGCTAGGGCTTGGCCGGGCGCAGGGCCACCAGCACGGTGTCCACGAGGAGTTCGGACAGGCCCTCGGGGAGGTCGGCGTCGAAGCGCATGACGGTGCGCAGGAGCATCGGGCCGACCAGCATGTCGTTCATCAGCTCGGGGTCGAGGTCGGTGCGGAGTTCGCCGTTCTCCTGGCCCCGGCGCAGCAGGTCGACCTGCTTGCGGCGGCGGGGCTCCACGACGGTCGCGTGGTAGGCGGCCCACACCTTCGGGGTGCTCTTCATCTGCGCGTACACGTTGTGCAGCAGGGCCGAGGAGCGGGTCATCAGGCCGCGCTGGCGCAGCTGTTCCATCATGGCGACGAGGTCGTCGCGCAGGGAGGTGCCGGGCAGTTCGGGGTCGTGCGGCTCCGCCTCGCGGACGACGTCGACGAACAACTCTTCCTTGCCCGGCCAGCGGCGGTAGATGGTGGCCTTGCCGACACCGGCGGTGCGGGCGATGCGCTCGATGGAGAGTTCGGCCAGTGGCACGCCCTCCTCCAGGAGCTTCATCACGCCTTCCGTGATGGCACGTTCGACGGCCTCGCTGCGCGGGCGCCCCCTGGTGGGGGCGCACTGCCGGGTCCCGTTGTCGGTGCCGGTGGCGGTGCCGGTGGCGGTGCCGTTGTCGGCAAGGCTCACTTCACTCCGTCCCTTCGCTGTCACCCCGTTTTGCCGTCTGTGGTGATTGTCGTCGCTATTCGCCCACGACGACCAACTCCTGTTCCTCCTTGCCCTCCTGACGGACCGTCGGCTTCCCGGGCAGGAAGAGGAACGCGACCACCGCTCCTACGACCGCGACGCCCGCGCCGCACAGGGCGGTGACGTGCATGGCGTGCAGGAAGGCGTCGTTGGCCGGGGTGATCAGGGCCCTGCCCTGCGGGCCGAGCTTGGCGGCGACACCGAGGGTGGCCTCGATGGACTCGCCGGCCGTGTCGCGCAGGGCGGCCGGCACCGAGCCGAGCTTGCCCTCGATGCCGTTGCGGTAGGCGGTGGAGAGCACCGAGCCGAGTACGGCGATGCCCAGCGCGCCGCCGACCTGGCGGAAGGTGTTGCTCAGCGCGGACGCGGAGCCCGCCTTCTCGCGCGGCAGGGCCTGCATGATGACGACGCTGGTCGGGGTCATGACGTGTGCCATGCCGGTGCCCATGAGGAAGAAGACGACCTCCAGGATCCAGATCGGCGTGTCCGCCTTGAGGGTCGCGAACGCGGAGAGCGTCCCGGCGAGCAGCAGCAGGCCGACGCCGGTCGTGATCCGGTTGCCGAAGCGGTCGACGACCAGCCGGGCGCGCGGCGCGAAGATCATCTGCGCGGCGGCCAGCGGCAGCATCAGCAGACCGGTCTGGAGCGGCGAGTAGCCGCGCACGCTCTGGGTGTAGAAGACCGAGAAGAAGGTCACGCCCATCAGCGCGAAGAAGACCAGCGCGATGGCGGCGATCGCGGCCGAGAACACCTTGTTCTTGAAGTAGGTGACGTCGATGGAGGGGTGGTCGCTGCGCTTCTCGAACCAGACGAACCCGGCGAGGACCACGACACCGGCGAGGATCGTCGACAGCACCTTGGGCGCCGTGAAGTCGGCCAGTTCGCCGCCCTCGATGATGCCGTAGACCAGCAGGACGAGGCCTACGACGGACAGGATCACGCCGATCGGGTCGAGGCGGCCGGGCTTCGGGTCGCGGGAGTCGGGGACCAGCCAGATCATCAGGGCGAGCGCGACGATCACGATCGGCACGTTGATCAGGAAGACCGAGCCCCACCAGAAGTGGTCGAGGAGGACACCGCCGGTGATCGGGCCGATCGCGATGGCGAGGCCGACGCCGCCGGCCCAGATGCCGATGGCCTTGGGCTGCTCCTCGCGCTCGAAGACGTTCATGAGGACGGCGAGGGTGGCGGGCATCACGAAGGCGGCGCCGAGCGCCATCAGGGCGCGGAAGCCGATGAGCTGGTCGGGCGAGCCGGACTCGGCGGCCAGCGCGGAGCCGATGCCGAACACGAGGAGACCGCCGAGCAGGACCTTCTTGCGGCCCAGCCGGTCGCCGAGGAGGCCGGCGGTGAACAGCAGACCGGCGAAGACGAGGGTGTAGGCGTTGATCGCCCACTCCAGCTCGCTCTGTGTCGCGCCCAGGCCGGTCGGAGCCGGGGTGGAGATGGTCTTGATGGCGACGTTGAGGATCGAGTTGTCGAGCACCACGATCAGCAGGCTCAGCATCAGCACGCCGAGGATGGCCCAACGGCGACGGTGCACCGCTTCGGGTATCCGGGTGCCCGGGACGGGTGGAGTGGTCATGCGGTCCAGACTAGGGAGTCCCGGGCGAATTCCGATACGAGACCGTGCCGTATCGTAAATCTTTTACTCAGACCTTACGTACGGGCCGCACGTGATGTGGGTGACGTGGGCCCCTCTGGCCCTCCGTGGCACGAGGTGCCACCATGGAGGGGATCTGGGGACGCCGTGAGGGTGCCTCAAGATGACTGAAGGAGCCGTTGCAATGACGCAGCTTTCGGCTGCCCAGACTGGGAAGACCAGCTCCTCCGACGGCAGCAAGGCGCTGTACGGAGGCAAGGGCACACGCCGTATCACCGTTCGCGACATCGCCCTCGCCAAGGAACGCGGCGAGAAGTGGCCCATGCTCACCGCCTACGACGCGATGACCGCGTCCGTCTTCGACGAGGCCGGGATCCCGGTCATGCTCGTCGGCGACTCGGCGGGCAACTGCCACCTCGGGTACGAGTCGACCGTGCCCGTCACGCTGGACGAGATGACCATGCTGTCCGCCGCGGTCGTACGGGGCACACAGCGCGCGCTCATCGTCGGCGATCTGCCCTTCGGCTCCTACCAGGAGGGTCCGGTGCAGGCGCTGCGCTCGGCGACCCGGCTGGTGAAGGAGGCGGGCGTGGGTGCCGTGAAGCTGGAGGGCGGCGAGCGGTCGCACGAGCAGATCCGGCTGCTGGTCGAGTCCGGGATCCCGGTCATGGCGCACATCGGTCTCACCCCGCAGTCCGTGAACTCGATGGGGTACCGCGTGCAGGGGCGCGGCGAGGAAGCCGCCCAGCAGTTGCTGCGGGACGCCAAGTCCGTGCAGGACGCGGGGGCGTTCGCGGTGGTTCTCGAACTGGTACCGGCGGAGCTGGCGGCCGAGGTGACTCGGGTGCTGCACATTCCCACGGTCGGGATCGGGGCGGGGGCCGAGACCGATGCCCAAGTCCTGGTGTGGACCGACATGTTGGGGCTGACGGGCGGCCGGATGCCCAAGTTCGTGAAGCAGTACGCCGATCTGCGGGCCGTCATGGGCGACGCGGCGAAGGCGTTCGCGGAGGACGTGGTCGGCGGGACGTTCCCGCTGGAGGAGCACTCGGTCCACTGACCGGTTGAGAGCCACTGCGGCACCATGGCAGCCCGCCGAACTTCCCCCGTCGGCGGGCTGCCTCTTTGTCGCCCACAACACGAAAGCCCCGTACGGCAGTTGGGCGGCGGGAGCATTTCGACGGCCATGGAAATGCTTGCCGCGGCTCGCTCGCCCCCGAAGGCTGGAGCACACGGCAGGGAGTTGTCACGCGTTGACGCCTCTCGCCGCATCGACCACCAAAGGGGATAGCTCATGCGAAAAAGGCTGATCACCGGAATGACGGGAATCGCCACGCTCTGTGCTCTGCTCATGACTCCGCTGACGACGGCGACCGCGAACGCCGCTCCGCTGAGCCCCGCGACCTACCGCGGCACCTACCTCCTCAGAGGGGACGTGCTGGCTCCCGGCGACTACATCACCTCCAGCGGTGGCGACTTCACGCTCATCATGCAGAGGGACGGCAACCTGGTCGAGTACAACAACGCCGGTAGCGGGTACGCGTGCTGGGCGACCAACACCAATGGACAGCCCGGCAGTTACGCCACTTACCAAGGCGATGGCAACTTCGTGGTGTACACCGGCGGTGGCAGCGCGCTCTGGGCGAGCAACACCGTCGGCGACAGGGGCACAACCGTGGACATCAGCGAGAGCCTGCGAGATTTCGGCTCGCTGTATGTCGGCCTGACGAGGGTCCACCTCTACTGCTGACACATCCGCTGACATCCGCTGGCACCGGGCTTCCATGAGGCCCGGTGTCCGACGGGTGGGCGGGCAGGTGGGCGGGTGTACAGCGGTCGGTGTCGGTCGGCTGTAGGCCGCTGTCGGTGGGATGTCGGTGTTCTGTCGGCAGGCCCTGGCACTGTCATCGGCATGACGCGAATCGACAACACTCCCAGCGGCACGGCAGTGACCGTGCGGGGGCTGGTCAAGCACTACGGCGAGACCAAGGCGCTGGACGGCGTCGACCTGGACGTCCGGGAGGGCACCGTGATGGGTGTGCTCGGGCCGAACGGTGCCGGTAAGACCACCCTCGTACGCATCCTGTCCACGCTGCTCGCCCCCACCGCCGGCGAGGCATCCGTCGCCGGCTACGACGTCCTGCGCCAGCCCCGCCAGCTGCGCCGGGTGATAGGCCTCACCGGCCAGTACGCCTCCGTCGACGAGAAGCTCCCCGGCTGGGAGAACCTCTACATGATCGGGCGGCTGCTGGACCTCTCCCGCAAGGACTCCCGGGCCCGCGCCGACGAACTCCTTGAGCGGTTCTCGCTGACGGACGCCGCCAAGCGGCCCGCGAGCACCTACTCCGGCGGTATGCGGCGGCGGCTCGACCTGGCCGCCTCGATGATCGGGCACCCGCAGGTGCTGTTCCTCGACGAACCGACCACCGGTCTCGACCCGCGCACCCGCATGGAGGTGTGGGACGAGGTGCGGTCCATGGTCGGCGGCGGCGTGACCGTGCTGCTCACCACCCAGTACATGGAGGAGGCCGAGGCCCTCGCCTCCGAGCTGACCGTGGTGGACCACGGCAAGGTCATCGCGAACGGCGGGATCGACGAGCTGAAGGCGAAGGTCGGCGGACGGGCACTGCGCATCCGGCCGACCGATCCGCTGCAACTGCGGCCGCTGGCCCGCGCGTTGGACGAGCTGGGCATCACCGGACTCGCCACCGTCACCGTGGACGTGGAGAGCGGAACGGTCCTGGTACCGATCCTCAGCGACGAGCAACTGACCGCCGTGGTCGGCGCGGTGAGCGCCCGCGGCCTCACCATCGCCTCCATCACCACCGAACTGCCCAGCCTGGACGAGGTGTTCCTGTCTCTCACGGGTCACCGCGCAAGCGCCCCGCAGGACTCCGTGCCCACCCCCGACCGCGAGGAGGTCGCCGTATGAGCGCCGTCGCCGTGAACTCCGCCGCCGCTCTGGCGGACCCCCGTATCCCGCTGCGCAACCATCTGCGCCACACCGGTGCCCTGATCCGCCGCAATCTGCTGTGGATCCGGCAGGACCCGGAGTCGATGTTCGACGCCATCCTGTTCCCGGTCATCTTCACGCTGCTGTTCGTGTACGTCTTCGGCGGCTCGATCGGGCAGTCGCTCGGCGGCGGGCAGGAGGCGTACGTGCAGTACGTCGTGCCCGGACTGCTCGCCATGATGGGCATGAACATGGCCCAGGGAGTGGGTACCGGCTTCAACACCGACTTCCACACCGGGGTCATGGACCGGTTCCGCTCGCTGCCCATCGGGCGCGCCTCGGTGCTGATCGCCAAGATCTCGGTCGAGATGATGCGGATGCTGGTCGCGTCCGCCGTGCTGATGGTCGTCGGTGTCCTCGTCGGCTTCCACATCCACCACTGGCTCGGCATGTTCGCCGCGATCGGACTGTCCGCGGTGTTCGGCTCGGCCCTGATGTGGGTGTTCCTCACCCTCGGCGTGACCATGAAGAGCGCGCAGTCCGTGCAGGCCATGGGCTTCCTGGTGCTGATGCCGCTCCAGTTCGGCTCGTCGATCTTCGCGCCGACCGGTTCGATGCCGGGCTGGCTTCAGAACTTCACCGACTACAACCCGCTCTCCGCCCTGGCGGACGCGGCCCGCGGGCTGATGGTGGGCGGCCCGGTCGCCCACGGCGTGTGGCTGACGCTGGCCTGGTCGGTGGGGCTCACCGCGGTGATGGCCCCGATCTCGATCTACAAGTTCCGCACCAAGACCTGACCGGGCATGCGTCCCGTCCCAGCGGGTTCGTGCCGGCTCACACCAGGGCGGCGGCCTCCTTCGCGGAGAGGCCGCCGCCTTCGGCGTACCCGGCCGCGCACTCCTCGTAGGCCGCGTCGCCGAGCACGGCGCGCGCGTGTTCTTCGGCCCGGCGGTAGACCTCGCGTTCCAGGGAGGTCCGGACATGCCCGGGCGGCAGCAGCGCCTTCGCGGAGACCAGGCAGCGGACGCCGTCCCGGGCCCGGTCGCCGCCGGCGGACTCGGTGAGGGCGACCGCGGCGATCCCCAGGTACAACGAGGTCATGTGCGGGGCGATGGCCTCGGACAGCGGGTCACCGGCCCGCTCCAGCGCCTTGCGGATCTTGTCCAGGGATTCGTCGTACTCGCCGTCGAGCGCCGCGACCCAGGCCTCGGAGCCGAGGATGAACGCGTCGAAGACGATGAAGTGCGCGATGTGGAACTCCTCGCGCAGCAGGCGCAGTTCCTCGCGCGCCTCCGCGATCCGGCCGGACATGGCGAGGCGGCTCGCGAGGAACATCCGGGCGGCGGGCATCGCCTCGGTGGCCACGCCGTGCGGCCGGTCGATGACCTCGCGCAGGATGCGCTCGCCGCGTTCGAACTCGCCCTCCTCGATGAGCACACTGCCGAGCCGGGCGCCGAGTACGGCCGTCTGCCCATGGGCGCCGAGCCGTTCGGCGTGCTCGATGGCGGCCTCGTAGTCGGCGGCGGCGAGCCGGTACTGGCCGACGCGTTCCCGGGCCTCGGCGCGGGCGGAGAGCGCCTCGGCGACGCCCCAGATGTCACCGATGCGAAGGAAGATCTCCAGCGACTCGTCGGCGTCCCGGGCCGCGTTTCCCGCCCAGTCGGTGCGGTTGGCGAGCATGTTGGCGCGCATCTGGAGGGTGGTGGCGAGCTCCCACTCCATGCCGGGGGTGGTCCGGCAGGTGTGGACGTCGGCGTCGAGGATCTCGGGCAGCCGCTGCACGCTGCCGCTCAGCATCACCGCGAAGAACCAGAACATGCCGGGCGTACGGCAGGTCTGCGGCAGCCCCGGTTCGTAGACCTGGGCGATGAGGCGCAGTTTCTCCTTCGCGGCCGGTGCCTCCCAGGCGTCCAACTCCGTGTCCATACAGGCCAGATGGGCGAGGTGGAGGCCGCGCCGGGCCTCGGAGAGGAGTTCTCCGGTGAGCGGGGGCGGGATGTCGGTGCAGCGCTGCCAGACCGGTGCGGCGCGCTGGACGGGGGCGGCGAAGGGGTCGGGGCCCAGGGCCATGACCTCGACGCACCAGTTGCGGGCCTCGATGCGGACGTCGCGCATCTGCCAGTACCAGATCAGCGACAGCACGAGGCAGATGGCCTCCTGCTCGTCGCGCTCGGCGACGGCGTGCCGCAGGGCGGTGCGGAGGTTCTCGTACTCGCGCTCCAGCCGCTCCACGGCGGCGAGTTGGCCGGGGCCGCGCAGCAACGGGTCGGTGGTGCGGGCGAGTTCGCGGTAGTACGTCAGATGGGCGCGTTCGGCGGCGGGGCGGCGGCCGGACTCGGCGAGCCGTTCGCCCGCGTACTCGGCGACGGTCTCCAGGAGCCGGTAGCGCATCTCGCCCTCGCCCGAAGGGGCCGCCACGACAAGGGACTTGTCGACCAGGGAGCCGAGCGTCTCGAACGCGACGGGTCCGCACACGGCCTCGGCGGCGGCGAGGTCGCAGCCGCCCGCGAACACGGACAGCGTACTCAGCACGTCCCGTTCGTCCGCGTCGAGGAGGTCCCAGGACCAGTCGACCACGGCCCGCAGGGTCTGCTGCCGGGGCAGGAGCGTACGGCTGCCCGAAGTGAGCAGCCGGAAGCGGTCGTCGAGCCGGTCCGCGATCTGACGCGGCGTCAACATCCTTAGCCGGGCCGCCGCCAGCTCGATCGCGAGGGGCATCCCGTCGAGGCGCCGGCAGATCTCGGCGCAGGCCTCGATGTCGTCCTCGACCGTGAACCCCGGCCGGGCCGCCGCGCCCCGCTCGGCGAGCAGCCGTAGCGCGACGGGGTCGGGCAGCGGCTCCACCGGGCGCAGCAACTCCCCCGGTACGCCCAGGGGTTCGCGGCTGGTGGCGAGCACGGTGAGTTCGGGGCAGCGCTCCAGCAGGGCCTCCACGAGGCGGGCGGCGGCGTCCACGACGTGCTCGCAGTTGTCGAGGACGATCAGCATCCGGCGGCGCCCGCAGTGTTCGGCGAGCCGCTCCACGGGGTCGTCGTGCCGGTCTCCCCCGGCGGCCCGGATCGCCTCGGCACCGGCGCCGTACAGCACGGTCTCGCGCGCCCCGAGGGCGGTGAGCACGGCCTCCGGTACGGCCTCGGGGTCGTCGACGGGGGCGAGTTCGGCCAGCCACACCCCGTCCCGCGCCGCGTCCCGCACCCCTTCGGCGGCCTCCTGCGACAGCCGCGTCTTCCCGGCCCCGCCGGGCCCGAGCAGCGTCACCAGCCGGGCGGCGACGAGATCGGTCCGGATGACGTCGATGTCGGCCTCCCGCCCGACGAAGGAGGTGAGGCGGGCGCGGAGGTTGCCGGGGGGTGGTGAGGCGGGGACAGCATCGGCCTCGGTCCGCACGGGGATGGTCCGCGCCCCGCTCTCCCCGTCCGCGGACCGCAGCAACTCCCCGTGCAGCGCCCGCAGTTCAGGCCCCGGGTCGGAACCGAGCCGGTCGGCCAGCAGGTGTCGTACGTCCTCGTAGGCGGCCAGCGCCTCGGCCGTGCGGCCGGTGGCTCGGAGGACCTGGAGGCGGAGGGACTGGAGGGGTTCGTCGAGGGGGTGGGTGTCGCACAGGGCGGTCAGTTCGGGCAGGGCGGTGTCCGCTTCGCCCAGGGCCAGGCCCGCAGTGAGGCGGGCGCGGCGGGCGTCCAGGTGGCGGGTCTCCCAGCGGGCCGCCTCCGCCGTACGGTCGGGCAGGTCCGCGAGGGCCGGGCCGCCCCACAGGGCCAGCGCGTCGTCCAGGGCCTCGGCCGCCTTCGCGGGGTTGCCGTCGGCCAGCGCCCGCAGCCCCTCGCCGGTCAGCCGCTCGAAACGGTGCAGGTCGATGTCGTCGGCGGCGACGGCGAGCCGGTAGCCGCTCTCCGTGGAACCGACCGCGTCCGCGCCGAGCGCCCGGCGCAACCTGCCCACCAGCGCCTGGAGCGCGCCCGTCGCGTCCGCGGGCGGGTCGGCGCCCCACACCTCGTCCACCAGGAAGCTCGCGGGCACGGCCCGGTCGGGCCGCAGGGCGAGCACGGTGAGCAGGGCGCGCAGCCGCGCCCCGCCGACCGGGACGGGAGTGCCGTCGGGGCGGAGTGCCTGGGTGGTGCCGAGGATGCGATAGCGCACGGGGTCCATTGTCTCCGGTGGCGACGGAAGCGGTCACGGGGTTGTGGCGGCGCGGCGCCGGGCAGGGCGTACGGGAGCCGCCGCCCCTGAAATGGGGGGTGACGGGATCGCGGATCGCGTGCCAGAGTCCCATGCGCCCACCTTCCCCGGAACCGGTGGCCACCCGCGAGACGTTTTCCCTTGTGCCCGGTACCGTCGGGCTTCGCGATCCACCGACCCCCAGCAGGGAGCCCGCCCCCATGACCGCCACCACCACCCGCCCGAGCGACCGGCGGATCAGTCCCGTCTTCCTCGGGATCCTGGCCGTCACGGCGGTGACCGGCTGGGCCACCTGGAGCGGGTTCGCCGAGAAGCCGGGCATCGCCGTGTTCCTGTTCGTGACGGCCGCCTGGATCGTCTCCCTGTGTCTGCACGAGTACGCGCACGCGCGCACCGCGCTGCACAGCGGTGACATCTCGATCGGCGGGAAGGGCTATCTGACCCTCAACCCGCTGAAGTACACGCACGCGCTGCTCAGCATCGTGCTCCCGGTGATCTTCGTCATCATGGGCGGCATCGGTCTGCCCGGTGGCGCGGTGTTCATCGAACGCAACCGCATTCACGGCCGTTGGAAGCACAGCCTGATCTCGGCGGCGGGCCCGCTGACGAACGTCCTGTTCGCGGCGGTCTGCACGGCCCCGTTCTGGCTGCACGCCCTCGACGGGGTACCGGCCGACTTCCAGTACGCGCTGGCCTTCCTGGCCCTGCTCCAGGTGACCGCCGCGATCCTGAACTTCCTGCCGGTGCCGGGCCTGGACGGCTACGGCGTGATCGAGCCCTGGCTGTCGAACGACGTCAAGCGCCAGGTGGAGCCGTTCGCGCCGTTCGGCCTGCTGTTCGTGTTCGCGCTGCTGTGGGTGCCGTCGATCAACCGGGAGTTCTTCGACATGATCGACGCGGTCCTGCGGGGCCTTGGCGTCAGCAACTGGGAGACGTCGAACGGCTACAGCCTGTACCAGTTCTGGCGCTAGGAAAGGTCTCAGGCCGCGCGGCCGCGCTTCAGGTAGTACCAGCACATGTTGGACGAGAGACCGGCCAGCAGGACCCACACGATGCCGATCAAGCTGCCCTCCACGAAGGAGACGACCGCGGCCGCCACGGCGAGCAGGCAGACGACGAGGGCGTAGAGGGCGAGGCGGGGCATGGGATCGGCTCCTGTCGGCAGAACAGATGGGGACACTGGCGGGTCGGTCGCCACCAGTGTCCCCCACCCGCTCAGACGTCCGTGACGCGCAGTCCCGCGTGGGCCTTGTAGCGGCGGTTGACGGAGATCAGGTTCGCGACCAGGGACTCCACCTGGTGGGCGTTGCGCAGCCGCCCGGCGAAGACACCGCGCATGCCGGGGATACGGCCGGCCAGCGCCTGCACGATCTCGACGTCGGCGCGCTCCTCGCCGAGCACCATCACATCCGTGTCGATCTCGGCGATCTCCGTGTCCATCAGCAGGACGGCCGACAGGTGGTGGAAGGCGGCGGCGACCCGGGAGTCGGGCAGCAGGGCGGCGGCCTGTTGGGCGGCGCTGCCCTCCTCCGGCTTCAGCGCGTAGGCGCCCTGCTTGTCGAAGCCGAGCGGGTTGACGCAGTCGACGACGAGCTTCCCGGCCAGTTCCTCGCGCAGCGACTCCAGGGTCTTGCCGTGGCCGTCCCAGGGCACGGCGACGATCACGACGTCGCTGCGGCGCGCGGTCTCCGCGTTGTCGGCGCCCTCGACCCCGTGGCCGAGTTCCTCGGCGGCGGCCTGCGCGCGGTCGGCGGCGCGGGAACCGATGATCACCTTCTGGCCGGCCTTGGCGAGCCGGTAGGCGAGGCCCTTGCCCTGCGGCCCGGTCCCGCCGAGCACGCCGACGACCAGTCCGGAGACGTCGGGAAGGTCCCACGGGTCCTTGGCGGGGGCCTTCGCCGGGGGCGTCGCGGGGGTCTGTGCAGCACTGTCGGTAGAGGTCATGGGCCGACTTTACGTCCGCCCCGGCGCACGTACCGGCTCAGGTGAGGTCCGTCACGGCACCGTTCGGCTCAGCCGAGGTCCGCCACCGGCACCCGGCGGAACGTGATCGTCTCGTACGCCCCGAAGTCCCCGGTCTCGTAGAGGAGTCCGAGCGTGTCGTCGTCGACGCGGACGAGGTCGGAGTAGGCGGCCGGCAGGCCGTCGACCGTGTACACCGGGCGCCAGGTGGTGCCACCGTCGGCGGAGGCGCGCAGGGTCATCAGGGCGCGGGCGGCCGGGTCACCGGGGCCGGAGTACAACAGCAGGTCGGGGTCGCGGAGTTGGAGGACGCTGCCCTCGCAGACGGGGGCGGCGAGGCCGGCCTGCGGGCGGAAGGGCTTGACGAGGGTCTTCCCGCCGTCCTCGGAGTGGGCGTCGGCGCGGTTGCCGGGGGACGTCGAGTCGTTGCGGGTGTTGAAGTAGACGCGCCCGTCCGGGAGTTCGGCGGCGGTGGTCTCGTTGCAGTTGATGTAGCCGTCGGTGTTCTCGTCGACGTAGCCGAGGTACCAGGTCTCGCCGCGGTCGTCGCTGAGCAGGCAGTGGCCGCTGTTGTACTTGGGCTCGTTGCCGACGTCGGTGCCGGTGGGCGGGACGGTGTGGTTGCCGGGGACGACCACGCGGCCGGTGCTCAGCTGGATCGCGTGCCCGGGGGTGGTGGCGTACCAGCGCCACTCGGGCTTCTTCACCTGCCCGGTGATCTCCTTGGGGGTGGACCAGGTGACCCCGTCGTCGTCGCTGTACCGCACCCACACCCGCCGCCCGTCGGCCGCCTTCACCTTGCCGCGCAGGATGGCGTCCTCGCTCGCGGCGGCGGCCGAGCGGACATGGACGAGCAGGATGCGGCCGGTGTCCAGGACGACGGGGGCCGGGTTGCCCGCGAGGTCGGCGCCGTTGTCGGCGGCGACGGTCAACGGGCCCCAGGTGCGCCCGCCGTCGGTGGAGCGGCGCAGGACGATGTCGATGTGGCCGTAGTCGCTCGCGGAGGCGATCCGGCCCTCGCAGAACGCGAGGAGGGTACCGGCGCGGGAGACCACGACCGCCGGGATCCGGTAACTCGCGTAGCCCCCTTGCCCCGCGCTGAACGGAACGGTGACTTCCGCGGTGTCCGTCATGAGGTGGCTCCTTGCGCGACGTGACGTGACCGACGTGACATGACGTGCGGTCGATGAGCCCGCACCATCCCCAAGTTGGGCGAATTCGTGGTGAACTCCACGTCACGAGTGGCCGGTTGCGGCAGGATGCGCGGACATGGACGCCGTACGGGTCGCGCTGCTTCGTGAAGTGCTCGCCGGGACCGAGTGGTTGGGGGCCACCCGTCGGTTCGCGGGGGTGCTGCGCGGGTCCGTGGTGACGCACGGGGGCGGACTGCTGCTGGTGGGCACGCCCGCGTACGAGCCGTGGCATCTCGCGGCCCATCTGGTCGACGAGGCCGCCTGGTCGGGCACACCGGAACTGGCCCCGACGCTCGTACGGCACGACGCGCGCCCCTCCGACCCGGCCCATCTGGCCGTCGGACTCGGCCGGATCGAGGCGGCCCGGCGCGGCGAGACGCTGCTCGTGGTGTCGCCGGAGGGGCCGGGTGATCCGCTCCTTGAACGGGTGCACGACGCGCGCCGGGCCGGCGCGACCGTCCTCTCCCTCGGCTCCGGGAACAGCGAACTGGCGTCCCTGGCCCACGAGTCACTCACCGTCCCCGAGGGCACCGACCTCGATCTCGACACCATGCAGCATCTGGTGAGCGCGGCGGCCGGGGAGAACGTGCTGCCCGCGGCGCGGGGACGGCGGCGGTTCCGGGACCGACTCTCCCGCCTCACCGACCAGTTGACGGCACCGCCACCCGCCCGCTGGTAGGCACAAAAGCAGTTGCCCGCGGCGACTCCCCCGCCCAACGATGCTCTGTTGTGACCGCCTCCGGCCTGCGTGCCCTCCTCCCCGACCTCTCCCCCTGGCACGCCTCCGCCGACTTCCGCAGGCTCTGGCTCGCGGGCCTGATCTCGAACTTCGGGAACTTCCTGACGTTCGTCGCGCTCCCGGTGCAGATGAAGGAACTCACCGGCTCCGCCGCGGCGGTGGGCGCGATCGGGGCCGTAGAACTCGTGCCGTTGATCGTGTTCGGGCTCTACGGCGGTGCGCTCGCCGACGCGTGGGACAAGCGGAAGCTGATCGTGTGGACCGAGGTCGGGCTCGGTGTGCTGTGCGGGGCGCTGCTGTTCAACTCGCTGCTGTCGAAGCCCGCCGTGTGGCCGTTGTACGTGATCGCGGCACTGACCTCCGTCCTCGGTTCGGTGCAGCGGCCCGCGCTGGACTCGCTGTGGCCGCGGATCGTGGCCCACGAACACATGACGGCCGCGTCCGCGCTCAACTCCCTGCGCTGGACGGTCGGCGGGGTCATGGGACCGGCGCTGGCGGGTGTGGTGGTGGCGTTCGCGGGCCTGCCCTACGCGTACGCGGCGGACGTGCTGACGTTCGTCGTGTCCGTGGTCCTGATCTTCCGCATCGCCGCCTCCCCCGGGGCTCATGAGGCGCGGAAGCCGTCCCTGCGGTCGATCGCGGAGGGCGCCCGGTACGCGTGGAGCCGCAAGGAACTCCTCGGAACGTACGCGATCGACCTCGCGGCGATGTTCTTCGCGATGCCGCTGGCGGTGCTGCCGTTCCTCGCGGACGACCTGCACGCGGAGTGGGCGCTCGGGTTGATGTACTCGGCGGTCCCGGCCGGTGCCCTGCTGGTGAGCGTGACCAGCGGCTGGACCTCGCGGATCCACCGGCACGGGCGGATGGTGGTGCTGGCCGCCGCGCTGTGGGGCGCGGCGATCGCGTGCGCGGGTGCCGTGGCCAACGTATGGCTGGTGCTGCTGTTCCTCACCCTCGCGGGCGGCTGCGACATGGTCAGCGGTGTCTTCCGCGGAGTGATGTGGAACCAGACGATCCCGGACGAGCTGCGCGGCAGGCTCGCCGGGATCGAGCTGCTGTCCTACTCGGTGGGCCCGCAGCTGGGGCAGGTCAGGTCTGGTGGCATGGCCGCGCTGTCCGGGGTGCGGACCTCGGTGTGGGCGGGCGGGCTGATGTGCGTGGGCGCGGTGGGGCTGCTGGCGGCGGGACTGCCGAAGCTGATGTCGTACGACGCGAGGACGGACGAGCACGCGCTGCGGCTGAAGGAACAGCGCGCGGCCACGGCCGCCACGGCCGAGGTCTGATCAGTCGTCCTCCGCGCTCCCCTTCGTGGCGTCGTGCCACTTGGGGTCGTTCTCCCACTCCAGGTTGCGCTCGCGGGCCGTCTCCATCGCGTGCTCGGCCTCCGCGCGGGTGGCGTACGGCCCGAAGCGGTCCTTGGCGGGGCACTCCGGCCCCTCCTCGACCTTCTTGTGTTCGAGGCAGTAGTACCACTCGCCGGGCTTCCCGACGGTGCGCTTCTTGAACAGGGCCATGAACGGCTCCTTTCACCACGATCAATGTTCCCCCATGTCCGCTGGTTAGACTCGCTGACATGTCTGGCCAGTCGCTGCTCGTACCAGGGGAGCTCTCTCCCACCCGTTCCGTGCCCGGAAACATCCGTCGCCCCGAGTACGTCGGCAAGCCCGCGCCGACCCCGTACACGGGGCCGGAGGTGCAGACCCCCGAGACGATCGAGGCGATGCGGATCGCCGGGCGGATCGCCGCGCGGGCGATGGCGGAGGCCGCGAAGGTCATCTCGCCAGGGGTGACCACCGACGAACTCGACCGCGTGGCGCACGAGTACATGTGCGACCACGGCGCCTATCCGTCGACGCTCGGCTACCGCGGCTTCCCCAAGTCCCTGTGCACCTCCCTCAACGAGGTGATCTGCCACGGCATTCCGGACTCCACGGTGCTGCGCGACGGCGACATCATCAACCTCGACGTGACGGCGTACATCGGCGGGGTGCACGGCGACAACAACGCGACGTACCTGGTCGGCGACGTCGACGAGGAGAGCCGCCTGCTGGTCGAGCGCACCCGCGAGTCCCTGGACCGCGCGATCAAGGCGGTCAAGCCTGGCCGCCAGATCAACATCATCGGCCGGGTCATCGAGTCGTACGCCAAGCGCTTCGGATACGGCGTAGTCCGGGACTTCACCGGCCACGGCATCAACTCGTCCTTCCACTCCGGCCTGATCGTCCCGCACTACGACAGCCCGCACGCCACGACGGTCATCCAGCCCGGGATGACGTTCACGATCGAGCCGATGCTGACGCTGGGGACGTACGAGTACGACATGTGGGACGACGGGTGGACGGTCGTCACGAAGGACCGGAAGCGGACGGCACAGTTCGAGCACACGCTGGTGGTGACGGAGACGGGGGTGGAGGTGCTCACGCTGCCGTAGCGGTGGTGACGCCCTGCACGCGCGGTCCTTCCTCGTAGTCGGCGACGGCCTTCACCTGGACTGGTTGGTGAACTTCGTGGTCGACGCTCGATGGGCTCGACACGGAAGGTCAGGCGGAGAGCTGCGCGAGCAGTTCCTCGGTGGTGAGGACGGCGTGTGCGTAGGTCGGCCCGTTGACGGCGTGGGCGGTGTGCATCGCCTCCGCGCTGAAGGCGGCGGTGGCGTCCTTGACCAGGGTGACGTGGTACCCGAGTTCCATGCCGAAGCGGCCGGTCGCCTCGATGCAGGTGTTGGCGACGAGCCCGATGAGGACGATGCGGCGCACGCCGTGCTGTTTGAGCCGCAGGTCGAGGTCGGTGTTGGCGAAGCCGCTGGATCCCCAGTGCTCGTGGGCCACGACATCGCCCGGCTGGGGCTGGAAGTCGTCGTGGAACGTTCCGCCCCAGCTGCCTTTGGCGAATGCCTCCGCCTTCGCCGTGGCGAGCTGATAGGGCGTGGGGAAGTCGAAGGAGACGTAGTCGCCGGGCTCCCAGCGGTTGTGCGGGACGAAGAAGATCTTCAGTCCCTGGTCCCGGGCGGTCGAGATCACCTGCCGCAGGTGATCCAGGAGCCCCACTTCCTCGGCGATCGCCTTGACGCGGGGCCAGAGTTTCCCGCCCTCGCTGAGGAAGTCGTTGTAGGGGTCGACCAGCAGGATGGCGGTGGTCGAGGCGTTGTTACCCATATCGATTCGTTCTCCTGTCCCGCCGATTCGTTCTCCTGTCCCGCCGTCATCCGCCGCGCTTGGCGACGGCCTGCCTGGCTCCGTACCAGAGCACCCGCGGATTGTCGCGGTCCCCGTGCAGCTCCAGCATCGCGGCGACGATGTCCGCCACGGTCTCCCGCTCGTCCACGATGCGGCTGAAGTCGCGCAGGTACTGCCGGCTCTGCTCGATGGTCGCGGGGGTGT
Source organism: Streptomyces sp. NPDC002276 (assembly GCF_053891435.1). Taxonomy (NCBI): domain Bacteria; kingdom Bacillati; phylum Actinomycetota; class Actinomycetes; order Kitasatosporales; family Streptomycetaceae; genus Streptomyces; species Streptomyces sp. NPDC002276. The sequence goes on along the minus strand of NZ_JBSFCQ010000019.1, from coordinate 82,525 downwards.
CGGGCGCACCGACCCGCTTGTGGCCGGAGACCACCGTGGTGGGGTTCAGCGCGGCGATGGCGTCGAGGTTGGCGATCCAGGCGGCGCGGGAGTCGGCGTCGGTCTCGGCCGTCATCATGTGGACCTGGTTGTAGACCACGTCGCCTGCCACGACCGCGCCGATCGACGGGGCGTACACGATCGCGGAGTGTTCGGTGTCTCCCTGGCCGACGTCGATGACCTGGAGTTCGTGGCCGTCGAGTTCGACGCCGCCGCCCTCCAACAGGCTTGGAAGCACCGGGCTTTCCGGGATCTCACCGGGGAAGCAGGTGTGCCAGTACGCCCGCAGGCCCTCGTCCGTCGACTCGAAGCGGGCGCGGTCCAGCACCTTGGCCGTCGCCAGGCCCCGGGCGTCCGGGAAACGTTCGAGCAGCCGGGCCAGCCCGATCCAGTGGTCGGAGTGTCCGTGGGTGATCAGGATCGAGGTGACGCGCTTGCCGTGGCTCTCGGCCCAGTCGGCCAACGCGTCCACCTGGTCGTAGGTGATGAGCGTGTCGACCAGCACCGCGTCCTCCGCTCCGGCGATGAGGGTGCTGCTCATCGGCGACCAGAGGGGCTGATCACCCGCTCCTTGCGACGAGGCGCCGACGAACGGTCGCATGGGCGCCACGTGGACGTCGATGCCGAGATCGGACGGGGAAGTCATGACGGACTCCTTCGGATGTGACGTATGCCGGTCGGGGCGGGCGTCAGGCCTTGCCGAGCAGTGCCCGGACATGCTGGACGATCTCCTCGTTGGTGTAGGCGTGGCCTGCGATGCCCCAGCCGCCGGGAACGGCCTCGGTCAGGGAGACCCAGGTGCGCTCCTCCAGGGACGGATCCCCGGCGGCCTCGGCGACCAGGGCGGTGAAGTCCTTGACCAGCCCGAGCTGTTGTTCGCGGTCGAGTGCGCCGGCGTTGGTGGTGACGTGCACACGCACATGGCTGCTGTCGCCGCCGGCGGTCGAGAAGGAGTCCGGTGTCAACTCATGGACGAACGCTGCGGTGTTGTCGCTGAAGAAGGGGATCTCGGGCACCTTCTCCCATCGCATGATCGTCCGGGCCAGTTCCTGGGCGAGGGTGTGCTTGTCGCTGAACGTGCCTGCGGGGGCGTACACGTCGATCATCGGCATGACGAGTTCCTCTGGGATCTGTCGGCGACGCCATCAAGATGATGACCGTCATCCACTTCGATGAGGATGACAGATATCATCTTGTTGAGCAACGCGTCACCGGCAACCGGAGGTTTCATCGTGGGTACGTCCCAAACGGCCAAGGCGGAGACCCATGACCGCATCCTCGACATCGCCGCGGCACGGATCCGCCGCGACGGTGTCGCCGGTCTCGCCGTCGCCGAGATCATGAAGGAGGCCGGACTGACCCACGGCGGCTTCTACCGGCACTTCGCCTCACGGGAGCAACTCGTCGCGGAGGCGGCGCAGCGGGCACTGAGCCGGGGCAGCGAGTGGACGGTCGCCTCCGGCGAACTCGGCGGCCGACGGGGATACGCCAAGCTCGTCGACGGCTACCTCAGCACCTGGCACCGGGACCACCCGGAGTCGGGCTGCGGCGTGGCCGGTGTCGCCGCGGACGTCTCCCGCGACGACGGCCCAGCTCGCGCCGGCTACACGCGACAGGTCAAGGAGGTCCTCGCCGTGCTGACCGACCTCATCGACGCCCCGGCCCCCCGGACCGGCGAACGCGAAGCGATGCTCACGCTCAGCGCCCTGGTCGGCGCGATCTCCATCGCCCGGGCCGTGGACGACCCCGACCTGTCCGAGCAGATCATGTCCGACGTCGCGACCGCACTGCGCGAACGGACCCGAACCGACGACAAGGACACTTCAAGCCCCAGATGACCATGCCCACCTGCGGGTCCACGGGTCCCTCTTGTACGCTTTTACCGACAGGGTGTCGGCAACCTGTTGACTTAGGTAAGGCTTGCCTTAGAGGATAGGGCTCATGGACTCCTTCTCGACAGTCATCCGCACCGCGTCCCACGAACAGCACGTGGAGGCCGAGACCTCAACCTTCATGAGCGATCTGCTCGGCGGCCGACTGGGCGTGGACGCGTACGCCCGCTACACCGAGCAACTGTGGTTCGTGTACGAGGCGTTGGAGACCGGTGCCGAGCGGCTGACGGCGGATCCGGTGACCGGACCGTTCATCCAGGGCGAGTTGTTCCGACTGCCCGCGCTGGAGCGGGACCTGGCGCATCTGCGGGGTACGGACTGGCGGTCGGGGCTGACGGCACTCCCCGCGACCCAGGCCTACGCGGACCGGGTGCGCGAGTGCGCGGAGTCATGGCCGGCCGGTTACATCGCCCACCACTACACGCGCTACCTCGGCGACCTCTCCGGCGGCCAGATCATCCGCGACAAGGCGGAGCGGACATGGGGGTTCGCGCGGCGGGGAGACGGCGTGCGGTTCTACGTCTTCGAGGAGATCGGCAACCCGGCGGCGTTCAAGCGGGGGTACCGCGAACTCCTGGACGGCATCCAGGTCGACGATCTGGAGAAGCAGCGGGTGGTGGCGGAGTGCAAGCGGGCGTTCGCGCTCAACACCGGGGTGTTCCGGGCGTTGGGCGAGGAGTTTCCGCTGAGCGCGTGACGGGTCCGTCCGTCACAGGAAGCGCAGTCGCTCCATCGCCGTACGCACGTCATCGACCCAGCGGGCGTGGGCGGGGACCTGTTGAAGCGCCGCCACTTGGCAGTCGACCAGCGGCAGCAGAACCCACTCACCACGGAGCCCCTCGGTGAGAGGCGCGATGCTCAAGTACCTAAGCGCCATGGGCGTATCCCACCGGGTCCAGGTACTGGCGGGCTTCCATACCAGGAGCTGTTCGACGCCGCGCGCACGTCCGCGCTCTCTCCTGTGGAATCCCTCGCCGTCATCTGACACAGGGCCAAGGAGTACCGGGCATGAACACCGCACGCCACAGCACGCCGGACCTGTCGGGCGCGGGGTGGCGGTGCAGCAGCTACAGCGGTGGCAACAACGAGTGCGTCGAACTCGCCCTCAACATCCCCGCCTTCGCCCCCGTCCGCGACAGCAAGAACCCCACCGGGCCGGCCATACCCTTCGGCCGCGCCGCCTGGCGTGCCTTCGTCGCGCAGGTCAAGTAACGCTGTTCCCAAGGGCGTTCAGCGTTCCAGGAACACCCGCCCCCCGACCTCCACCCAACCCCCTGGCTGTGGAGCCGTAAGCAGCTGCGACCCCGCGCCCTGCGTGATGTTGAGGGCGCGGCCCAACTGGTCCGTCAGCAACAGCGCTGCCGCGCCCGTCGCCTCGTCCTCGTGGATGCCGTCGTCTCGGCCGGGGAAGGCGCGGGCGCGGATGCGGCCCGCTGCCTCGTCCTCCCAGGCCCAGGCGTAGATCCACTCGCCGGGCGGGGGGACGGGGAGGGCGTCGACCTCGGTGGCGGTGGCGTACTGGCGCAGGGTGCGGGGCGGGGCCCACTCCGGGAGGGCCTCGATCCAGCTGAACTCGCCGTCCAGGCGAGCGCCAACTACCCCTGCTGGCGTGACCAGTTCGGGTATGTCCAGGAGCCAGGCCGAGCCGACGCAGGGGTGGCCGGCGAAGGGCAGGCGGGTGGTCGGGGTGTAGATGTCGATGACTCCGCGCTCAGGGTCGTCGACGAACACCGTCTCGCTGAAGCCGAGTTTCCCGGCGAACAGCTGTCGTTCGTCCGGGTCCGGCATGACGGAACCCTCGCGGACGACGCCGAGTTCGTTGCCGTATCCGCCACTTGGGCCGCAGAAGACACGCAGTACGTCGTAGTCGGTCACGAGGGAATTGAAGCACCCGCCAGGGCGGTCCCGTACATCGGCACGGGACCGCCCCGGCTCGGCCCTACGCCTCCGTACGCCGCCTGCGCATCGCGAGCACCACGCCCGCGCCCGCCGCCACCGTCACCGCGGCTGCCGCGCCCAGTGCCGTCGCCGGGATGCCGGAGCCCGTCGAGGCGAGGGAGCCGGTCGCGCCGCCTGTCGTGGAGCCCGTGACGCCGCCCGAAGTCGAGCCCGTCGTACCGGAGTTGCCGGAGGAGCCGGAAGAGCCCGTGCCGCTCGTCGACGTCGGGTCGTCCGAAGGGAGCGTGGCGTCCGCGGTGAGGGCCACCGACAGGTCGAGGGGGTCGAGGGTCGCGCCGGTCTCGTAGAAGCCGCCGAAGGCCTTCGCGCCTGCCGCGGTCAGGGTGGTGGTGACGTCGTCGAGGGTGATGACGTCGTCCTTCGCGGTGAGGTCGGTCGAGGTCGACTTCAGGTCGGCCAGGACCACGTCCTCGGACTTCTCGCCCAGGCTCGTCACGTCCGCCGTCAGTTTGCCGGAGCCGCCGTCGAGAGTCGCCTTGAGGTCGGTGAAGGTGAGGTCGAGGCCGTAAGTGCCGTTGTCCTCATGGCCCTTGAAGTTCACCGCACCCTCGAAGGCGGCGGAGAGGGTGTCGGCGTCCGTGTCGTAGCTGCCGGTCGCGCCGGTGAAGGTGAAGACGCCGTTGGCGGTCGCCTGAGCCGCGCCGTTCGACGTGGTGATCTTGCCGTTGGCGACGCCGCCCACGACGTAGGAGCGGAAGGACTCCTTGACGCCCCAGGTGAGGGTGCCGTCCGCGATGTCGCCCTTGGTGGCGGCCGGTTCGGAGGCGGTGTCCGAGGGGCTCGCGGTGTCGGAGGGTGTGGTGGACGGGGTCGTACTCGGGGTGGCCGTCTTGGTGGGGGTGGGGGACGGGGACGGGGACGCCGACTCCGTCGACGAGTTGGACGGGGTCGGGGACGTAGTCGACACCGGCTTGACCGCCGACAGCGGGTCGCCGGCCGCGTTGGCGTACGACGGGCTGCCGAGGAAGTCGGCCGCCGCGCTGGTCAGCGTGGTGGCCAGGTTCGTCAGGTCGGCGCTGGTGGGCGCGGCGACCGTGGCGAGCGTCACGTCCTGCTGCTTGGCGCCGCCGTTGGAGACCAGGTCGGCGGTGAGGGTGCCCGCCGCGCTGTCGTACTGGAAGTCCGACATCTCCCGCACGAATCCGTGCGCCGTCGACTTGGCGGTGACCGTGCCCTTGAAGGTGAGGTGCAAGGTGTGGCCTGTGGTGTCGTAGGTGCCCGTGCCGTCGGTGAAGGTGAAGGCGCCGTTCTCGGTGGCCTGCGAGGCGCCGTCCGTCGCGGTGAAGGAGCCCGCGGCGGCGCCGATCACGTAGCCGCGGTACGACTGCTTGATGCCCCAGGTCAACTCGTAGCCGCTGAGCGGGACTTCGGCCGCCGACGCGGTGGTCGTGGCGAGCGCGGTGGCGCCGAGCGCGGCGGCGGTCGCGACAGCCGCGGCGAGGGCGAAGGACGGGCGAGGTCGTCTGACGGGCATGTCCGTGGTTCTCCTTGAGAGATGAGTGGGTGGTCCGCCTGCGGGCGGATGAGATGCGGGGGGGTCAGTCCTCTTCCGGTCCGGAAGAGGGCCTGGTGCGCCTGCGGACGACCAGCACGGACACCGCGGCCACCAGCAGCAGGGCACCGGCCCCGAGGCCGATCGGCAGGGCGGCCGAACTGCCGCTGCCGGAGGTGGAGTTGTCGGCCACCGGTTCGGCCGAGACCGTGGGCTTGGCCGACTGTCGCGTCGGGGTCCCGGTCGGCGTGGGGGTGGTGCCCAGGTCGGGCAGGGCGGGCAGTTTCGCGTCGTCGGTGAGGGCGACGGCCAGGGACACCGGGTCCATGGCGGTGCCCGCCTGGTACATCCCGCCGAAGGCCTTGGCGCCTTGCGCGGTGAGCTTCGCGGGGGCCTCGGTGAGCTTCGCGAGCCCCTTGACCGCCTTGAGGTTCTTGGCGGTGAAGGTGACCAGCGGGACCTTCTCGCCGGTGAAGTCGCCATCGGCGCCCGCCACATCGGCGTAGAGCGTGCCCTTGCCGTCAGCGACGGTGACCCGGACTCCGCTGAGTTTCAGGTCCAGGCCCTGCGCGCCGGTGAAGCTCACCGCGCCCTTGAACGAGGCCGTCAACTCCCCGTCCTTGTACGTCCCTTGGCCGTCGGGGAAGCGGAAGAGGGCGCCACCGTCCTCGGCTCCCGCCGACAGCGTCCACTTGCCCTTGGCGATGTCCCCGGTGACGTACTCGCGGAAGGTGCGGCGCACGCCCCAGTCGACGGCGCCGTCCGCGATCGCGCCGCTCGAAGTCCCCTTCTTCGTCGCCGACTTGGAGGGCGTGGGCGTGGCCGCCTTCTTCGTGGCCGCCGCCTTGACGTCCGCCGAGAGACTCACCGGGTCCAGGACCGTGCCGGCCGTGTAGTAGCCGGCGAAGGACTTGGCTCCCTGTGAAGTGAGCGTGGCGGGAAGGTTGTTGAGGACGACGGCGGTGCCGCCGCCCTTCATGTCGATGCCGCCCAGGGAGAGGTTGGCGAAGGGGACCTGGGATGAGGTGGTGACCGTCCCTGTTCCCTTCGCCTTGCTGGTGACGTCCAGATAGAGGGTGCCCGTCGAGCCCGAGATACGGACCGTGGGGCGGCTCAGGGTGAGGTCCAACTCGTAGCTGCCGTCGGTCTTCCGGTGGCCGACGAAGTGCACACCGCCCGCGAAGGACGAGCGGAACGCGCCCGTCGAGCCGTCGTACGAACCCGTCGCCGAGGGGAAGCGGAACTGGCTGCTGCCCACGGTCGCCGCGCCGCCCGTCAGCGAGTAACCGCCGTTCGCTATGGGGCCGGTGACATAGCTCTGGAACGAGGACTTGATGCCCCAGTCGAGCCTGCCGCCCTGCACGGTTCGGCTCTCGGCGTGGGCGAGGGCCGCCGGGAGGAGGGCGCCGAGGACGGCCGCGAGCAACACGGTGACCAGGGCTCTTGGGCGCGCGGGCATGGGTGGGTCCTCCGGTGACGACAGCCGGTAGCGAACGAAGGTAAGGCTAACCTAAGCTTTCTTCACCAGAAACGACAGTGTCCGAGTGGAACAACAGGGTTCGGGGGAACCGACAGTGTCCGAAGGACCGAGAGAGACGGGCGGGACCGTGCCACGCTTGCGCACACGACTGGCGGGAGCACTGTTGACCGTGCTCGCGCTCACGCTCACCGGATGCGGGGGCACCGGCACCTCCGCGGCCACGTCGTCCTCTACGACCGCTGCCGCAGCCAACCGCGTGGAACCGCTGAGCGACGCTCCCGAGCCTCAACTCCCGGTCACCGTAAGCTCGGCGGACGGCAAGAAGGTCACCGTCGGTGAGGCGCGGCGCATCGTGCCGCTCTCCGGCAGCCTCAGCGAGATCGTGTTCACGCTCGGTCTCGGTGACCGGGTCGTCGCCCGGGACATCACCGCCACCTTCCAACAGGCCGCGAAACTCCCGCTGGTGACCCGCAACCACGATGTCTCCGCCGAGAGCGTGCTCTCCCTCAAGCCCGATCTCGTGCTCGCCGAGAAGACCACCGGGCCGTCCGAGGCGATGGGCCAGATCCGCGCGGCCGGTGTTCCCGTCCTGGTCGTCGATCCGGCGCAGGGGCTGGCGGATGTCGGTCCGCGGATCCAGGCGGTGGCCGACGCGCTCGGCGTACCGGCCGCCGGCAAGGAGCTGACCGAGCGCTCGGAAGACCGGATCGCCGCCGTGCGCAAGGCGATTCCGGCGCACGAGGAGAAGCCGCGGGTCGCGTTCCTCTATCTGCGCGGGTCCGCGTCCGTGTATCTCATCGGCGGTAAGGGCTCGGGCGCGACCTCGCTCCTGGAGGCGGCCGGGGCGGTCGACGCGGGCGCGGAGTCGGGGCTGGAGCAGGACTTCACGGCCATCACCACCGAGGCGCTGGCGAAGGCCGCGCCGGACGCGATTCTCGTCATGACCAAGGGACTTGAGTCGGTCGGCGGGATCGACGGGCTGGTGAAGATCCCCGGCGTCGCGCAGACCCCGGCCGGGATGGACCGGCGGGTCGTGTCGATCGAGGACGGGGTGCTGCTCAACTACGGGCCGCGCACCGACCAGGTACTCAAGTCGATCGTGGCGCAGTTGTACGGGGACGACACCAAGTGAGACGCGAGTACAGCACCGCCTGGCTGCTCACCGCCGGGCTGGTCCTCGCCCTTCTCGTTCTCGTGCCGGTGGCCGCGGGGCTGGGCGCGTACCCCATCCCCGTCGGTGATGTGCTCTCCTCCGTCCAGCACCGACTGGGGCTCGGCGGGGGCGCGTTGGAGCGGGTACCGGAGTCGGTGTTGTGGAACGTGCGGTTCCCGCGCATCGTGCTCGCGCTGCTCGTCGGGGCCTCCCTCGGGTGCGCGGGGGCGTTGATGCAGGGCGTGTTCGGGAATCCGCTCGCCGAACCGGGGGTCATCGGGGTGTCCTCGGGGGCGGCGGTGGGCGCGGTCGCGGTGATCGCGCTCGGGCTGGACTTCCTCGGCAACTGGACGGTGTCGGCGGTGGCGTTCGTGACGGGGCTCGCCACGGTCCTGCTGGTCTACGCGATGTCGCGCTCGGGCGGCCGTACGGAGGTCGTGACGCTGATCCTCACCGGGATCGCGGTGAACGCGTTCGCGGGGGCGCTGATCGGGCTGTTCCTGTTCTTCGCGGACACGGCGGCCGTCAACCAGATCACGTTCTGGCAGCTCGGCTCGCTCTCCCAGGCGACCTGGCCGAAGGTGCTCGCGGTTCTGCCGTGCGCGGTGGTCGGTCTGACCCTCGCGCCGTTGTACGCCGGCCGGCTGGATCTGCTGGCCCTCGGTGAACGGCCCGCGCGCCACTTGGGAGTTGACGTGGAACGGCTCCGGGTCGTGCTGGTCCTGGTCATCGCGTTGCTCACGGCGGCGGCGGTCAGTGTGTCCGGGATCATCAGTTTCGTGGGCCTGGTCGTGCCGCATCTGCTGCGGATGGCGGCGGGGCCGGGGCATCGGTTTCTGATCCCGGCGAGTGCGTTGTTGGGGGCGCTGGTGTTGCTGGCGGCGGACCTGACGGCCCGCACGGTTGCCGCTCCGGCGGAACTTCCGCTGGGGGTCTTGACGGCACTGCTCGGGAGCCCGTTCTTCTTCTGGTTGCTGCGGAGGACGCGGCGCAGGCAAGGGGGGTGGGCGTGAACCAGGTCCCATCGAGACTGCCACGGGATGTGTGTTGGGGGGTGCGGGTCGGTGGGGGTTGGCCGCGCAGTTCCCCGCGCCCCTGTTGCTCCTGCCGTCAGTTCGCCACCGCCCGCCGGTTCTTCTCCGCCGCAGCTGCCCCCAGCCCCCACCCGCAAGGAGCCCGCGTATGAGACTCCTCCGTCGTCGTCCCGACGTCCCCTCCCCCGTCGAGCCAGGCGATGTCCTTGCCGAGGCCGAGGACCTGCATGTCAGGCTCGGCCGGCGTACCGTCCTGCATGGGGTGTCCGTGCCCGTTCGGGCCGGTGAGGTGTTGGCACTGGTCGGGCCCAACGGGGCCGGGAAATCGACCCTGTTGGGCGCGCTCGCCGCCGATCTGCCGGCCGCCGCAGGGGTCGTACGGATTCATGGGCGGCCCGCCACGGAGTGGTCCGCGGCCGAACTCGCCCTGCGGCGGGCGGTACTTCCCCAATCGGCCACGCTCTCCTTCCCGTTCACCGTCGAGGAGGTCGTGCGGATGGGGCGGGCGCCGCACGCGACCACCCCCGCCGAGGACGATCTCGCCGTGGCGGAGGCGATGGCGCGGGCGGAGGTCACGGACTTCGCGCTACGGCCGTTCTCGGCGCTCAGCGGCGGCGAGCGGGCCCGGGTCGCGCTCGCCCGGGTGCTCGCCCAGCGGGCGCCACTGGTGCTGCTGGACGAACCGACGGCCGCGCTGGACCTCCGGCACCAGGAACTGGTGCTGCGGCTGTGCCGGGAAAGGGCGCACGCGGGGGACGCGGTGGTCGTGGTGCTGCACGATCTCGCGCTGGCCGCCGCCTACGCGCACCGGGTCGCGATTCTGCGCGCCGGTCGTGTCGCCGCCGACGGTCCGCCGGGGGACGTTTTCACCGAGGCGTTGCTTTCGGACGTCTACGACCAGGCAGTTGAGGTGTTTCCGCATCCGCGAACGGGGGCGGCCGTCGTGGCTCCGCGGCGGCCCGCTTGACCTTCCATTGACCGTCCCTTGACATCCATTTTTCGCCGTCGAGATCAAGCCGTGTCTGTGATTTTTCTGTGGGAGGTGAATACCCACCCGGACGGGTATGAGTGAGGTAAGCCTCAGGTAAGTTAGGGCAGCCTCACCACACTGCCTCACCAGACACTCCCGCTTGGAGCCTGCATGCGTGCCGTCCGACTTCCCGTCGTCACCGCTGTCGCCGCCGCGGCCGCACTGACCGCCGTCACGGCGTGCACCGCGAAGAGCGACGCCAAGGACGGTGACGCGATCCAGGTCACCGCGGCCGACTCCAAGTGCACGACCTCGACCAAGTCGATACCGGCCGGCCACGTCACGCTGAAGATCGAGAACACCGGCTCGAAGGCGACCGAGGTCGAGATCCTCTTCCCGGACGATCGGATCGTCTCCGAGAAGGAGAACATCGGGCCGGGGACGAAGTACACGCTCACCGCCGAGGTGAAGGCCGGGTCGTACGAGATCGCCTGCCGCCCGGGCATGAAGGGGCACGGTGTACGGCAGAAGCTGACCGTCACCGGGGGCAGCGTCGCCAAGCGTGATCCGAAGCTGGACGCGGCCGTCGCCGCCTACCGCGAGTACGCGCAGAACGAGGCCGACGCGACGATCCCGAAGGTGGAGACGTTCGTCAACGCCATCAAGGCGGGCGACCTCACCGCCGCCAAGAACGCCTACGCCCCCTCCCGCGTCGGCTGGGAGAGCACCGAGCCGATCGCCGAGTCGTTCGGGGACATCGACCCGAAGACCGACACCCGCGCCGACGGCCTGGAGAAGGGCCAGAAGTGGACCGGCTGGCACGCGCTGGAGAAGGCGCTGTGGCAGGACAAGAAGATCGGCGCCGAGCAGAAGACCCTCGCCGACGAGCTGCTCACCGATCTGAAGGACTGGCAGAAGCGGGTCGGCAAGGCCGAGATCACCCCGACCTCGATGGCCAACGGCGCCAAGGAACTCCTCGACGAGGTCGCCACCGGCAAGGTCACCGGCGAGGAGGACCGTTACTCGCACACCGACCTGAGCGACTTCAAGGCCAACGTCGACGGCGCGAAGAAGGCGTACGAGCTGCTCAAGCCGGTCGCGCAGAAGAACGACGCGGCGCTGACCACCGAGCTGGACAAGCAGTTCGCCGCGATCGACACGCTGCTCGACAAGTACCGCTCCACGTCGACCTCGGACGGCTTCGTGTCGTACGACAAGGTCACCAAGGACCAGCGCAAGGAGCTGTCGGACGGGGTCAACGCGCTCGCGGAGCCGCTGTCCAAGCTCGCCGCCGCCGTCGTGAAGTAGGCGATCACCATGGCCGAAACCCCGAAATCCGAAGCCCCGAAATCCGAGAGCCCGTCCCGCCGTTCGCTGATCGGCTGGGGCGGTGCCGGGCTCGCGCTCGGTGCCGTCGCGGCCGGTGGTGCGGTGGCGATGACCCGGGTCGGCGAGGACGTCGATCCGGCGGGCGCCGACACCGGTGCCGCGGTCGCCTTCCACGGCGCCAACCAGGCGGGCATCGCCACGCCCGTGCAGGACCGGCTGCACTTCGCCGCGTTCGACGTGAAGACCGACGACCGCGCCGAGTTCGTGCGGATGCTGAAGGACTGGACGGCCGCCGCCCGGCGGATGACCGGCGGGCACGCGGTCGGCGAGGGGGCCTACGGCGGGCTCGCCGAGGCACCGCCGGACGACACCGGCGAGGCGCTGGGCCTGAAACCCTCGCGGCTGACCCTCACCATCGGCTTCGGGCCGTCGTTCTTCGAGAAGTTCGGCCTCAAGGACGCCCGCCCCGAAGCCCTGGTCGACCTGCCGCGGTTCCCCGGCGAGAACTTCGACAAGTCCCGTACGGGCGGCGACCTTTGTGTGCAGGCGTGCGCGGACGATCCGCAGGTCGCCGTGCACGCGATCCGCAACCTGGCCCGGATCGGCTTCGGCAAGGTCGCCATCCGCTGGTCCCAACTCGGCTTCGGGAAGACCTCGTCGACGACCCCCGGGGCCCAAACCCCGCGCAATCTCATGGGGTTCAAGGACGGCACCCGCAACATCGCGGGCACCGAGACGGACCGGCTGAAGAAGTACGTGTGGGTCGACGAGGGGGATGCCGGTAAGAACTCGGCCTGGATGACCGGGGGTTCGTATCTCGTCGCCCGGCGCATCCGGATGAACATCGAGACCTGGGACCGGACCTCGCTCCAGGAGCAGGAGGACGTCTTCGGCCGCGACAAGGGCGAGGGCGCGCCGGTCGGCAAGGCCAAGGAGCACGACGTACCGTTCCTGAAGGCGATGAAGCCCGACGCGCACGTCCGGCTCGCGCACCCCGACTCCAACGGCGGGGTCACCATCCTGCGCCGGGGCTACTCCTTCACCGACGGCACCGACGGCCTCGGCCGACTCGACGCGGGGCTCTTCTTCCTGGCCTACCAGCGCGACGTGCGCAAGGGGTTCATCCCGTTGCAGCGCAACCTGTCGGCGACCGACGCGCTCAACGAGTACATCCAGCACGTGGGTTCGGCGGTCTTCGCCGTCCCGCCGGGCGTCCGCGACAAGGACGACTGGTGGGGCAGCACGCTGTTCTCCAAGGAAGCCAAGGAAGCCAAGGAGTCGTAGACCGTGTTCTCCAACTATCTGATCGGTCTGCGCGAGGGCCTGGAAGCCAGCCTCGTCGTCTGCATCCTGATCGCCTATCTGGTCAAGACGGAGCGGCGGGACGCGCTGCGGCCGATCTGGATCGGCATCGTCGTCGCGGTGCTGATCGCGATGGGTTTCGGGTGCGCGCTCGAATTCGGCTCCCAGGAGATGACGTTCCAGGCGCAGGAGGCGCTCGGCGGTTCGCTGTCGATCCTCGCGGTCGGGCTGGTGACGTGGATGGTGTTCTGGATGCGGCGCACCGCCCGGCACCTCAAGTCCGAACTGCACGGCAAGCTGGACGCGGCCCTCGCGATGGGCACCGGCGCACTGGTCGCCACCGCGTTCCTGGCCGTCGGCCGTGAAGGCCTGGAGACCGCGCTGTTCGTGTGGGCGTCGGTGCACGCGGCGAGCGACGGCACCCCGCGCCCGCTGATCGGCGTGGGCCTCGGCCTGACCACCGCCGTGTTCCTGGGCTGGCTGTTCTACCGCGGTGCCCTGAAGATCAACCTCGCCAAGTTCTTCACCTGGACCGGCGCGATGCTCGTCGTGGTCGCGGCCGGTGTGCTGGCCTACGGCTTCCACGACCTCCAAGAGGCCGACTGGATCCCGGGGTTGACGAATCAGGCCTTCGACATCAGCGGCACGATCCCGCCGGACAGCTGGTACGGCACCCTCCTGAAGGGCGTCTTCAACTTCCAGCCGGACCCGACCGTCCTACAGATCACGGTGTGGCTGCTGTACCTGATCCCCACGCTCACCCTGTTCTTCGCCCCGGTAGGGTTCGCCTCCGGGAAGGGGAAGGTGAAGACACCTGATGAGCAGGGATCGCAGCCCTCGAAGGCTCCGCAGGCTTGACCGGCGCGTACTCATAGCGGCCTCGATGACCGCTTTGTCGCTGACGGCGAGCGGATGCGTGGTGGTCCACGGGGAACGCGAGGTCCTCCCGGCCGCCACGCGCGCCGAGGCCGCCAAGGCGCTCCAGCAGTTCACGACCGCGTACAACGCGGCGGACAAGGCCTACGACAGTGCCCTGGACGCCGCTCATGTCACCGGCGCGCTCGGTGACATCGACGCGGCACGGCTGAAGGCGGGGCACACCAACTACCCGTCGGGGAACCCGAGTTACTCCCCGCTGGAGCTGACGGACGCGAAGTTCACCATTCCGAAGAAGGCCGGCTGGCCGCGCTGGTTCCTCGCCGACACCGCCGCCAACAAGGGCGGCAGCGCCCGCTGGCTGCTGGTGTTCACCCGCAACGACCTGTCCGAGCCGTGGCAGGTGTCGTATCTGACGCTGCTCGCGCCCACCGCCGTACCGAAGTTCAGGACCGACAAGGACGGCTGGGCCGAGGCCGTGTCCACGAACTCGGCCGAACTCGCCGTAGCGCCCGGGGAGTTGAGCCAGCGCTATGTGACGTATCTGAAGAGCGGCGGGACGGACTTCGCGGACGGCGCGCACACCAGCGCGTGGCGGGCGGACCGCGAGAAGGCCACCAAGCCCGGTCTGGCCGTCCAGTTCCTCGACGAACCGGTGACGAACGGCGACTACGCGCCGCTGGCACTGCGCACCGCGGACGGCGGGGCGCTGGTGTTCTACACCACGCGCTACTTCCAGAAGGAGACCGCGGCGACGGGCACCTCGGTACCGGCCCAGAACAAGGACGTGCAGGCGCTGACGACGGGCGCCGTGCAGCAGTCCCTCACCCTCCAACTCATGTCCAACCAGGTGGCGTTGGACCCGAAGCGGGGCGGCAGGGTGTCCGTGCTGGGCCGGATCGAGGGGCTGACCTCCGCGCAGGGCGGCTGACGATCAGGCGGTCAGGAACTCTTGGCGGTCAACGGCCCAGTGGCCAGGCCGCGTCGGCGTGGTCGGGTTCCTGGCCCGCGTGGCGGGCGCAGGCGTCCGTGAGGGTTTCCAGGAGGGTCAGCGGGTCGGGCAGCGGATGCTCGGGGCCGCGTACCCAGTGCACGGACTGGTTGTCGCCGGGCAGTTGGGCCGGGGGGACCAGGACGTAGGAGCCGCGGCAGTGCCAGCGCAGCCCCGGGTGTTCGTCCATCGTCTCGGGGTGGCAGTCCAGTTCGCACGGCCACCACTCGTCCTCGTCCTCGGGGGTGCCGCGGGTGAGGGTGAAGAAGAGCAGCCGTCCGTCGTCGCTCGCGGCGACCGGTCCGACCTCGATACCGGCGGCGAGCAGCCGCTCCAGCGCCTCGCGGCCGGCCGCCAGGGGGACGTCGAGGACGTCGTTGACCATGCCGGTCGCGGTGATGAAGTTGGCCTGCGGCTGGTGGCGGGCCCAGCGCTCGATCTGCGCGCGGTCGGTCGTGGACTGCGTCTGCCAGGCGAACGACACCGGGTGCCGGGCGGGGGTGGGACAGCCCACACGGTCGCACGAACATCGGTACCCCGGGGCGGGGTGCGCGGCGGGCGCGAGCGGCAGTCCCGCTCCGGCGGCGGCGAGCAGCAGCGCCTCGCGCTCACTGCCGTCGGCGGCCTCGTCCTGCGGGCGGCGTCCGCGCAGCCACGAGGAGAGTCTGCCCTGCCGACCGGTCCGGCCACCGAACGTCGCGCTCATCTATCTCCTCGCCTCGCTGTTGTCGCCCTGCTGTTCTTGTCCTGCTTGTTGTGCGGACTTGTCGTACGGAGAACCTCCCCCATCGTCGCACCATCCTGCGCCCGGGGAGGCGGTACCCCACATGCGGGGTAGGTGGGACGAGACACACCCATCCTGAAAAATGTGACACTTCCGGCGCAAGTGTCACACTTCTTCGGACCAGGGGTCCCCCCAGCTCGCGTCCCGTGCCGTCTTGTACAGGCCGCCGTGGCGTTTGGTGACCGTCGTGCGGCGCAACTGCTCGTCTCGCTCGCAGAGGTCGAGGAGTACCTGCCCCTTGCGGATCTGCGGACGCCGTACGACCCGGGCGGGGGCGGGTTCGACGGGGAGGCGGGTGGCGGCGACGTAGCTGAACTTCTCGTCCTCGTACGGCAGCGAGCCGCCCTTGACCTGGCGGTGCAGGGAGGAGCGGCTGACCCGGGTCGAGAAGTGGCACCAGTCCTCGCCGGGGACGATCGGGCAGGCGGCGCTGTGCGGGCAGGGGGCGGCGATGTGGAACCCGGCACCGATCAGCCGGTCGCGGGCCTCGATGACACGGGCGTAGCCGTCCGGGGTGCCGGCCTCGACGATCACGACGGCCTGGGCGGCGGACGCGGCGGCGTCGACGAGGGCGGCGCGGTCGGGGACGGTGAGTTCGTTGAGGACGTAGGAGACGGTGACGAGGTCGGTGGGGTCGAGGGTGAGCGCCGAGCCGATACGGGCGCGCCGCCAACTGGCGTTGCGCAGGCCGGGGTTGGCGGCGGCCAGCTCTTTCCCGAGGGCGAGTGCGGGCTCGGCCCAGTCCAGTACGGTCACCGGGCGGTCGCCGGACCAGGTGGCGGTGACGGCCCAGGTCGCGGCGCCGGTACCACCGCCGACGTCGGTGTGCCCCTGCGGAGCCCAGCCGGGCACGGCATCGGCGAACGCGTCCAGCGCGGAGCGTACGGCCTCGAAGGTCGCCGGCATCCGATAGGCGGCGTAGGCGACGACGTCCGCACGGTCCCTGAGGATGGGGGCGTCGGTCGGGGTGGCCCCGCGATACTTGCCGATCAGGCGCTCCACGGCACCGGCGGCCTGCCGGGGCGGAAGCCCGCCGAGCAGGGCGGCGAGAGCGGTACGGAGGGTTTCGGCGGGGGCCACGGGGTCGTTCACCCGCCGATTCTAAGTGGCCCTGGCCGGCTCAAAAACCTCGCACCGCCCGCGCCACCCGCGTCCCCGCCGCCGCCCTGGGCCCGCTGTCCGGGCCCCTTCTCCGGGGATGGACGGTGTTCGCCAGCAACACCAAAAAAGTGTCCGTCGCCGGATCCAGTACCACCGACGTGCCCGTGAACCCCGTGTGCCCCGCCGCCCCCCGCCCCGCCAACTCCCCCATGAACCAGGCCTGATCGACCCCGAAGCCGAGCCCAGGTGGGGTCAGGAGCAGCTCCACATAGTCCGCGCCGAGGATGCGGGCGGGGCCGTAGGAGCCGCCGGCCAGCAGCGTGCGGCAGAAGATCGCCACGTCGCGGCCGGTCGAGAAGAGGCCCGCGTGGCCCGCCACTCCCCCCAGTGCCCAGGCGTTCTCGTCGTGGACGACGCCCCGCAGCATGCCCCGGTCCGCCTTGGCCCACGGGCGGCGCTGGTCCTCGGTGGCCGCCGCGCCGGGGCAGGGGCCGAAGTCGGTGGACGTCATGCCCAGGGGGCGGGTGATGCCGTCGTGGACGAGGACGTCGAGGGTGCGTCCGCTGACGCGTTCCAGGACGAACTGGAGCAGGAGGAGGTTCAGGTCCGAGTACAGATACTCGCCGGGCTCCCCCACCGGCGCCTCCGCCCGCAGCATCGCCAGCCGTTCCGTGTCGTCCGCGCAGTCGTACAGCGGGAGTTCGGGGCGCAGGCCGGACGTGTGGGTGAGGAGCTGGCGGACGGTGATGTCGTGGCGGGCGGCGGCGCGGAAGTCCGGGAGGTAGGCGCCGACGCGCGCGTCGATGCCCAGGGTGCCCCGCTCGATCTGCTGCATCGCGGCGACGGACGTGAAGAGCTTGGTGAGGGACGCCAGGTCGAAAGGGGTGTGGACCGTCATCGGGACGCGGGAGGACGGCGGCAGTTCCACACCCGCGTCCGTCTCCGGGTCGTAGGCCGAATACCGTACGGCCCAGCCCGCCGCCTCCTCCACGGCGATCACCGGGCCGCGCCCCGCGACCACGACGGTGCCCGCCGCCCAGGGGCGGTCGCCGGTGGTGAGGTCGTGGACCTCGCGGATCAGGTGACGGAGCTCCCCGGGGTCGAGGCCCGCTCGTTCCGGTGTGTCGCTGCGCAGTCTGGGGGCGCTCAGCTGCCCACTCCCTCCGGAGTCGTACGGGTGTTCCAGGGTCGGCACATTCCCACGAAGCAGGCCACCGCCACCAGTGCGGCCGCCAGTTGGACGACGGCCATCGGGACGGCCGTGTGCTCGCCCGCGATGCCGACGAGCGGGGAGGCCACCGCGCCGATGAGGAAGGAGGACGTGCCCAGGAGCGCGGAGGCGGAGCCCGCGGAGTGCTTGGTGCGCATGAGGGCGAGGGTCTGGGCGTTGGGGAGGGTCACGCCCATCGCCGACATGAGGACGAAGAGGGCGGCGGCCACCGGGGCCAGGCCCACCTCGCCGAACGCGCCCGTCGCCATCAGCAGGAGCGCGGTGGCGGCGGCCACCACCACCGCCAGGCCCGCGCCCAGCACCTTGTCCATGGAGACCCGGCCGACCAGCAGCTTGCCGTTGATCTGGCCGACCGCGACCAGGCCGACCGAGTTGACGCCGAACAGCAGGCTGAAGGTCTGCGGGGAGGCGCCGTAGATCTCCTGGACGACGAAGGGGGACGCGGAGATGTAGGCGAACAGGGCGGCGAAGGCGAAGCCGCCGGTGAGCATGTAGCCGGTGAAGGGGAGATCGGCGAGGAGGCCGCGCATGGAGCGGAGGGCCTCGCGGGTGCCGCCGCTGTGCCGGTCGGCGGGTGCGAGGGTCTCGGGGAGGCGGGTCCAGACGAGGACCGCGAGGGCCGCCCCGACGAAGGTCAGGATCACGAACACGCCCCGCCAGTCCGTCACCCGGAGGATCTGGCCGCCGACGAGCGGCGCGACGACGGGGGCGACCCCGGAGACCAGCATGAGGGTGGAGAAGAAGCGGGCCATCGCGACGCCGTCGTAGAGATCGCGGACGACGGCCCTCGCGATCACTATTCCGGCCGCGCCCGCCAGGCCCTGGAGCAGGCGGAAGGCGACCAGGAACTCCACGTTCGGCGCGAACGCGCACAGGGCGGTCGCGACGACGTACACCGCGAGACCGGTCAGCAGCGGGCGTCTTCGGCCCCATCTGTCGCTCATCGGGCCGACCACCAGCTGCCCGAGCGCCATGCCGGCGAGGCACGCGGTGAGGGTGAGCTGGACGGTCGCGGCGGGCGCGTGCAGGGCGCGGGTGACCGCCGGGAGCGCGGGGAGGTACATGTCCATCGACAGCGGCGGGGTCGCGGTGAGGCCGCCGAGGATGAGAATGACGAGGAGGCCCGCTCTGCGGGTCGCCGTGAGCGACGACGGCGGTACGGCGGACTGCTGCGCGGCCGGTGCCTGCGCCCTCTGCTCGGGCATGTGCCCCTCCCTCCCTGGCTGGTCCGCCACCTATGCTCTCAGCTCGTACAGGGTGCCGAGGGTCTGGTGAACGAGGGTGGGGCCGCGATGACGGAAGAGAACGTGCGCTGGGGAGTCCTGGCGACCGGTGGGATCGCCGCCGCGTTCACGGCGGCGCTGGTGGATCTGCCAGACGCCGAGGTGGTCGCGGTGGCCTCTCGGACGGAGGAGTCGGCGAAGGCGTTCGCGGAACGGTTCGGGATCGAGCGGGCCTACGGCGACTGGGACGCGCTGGCGGCGGACGGGGACATCGATGTCGTCTACGTCGCCACCCCGCACTCGGCGCACCGCGCGGCGGCCGGTCTCTGTCTGGAGGCCGGGCGGAACGTGCTCGTCGAGAAGGCCTTCACCCTCAACTCCCTTGAGGCGACCGAACTTGTCGCCCTGGCGGCTGACCGCGGCAGCTTCCTCATGGAGGCCATGTGGATGTACTGCAATCCGCTGGTGCGGCGGCTGAAGGCGCTCGTCGACGACGGTGCGATCGGTGAAGTGCGTACCGTCCAGGCCGACTTCGGGCTCGAAGGCCCCTTCCCTCCGTCACACCGGCTGCGGGACCCCGCGCAGGGCGGGGGCGCACTGCTGGACCTCGGGGTGTACCCGGTGTCGTTCGCGCACCTGTTGCTCGGTGAGCCCGCCGACATCAAGGCGTCGGCCGTGCTATCCGCCGAGGGCGCCGATCTCCAGACGGCGGCGCTGTTCTCGTGGGACAGCGGCGCGCTGGCGGCGCTGCACTGCTCGATCGTCGGGGGTACGGGGACGTCGGCGTCGGTGACGGGTTCGCTGGGGCGGATCGACATCCCGGACGGTTTCTTCCACCCGGAGCGGTTCGTACTGCACCGGGACGGCCGTGACCCCGAGGAGTTCGTCCTCGACCCGGCGGACGGGCCGCGCAACACGCTGCGGCACGAGGCGGCCGAGGTGATGCGGGCGCTGCGGGCCGGTGAGACCGAGTCGCCGCTGGTGCCGCTTGAGGGCACCCTCGCGGTGATGCGCACGCTGGACGCGGTACGGGAGCGGATCGGGGTGCGGTACCCGCAGGAGGGCTGACTCGTAGGCTGCGGCCCATGGACGCAGAACAGATGAGGACCGCCGTGGTGACCGGCGCGGGCTCCGGGATCGGCCGCGCGGTCACCGTGGAACTGCTGCGCGCGGGCTGGTCGGTGGCGCTGGCCGGCCGTCGCGCCGGGACGCTGGAGGAGACGGCCGCGCTGGTGCCCGAGGGTGCCTCCATCGCCGTAGCGACGGATGTGGCGCGGCCGGAGGACGTGGACGCGCTGTTCGACGCGACGGTGGAGCGGTTCGGGCGGGTGGACCTGCTGTTCAACAACGCGGGGACCTTCGGGCCCGGTGGGGTGCCGGTGGAGGAGCTGCCGTACGACGCGTGGCGGCATGTGGTGGACACCAATCTCAACGGGGCGTTCCTGTGCGCGCAGGCGGCGTTCCGGCGGATGAAGGAGCAGGTGCCGCAGGGCGGGCGGATCATCAACAACGGGTCCATCTCCGCGCATGCGCCCCGGCCGCACTCGGTGGCCTATACGGCGACCAAGCACGCGTTGACGGGGCTCACCAAGTCCCTTTCGCTGGACGGGCGGCCGTACTCGATCGCGGTCGGGCAGATCGACATCGGGAACGCGGCGACGGACATGACGCGGCGGATGGAGACCGGGGCGTTGCAGGCCAACGGGGTGGTAGCCCCGGAACCGGTGATGGATGTCGCGGATGTGGCGCGGACGGTGCGGCACATGGCGGAGCTGCCGTTGGCGGCGAATGTGCAGTTCGCGACGGTGTTGGCGACGTCGATGCCGTATGTGGGCCGTGGCTGAGGCAAGTTGCACAAACGGAATTTGACCGTCCGCACCGTTGCGCCCGGTTACTGACTTATGCTCAACTCTTCTCCACCAAAGCTTCACAGTTGGGGGACTGAGCTTCCGTAGGCCAAACCCGAGGGGGGAGGCGGCAGTCGTTCCACTGCCCGGGTGGGGGTGGGCCTCGCGTGGGACCGCGAGGTGTCACACCGGGCGGTGGAACGGCTGTCGCACAGTCTCAACTCCCGTCTTCCTCCAGGGACTTCGCCGCCGCCACGGCCGCCCGCCGCTTCCGCAGCGCGAACGCGCCGCCCGCGAGCAGGACCACCGCCCCGGCCGCGCCCTCCAGCAGATGCCAGGGCGAGGAACCGTCCGACGACGTGGCCGCCGCGCCCGTCGCCCCCGGAGCCCCCTTGGCACCCTTCCCCGACGGCGTCGGGCTCGCGCTCGCCCCGCCCTCGCTCAGCGGGTCGACCAACGTGCCCACCGCGCGGGCCGAACTCCCTTTGCCGAAGCCCCAGTCGAGCAGCGCCTCGGTCTCCTTGTAGACCTCGTTGCCGCCGTTGGCCGGGTGCATCACGGTCACCAGCAGGGTGCGGCCGTCGCGGGTGGCGGCGCCCGTGAAGGTGTTTCCGGCGTGGCTGGTGTAACCGTTCTTGACGCCGATCATGCCCTGGTACGGGCGCAGTCCGTAGGCGCCGGTGAGCAGGCGGTCGGTGTTCTGGATCTGGAAGGTCTTCTTGCCGCCGGCCGGGAAGTTCGCGGTCCTGGTGGAGCAGTAGGCGCCGAAGTCGTCGTCGTGCAGGCCGTGCCGGGCGAAAAGGGTGAGGTCGTACGCCGACGAGACCTGCCCGGGGTGGTCGAAGCCGTCCGGGCTCACCACATGGGTGTCCAGGGCCTGGAGGTCCTTCGCCTTGGCCTGCATCTCGGCGACCGTCCTGGCGATCCCGCCGTTCATGTGGGACAGCACATGCACGGCGTCGTTGCCGGAGCGAAGGAAGACGCCCTGCCACAACTGGTGGACGGTGTAGGTGATTCCGGGCTTGACGCCGACCATGCTGGAGC
The DNA here is from genome assembly GCF_053891435.1 of Streptomyces sp. NPDC002276. Taxonomy (NCBI): domain Bacteria; kingdom Bacillati; phylum Actinomycetota; class Actinomycetes; order Kitasatosporales; family Streptomycetaceae; genus Streptomyces; species Streptomyces sp. NPDC002276. Next base: position 60,778 of record NZ_JBSFCQ010000019.1, on the reverse strand, counting down.
CGGACGGGACGTCGGCGAGGTCGGCGTCGGTGACCCGGTAGGTCCGGGTCCGCTCGAACTTCCCCAGCACGGTGTCGGCGAACAGCATCTTCAGCGTGGACGCGGGCGCGAGCCGCTGATGCGCGCGGTACGAGGCGAGCACCTCACCGGTCTTGTGGTCGGCGACGAGCCAGGAGCGGGCGGTGAGTTTCTTGGGCAGACCGGTGGCACCACTCGTCTGGATCCCGTCGCGGGCCAGACGCTCACCGCCTATCACTGTCGCCGCGGACGCTGGAGTGGCCGCCGCCACGGGAAGGGCGGCGGCGGTCAGACCGAGAGCGGCACGCCGGGTGAGCCGAGAGGAATCGCGCATCCGGGGACCGTACAAAATCGGGGCCGGGCGGTGCACGGCGGGGGTGGCGAAAAGAAGCCGCCGCGAAGGCGCGGCACCCCACACCAACAGGCCATTGAACTGGGGTTTCCTGGCAGGACGCCCTCCGCAGCTTAGGAATGAGCTGTCTGACACAATTCTGATTTCGGGCGTCTTTTTCTCAGGCCAGACACATCCTTTACTCAGGTCGACTCAAAGGTTCCTCCATAGCTTGTGGCCGCGCCCACAGCGGGCGCCAAGAACCTTTGGGGAATGGGATGTTTGGCATCTATCTCAAGCGCGAGCTGAGCCGGCGCAAGAAGGCGGCCCTGGTCATCGCCATGGGTCTGGCGCTCGGTATCGCGCTGGTCATCACCGTCAACTCGGTGTCGGCCGGCATGAGTCAGGCTCAGGACAAGGTCCTCAAGTCTCTGTACGGTCTCGGAACTGACATGACCGTGACCAAGGCGCAGTCGGCCCCCAAGGCCGGCAGCTCACAGGGTCCCAGCTTCAAGTTCGGCGGCACCTCCACCAGCAGCTCGCAGAGCTCGGACCGGGTGAACACGCAGGGCGGTCAGGTCCTCGCGTCCTCCCTGGTCACCAAGGTCGCCGCGCAGAAGGGCGTGTCCAGCGCGGTCGGCTCGCTCACGCTGAACGTCACCAAGGTCGACGGCTCCTTCACCCAGGGCAAGGCGAAGTCCTCCACCACGTCCGGTTCCTCCTCCGGTTCGCAGCAGGGCGGCCCCGGCGGCGGTGGCGGAACCAGCAGCACCGGCGCGCCGCAGGTCCAGGGCGGCGGCGCCAACTTCAACGTGAACTCGTACTCGGTCGCCGGCATCGACGTCACCAACCAGACGCTCGGCCCGCTGTCCACGTCGAAGATCACCTCCGGCAAGACGTTCACGACCTCGCAGACCAACGCGAAGGTCGCCGTCGTCAGCGCGTCGTACGCCAAGTCGAAGAAGTACAAGGTCGGTTCGACCTTCTCGATCTCCGGCACCAAGTTCACGGTCATCGGCGTCGCGACGCCGAACAGCAGCGAGTCCACGATCGACGTGTACCTGCCGCTGAAGCAGGCGCAGACGCTGGGCGACTCGAAGAACAAGGTCACCACGATCTACGTCAAGGCGACCGACTCCAAGCAGATCTCGACCGTCAAGACGACCATCCAGAAGAACATCTCGGGTACGACGGTCACCACCTCCGCCGACCTCGCGTCCACCGTGTCCGGCTCGCTGTCCACCGCCTCCAACCTGGCGACCAGCGTCGGCAAGTGGCTGTCCATCGCGGTCCTCATCGCCGCGTTCCTGGTGGCCGCGCTGCTCACCTCCTCCGCCGTGTCGCGCCGGGTGCGTGAGTTCGGCACCCTGAAGGCGCTCGGCTGGCCGAGCCGCAAGGTCACCCGGCAGGTCGTCGGCGAGTCCATGGTCAACGGTCTGATCGGCGGCGGGCTCGGTATCGCGCTGGGCCTCGCGGCGGCCTACACGGTCACCGCGATCAGCCCCAAGCTGACCGCGCAGCTCGGCTCCACCGGCGGCGGTGGCGGCCAGGGCGGCCCCGGCGGCGGTCAGGGCGGCCCCGGCCAGCAGGCCACCCAGAACACCCTGGAGATCGCCCTGAACGCGCCGGTCTCGCTGACCACGATCGCCCTCGCGGTGGGCCTGGCCGTCACCGGCGGTCTGATCGCCGGCGCGATGGGCGGCTGGCGTGCCTCCCGGATGCGTCCGGCGGACGCGCTGCGCAGCGTGTCGTAGGACGGCGGCTGCCGCGGAGCGGTCGCTGTCACAGGCCGCCGCACCCCCTGATCCGGGGCGCCGCCTCCACTCCCCCCGGGAGGCGGCGCCCCAACACTCTTCTTCTTCACGGACTCATCGACGGAGATCCCATGTACAAGCTCACCGGCGTCACCAAGCGCTACACGCGGGGCAAGGAGACGGTCGAGGCGCTGCGCGGCGTCGACCTGACGATCGAGGACGGCGACCAGCTCGTCATCCAGGGCCCCACCGGCGGCGGCAAGTCGACGCTGCTCCAGATGATCGGCGGCCTGGACCGCCCCACCGAGGGCAGTGTCGAGCTGGACGACGTCAACCTCGCCACCATCAGCGAGGCCAAGCTGACCCGGCTGCGGGCCGAGAAGATCGGCATCATCTTCCAGTCCTTCAACCTCATCCCGACGCTCACCGCGCAGGAGAACGTCGAGACGGCCCTGGTCCCGCTCGGCGTCAAGCCGGCGGAACGCCGCGAGCGGGCGGCGGAGGCGCTGACGTCGGTAGGCCTCGGCGACCGCCTCAAGCACGCCCCGTCCGAACTCTCCGGCGGCCAGCAGCAGCGCGTGGCGATCGCCCGCGCGCTGGTCAAGAAGCCGAAGGTGCTCCTCGCCGACGAGCCCACCGGCAACCTCGACGAGGGCACCCGCGACGACATCATGGGCCTGCTCGAAGGCCTCTGGCACGAGTACGGGCTGACCTTCATCATGGTCACCCACGACTCGTCGATCGCCCGCCGCGCCCCGCGCCTGGCCACCATCAAGGCCGGCCAGATCACCCTCACCGAACAGGGCCGCGGCACCGGCCAGTTCGCCCCTCAGCAGAGCAACTCCGGCCAGCAGTACGCGCAGTACGGCAACCAGGGCTACTGAGCCCGCCCGCCGATCCCGTCGGGGCCGTTCACCTCCCGAGCACCTGGTCGACCTCGGCCAACTGCCCGGCGGTGAGCGGCCCCTTCGCGATCGCGCCCGCGTTCTGTTCGGCCTGGGGGACCGAGCGGAAGCCCGGGATCGGGACGGTGTGGGGGCTGCGGGCCCACAGCCAGGCGAGGGCGCCCTGGGCGGACGTACGGCCCTCGGACGTGAGGATCTCGCGGAGGGCGTCGACCTGGGCGACCCAGTCCTCGTCGGCCCCGGCGCCCTGCTTGAAGCCCTGCATCCAGGCGGGCGGGGTGTTGCGGATGTCGCCGGCCTCCAGGGTCCGCCCGGCGGCCTGCTTGCCGGTGAGCAGGCCCATGGCCAGCGGGCTGCGGTTGATGCTGGCGAGCTCCAACTCATCGCACAGCGCGAACATTTCGGGCGCGTCCTGGAACACGTTCGCCGCGTGCTGTACGGCGGCACAGTGCTCCCCCTCGGCGAACACGGCGGCACGCGCGGGGTCGTCGGTGCTCCAGGCGTAGGCCCGGATCAGCCCCTCCCGCACGAACTCCTCGCACTGGTCCCGGAGTTGGGCGGCACACCCCAAGTCGGCGTCGGACAGGTGGAGTTGGTAGAGATCGATGTGGTCGGTGTCGAGGCGCCTCAACGACGCGGTGAGCGCGCGGCGGGCGTACTCCGGGGAGTCGTCGGAGCCGGTGAGGGTGCGGGTCTCCTCGTCGAAGACGTTGCCCCACTTGGTGGCGAGGACCACGTCGTCCCGGCGCTTGCCGAGCGCCCGGCCCAGCACGCGCTCACTGTGCCCGGCGCCGTAGGTGTCGGCGGTGTCGAAGAAGGTGACCCCCAGGTCGAGGGCGCGCCGGACCGCCCGTACGGACTCCTCGTCGTCGACCTTGCCCCAGCCCAGCGGCTGCCCGCTCGCGTCCTGCCACTCCCCGCCGATGGCCCAGCAGCCGAAGCCGAGAGCGCTCACGTCGATGCCACTGCGTCCCAGGGTCCTGCTGTTCGTCTCCATGCCTGCGGACACTAGGAGTTGGAGCGCACTTCAGGGCAAGGGTTTTTACGTCGCTCAGGCCTGCCCGGTCTCGAAGCGGGCGATCCTGCCGTCCTCGCCGACCGTGAAGCGCCACGCGGTGCGCATCTCGCCCCAGGTGTCGTTGGCGTAGCCGGCGACGAGGGAACGGCCGCCGTCGGACTCCCGCTCGACCTCCATGTGGCCGTGGGAGGAGAAAATCTCCCGGTCGATCCAGTCGGTGAGGTCCCGCTCGGAGCCGTCGTCCGACATCGTCGCGTCCGGCGTGAGGAGCGCCAGGAAGGCGTCGCGGTCATGGGCGTTGACGGCGCTGACGAAGGCCCGGACGGATGGATCGCTGAGTTTGGCTGGCTGAATCGTCATGCGGGCCAGACTCACACCGTTCCCCGGGGGCCGCCACCCGAACGGCGGTCCCCGCAGGCCCGCCGCAGGCCGGAGGTGCGACGGTGGAGGGACCGTCCGCGCCGTCCGTCCGGGGAGTCACCGTGACCTGTTACGACCGACAAGATCTGGGCCTGCTGCTGCTCCGGCTGGGTACCGGCGGTGTGCTGGCCGCGCACGGTTCGCAGAAGCTGTTCGGCTGGTTCGGCGGGGGCGGGATCGAGGGCACCGGCGCGGCCATGGAGGCGATGGGCTACTCCCCCGGCAGGCGCAGCGCCACGATGGCGGGCCTCGCGGAGGCGGGCGGCGGCGCGCTCCTCGCGATGGGTCTGGCGACCCCGGCGGCGGGCGCGGCGGCGGCCGGTGCGATGGCGGGCGCGACCGCCGTGCACGCGCCCAACGGGTTCTTCGCGGCGGGCGGCGGCTACGAGTACGCGGCCTCCCTCGCCCTGACCGCGGCCGGCCTCGCGATCACAGGGCCGGGCCGTATCTCCCTGGACCACACGCTCGGCCACGCCGTCAACCGGAACTGGATGGTCCCGGCGGCCCTCGCGGTGACCGGGGCGGCGACGGCCGTGGTGGTCGGGATGCGCAACCGACGGGTGCGGGAGTCGAAGTCGGCGGAGTTCGGGCAGGAGACGCTGTTCGACGAGTAGGGAACCGATGGCAGGCTGGACGCATGAATGATCAGAAGGACCAGCCCACCGCGCTCTGGACCGGTATCGAGGACCTCTGGACCTGGGTGGACACGAACCGTCCCCTCGACGGCCGGGAGGGGCTCCTCCTGCGCATCCTGAAACTGTCCGAGGAGGTCGGCGAGGTCTCCGAGGCGGTGATCGGGGTGACCGGTCAGAACCCGCGCAAGGGCGTCACCCACACCTGGGACGACGTCCAGGCCGAACTGTGCGACGTCGTCATCACCGCGCTGATCGCGCTGCGCACCCTCACCCCCGACACGCAGGAGGTCTTCACCCGTCACCTGGCCCGGGTCATGGACCGCTCCCTCGGCCCGTCCGCCGTTGTTCACCCTCAGGACCTGCCCGCGCCGCGCCAAGTTGGTGACATCCACTGAGCCTTCTCGTCGACACCGAGCCGACGAAGGGGTCCCAGTGCAGGACTACGTTTTCTCCAGCGGGCGCAGGACGGTCGCCGTGGCGGGCACCTGCCTCGCCCTCGCCGCCCTCGGCCTGAGCTTCGACACCCAGGCGCACGCGGCGAGTTACGGCACACCGACGATCTCCCTCTCGGCCACCTACCTCTCGGGCGCGGTGGGCGGCGTCGGCGATCCGACGGTCCAGGTGACGGTCGCTCAGAGCGGCGCGGACGTCAGCGCGTTGACGGTCGCGGCGAGCAAGAGCAGCAAGACGTCCGTGGCGCCGACGAGCGCGGTGACCGTCACCGGCACCGGCGCCACCCGCCAACTCGCCGTGGCGGCAGCCGCGCAGGGCTACACCGACCTGACCGTGAAGGTCACGGGCCTCGGCGGCAAGACGGCCACCAAGACCCTCCACTACGCGGCCTCGGCGTCGGTCCAACAGCCCGCCGACACCCGCTACTTGACCGGCTCCAGCGACGCCTCCGCCGCGGTCGACGTGGGCGGCGGCTACGTCGTCGTAGCGGATGACGAGTCCAACGTCCTGCGCCTGTACGACCGTTCGGCATCCGGCGCTCCGCTGAAGACCTGGGACTTCAGCGACGACATCGACGTGTCCAAGGAGATCGACATCGAGGGCGCGGCCCGCGTCGGCGACACGATCTACTGGACAGGATCGCTCGGCAACAACAAGGACGGCGAGTACAAGGCGGCCCGCAACACGGTCTTCACCACCAAGGTGACCGGCACCGGCGCCAACACCGTGCTCTCCTACGGCAGTTCGTACGGCAAGCTGCGCGACAACCTGGTCGCGTGGGACAAGGCGAACGGCAACAAGTACGGCTTCGCCGCGGGCACGGCGGACGGCGAGATCCCCAAGGAGATCGACGGATTCAACGTGGAGGGCCTGGAGTTCGCGCCCGGCTCGACGACCACGGCGTACATCGGCTTCCGCGCGCCGCTGGCCCCGGCGGTCGCGGGCGGCAAGGCGCTCCTCGTGCCGGTCACCAACATCGACAAGGTGGTCGCGAACGGCACGGCGGCGACCTTCGGCACGCCGGTCGAACTGGACCTCGGCGGCCTGTCCGTGCGCGACATCCGCAAGAACACGGCGAACCAGTACCTGATCGTCGCCGGTTCCTGGGCCGCCGACGACAACTCCGACCCGTACGCCCTCTACTCCTGGACCGGCAACGCGGCCGACAAGCCGGTCAAACTGCGTGACCTGCCGACCACGGACCCGGGCGCCTGGGAGGCGGTCGTCGACGTACCGGACCTGACGGTGGCGGGCGCCCGCGCCCAGCTGATCACCGACGACGGCGCGGCCGACCTGTACGGCGACGGCACCGAGGCGAAGGACCTCACGCACCCGGAGTGGCAGAAGTCCCGCTCGACCTGGTTCACGGTCACCGGCTGACGGGCGAAGCCTTCCCATGCCGCGCGCCCGGTCGGGAGGCCGGGCGCGCGGCACCCTGGCACCCTGGTCCTCGACAACACCGTCGAGGACGAAAGCCGAGTCATGACCACCGAGAAGCTCACCGTAGGCGTCCTGGGCACCGGCATCATGGGCGCCGCGATGGCCCGCAACCTCGCCCGCGCCGGACACACCGTCCACGCCTGGAACCGCACCCGCGCCAAGGCCGAACCGCTGGCCGACGACGGCGCGCACGTCACCGACACCGTGGCGGAGGCCGTGCGCGACGCGGACGTGATCCTCACCATGCTCTACGACGGCGACACCGTCCTCGACGTGATGCGCGAGGCGGCGCCCGTCCTGCGCCCCGGCGCCGCGTGGATCCAGTCGACGACCTCGGGCCTCGAATCGGTGGCCGAACTGGCCGCGTTCGCCGGCCGCCACGAACTGGTCTTCTACGACGCCCCCGTGCTCGGCACCCGCCAGCCCGCCGAGGCCGGTCGGTTGACGGTCCTCGCGGCGGGCCCGGAGTCCGGCCGCGCGACGGTCACCCCGGTCTTCGACGCGGTCGGCGCCCGCACGATGTGGGTCGGCGAGGACGGCGCGGCGGCCACCGCGACCCGCCTGAAGCTGGTCGCCAACAGCTGGGTCCTCGCCGTGACCAACGCGGCGGGCGAGGCCCTGGCCCTCTCCAAGGGCCTGGGCGTGAACCCCCAGAGTTTCCTCGACCTCATCGCCGGCGGCCCCCTCGACATGGGCTACCTGCACGCCAAGTCGGCCGCGATCCTGGGCGACCAACTGACTCCGGCGAGTTTCGCGGTCACGACGGCGGAGAAGGACGCCCGGTTGATCGTGCAGGCGGGCGCGGCGAACGGCGTACGGCTGGATGTGGCGGCGGCGGGCGCGGAACGGTTCGCGCGGGCGGCGGCACAGGGGCACGGCGACGAGGACATGGCGGCGGCGTACTTCGCCAGCTTCGACTGAGCGTCACCATTGCGTCACAGCCCGTACGTCGGCGAAACCCCGGGCGCGACGGGCCTGTCTCTCTCCGCGAGTACCGGTGAGAGCCGGTCCGCACCAAGCGAGTTCGGGGGACGTCATGCAGAGGATCAGCATCCGTGGGGGCGCGGTGGCGGCGGTGGCCGTGGTGGCGGCGACGTTGGGGCTGACGGGGTGTCAGCCGGGGGATGCCGAGTCGGGGTCCGACGTGTCGTCGACGGCGGCACCGACCGCGACCAAGTCAACAGCCACGGCCACGACAACGGCCACGACAACGGCGACGGCCACAGCAACGACCGGCTGTGCGGCCAACTCCCTTGAGGCGAGCGCCTACCAGGCCGCCGACCGGCCGCAGGGCACGGGCACCGGGGCGGCGGTCGTGCGGTTCACGAACACCGGCGCGAAGGCGTGTGTGCTGCGGGGACACCCCACCGTCGCCGGTGCGGCGAACGGGTCGCCGGAACTCAACGTCCCGCTGAAGGTCACGCCCGCCGGTACCGCCTCCCCCGTACAACTGGCCCCCGGCGGCCGGGCCTGGCTGAAGCTGACCTTCGCGCAGGTGCAGGGCGAGGGGGACGGCTACTGCGAGTCGGGGTCGGCGCCGGTGATCTACCCGACGATGGTGATCGGACTGCCCGGCGCCGGGAAACACCAAGTCGCCCTTGACGACGGGCAGTTCGCGGAGTGCGACGGCACGGTGACCGCGACCGCCGTATCGGCGACGCGGCCCTCATGACCGTACGGCTACACCGCTACACCGACTGGCGGTGGTCGCCCGACGCCTCCGCCGCCAGGCCCCGCATGACGTGTTCGAGGAGGGCGAGCAGGACCGACTTCACCGACTCCCGGTCTCGGGCGTCGCACAGGACGAGCGGGATGTCGGGGGCGAGGTCGAGGGCGGTGCGGATCTCCTCGGGGTCCTCCTCGCAGATGCCGTTGAAGCAGTTGACGCCCACGGCGAAGGGGATGCCGCGGTGCTCGAAGAAGTCGACGGACGGGAAACAGTTCTCCAGCCGCCGGGTGTCGGCGAGGACGACCGCGCCGAGCGCGCCGCGGGACAGGTCGTCCCACATGAACCAGAACCGGTCCTGGCCCGGGGCGCCGAAGAGATAGACCACGAGGGCCGAACTCAGCGTGATCCGGCCGAAGTCCATGGCGACCGTGGTCGTCGTCTTCTGCTCGACGCCGGCGAGGTTGTCGATGCCGACGCTGGCCTCGGTGATGAGTTCTTCGGTGCGCAACGGCGTCGTCTCGCTGATCGCGCCGACGAGCGTGGTCTTGCCGACGCCGAAGCCGCCCGCGACGAGGATCTTGGCCGTGGCTGCGTTGGGCGCGACGGTGGTGGCGCGGCGGTCAGATTCTGCGAATGCCATCGATCACTGCCTGGAGGAAACGGGCGTCGGGAGTACCGGCCGCGGTGGGCGGGGAGACGGAGACGAGTTCGTTGTCCAGCAGGTCATCGAGGAGGACCCGGATCACCGCGACGGGCAGATCGAGCCGGGCGGCGACCTCCACGAGTGCCGTAGGGGTGCGGCAGAGCGCGAGCAGCCGGTTCTGTTCGGGCTGGAGACGCTGGTCGCGGGTCGGCGGCCGGACCGTGCTGATCAGGGTGATCAGCTCGATGCCGGAGTGGGCGGTCGGGGTGCGGCCGCCGGTCACCGTGTACGGGCGGACGAGCAGCGCGGGGTCTTCGTCCTCCCAGGGATCTTCCTCCGACCAATGTCTCATTCATGCTCACCCGCGAAGGGCACACCGCTGTACTCCGGGAACCGGGGGGCCGCGCTGAGGAACTGCCCCACCTGCCGTACGACCATGGTCATTTCGTAGCCGACGTTGCCGACGTCGACCTCGGAGGTGGCGAGTACGGCGAGCCGGGCGCCGCCGCCCGCGGTGGTGACGAAGAGAAACAGATCGTCCATCTCGATGACGGTCTGCTGCACCCGGCCGCCGCCGAAGTGACGGCTGGTGCCGAGCGCGAGCGAGTGAACTCCCGAGGAAATGGCGGCGAGTTGCTCGGCGTCCTCCTGGGCGAGCTTCTCGGAGGAACCGACGAGGAGTCCGTCCTCCGACAGGACGATGGCGTGCAGGGTCTGGGGGATCCGCTCGATCAGGTTGTCCAGCAGCCAGGCCAGTCCGCCGTGCGTGGTGTTGGGCGCAGTCATGGGTTGTTCCTTGTCGGACGGGGACGGGTGGGCAGCTGACGCCGCTCGGGCGGGGTGGTGGACCAGTTGGCCGGCGGGAACTCGTCTTGCGGGGCCGCCGGGCGGCCGGGCGCGGAGCTTTCCCTGCCCATCGCCGACGGCCAGGCGGGCATGGGCACTTCCTCCTGGGCACGGGCCCGACGGGTACCGTCCCGGAGCGCGGCGAGCATCGACCGCGCCTGCTCGGGCCGACGTTCCGCCTCCCGCCCCGGACCGTGGTCACCGTCGGCCTCCACGACCCGGTCCCGCAACTGCGGCGCGAGATTGGCCTGCCGCACCCGCCGCGGCAACCGCCCGGAACCGCCCCGGGCACCCGCGCCGGGCAGCCCTCCCGCCCGGGACCCGAGCGAAGCCGCACCTCCACCGGGACGGGACCCACCGGGCAACACACCGCCACCGGGACGGAAACTGACAGAAGCCACGTCTCCGGCACGAAGCCCCGCGGAGAGCGTCTCGCCGGTGTGAGAACCCGCGTACGGCGCGTCCCCCATGTGGGAACTCGCGTACGGCGACTCCCCGGTGTGGGGGGAGCCCACGTACGGCGACTCCCCGGTGTGAGAGCCCCCGGAGGGCGCGTCCCCCGCCTGGGAACCCGGGGACCGCGTCTCCCCGGCGCGAAGACCGGCGGGGGCCGCATCCCCGGCACGAAGGCCGTCGGAGGGCGTCTCCCCCGCGCGGGAACCCGCGGATGCCGCGCTCCCCGTGCGGGACCCCAACGCCCGCATCTCCCCGATGCGGGACCCCTTGGACGGCGGGTTCCCCTCTCGGGAACCCCCGGAGGGCCTGTCCCCTGCGTCTCGGGAACCCCCGGAGGGCCTGTCCCCGGCGCGAGAGCCCACGGAGGGCATGTCACCGGCGGAAGGCCCGACCTCGTGGGAAGGCGCCGCTTCGTAGGAAGACCCGACCTCGTGGGAAGGCGCCTCATAGGTGGGCGCGGTCTCGCGGGACGGTGTGGACTCGTAGGAGGGCGTGTCCTCCTGGGGCGCTGTCGTGGCGGTGACAACGGGGCCCACCGCCGAGGCGTTCCGTGTGCGGCGGGTGCGCATCGGCATGCCGCCCGCCGTCACCCCCGCGCGGGGCGGGCCGCCGACCGGGCCGGTGGGCTGGCCGGGGGCCGGGAACGGTTCGGTGGGGGAACCGGCCACCGACGCCAGGTGGCGTTCCGCGCGGGCGTCCAGCGGGGACGGTATGCCGTCGGCCACCGGCTCGGTGAGGGCCTGCGGGAGTACGACGACGGCGAGCGAGCCGCCGTACGACGAGGCCTGGAGGCTGGCGGTGATGCCGTGGCGCTGGGCCAGGTGGCCGACGGTGAAGAGGCCCAGGCGCGGGTCCTCGCCGAGGGTGGTGAAGCTGAAGTCCTTGGGGTGGTGCAGGAGTTCGTTCGCCGCCGCGTACTCGTCCACCGCGAGGCCGAGCCCCCGGTCCTCGACCTCGACGGCGTACCCCTGTGCCACCGGCAGTGCGCGGACGCGTACTTCGGTGTGCGGCGGGGAGAACGTCACGCCGTTCTCGATGAGTTCGGCCATGAGGTGGATGGTGTCGCCGACCGCGGGGCCCAACACGGCGATGGGCGGGAGGGGTTCGACGACGACCCGGGTGTAGCCCTCGATCTCGGAGACCGCGCTGCGCAGCAGGTCCGCGAGCGGCACCGCGTGCTTCCAGCGGCGCCTGGGGGCCGCGCCGGAGAGCACGGTGAGGCTCTCCGCGTTGCGCCGCATCCGGGTGGCGAGGTGGTCCACGCGGTAGAGGTCGGCGAGGAGTTGGGGGTCCTGCTCCTTGCGTTCCATGGAGTCGATGACCGTGAGCTGACGGTGCACCAGGAGCTGGATGCGGCGGGACATGTTGTGGAAGACGAGCCGCGCGCCCTCGCGCAGCGAGGCCTGTTCCAGGGCGACGCTCACCGCGGTCCGCTGGGCGCTGTTGAAGGCCTCCGCGACCTTGCCCAACTCGTCGGTGCCGTAGTCGAGTTCGGGCAGGTCGTCGAGTTCGGCGCGCTTGCCCTGGGTGCGCAGCCGGGTGATCAGTTCGGGCAGTCGCTCTTCGGCCAGTTCGAGGGTCTCGGTACGCAGGCCGGACATCCGGCCGAGGAGGGAGCGGGTGATGCGCCAGGACAGCAGGGCGACGGCGAGTACGGCGACCAGGGCGACGACACTGCCCCACATCGCCTTGACGAGCACCATGTGGGTCCGGTGCGCGGCGTCCTTGGTGACCTGCGCCAGGAACTGCCCCTCCACGGCCTGCACCGCGGCGGACACCTGCCCCGGGGCAGCCGCTCGGGCAGCCGCTGGGCGCGCCACGTCGATCGTGCCGTCGTGCGCCACGGTCGCCGTGCCGACGGTCGTCTCGAAGGCCGCCATGGCGTCCCCGTTCTGCCCGCCCATGGCCGTCCCGAGTGCCGCCGCCAGATCCGCGGGCAGATACGGTTCGACCTCGTTGGACAGCACGGAACCCCGAACCGCCGCGGCCGAGGCCAGGGCCGCCCGCTCCTGGACACTCAGCTTCCCGGAGGCGGCGACACCGTCGAGGATCGATTCCTCCTGCGTCAGCGCCTCCGTTCCGCGCAGGAACGCCAGAGCGTGGCTGGCGCCGGCCGCGGTGGCCGCGTCGCCGGCGTCCGTGTTCAGCGTCCCGAAGAGGTTCAGCACCGACGTCACGGTGTCGGAGTAGACGGTGTAGGCGTGCTGCCGACTGCCCTTCCCCGCGTCCACCGTGACCCGTTCGGCGGCCAGGTCGGAGAGTTGTCTCCGCACGGTCGCCAACTCGGCCCGGTACTGGGTCGATCCGTCACTTCCGGAAGCGGCGTCCGCCTTGCGGAAACCGGCGAGCACGGCGTCGGTCCGGCGCCGCTGCGCGACCAGCGCGGTGCGGCTGCCGTGTGAGGCCAACAGGCCGACCGTCAGCTGCCGTTCCTTCTGGAACTCCCCGATCGCGGGCACCAGCGCGTAGGTGGTCTTCGCCGGCTGTCCCTCCTGGTTGGCCTTGTGCCACTGGTCGAACAGCGCGTAGGAACCACTGACCCAGAGCAGGACCATCGCCGCCGCGGGCACCACCGCGAGCGTGATGAGCGAGGCACGGATACTGCGCCCGCGGCCGGTACCGGGTGCCTTCTGCGCGGACGTACCCCGGTGTCTGCTCACTTCACCCACCGGTGTCCGACGGCGCGACGATGGAGGCGGGCTGCGGTGAGGAACTGCGACACCGGTGATTTCCTTTCCGGGGTGGCGCGTGACGCATCGAATCGCGGGCATACGTCAACACGCCTGCACAGACTGGGGAGTTGGCGGCGTAGCACGGCACGTACGCCAAAGACGGGCTGCGGTTTCCCGACGGGCGCCCGAGCCCCCCGCGCAGTTGGTCAGTTATGAAACCGAGCCATCCGACCCGGGTCAAGGGACCCCACAAACACTCCAGGCGCAGCCGTTTAGGGCGTTCAGTACACTATGCGCGTAGACAATCCGGCGGCCCGCCCGCCCAACCGGCCGCCCACGAAGACGTTTTGGCTGACTACCCTGGGTGAAGTGCGGGGCAGAGGGCGGCGCGGGTGGCATGGAGGACGCGACGGGAGCGGCGGGGCGGGGCACTTGAGGCCGACTCAAGTGTGACCTAGTTCACAGCATAAACACCGGTCGTGCACACCAACTCCACGGACTTCCGCGGCCGTTGCTCACGCCCGCCCCGGCGCCTCCAGCAAAGCCAGGGTCTGCGCCCCGAGCGATGTCATGCCGTACGTCTCGGCCCCGCGCGCCGCCTCCCGCAGCAGCCGGACCGCGTGCGGCTCGCTGCCCGGACCGCCCGCCCGGCGCGTCGCGCGGGCCTGGGCCAGGCGGAGGCGGGCGAGTTCGGGCTGCGAGGAGCGGGCCGGGACCGCCGCCTGCCGGAAGCGGTCGAGTGCGGTCTCCGGCTCCCCCGCCGCCAGCGCCAGCAGCCCGCTGGCCCGGGCCGTCGGGCCGACCAGGACGCTGGGCCAGCCGCCCAGGGCGATCTGCGGCCCGTTGTCGTGCGGCGCGAGGCGCGCCCGCAGCGGGGGCACCGCCTGCGCCAACTCGGCCTCGAATCCGCCTTCGAGGTCCAGCGACCCGCAGACCTCCGCCAGCAGGACCAGCGCGGGCACCGCCCAGCCCGACGGCGGGAACCGGTCGACGTCGGCGACACAGCCGAGGAACAGGTCGGCCCCCTCGGCGTGCTGCCCGGTCTCGCACAGGGCGAGGGCCAGCCCGGCCCGCCAGACGGGGAAGTAGGCGTGGCGCTCGACGTCACCGGCCAGATCGGAGGTGAACAGCTCGTGCAGGCGGCCCTGTTGGCGCAGCAGCCAGTAGGCCTGGCCGAGCCGGGTCTGCGTCAGGTTGTCCGCGGGTACGGCGTAGTCGGCGCGGAGGAGTTCGATGAACTTCAGGGACTCCACGAAGATCCACTCGGCGGCGGCGTCGAACCGGCCGTGCCAGAGGTCGAGCAGGGCGTCGAGGGTGTACCGCTGCCAGAGGGCCAACGCGCTCTGGGTGTCCGCCGCGTGCTTGCGGTACTGGTTGGCGGTGGCCAGGGCGCTGAAGATACGGCCGTTGCGCAACTGGTCGATGGCGACGGCCATGAGCGCCTCACCGCGGAAGTACGTCGAGTCGTGCCGGGCCGCGGCCTCGCGCAGCCGCTCGGAGAGATCCAGTGACTCGGGCGCGCCCATGAAGTCGTAGCGTGCCCACCGGCATTCGGTGAGGACCTCGCAGCGCACCTCGTCGTCGCCGTCGTCGGGTAATCGGCGCAGCGCGTCCTCGGCGAGCCGGGCGCCCTCGGCGGGACCGGCGAGCCCCGCCGCGGTGTCCTGGCTGACCGCCAGGGCCATCTTCTTCGCCAGATGGGCTTCGAGCCGTAGCCGCAGCCCCGCGGCCTCGGGGCCGCCGTCGCCCTCCAGCGCGGCCAGGCACCCCTTGATCGACTGGATCAGCTCACGGTCGACCTGCCCGGGGTCGGACCAGCGGCGCGCCAGCCTGATCACGGCCTCGGCCTGTGCCCTCGGGTCCCCGGCGGCGCCGCGATAGGCGGCGGTGTAGTGCCGTTCGGCCTCCCGCATCTCGCCCGCGGCATGGCTGAGATCACCGCGCCGCAACAGCCGTAGGAACTCGGCCCGTTCGAGCGTGGGGGCCGAACGCCCGTCCTTCCCTGGGGACTTGACCAGTCGGACGGTCTCCCCGCGAACGGCCCTCGGCGGTGCGTCGGAGCCGGATGGTGGCACCAGGCCTGCCAACGCACCCTTGGCGCCCAGGACTTCGTCGCACAGCTGGGCCAGCTCCAGGGACGCCCTGCGGCGTCCGTTCTCGACCCGGCTGAGGAAACTGCGGCTGCAGTACACCTTGCCGGCCAGTTCGCTCAGCGACATACCGGCCGCGATGCGGCGCCGGCGCAACTCCGCGCCGAATCCGTCGTGCTCGATGACCATCCCCCCAACAACACGCCGGCCGACCGGTGTTGCCAAATACCCGCTGGCAACACCCGACCCCTGCGGACCGGCACGATTACCGACGAAGCTGTCTGTGCCGGGAGCCTACCGGGCACAGGGGCGTGCCTATTGGCGGAACAGGAGCACTGGTCATGCCTTCGGGCGAACCTGCGGCATCGACTGGGGGTCGATATGCCGGAGGCACTCGATCGCAGCACACTCACCACGTGCTCCGCCCGGCACCCAAAGCTGAATGACGACGGGGGGATGGGGGGTCCACGGTCCGGGGCGCGCGGGGGGCGCTCCGGACCCCGGATCCTGTCGTCACGTCAAGGGCCGAGCCGCCCGGTCAGAACCCGGCTGCCCGTGCTGCCGTGTACACCTCGGCGTTCACGTCCTTCAGTTCTTCCGCGTCCCGGGCGGCCCACGAGAGGTCGACCAGGAACTCGTCGAGGCCGATCCCGTCGTACGCCATCAGGTCGCCGACGATCTGCTCGACGTCGCCCTGGAAGGGGCGGCGGTCCGGGCCGTCGTACCGCTTCGCGGTGTAGTCCGGGTTGACGCGAACCACCGTCCGCAGCGGGCGGGTTCGGCCCCGCTCGGCGGCGAGGTCCTGCAACTGGCGCCAGCTCGCGGCCACTTGGGCGGGGCCGTCGGCGTACGGCAGCCAGCCGTCGGCGTGGTCGACCAACCGGCGCATGGACCGCGGGGAGTTGGCCGGGACGAGGATCGGGATCGGGCGGGCCGGCTTCGGCCCGACGACGGCCGAGGCGATCCTCGTGATCCGACCGTTGTTGTAGACCACCGGGTCCGGACCCCACACCGCCCGGCACACCTCGAAGACCTCGTCCATGACCTTGCCGCGCTCCGCGAACGGCCGTACCCCGGCGGCGGCGTACTCGTCGAGGGACCAGCCGCTGCCGAGGCCCGCGACCACCCGGCCGCCACTCGCCGCGTCCAACGTGGCCAGGGACTTGGCCAGTTGGAAGGGGATGTGCAGCGGGGCGACCAGTACAGCGGTGCCCAGTTCGGCCCGCCCGGTGGCCGCCGCCGCGAGGGTCAGCGTGACCAGCGGCTCGGCCACGCCCCGGTAGGCGTCGGGCCACGGCAGGCCGGGGACGCCATAGAGCGGCTGGGTCTGGGGTTCCGGGAACAGGGCGCGTTCGTACACCCAGAGGCTGTCGTATCCGATGGCCTCGGCGGCGCGGGCCACGTCGGGCACGTCCTTGCCGAGGTCGTACTGCCGATTCTGCGGGAGACCGATTCCCAGCCGGGTCGTCATGCCGATGCGTTCCTCTGCGGTCGGTTGCGCGATCAAGTCGGTGTGGTGGCGAAGTGGCCGTTCGTCAGCGGCCGGACAGCAGGCGCGGCATGGCGGTTGCCGAGTCCTCCTGGCCCATCGGGGCGGTGCGTACGGCTGGGGGCACCAGTTCGAGGACCTCGACGCGGGTGTCCGCCGGCTGGACGCGAAGGCTCTCGGTGGAGGAGTGGACGGCGGCCTTGGTGGCGTTGTACGTCGGGGCGACCGGCAGCGGGACGAAGGCCGGTCCGGAGGGGACGGTCATGATCGTCGCCCGCGGCCGGGTGGCGAGGTGTTCGGTCAGCGCGGCCACGAGGCGGATGGTGCCGAGGAGGCTGGTCGCCACCGTCGCTTCCGCCACGGCGAGGAAGTCGGGGTGGTGGAGGAGGTCCTCCGGCAGCATCGTGCCGGCCATCGTCACCAGGACGTCGAGGTCGGGAAAGCGTATGAACAGTTGGGCAGTGACGTCCCGGACGGCGGCCGGGTCGGTGACGTCGAGCGCGGCGGACTCGATGCCGGGGTGCTCCGAGACGAGCTCTTTCAGTCTGTCCTCGCGGCGCCCGGAGACGATGACCCGGTTGCCTGCGGCGTTCAAGGGGTTCCCCACCTGAGGAAGGACGCTTGTTGAAGGACACTGGGACGGGCCGCGGCGGGTGATGCGGGGCCGTGGGGCCGTGGGGCCGGGCATCACTCGCCGCGAGTGGCTCAGTGCTGGTTGACGGCCGAGGCCCAGTCGAAGTTCACGCCCATGTCGGCGTACATCTTCGAGTAGCCGACGAAGCAGTCGAACTTCTCGACCTTGCCGTTCTTCAGGTACCAGAAGTCGGCGGTGGGCGCGTCGACCTTCTGGCCCTTGCCCTTGACGACGCCGCCCGTCGGCGACTGGAGCTGGCCGTCGAACGTGCCCTGGATCGACAGCTCGATGCTGACGGTGTCGCCGTTCACGGTGATGCGCTTGAGGTCACGGTGAACGTTGGAGAAGAGGCTCTTCATGTACGGCAGCACGCTGCCGAGCGCCTCACCCCGGTAGGCGACACCGGGGACCATGTCGTTGAAGACGCCGTCCTTGGCAAAGCTGTTGACGAAGGTCGGGACGTCGATGTGGCTGCCCTCGGCCACGTAGTAGTCGCGCAGGACGATCGCGAGGTTGGTCTTCTCGTGCTTGGTCAGGTGACGGTCGGTGAGCGGCAGCGCCGCGAGCTGACGCGCGGTCAGGGTCGGGGCGGCGTCCTTGTGGTGTGCGGGACTCGCGGCCTGTGACGGCACGGCGGCGATGGAAAGACCACCCAGAACAGCTACCGCGGTCGCGGCGGTGATCGACTTCCGGCTGAGCAGCTTCATGGCGAAGTTCCTTCACGTCTGATCTCGGGATCCGGGAGCCGCACAGCAGCGGTCCCCCTCGCTCTCTTAGTAAATCAAGCGATGGCTTGACTTTATGAACGGCCGGAGCAAGCTGTCAAGCCACTGTTTGAATTGTGTGGCCCGCCGCGCGCCCGCCGGGGCACCCATCAGGCACCCATCACTTGACGATGCAGTCAAACAAATGATTGAGTACATGGCGTGACAAGGGAGAACAAGACGGACCTGCGCCGGGAGGCCGGTCAACGCACACGGGACGGGCTCCAGTCGGCCGCCCTGGAGTTGCTCGCACAACGAGGCCAGGAAGGCGTGACACTCCGCGAGATCACGGATCGCGCCGGGGCCAACGTCGCGGCGGTGAGCTATCACTTCGGGTCGCTCAAGGCACTGTGCGACGCGGCGATCGAACACGCGCTGGAACGGTATCTGGACGCCCAGATGGCGGCGATCGACTCACTCGGCCCCGACGCGGCACTTGAGGAAGTGGCCGCGGCGTTCGCCGGGCCGATGATGCGCGCGTTCGCCGCCGGCGGGCAGGACCTGGCCGTGATGCGAACCGTGGCCCGCATCGGGATCGAGCCGCCCCAGGGGTGGGAACGCCTGACCGGCAAGTTCGAGAAGAGCCGCCGGGACGTGCTGCGGGTACTGGCGCCGAACATCCCCGGGGTCGACGAGGAAGAACTGATCTTCCGTACGCGCTGCGCGGCGGGACTGCTGAACTGGCTCGCCCTGGCGCCCATCGGCACGGAACTGGCGGCGATGTCTGCGGAGCGGTTGGAGCGGCAGTTGGTGCCGGTGGTGGCGGGGGCGTTTCGCGGGAGTGGGCGGTAGCGGCACGTCTGCCACCGCGCTCGTCCGCGGGTTTACGGCCTGCTCGGCTCGGTCAGCCGACCACGTAGTTGAGCTGCTGGTCGCCGCGCGTCACGATCATTGAGGCGACCCTCCCGCGCAGGTCCGCGTTGCTGATCACCGGCTGGGCGCCGGTGCCGTTCGGGTCCGTCGCGTCCGTCGCGTCCGGGCGGACGATGTGCGGCGCAGCGCCGCGGCGGACTTCCGGCGCATGCCACGGTCCGCGTTCAACATCAGGTTGCGGACGGTGCCGAACAGCCACGGCCGCGCGTTGTCGGGCCGTTCGCGCCGACGTCACCACGCGGCGAGGAACGTCTCGCCGTCGACGTTCAGACGGTGAGGACGAGCTTGCCCTGAAGGTGACCGCCGTCGAGCAGTCGGTGCGCGTCGGCCACGCGCTCGAACGGGAACGTCTCCTGCACATGGACCCGGAGCCTGCCCTGTTCGACGAGGTCGACGAGGCCTCGCAGGGCGACCGGATCGGAGTCGACTGCGATGCCGCTGAAGCGCATACCGGCCGCCTCGTACCTGGCGATGAGCGCCGGATCGTCCTCGGCGACCGCCGTCACCAAGTGACCGCCCGGGCGCAGCACTTGGAGCGAGCGCCCGGCGGTTTCGCCGCCGATCGTGTCCAGTACGACGTCGATGTCACGGACCGCCCGGGCGAAGTCGACCGCCGTGTAGTCGATCACCTCGTCGGCGCCGAACCCCTCGACGAACTCCCGCTTGCGCCCGCTCGCGGTCGCGATGACGTACGCGCCGAGCGCCTTCGCGATCTGGACCGCGACATGGCCGACCCCGCCACCACCGCCGTGCACCAGGACCCGGTCGCCCTCGCGCACACCGGCGAGGTCGACCAGTCCCTGCCACGCCGTCAGCCCGACGACCGGCAGAGCCGCCGCCTCGACGTGCGAGAGCGACGCCGGCTTGCGCGCCAGATGCAGCGCCGGCGCCGCCACGACCTCGGCGTACCCGCTCGCCGCCCGCGGGAACAGCGGCATCCCGAACACCTCGTCGCCGGGCCTCAACCGCCATGTCCCCGGCGCCTGTTCGACCACGCCGCTGATGTCCCAGCCCAGGACGAAGGGCGGCGGGCCGAGCAGCGGGAACTCACCGGCACGCAGCCGGGCCTCCAGCGGGTTCAGCCCGATCGCCCTGACCCGGACGAGGACCTCGGTCGGCAGGGGCCGGGGCTCGGGCGCGTCCACGACGGTGAGCACCTCGGGACCGCCGAGGGTCTGCTGGGTGATGACTCGCATGACTGACATGGCTGACATGACTGACATGGCTCTCCTGGTTCGGGAAGGGGGGAGAGCACCAGGCTAGGTTTCCGACAGGAACCGGCAGGTACCTTGGCGCCATGAGCGGTTTCGGTCCCGGCGATCCCTTCCTCGCCGACTGTCCGGCGCGTCTGGCGGTCGAACTCATCGCCGACAAATGGACGGTGGTCGTCCTCTACGGCCTCAGCAGAGGCCCGGTCCGCCACGGCGAACTGATCGAACTCATCGGCGGCATCTCCCGCAAGATGCTCACCCAGACACTCCGACGACTACAGGCGCACGGACTCGTCCGCCGCCACGCCTACGCCGAAGTGCCGCCCCGTGTCGAGTACGAACTCACCCCGCTCGGAGCGACCTTGATCGACCCGATCCACATACTGACCGAGTGGGCGAGGGCCAACGGCGACGCGGTGCTCGACGCACTCGACGCACTCGACGCACTCGACGCCGAACCCGACGGAGGGCCCCGACCGGCACACAAGGCCAGTTCAGAAGGTGCTACTCCTCTCCGGTGAGCCATCCGCGTGTCACGGCCCGAGCACCAGCTTGAAACCGGCTTCGAGCATGCAGTGCCTCCATCAGATCAGCGGCGATCCGGCGTGCTGTGCGAGGTGACACGCCAAGACGCTTCGCTATCGCCTCATCGGTGAAGCCTCGCCCCAGTAGGCGAAGCACTTCCGACTCTTGGCTCGTCAGGCCCTGTTCGTCCCGCTGGCCGGCAGGGCTTCCGAGGGGCCTACTGTTCTCCCAGACCGCTTCGAAGAACGCGCTGAGTGCGACAAGTGCACCGCTGCCGGTGAGGATCATGGCACCGGCGGCGCTGTTGTCGCCGTCCGTGGGCAGGACAGCGAGCTTGCGGTCCAGAAGCATCAGGCGGATGGGCAGAGACGGCGCGGTTCGAACCTGGCCCCCGAGTTCCGTGAGCCACTTCGCGTACTTCAGCGTGGGCGGACTGTTGCGGACACTGTCCAGGTACACCGTCCGCATCTCCACGCCGCGTCTGAGCAACTCGGCATCCTGAGGTCTGGCGGCTTCCATGCTCGCGGCGCTCTGGCCACCGCCCGGGGCCAGCGTCATCACCTCGTTCCGGACCTCACGGCACAGCACGTTGATCCGATCGCGGATCTCGTCGATCCCCTCAAGCTGTTCGACGTCGGCGGAGTGTTTGCGCGGGCGGGACGCCACGAACTCCGCCATCAGTTTCGCGGCGGCAAGTCTGGTCTGTTCGACTCGTTGCTGCTCGGCGGCCAGCCGTTCCTCCTGCCGAGCGACCAGAACCTGCATGCTGACGGCGGGATCCACAGCCCGGAAGCATTGCGGATCATCCATGGCTTGGCGCACCAACGCCAGCTCGCTGAGGCGGTCGAGCGCCTCCCTCAGTGAAGCTTCGGAGATGCCGAGGTGCTCGCGGAGCGTGGCTAAGTCGGCCTGAGGTTGGCCGAGCATGGTGCGGTAGACGTTCTCGGCGGTCTCGTCCAGGCCCAAGGTCTCCAGCACAACAGGCTCCTCCTTCGGGGGACGCGCGATTAACAGATGATCCAACACCAGGTGGCTGTGAACAACGCCGAGGCGACTGGATCTCACGCGGAGATGACCGTTTCCGTCCCCCGCATAAAGCGTCCAAGCGTGCGCCTTGTGACCCTTGTGCCAGTCTCGGAGGGTGAGCGGATGTACCTCATCCACGTCCGCATCAGCACACCGCACGACTTCGTCCCGCCTGATCTGCTGAGCGATCTCTTTCTCGTCCGCGCCGTGCCCGAGGACGCGGTTGACCATGTCAGCGTGCACACCAGGCAGCCGGGCACGGTCACTGTCGGTCTGTTCGTCGCGACGGACTCCCTGTTGAGCGCCGAGAGGATCGCCCTCGAAGTGGCAACGCGGACCGTGAGTACCGAGCCGACCTTGGACGATTGTCGTGTCACGAGTTGTTCGGGCGCCCTGGTCGGTCTGTTCTTCGACCGTGAGGCCGGGGTCGGCGGCGGATGCAATGGACGGACTATGCAACTGCCTGATTAGGTCAGCGACGAGTGCTGACAAATGACAGTCGCGGCGGTGAAGCTGAATTCGTTCACAAGGAACCACTCAGCCTTTCTTCGGTTCCCGCCCATCCATGTGATCACTCCACGGGGGTCCAGTCATGTATCGCACCTGCAAAACCATCACGAAGATCACCCTTTCTCTGAGTCTCGCCACATGCGTTTCAGCCGGAATTGTCGAGGGCACGCAAAATCACGCCTCGGGTTCACCTGTGGCTTCAGCGGCAGGGAACCCGGCGCCCTCTTCCCCTGACACCACAGGCTGGGATTAAGAATCCGCGTGATTCCTGATCCGTCGCGGCAAGGGAGACTCGATTGCTAAAATATCCTCCGGTCCAAATCAGCGGCGGATACCGGCTTGAGGGAAGAGCCGACCTACAGGGTGCGAAAGGGTGCGCCACTCTGCTCTCCGCAGCCATCTTCATTGCAGATGGCCAGGTTTCGCTGACCAATATGCCGTCGATCCTGGACGTCGATGTTGTTGCACAGATAGCGCAAGAAATCGGTCATGGAGCAGTAATCAGTGAACGGCGGTTTGATTTCACCCCGAACTCGCCGAACAAGATTCCGACTATCTCCACACGGCTCGGGCGCCGACTGCGCATAACACCTTCGCTGGCAGGAGCCATTCTGGCCAAGGAGGGGAAAGTGCGGTTTCCCCTCCCCGGCGGCGACGCCTTCTGCCCACGCCCCATCAACCAACACCTCACCGCCATGGAGGCCGCTGGCGCCACCATCGAAAAAGACGGCGCTACCCTGACCGCGCGACTGAACGGCGACCGTCCCACGGCGTTCAAGTTCTCAGCGGGAACCAGGAACGGGCCCAGTCTTGGCGCAACTGTCACAGCACTGCTGTTGGCTTCCCGGGCCCGGGGATCCTCTTTGATCACCGACCCGAGCCCTGAACCCGAAGTCGAGCATGTGGTTGCTTTTCTGCGCGGGTGCGGCATCACAATGCAGCGTCGGTTCGACGGCGCGATCGAGGTCATCGGCGAGCCAACCGTACTGGGCACACAGCACACGCTGCCCCCCGACCGACTTGAGGCGGGAACCCTCGCCATCGCCGCCGTGCTCACCGGCGGTTCGGTGGTCCTCGACGGCTTTCTTCACCAAGATCTGCCGGAAACCTTCTGGTCGCTTTTATATGAGGCCGGCGCAGAGATCACAGTAAATTCAAGCGGATGCTCAGTCACCATGACCGGACGCCCTCAGGACCGTACGCGAGTTCGCCGCATCATCACCGCGCCTCATCCAGGGTTTCCAACCGACCTGCAACCACAAGCCACCGTACTGGCCACGCAAATGGCAGGGATCACGCGTATCCGTGAAGGCGTGCACGAACTCCGATCGAGTCACGTGCAGGGCCTGACCCGTTTCGGGGCGAGCGTGACCGCACAGGGTCGCACCATGACGGTAGCCGGGCCAACGCCTCTTAGGGCTACTAACGTGATCGGCGAGGACATCCGGTGCGTGGTCGCATACATACTTGCGGCCCTTGTGGCAGACGGATGCTCAACGATTCATGGTACCTATCATCTTCGAAGGGGCCACGGCGACCTGATTGGTTCACTGCGATCCCTTGGCGCTGACGCGACGCAACAAGAACAGGGAGTTCCGTCACATGGATGATATGCGTTGGAAAGTACCGGAGAACGGCGCCCTGATCGCACTTTGCGGACTGGACGGATCCGGAAAGACCACGCAGGCCGAGCTGCTGGAAAAGCATCTGGCGGCCAGCAGAACCGTATACCGGACTCGACCAGTTACAGCGCATTTCCGTGACGATCCGACCCTCAATGCCTTTCTTCACGAGCAACTGTCCGAAACCGACATGGTGGACGTAGTACCGGAACTCGTGCTGTTCAGCGCGATGGATCGACTGCGTCACATGCGCACTTCGATGCTGCCGTGGATGCGTGAAGGGGCGGTCGTCATATCGGATCGCTATGTGTACAGCTCGTACGCCTGGATGGTCGCGCGAGGTATCCCAGATCTGGAGTGGGTGGCGCAGCTGAACCGGTATCTCCCTGAACCTCAACTGACGGTCTACCTGGACATACCCGCGGAGTTGGCCGTCGAGCGAATCCGTAGCCGAGGAGACAAGCCTCGATGGGAGGAAATCGACCACGCTCGGATGTCGAGAGTGCGCGAGATCTTCCTGGCACAAGAGTGGGGAAAGAGCCCCAATTACCACGTCTTGGACGGGCAACAGCCGATTCACGTGCTCGCAGAGCACATCAGCCGCCTCACGGACGAGGCACTACGCAAAAGAGACGCTGAACTGGGCGCTACAGGACAGACCGAATCCCTGGAGGACTCGGACATCCGTCGGCTCTGATCTCCCCGCGACCCGCGCCCACCGGATGATCCGGATCATCCGGATCCGTGAGCGCCAAGGCATTCCCATCCTCACGGTCAAGAAAAATAGACCCTGACCTACGAAAACAAAAAGCGGCAGACGAGCCGGGCCGTACGCCGGGTTCTGTTTCCGGGGGGACCTCACGGTCCTCCCGGCGACGGCCATCCATCTAGGACCGGTGTTGCCACCGGCCTCGTGCGGTCTACCCGCGGACTCGGGCGGGCAGCCCTCGAACGTCCGCGCAGAGCACGCTTTTTACGGCGGCGCTCCTTTTGACCTTGCTCCGGGTGGGGTTTACCTAGCTGCCCAGGTCACCCTGGGCACTGGTGGTCTCTTACACCACCGTTTCACCCTTACCGAGGAGCGCCCTCTTTCAAGAGCACAGCCCCGGCGGTCTGTTTTCTGTGGCACTGTCCCGCGGGTCACCCCGGGTGGCCGTTAGCCATCACCCTGCCCTGTGGAGCCCGGACGTTCCTCGGGAAGCTCCCGCTAGGGGCACTCCACGCGGCCGTCCGCCCGGCTCGTCTGCCGTGTCGACCATGCTACCGGGCGGGCACCACCCTTCGAACCGCCGTCCTGCGGACCCGTGCCCTTGCGGCCAGCGCCCTTCTCACCGCTCCCCGCCGTCGCCAGCACCGACCCCGCCAGGATCAGCGTGAACGCCACCCCGATGCCCACTGTCAGGTCCTCGCCCAGGAAGAGCGCGCCCGCCGCCACCGCGACCGCCGGGTTGACGTACGTGATCACCGTCGAGCGGGTCGGGCCGACCTCCTTGATCAGTTCCAGGAAGGCCACGAACGCCACCGCCGTGCAGATCACGCCCAGTCCGGCGAGGGAGGCCAGGACCTGGGGAGAGGGGACCGACGACGGCCAGGTGACCGCCGCCGCCGGGGCGTACACCAGCGCCGCCAACGCCAGGCAGGGCGCCGTCAGTTGGAGAGTCGGGACGTCCTTCAGGTAGCGCGCCGCTATCAGCGGCGCCGTCGCGTAGCCGAGCACCGTCAGCAGCACCTCCGCCAGGGAGCGCGCGTCCCCGCCCGTCAGATGCGGGACCGTGAGGACCGTGACCCCGGACAGGCCGAGCGCCAGGCCCGCCACCCGGCGCGCACCCAACCTCTCCGCGTCGCCGAAGAAGCGCGCCATCAGCACCCCGACAATCGGTACGCCCGCGATCAGCAGACCCGCCGTAGAGCTCGACAGGTGCCGTTCCGCGTCCGTCAACGTGAACCACGGGCCGACGATCTCTATGCACGCGAAGGCCAGCATCGGGCGCCAGTGCGACCGGACCACACGAGTCAGACCGCCCTGTCGTAGCGCGAACGGGAGCAGGAGTACAGCGCCCAGGGCGCACCGTGTGAAGACGACCATGGACGGGGAGAGCGGGGCGTCCACCGCCACCTTGATCATCAGGTAGGGGATGCCCCACACCACTCCCATCAGGGAGAACAGGAACCAGCCGCGTGCAGTCATACGGCGAGGATGCGCCGCCGCCTCATCGGGCGTCTTGAACGCTGTTGCGGTAGGCCGCCGGGGTCACCCCGAGCACCCGCCGGAACCAGCGGGTCAGATGCGCCTGGTCGGCGAAGCCCACCTGGGCCGCGACCTCGGCGGGGCGCCCGCCCGCCTCCAGCAGGCCGCGCGCCCGCGTGACCCGGTACTGGGCGAGCCAGGCGTACGGCGGTATCCCCATCGTCGTACGGAAGGCTCGGAGGAGTTGGTAGCGGGACAGGTCGAAGTCCGCCGCCAGCGACGCGAGCGAGGGCGGGGTCAGGAGTTCGTCCGCGAGGCGGTCCCGTACCGCGTGTGCCACCCAGGCCGCGCCGACGAGGAGGTCCGGTGCCGGGCGGGATGTCGAGTGGCGGCGGGCCAGGGCCGTGAGCAGCCACGGGAGGCGGGACTCGGCCTCCAACGGGTCGGGGCAGACGCTGAGTTCGGTGTGCGCGAGGCGGAACGCGCGGGCGAGTTCGGCGTCGTCGAGGAGCGGTTCGCGGAAGTGCGGGACGCCGCCGAGGGTGCCGTCGGTCAGGAGTGCCGGGTCGGCGTAGAGGGCGCGGTAGGCGTAGCCGGCGGTGGTGCTGCCGGGGCCGCCGGTGTGCATTTCGCCGGGGGCGAGTACGACGATGGAGCCGGGGGTCGTACGGATGTGGCCGCCGCGGTAGTCGATGAGTTCGGAGCCGTCGACGCAGACGCCGATCGTGAACTCCTCGTGGGCGTGCGGGGCGTAGACGTGCCGGTCGAAGCGGGCGGTCAGGAGGTCGAGCGGCGGGCCGCGGTGGCCCAGTCTCGCCCTCGTCCACAGGGCCTGTTCGCGTGCGTTCACCAGTGGGTCCCCCCTTTCCTCAAGAGTGCAACGCGACGGGGGGTGCCCGCTATGCCGGGGTGAGCGCCCGCTCCAGGATGTCGAGGGCCGCGTTCATCCGGGCCTGGTGGTCCTCGGTCGTCGCTTCGCCGCGTTCGCCCGCGAGCAGGCGGCGTGCGGTGGTGACGTACACCGATCGGTACGCGGCGACGATCAGGGCCGCGGTCAGGGCGGGGTCGGGGGTGTCCGGGGCGGTCTCGGCGAGGGCGTCGGACAGGGCGTTCTCGATCTCCTCCAGGCCTTCACGGGCGCGGGCGCGCAGGGCCGGCGATTCGATCACGACCTGCCAGAAGGCCGGGAAGTTGTCGTTGGGACCGGCCAACGGGTGCTGCTGGTCTCGGAGTTCGAGCGTGAGGCGGCGCAGCGCGGCGAGCGGGGTCTCGCCCGGGGCGCGGTGGCGTACCGCCCCGCTGAGCACCTCGACCGCCTCCGGGATGCGGTCGAGGAACAGGTCCTCCTTGCGCGGGAAGTAGTTGAAGACGGTCATCGTCGACACCTCGGCGGCGCGTGCGACCTCCGCGACCGACACCCCGTCGAAGCCCCGCTCCTTGAACAGGCCCGTGGCCACGTTCGAGATCCGCTGCCGGGTCGCCCGCTTCTTGCGCTCTCTCAGGGAGAGCTCGCCCTCACTCATGAGAACAGTGTAGCGAACATAATTTTTTAGTGACTACACTCATGGGCATGGGCACTGACACGAACACCGAGAAGACCACCGAGAAGGACACCTACTACGACGTCGTCGTCTCCGGAGCCGGTCCCGTGGGCCTGCTGCTCGCCGCCGAGCTGACCCAAGGCGGGGCCCGCGTGCTGGTCGTGGAGCGGCTGGCCGAGGTCGACGAGACGATCAAGGCCGGCGGCCTCAACTCCACGGCCACCGTGGCCCTTTACCGGCGCGGACTGCTCCCCGAGCTGACCCGGATCCACGAGGAGGCGATGAGCCGCTTCAAGGAGTTCAAGCGGGCGCACGGAGGGGACGACAACAACCCCGTGCCGCCACCGAAGTTCGCCGGCCACTTCTCCGGGATCATGCTGCGGGCCGACCTGCTCGACGAGACGGACCCGGCGTTCGCCGACCTCGGCCCGGTCGACCGCGTCGGACTCGTCCCGCAGGCCCCGCTGGAGCGGCTGCTCGGCCGACATGCCGACGCGCTCGGCGTCGAGGTGCGCAGGCAGGCCGAGTTGACCGGCTTCGACGCCGACGAGGAGGGCGTGACGGTCCGCCTCTCCCCCACGGACGGCTCCGCGCCGTACGCCGTCCGGGCCGGCTGGCTGGTCGGCTGCGACGGTGGCCGCAGCCTCGTACGCAAGCTCAGCGGGATCCAATTCCCGGGCACCGCACCGGAGATCACCGGCTACCAGGCCATCGCCGACATGACCGGCACCGAGCCGTTGCGCGGCGGCTGGAACACCACCGACGTGGGGACGTACGCCTTCGGCCCGTTGCCGGGACGGATCCTCACCGTCGAGTTCGACGGACCGCCCGAGGACCGCCAATCCCCCGTCACCGTCGAGGAGTTGCAGGCGAGTGTGCGCCGGGTGACCGGCGTCGACGTGACCGTGCACAAGATCCACTCCTCGACCCGGTTCACCGACAACTGCCGTCAGGCGGACACCTATCGCGCGGGCCGGGTGCTGCTCGCGGGCGACGCGGCGCACGTCCACTCGCCGTTCGGCGGGCAGGGGCTCAACCTCGGCGTCGGGGACGCGATGAACCTCGGCTGGAAACTCGCCCTCGTCGTGCGCGGCCAGGCACCGGTCGAACTGCTCGACACCTACACCGCCGAGCGGCATCCGATCGGTGTCTGGGTGCTCGACTGGACGCGTGCCCAGATCGCGGTGATGCGCCCCGAGCCGCACTCCCGGGCCCTGCGCTCGGTGGTCACCGACCTCGCGGGGACGGTCGACGGGACGACGTATCTCGTCAAGCGGATCTCCGGCGTCTGGCAACGCTACGACCTCCCCGGCGACCACCCGCTGACCGGCCGCAGCGCCCCCGACCTCGAACTCGCCGACGGCAGCCGCCTCGCCGACCACCTCCACAACGGCCGCGCCCTCCTCCTCGACCTCGCCGACGACCCGAAACTCCGGGCCCGCGCGGACGGCTACGAGAGCATGGTGGACGTCCTGACCGCCTCCTGCCCCGGACGCCCGGAACTCACCGCCCTGCTGGTGCGCCCGGACGGGTTCACGGCCTGGGCGGCGGACACGGACGGCACCGAGAACGATCCGGCCGAAGCACTGCGGCTCTGGTTCGGCGCGCCGGTCGATGCTTGACCCTGCCGCGACGTCAGCGTTTCTACTGGTCCCATGCGGATCGGAGAACTCGCCGAGACCGTCGGCGTCACCACGCGGACCGTCCGGCACTACCACCACCTGGGCCTGCTGCCGGAACCGGAGCGGCGCTCCAACGGCTACCGCGACTACGGTCTGCGGCACGCCGTCGTCCTGGCCCGGATCCGGCGGCTCACCGAGCTGGGCCTGGGGCTGACCGAGGTACGGGACGTGCTCGCGGACGACGTGGGCCGGGACCTCGTCGAGGTGCTCACCGAACTCGACGAGGACCTGGCCCGGCAGGAGTCCGCGATCCGGGAGCGCCGGGCCCGGCTGCGCGCCCTGCTGGACTCGGGAGACCTGTCCGCCGAAGGACCCGTCTCTCCCGAACTGGCTGCGGTGTTCAGCGAGTTGACCCACACCTCGGCGCTCCCCGCCGACTCGCCGATGGCCGCCAAGGACCGCGAGATGCTCGCCCTGCTCGACACCGTGGCGACCCCCGCCGAGCGGGCGCGGATCATGGATCTGGTGGGCGGCGCCGTCGCGACACCGGACGCGGTCGCCCGGGCCCACGAGGCGTACGCGCTGCTCGACGCGCTCGCCGACACCGGGCTCCCCGTCGACCCCGCCGACCCGCGCGTGGACGAGGCGGCCCGCGCCCTCGCCGCCTGCGTTCCCGACACGCTGCTCCCCGAGGGGAACCCGGTCGACCACGACAGCGGCTTCCTGCGCGCCTTCTACGCGGACTTCGCACCGGCCCAGGCGGAGGCGATCCGCCGGGCGCTGCGGATCGTCACGCGCGGGTAGGAATGAGAAGTGACCGCGGTCAAGCAGGCGCGAACCGTACCTTCGACGTCCCCGGGTCCGCCTGTGTGAGCCGGACCCGCAGCCGCTCCCCCAGCGGCAGCGGAGTCGTACCGCCCTCCAGGCGGGCGACGACGGCCGGAGCGTCCAACTGCACCTTCCCCACGGTGGGTTGACGTTCCTCCACGTCGACCACATAGCCGTCGAAGAGGTCGCCGACACGGTCCTTCAACAACGCCGCCTCGACAATGTCGACGCACTCGCGCTCGACCGTGCCCGCGAGACGCGTGCCGTCCGCCATCTCCTTGGGCAGGGCGTCGAGTCCGGCCAGGACCCAGGCGGGCGGGGACGACGGAGAGAGGCAGATCTCGGCGGCGTAGCGGTCGACGAGGCGTCGTAGCGGAGCCGTGCAGTGGGTGTAGGGGGCGGCGACGGCCGCGTGGGTGGTGATGGGCGGGAGGTCGCCGCCCTGGAAGACCGTGTAGCCCGCGCCGCGCAGCAGGGTCGTGCACTCCTGGAGGAAGGCCGCGTGGTGCGGGAGGTGCGGGTCGAGGGAGCGGATGAGCTGGGCGTACGACACATGGTGCGGCCAGTCGATGCCCAGGGCGTGGGCCGTGCGGTGGAGGCGGCCCACAGCACCGTCGGGGGCGGCGGGCAGGGTGCGCAGGACGCCCGTGCCGTGCGCGAGCATCAGGTCGGCGGCGGCCATGCCGGTGAGCAGGGAGATCTGGGCGTTCCAGCCGTCGGCGGGGAGCGGGGCGCGGTAGGCGAGTTCGTAGGTGTGGTCGCGCTCGACGATCTCCTGCTCGGGCACGTTGAGGGAGATGCCGCCGCGCTCCACCTCCAGCCGTTCGCGCGCCTCGCCGATGTCCTTCAGCAGCGCGACCGGTTCCTCGGCGGTGCCCGCGTCGATCCGTCGCTGCACGGTCGCGTAGTCGAGCTTGGCCCGGCTGCGCACGAGCGCCCGGTGGACGTCGACGGCGACCGTACGGCCGTCCGCGTCCAGGTCGATCGTCCACAGCACCGCCGGCCGGGTCACGTCCGGCAGCAGACTCGCGGCGCCCTCGCTGAGCAGGGGCGGGTGCAACGGGGTCTTCTCGTCGGGGAAGTAGAGGGTGGTCACACGGCGGTGGGCCTCCGCGTCGAGCGCCCCGCCGGGGACGACGAAGGCGGCGACATCGGCGATGGCGTACCGAACGCGGAAGCCGGTGCCCCGGCGGGACAGGTGCATCGCCTGGTCGAGGTCCATGGACGTGGGCGGGTCAACGGTGAAGAAGGGGATGTCGGTCGCGTCCGGGACCGGGGGCGGCGCCGCCGCGGCGGCCCGTTCCGCCTCGGCGAGCACCTCCGGCGGGAAGCTCTCGGGTACGCCGAGTTCGGTGCGGAGCGCGGTGAGGGCGGCGCGGAGCGGGGCTTCGGGGGTGCCGGTCACCCGGATACGGCGGCTGGGCATGACACGAGCGTAGGCACAATCCGCCCGGCCGCACCCTTTACGCTGGCGCAGCACCCACCGTAAGGAGAAACCCACCGTGCTCGTCCTGCTGCCGCCCTCCGAAGGCAAGGCCTCCTCCGGCCGCGGTGCCCCGCTCAAGCCGGAATCACTGTCGCTGCCGGGACTCGCCGACGCCCGCGCGGCCGTACTCGACGAACTCGTCGACCTGTGCGCGGCCGACGAGGACAAGGCACGCGAGGTGCTCGGCCTGAGCGAGGGCCTGCGCGGCGAGATCGCCAAGAACGTCGACCTGCGGACCGCCGGCGCGCGACCCGCCGGGGAGATCTACACGGGTGTCCTCTACGACGCCCTCGACCTGGCTTCCCTGGACCCCGCCGCGAAGAAGCGCGCCGCGCGCTCGCTGCTCGTCTTCTCCGGTCTGTGGGGCGCGGTGCGCGTGACGGACCGGATCCCTTCGTACCGCTGCTCGATGGGGGTACGGCTGCCGGGGCTCGGCGCGCTCGGCGCGCACTGGCGGGCGCCGATGGCGGCCGCACTGCCCGAGGCCGCGGGCAACGGGCTGGTGCTGGATCTACGGTCCTCCGCGTACGCGGCGGCGTGGAAGCCGAAGGGCGAGGTCGCGGGGCGGACGGCGACCGTACGGGTGCTGCACGCGCCGACGCGGAAGGTCGTCAGCCACTTCAACAAGGCGACCAAGGGTCGGATCGTGCGCAGTCTGTTGAGCGCGTCGGCCGCGCCCGGGACGCCCGCTGAACTGGTGGACGCGTTGCGGGAGTTGGGGTACGAGGTGGAGGCGGAGGCACCCGGGCAGGCGGGGCGGGCCTGGTCGCTGGATGTGCTGGTGGACGAGATTCACTGAGCCCCCCAATTCACTATTCACTGAGTCCCCCCAGGGTGCGTTGCATTCTGCGCAATGACCTTTGCGCAGAATGCTTCCGCTCGGCAGGATGAGGCCATGGCTACCCCCTCGGCTTCCTCCTCGCTGCTCGATCTCGCTCCCGTCCTGCCCGTCGTCGTCATCGAGGACGCGGCCGACGCCGTACCGCTCGCGCGGGCACTGGTCGCCGGGGGGCTGCCGGCGATCGAGGTGACGTTGCGGACGCCGGCCGCGCTGGAGGCCCTGCGGGCGATCGCGGACGAGGTGCCGGGGGCCGTCGTCGGGGCGGGGACCGTACTGACCGCGGGGCAGGTGAAGGAGTGCGTGGCGGCGGGGGCGCGGTTTCTGGTGAGCCCCGGGTGGACGGATCTGCTGCTGGAGGCGATGCAGGGGGCCGGAGTGCCGTTCCTACCGGGGGTGTCTACGACGTCGGAAGTCGTGGCGCTGCTGGAGCGCGGGGTGCGGGAGATGAAGTTCTTCCCGGCTCAGGCGGCGGGCGGTACGGCGTATCTCCGCGCGCTGGCCGGGCCGTTGCCGCAGGCGCGGTTCTGCCCCACCGGTGGGATAGGGGTCAACTCCGCGCCGGACTACCTGGCGTTGCCCAACGTCGGCTGTGTGGGCGGGAGTTGGATGATCCCGGCGGACGCGGTGGCCGCGCGGGACTGGGGGCGGATCGAGGCGCTGGCCCGCGAGGCGGCGGCGCTCAGCGCAGGTGGGACGTGTCGTTGAACAGCCGTACGCTCGCGTTGCCGTCCGCGTAGTACGCCACCGTCGAGATCGAGGCGGCCGAGAGTTCCATGCGGAACAGGGACTCCGGCGGGGCGCCCAGGGCGAGTTGGACGAACGTCTTGATCGGGGTGACGTGCGTGACGAGCAGGACCGTGCGGCCCGCGTAGGCCGCGACCAGCTTGTCGCGGGTGGCGGCGATACGGGTCGCCGTCGCCGCGAAACTCTCGCCGCCGCCGGTGGGTTGGGCCGTCGGGTCGGCCAGCCAGGTCGTCAGGTCGTCCGGGTGGCGCTCCCTGACCTCGCCGAAGGTCAGGCCCTCCCAGGCACCGAAGTCCGTTTCGCGCAGACCCTCTTCGATCGTCACGTCCAGACCGAGGCGGTCCGCCACGGCCGCGGCGGTCTCGCGGGTGCGGGTGAGGGGGGACGCGAGGATGTGCTGGATGGTGCCGCGGGCCGCCAACGCGGTTGCCGCGCGGGCGGCTTGGTCCTGGCCGACGGGTGAGAGGGAGGGGTTGGTGCCGCCGCTGCCGGAGAAGCGCTTCTGGGGGGTGAAGGGGGTTTCGCCGTGGCGGAGGAGGACGAAAGTGGCGGGGGCGCCCATGTCTGCGGGGGCCCAACCTGCGCTGGGGGCGGCCACGTTGCGGGCGGCTCGGACGTCAGTTTTGTCGGTTGTCGTCATAGTGCGGGGCGGTGGGGGCTGGTCGCGCAGTTCCCCGCGCCCCTGGGAGGCGGCTGCGCCGCCATCGTCCATCGCCTTGTTCGCCAGCCTGTCCGCGTGTTTGTTCCGCTCCCTCGGGATCCATTCGTACGTCACCTGATCCACCGGAAACACCGCACCCGCCTCCGCCGCCAGTGGCTTCATATCAGGGTGTTTGATCTTCCAGCGGCCCGACATCTGTTCCACGACCAGCTTGGAGTCCATGCGGACGTGGATCCGGGCGGTGGGGTCCAGGGCGTGGGCGGCGCGGAGGGCCGCGATCAGGCCTCGGTACTCGGCGACGTTGTTCGTGGCGACGCCGATGTACTCGGCCGCCTCCACCAGGGTCTCCCCCGTCGTCGCGTCGATGACCAGGCTGCCGTAGCCCGCGGGACCCGGGTTGCCCCGGGAACCGCCGTCCGCCTCGACGATGAACTCCCGCACCGCTGACGCTCCTTGGAAGACTTACAGACCGGACTCGGACGTGCGCACCAGGATGCGGCGGCAGTTCTCGCAACGGACCACCGTGTCGGGGGCCGCCGAGCGGATCTCGTTGATGTCGGTGATGGCGAGTTCCTGGCGGCAGCCCTGGCAGGTGCGCTGGTAGAGCTTGGCCGCGCCGATGCCGCCCTGCTGCTGGCGGAGCTTGTCGTAGAGCTTGAGGAGGTCCGCGGGGATGGTGGCCGCGATGACCTCGCGCTCCTTCTCCGCCTTGGTCTCATCGGCTTCGAGGGTCTCGTCGGCGGCGTTGCGGCGGGCGGTCGCGTCGTCGATCTTGCCCTGCACGGAACCGACGCGCTCGGTCAGTTCGGCGGTGCGCTCCTGTGCGGACTCACGGCGCTCCATGACCTCCAGGACGATGTCCTCCAGGTCGCCCTGGCGCTTGGCGAGGGAGACGATCTCGCGCTGGAGGTTCTCCAGGTCCTTGGGCGAGGTGACGGCGCCGGAGTCGAGGCGCTGCTGGTCGCGGGTGGCGCGCTGGCGGACCTGGTCGACGTCCTGCTCGGCCTTGGTCTGCTCGCGGGCGCAGTCGCTCTCCTCGGTCTGCACGGCCACGAGCAGGTCGCGCAGCTGGGTGAGGTCCTTGGTCAGCGCGTCGATCTCGGCGTGCTCGGGCAGCGAGTTGCGCTTGTGCGCGAGCTGCTGGAGGCGTACGTCGAGGGCCTGGACGTCGAGAAGTCGGATCTGGTCGGCGGGCGCGGCGTTCAGTTGGGGGCTCCCATTGAGTCTGGTGTGGCGGTGGACGCCGCGTGGGCGGTCCAGGGGTCGGTGACCGTCTTGGAGACGTGGACCCTGAGGTCCCATCCCTCGCGGTCGGAGATCTCGTCGAGCTGGGCGGCGGCCAGCTCGCACCAGGGCCACTCGGTGGCCCAGTGCGCCGCGTCGAGCAGCGCGAGAGGACTGTGGGCTCGATCCGCAATAAATTCTGCCGCCGGGTGGTGGCGGAGGTCCGCTGTCAGGAACGCGTCCACGCCCGCCGCGCGTACGTCGTCGAAGAGGCTGTCGCCGGAGCCGCCGCTGACGGCGACCGTGCGCACCAGCGCGTCGGGATCGCCGGCGACGCGGATGCCCTGCGCGGTGGCGGGGAGGCGCTCGGCTGCGCGGGCGGCGAGTTCGCGGACGGTCAGGGGGTGGTCCAGTTCGCAGACCCGGCCCAGGCCCCGGCGGCCGTCCGGGTCGGTGGGGTCCGGCACGAGGGGTCGTACGACTCGGAGGTCGAGCGCGCCCGCGAGGGCGTCGGAGACTCCCGGATCGGCGCGGTCGGCGTTGGTGTGGGCGACGTGCAGCGCGATGTCGTGCTTGATCAGGGTGTGCACCACGCGGCCCTTGAAGGTGGAGGCCGCGACCGTGGTCGTACCGCGAAGGTAGAGGGGGTGGTGGGTGACCAGGAGGTCGGCGCCCAGCTTCACCGCCTCGTCGACGATCTCCTGGACCGGGTCCACGGCGAACAGCACGCGTGTGACGTCCTGGTCCGGGTCGCCCGTGACCGTGCCGACCGCGTCCCAGGACTCGGCCCGTTCGGCGGGCCACAGGTTCTCCAGCGCGGCGACGACTTCGGACAGGCGGGGTGCGGACTGACGGGATACGGGCTGACGGGGCACGGGCAAAGGCTACCTGGCCGCACTGCGGGGCTGAACCGCTGAAGCGGCCGTAGACGGCCTACGGTCCCGTTCAGCACACCGGCCCCGGTTTCCTCAGGCGAATCGTTACTTGGCCACCCTTATGTGTGATGAGGCTGCTCATCGGTCCCACGTCCGTACGTACGAAAACTAGTTTCGTCGCCGGAGGTGACCGAACCATGACGGCCTGTGCGATCGAGCCCACGGCGGCGGACGAGGACGGGGAGACGGACGGGGGGACGCGGACCGATGGTGCCGCGGGCACCGCGTGCGCGATCAGCGCGGACGGGGCGTACGCGGCCCGCCTCGCGCCGGCCGGCGACTGTCTGTTCCCGGAGCGGTGGACCCTGGACGGCCCGGAGCCGTACGCGGTGCCGCTGCCCGGCAACCAGCCGGAGGAGCCCGGCAGCGAGGTGCAGCCGATGGGCGACGGGCGGGTGCTGATCCGGCGGCTGGTCGACGGGCGGCACGCGTTCTCGCTGCTCTATCCGACCGGACCGGGCACCGGTGAGCTGCCGCTCGGCGCGATCGAGTGCCCGGACCCGGACACCCGGCTGCGGCTGCTGCCGCCGGCGCCGGGCGGCGAGAAGGCGTACGCCCTCGCCGTGGGCCGGCGGTCGACGGCCGTGTGGCTGGTGGCGGGGGGTGCCTTCGGGCCCGAGCATCTCGCGATGGTCCCGGGGCGCTGTTCGGGCGGGGTCTGGCTCGACCGGACGGGGCGGATGCTGGCGCTGGACCGCGAGGTCGGCGGGCGGACCAAGGCGATCGTGGTCGACCTGGAGCGGGACGGGGAGGTGTCGCCGCTGCTCCAGATCGCCGCGGACAGTGACGACCGGCTGCTCGCGGCCGATCCCGACAGCGGGCTGCTGCTGATCCGCTCGGACGCGCCGGCGCCCGGGCGGGAGGAGCGGCTGGGCTGGGGGGTGATCGGCTCCACGCTGCCGGTGCGGTTCCCGGAGTGCCTGCGGGTGCCCGACTGCACGGTGACGCCGTTCGCGATCCAGCCGGGGCAGGTGCTGATGCCGGAGAACTGCGGGGTGGCGCTGCGCATCGACGGGCCGGGCGGCAGCTGGCTCGGCGTGTGGCGGCCCACGGACCGGCAGCTGCTCCAACTCCCGGCGCCCGAGGGGTGGTTGGCGGGCGCCGGGCTGTGGAGCGAGGACGGGGTGCTGCAACTGCCGTACGCCACACGGGAAGTGCCGTGCGGTGTGGTGCGGTTCGCGGTGCCCAGGGGGGCGGGGGACAACGGGGGCCCGGGGGCCGGGGGGACCCCTGGGGTAAAGGGGGAAACCGGGGGTACGGGGGAAACACGCCCGGGGGATCCGGTTCGGGACGGGACGGTGGGCGCGCCTGGGGAGGCCGCGCCCGAGCCGTCGCGACCGTCCGAACCGGATCCTCCGGTGCCGGTCGCACCGCGTCCGGTGCCGTTGCGGGAGGCGCCGCTCAAAGGCCGGGTGGCGGTCGGGTAACAAAGTGGTGCGGCTCGGTAACGAAGTCGTTCCGGACGGCGGTCCGCCTCGCTTCGGCCCCGGAACGGCTGGATAAGATCGCCGAGCTGTATGAAAGATCTTGTTACTACGGGGTGAAGTTTCCGATGAACGACACGAGCACCGCACAGACGATCTCCGCCGACGCCCAGGACACCTCCGGCCACGGCAAGCACCGGGGCCCGGTCTCGGCGCAGGACGGCGACGCCGCCGCCCACGGCCGTCACCGCAAGCCGTCCGAGCAGTCCGATTACGCGAGCGCCTGACGGTACGTCAGGCACCCTGCACCACACGGCCCCGCACGTCTCCGGACGGGCGGGGCCGTCGCGTTCCCTATGCTCCGCCCGGCTCCCGCTTGAGCCCGAGCACCTCGGCCGCCGCGAACGTCTCCTCCGCCGGTCGCCTCGCGTAGTGCGGAGTGAGTACGGCGTCCAGCTCGTCGTAGGTGAAGGTGTCCTGCTTGCTGTCGAACTTGGCCTGCACGTGCGGGCGTTCGACGATCGCGACCATGCCGCCGTGGACGACGAGCAGCTGTCCGTTGATCCGGGCGGCGGCGGGTGAGGCCAAGTAGCCCACGAGCGGGGCGACATGTTCGGGGGCTAGAGGGTCGAGGCCGTCTTCGGGCTCCTGGAAACCGGCGAAGACGTCCTCGGTCATCCGGGTGCGGGCGCGCGGGCAGATGGCGTTCGCGGTGACGCCGTACTTGGCCAGCGCGAGCGCGGTGGAGGTGGTCAGGCCGACGATTCCGCCTTTCGCCGCCGCGTAGTTGGGCTGTCCGGCGGAACCGGCGAGGAACGCCTCGGAGGAGGTGTTCACGATCCGCCCGTACACCGGCGCGCCCTTCTCCTTGGACCGGCGGCGCCAGTGCGCGGACGCGAAGTGGGTCGTGTTGAAGTGGCCCTTGAGATGGACCCGGATCACCGAGTCCCACTCGCCCTCCGTCATGGAGAAAACCATGCGGTCACGGAGGATGCCCGCGTTGTTGACGAGGATGTCGAGCCCGCCGAACTCGTCGAGCGCCAACTCGACCAGCTGGCTCGCCTGTTGGCTGTCGGCGACGTCCCCGGTGTGGGCGACGGCCCGGCCGCCCGCCTCGCGGATCTCTGCGGCGACCCGTTCGGCGGGGCCCGCGGAGGCCTCGCCGGAGCCGTCCCGGCCGGGCTGGCCGTAGTCGTTGACGACCACGGCCGCGCCGAGCCGGGCGAGTTCGAGCGCCTCGGCCCGGCCGAGCCCGCGCCCGGCGCCGGTGACGATCGCGACCAGGCCCTCAAGTGGCAGCGTCATGACCGGCCTTCAGATCTCGATGCAGGTGCGCAGGGCCGTCCCCGAACGCATCTGGTCCAGGGCCTCGTTGATGTCCGCGAGCGGCACCCGGTGGGTGATCAGGCCCTCCAGGTCGACGCGGCCCGCCCGCCACAGGGCGATCGTGCGCTCGTAGGAACGCAGCACGTCTCCCCCGCCGTACATCGAGGGCAGGATGCGCTTCTCGTCGAAGAACAGCTCGAACATGTTGAGTTGGAGGAAGTCGTCCAGCGCGCCCGCGCCGACGATGACGAGGGTGCCGCCGCGCCGGGTGTTCTCGTAGGCGGTGCGGGCGGTGGCGGAGCGGCCGACGACCTCGAAGACGTAGTCGAAGCCCTCGCCCGCGGTGACCTCCTGCTTGGCGGCGGGCAGCTCGTCCGGTGAAACCGCCCTGGTGGCA
The DNA here is from genome assembly GCF_053891435.1 of Streptomyces sp. NPDC002276. Lineage (NCBI taxonomy): Bacteria > Bacillati > Actinomycetota > Actinomycetes > Kitasatosporales > Streptomycetaceae > Streptomyces > Streptomyces sp. NPDC002276. The sequence goes on along the minus strand of NZ_JBSFCQ010000019.1, from coordinate 21,557 downwards.
CCGAACTTGAGCGCGGACTCGCGGCGCGAGGCGACCGGGTCGACGGCGACGATCTCGGCGGCGCCCTTGAGCCGGGCACCCTGGATCGCGGAGATGCCGACGCCACCGCAGCCGATCACGGCGACCGACGAACCGGCCTCCACATCGGCGGTGTTGAGGGCGGCGCCGAGTCCGGTGGTGACACCGCAGCCGATGAGGGCGGCGATGTCGAAGGGCACGTCGTCGGGGATCGGGACCGCGCATCCGGCGTCGACGACGACCTCCTCGGCGAAGGTGCCGGTGCCCGCGAAGCCGAACACATCGCCGCCGGGGCGCCTGAAGTTGGGGGTGCCCGCGTTCATGAAACCGGCCAGGCACAGCTGGGTCTGGCCGCGCTTGCAGGCGGCGCACACACCGCAGGCCGGCAGCCAGCAGACGACGACCCGGTCGCCGGGCTTCAAGTGGCTGACGCCCTCGCCGACTTCGAGGATCTCGCCCGCGCCCTCGTGGCCGGGCACGAACGGCGCGGGCTGCGGCAGGACACCGGCCATCGCGGACAGGTCCGAGTGGCACAGCCCCGTGGCGCGCACCCGGATCCTGACCCGGCCGGGTCCGAAGCCCGTCGTCTCGACGTCGTCGAGGACTTCCAGTTTGTCCTGGCCTATCTCGTGCAGTACGGCTGCGCGCATGGGGCGCTCCCCTCGACTCTGCTCAACTCGGGCCTGGTTCAGGAGTGTTCGACGATCGTGTCGGCGAGGACGGGCGCGTCGTCCCGCTCGACGGCGCTCACCGCGACGCGCACCTCGCTGTCGCCGAGGCGCCACATGCGGATGCGCAGCGTCTCGCCGGGGAAGACGACTCCGGCGAACCGGGTGTCGTAGGCGCGCACCCGGGTGACATCGCCGTCGAGCAGGGTGTCGACGACGGCCTTGAGCGTCATGCCGTAGGTGCAGAGACCGTGCAGGATGGGCCGGTCGAACCCGGCGAGCTTGGCGAACTCGGGGTCGGCGTGCAGCGGGTTCCAGTCGCCGGAGAGGCGGTAGAGGAGGGCCTGGTCCTCGCGGATGTGCCGCTCAACCACCTTGTCCGGGGCGCCTGTTGGCGGTTCGAGGCGAGTGGAAGGGCCGCGGTCGCCACCCCATCCCCCCTCCCCCCGTACGAAGATCTGGGCGTCGTTGGTCCACAACGGGCCGTCGGCGTCGGCGACTTCGGTGCGCATGACGAGGACGGCCGCCTTGCCCTTGTCGTAGACGGCGGCGATGTTGCCGGTGCTGGTCGCGGTGCCCTTGGCCGGGATGGGGCGGTGCAGGCGCAGGGACTGGCCGCCGTGCAGGACGCGGGCGAGGTCGACCTCGATGCCGGGCATGGACAGGCCGCTGATCACGCCGGGTGAGCCGTTGCCCGCGACGGTGGCGAAGCTCGGCAGGACGTGCAGCCGGGACTCCAGGGTGTAGCGCAGCTCGTCGGGGTCGGTCGCCGGGGTGCCCGCGCCGAGGCCGAGGTGGTAGAGCTGGACGTCCTTGGTGGTCCAGGAGATCTCGCCGGTCCGGGGTTCGGCCGCGAGGGCCAGGGCTGCGTCGATGGGCATGGGGCTCCTGATCGCCGGTGGTCGAAGACCTCGGTGCGGCCGTCCGCACCGTCGGCCGCACCGAGGTCGTCACGGGCCGACCTAGAACGCGTTCCAGTCCGGCGACCCTTGTATAGCCGAGCGTCCCTTACTTGTGAAGGCTCCTGACACCGTGTCAGGTCGGGGTGCCGCGGCTGCGGACCGGTGACATTTGTCCTGCCCGAGTCCGTACAAGCGCATCTGCCGCGCGAGGAGTGCGGCTTCGTAGCGTCGTACCCATGACACAGACAGGTGGGGCAACCGGCGGGGCAGCCGGCGGGACCGAGCGGGCCGTGTCCTTCGCGGGGGCGGTCAAGACCTTCGGCGCGGTGCGTGCCGTCGACGGGGTGGACCTGGAGATCGGGCGCGGCGAGACGGTCGCGCTGCTCGGCCGCAACGGCGCGGGCAAGTCGACGGCGATCTCGCTGCTGCTCGGGCTGAACGCGCCCGACGCCGGCACGGTCGAACTGTTCGGCGCGGCACCGGAGTTGGCCGTACGCGGCGGCCTGGTCGGGGCGATGCTGCAAGAGGCACGGGCGGTACCCCGGGTTACGGTCGGCGAGTTGGTCACCTTCGTCGCCCGGCGCTATCCGGCGCCGATGCCCGTAGCGCGGGCCCTGGAGCTGGCCGGGATCGGCGAGTTGGCCGGGCGGCGGGTGGACCGGCTGTCGGGCGGGCAGACGCAGCGGGTGCGGTTCGCCGTGGCGCTGGCCGGGAACCCGTCGCTGATCGTGCTGGACGAGCCGACCGCCGCGCTGGACGTGGAGGCGCGGCACGCGTTCTGGCAGTCGATGCGGGGCTTCGCGCGGCGCGGCCACACGGTCCTGTTCTCCACCCACTACCTGGAGGAGGCCGACGCGCACGCCGACCGGATCGTCGTCATCGACCGCGGCCGGATCGTCGCCGACGGCACCGGCGAACAGCTCAAGCGGGCGGCGGGCGGCAGCCTCGTCTCCATCGACCTGGCGGGCCGCCCCACGGAGGGCCTGGACCGGTTGCCGGGCGTACGCACCCTCGAAGTCCGGGGCGACCGCGCCCGGTTGCGCACCGACGACTCGGACGCGACGGTACGCGCACTGGCGGACCTGAACGCGATCCTCGGCCTGGAGGTCACACCGGCGTCGCTCGACGACGCGTTCCTGGCACTGACAGCACGTGAACTCGAACTCGATCTGGAGACGGTCCGATGATCGACTACCTGCGCCTCGAAGTCCGCCGCACCCTCCGCGACATCGGCTTCGTGATCGGCGGTATCGCGATGCCCGTGATGATGTACCTGCTGTTCACGAACCTCGGCGGCGACGACAGCGGCTACAAGGCCACGGCGATGGTCGGTATGGCCGCCTACGGCGCGGTCGGCTCCGCGCTCAACACCGGGGGCGGGGTCGCCGAGGACCGGGCGATCGGCTGGCTGCGGCAGTTGCGGGTGACGCCGATGACCCCGCGCCAGGTGGTCCTGGGCCGGGCGCTGACCGGTTCGGTGACCGTGCTGCCGGCGATCGTCGCGGTGCTCGCGGCTGGCGGTCTGGTCAACGGCGTACGGCTGGCCGTCTGGCAGTGGGCGCTGATCGCGCTGCTGCTGTGGCTCGGCTCGATCCCCTTCACCCTGCTCGGCCTCGGCAACGGCTACGGGCTCACCTCCCAGACCACCGGCGTCGCCAACATGGCCTGCAACCTGGGGCTCGCGGTGATCGGCGGCCTGTGGTTCCCGATCAGCCTGTTCCCCGGCTGGCTGCGCGCGGTCTCCGCCTACACCCCCACCAACCGCTTCGCCGAACTCGGCACCTCCGTCGCCGACGGGCACGCCCCGGCACTCGGCGCGATCATCGTCCTGACGGCCTGGCTGCTCGCGTTCGGTTCGTACGCTGTGCTGGCGTACCGCCGGACCGGGCGGACCGTGTGACCGGGGGAGCGGGAGAGATGACCTGGATGCGAGGGATCAGATGCCAGGTACGCGCCTGGCGGGTGGCGCGGGCCAAGTGGCGGGCGGACATGGCGGAGTTCAAGGTCGCGCAGAAGGAGGCGCGCCGGAAGGGCGAGTGGCCCGAGAACCCGGGTCCGCCGCCGAGCGGCTTCTCCCTGCTGCCGTGGCTGCTGATGGGCCTGGGCTCCTTCTCCAACCTCCTCCAGGGCAAGGCCGACAACCCCTGGATCGGCGGCCTGGGCCTGCTGACCTTCAACTCCCTCTACATCTATGTGGTGTTCCGCTCGTTCGTGAAGGAGAAGCGCGAGGCGGTCTCGACCCGGGTGGCGCTCGTCGTGATGGGCCTGGTCACCTGCGGCCTCGCCCTCGGCTACGGCGGCAGCTGGCTGTACTTCTTCCCGCTGCTCGGCCTCGCCACCGGCGCCTGCCTGCGCGGCCCGCGCCTCGGCCAGGTCGGCCTCTCGCTCACCGCGCTCGCCGCGGCGGTCTCCATCTACCGGGCGGGCTGGGACGCGATCAACGTCGCCTATGGCACGTTCCTGTCGACGATGGTGACCGCGGCGATCCTCTCCCTCTCCGAGGCCGTACGCGAACTGCGCGCCGCCCGCGAGGAGTTGGCCCGCCGAGCGGTGGCGGAGGAACGGATGCGCTTCTCCCGCGACCTGCACGACCTGCTCGGCCACACCCTCTCGGTGATCGTGGTGAAGTCGGAGGCGGCCCGCCGACTGGCGCCCCGCGACATGGAGGCGGCGCTGGAACAGATCACCGACATCGAATCGGTCGGCCGGCAGGCGCTCACCGAGATCCGCGAGGCCGTCACCGGCTACCGCGAGGGCAGCCTCGCCACCGAACTGGACCGCGCCCGCTCCGCGTTGTCCGCCGCCGACATCGACCCGGTGGTCCGCCAGTCGGGCCCGCCGCTGACCCCGCAGACCGAGGCCCTGCTCGGCTGGGTGGTCCGCGAGGCGGTGACCAACGTCGTACGGCACAGTAGCGCGGCCCGCTGCGAGATCACCCTCGACGGCGTCCTGGACCGCGCCCGCCTGACCGTCGCGGACGACGGCACCGGGTACGCGGGAGCGGCGACCGGTCCCACCGAGGGCGTCGGCGGAACCGGCCTGAAGGGCCTCACCGAACGCCTCGCGGCGGCGGGTGGCTCCCTGCGGGCCGGCCCGTCGCCACGCGGCGGTTTCACCGTGACCGCCGAACTCCCGGTGGAGGCAACCGACTTGGCACCCTCCGTAGTGGCTACGGCGCCCAGGGAGCCGTGACGACCCAACTCACGTCGTCCGTCCACGAGGTAGCGCTGTCGAAGGCGTTCGAGCCGCCGTCGCTCGCTATGTAGACGTTGTAGTTGTAGTGCCGGAGGTATCTGGTCGGGTAGTTGTACGACGCGAACGAGGTGCCCGTACCGCTCTTGCCGGTCGACGCGCAGAACGTGGCGTCCTGTCTGAACTGCGCGGTGCCGACCATGGGTTGGCGGTAGAGCTGGTAGTTGTAGTGGCGCAGGAAGTCGCCGGGATAGTTCCGCGACTCGAACGAATAGCAGGAGCTGTCGGCGAGTCCCCGGCGGACGATCCAGGTGGCGTCGCCCTTGTCGAGGGCCGCGCTGCTGGACGTGATGGCCGAGAGAACCGCCGCGTTGTTCTGGTGGCGGATGTAGTCGGCCGTACAGCACGAGGTGGTCGCGCGGAGAGAGATCTCCGACCCGGCCGCCAGTGTGCCGGTCGTGCCAGTGGTGCCGCCGTAGCCGACGGACACGATGTTCGCCTGTACGGAGTTGTCGGCGGCGTCCGTCGGGATGCCGGCCGTCATGACGCCCTCGAAGAACGACCCGATGGAGCCGTTGCTGTTGTCGCCACCGGTGCCCAGGACGATCGCGCCCTCCTGGTGCATGGGCGAGTAGCCGCTCGTGGTGGGCTCACCCCCGGAATAAGTGGTCGTGAGACTCCCCGACTGGGCGTTTCCGTATTTCAGCGCGAAATGGTCCTGACCGTTGTTTTTCAGCAAAGCGGTGACGAACGGTATCGCCCCGGTACCGGTGTTCGCCGTGTTCTTGCTGTACCCGGAGTCCGACTGGAACAGCCCGTTCTCCAGGTCGGCCTGCACCCAGGGACCGCTGCCGTAGCAGGGCGCGAACCAGCACTCGGTACCGAAGTTGATCGCGTCCATGTGCCCGTTGCCGGTGTCCTGGTTGTTGGTCTCGGCGTTGCCGTAGTCGAAGCAGCAACTGCCGTTGACGTGCGTGCCGGAGGTCACCATGTACATCCCCTCGGCGGCGCCGTTCGTCGCCACGCCCGAGGTGGAGTTGTCGCGGTAGCCCATCCCGGCGGAGATCTCCAGGCCGTAGACCTGATGCCCGCCGACGGTCACCGGCAGGGCGTCCGCGGGCGCCCCGACATCGGCCACGCCCGCCCCGCCCGCGCCCTCGATCGTGAGGTCGTTGTGGCGCGCGGACTGGTCGTAGATCTTGGTGATGATGCACGTCGTACCGGAGCAGAACGAGTCCTGGGCCGCCGCGTTGGCGTATCCCCCGGCTGCCAGCAGCCCGATGTTCGCGGTGGCGCTGTCGGAGGCGCGCTGCACTTGGTAGAGCGAGCCGTTGTACGACGAGTAGAGCGCCCGGACGAGGCTGTGCGCGGCGACGCACGGTGTCCCGGCGGTGGCGTAGATGTCGCACGGGAGCGAGGTGGCGGCCGACGCCTGCGGAACGCCTACGGCCAGTGCGAGGACGGTCACGAGCGCGGACAGTGCGGCCAGGGTGGCGTTTCTCAGCCGGCGCGGCCGGGTGCGGAGGAGTCTCAGCGGTCTCAATAACACGGTGCACCTCTTTTTCTGGAGGGGCTGGTTTTCCTGGAGGGGGTGGTCGATATACCGGACACCGTTCGATCGAAATACCGAACCCATTCGCGATCGAAATGTCGAACCCATGTCGAACTGTCGAAAGTTTTCCGAAAGCGGCTCTGTTCGGGGAATTGCATGGCGCCGGCGGAATGCCGAGGCGATTGTTTGCCCGCAGCCGAAGACCGTCAAGACTCGCGGACGCGAACAATGAAGAGTTTTTGATAACCGCTCCGGGCCTTACCCTTGCCCCGTGGATGAGATGCCCCGGGACCACCGGCCCGCCAAGTCCGTCAGAGTGCTGCTCGCCGAGGACCAGGGCATGATGCGCGGCGCCCTCGCCCTGCTGCTCGGCATGGAGGCGGACCTGGAGGTCGTCGCCCAGGTCGGGAGGGGCGACGCGATCGTGGACGCCGCCCTGATCCACCGTCCCGACGTCGCCCTCCTGGACATCGAACTCCCCGGCATGAGCGGCCTCGACGCCGCCGCCGAACTCCGCGAACAGGCCCCCGACTGCCGGGTGTTGATCCTCACGACCTTCGGCCGCCCCGGCTACCTCCGCCGGGCGATGGAGGCGGGCGCGGCCGGCTTCCTGGTGAAGGACGGCCCCGTGGAGGACCTCGCCGCAGCGATCCGCCGCGCCCTGACCGGCGAAACGGTCATCGACCCGGCCCTGGCCGCCGCCGCCCTGAGCGCGGGCCCGAACCCGCTCACCGCCCGCGAATGCGACGTCCTCAAGGCCTCGGTGGACGGCGCGACGGTCTCCGACATCGCCACAAAGCTCCACCTCTCCGAGTCCACCGTCCGCAACTACCTCTCGTCGGCGATCGGCAAGACGGCCACCCGCAACCGCATGGAGGCGATGCGGGAGGCCCGGCAGCAGGGTTGGCTGTAGCCCCCAGCCCCCCCGGCCCTACGCTTTCGGGGCTCGGCGGAACAACGCCGTCCAGAGGAAGTCCTCACCGAAGCACGGAGATTCGACCGCCTCGTCACGCATCCGGCGCAACTCGACCACCTCCAGCTCCCCCTCCGACTCCCCGAAGATCCACCGCAACTCGTCGGCCGTGTAGGCCAGTCCGCCGTGCAGACCGGAGCCGCCGTAGAGTTCGGCGTCGGGCAACTCCGAGCCCATCCCGCCCGCCGCGAAACAGGTCAGCGCGAAGTGGCCGCCGGGGGCGAGGACTTGGTCCAGCAGGGCGAGGTAGCTGATGCGCCGGTGCGGGGGCAGGTGGTGGAAGCAGCCGGAGTCGTAGACGAGGTCGTAGGGGCCGGGAAGCTCCGCGCCAACGAGGGCGAACGCGTCCCCGCAGTGGAACCGGACCCGGACTCCCGAGTCACGGGCCCTCTCCTCCGCCCACGCGACAGCGGCCGGCGACAGATCCACCCCGTCCACCTCGAAGCCCCGCGCGGCCAGTTGAAGGGCGTTGCGTCCCGGTCCGCACCCCAGGTCCAGGGCACGGCCACCCCCGGGTATCAGCCCCCGGTCGAGATACCCGACCAGACTCTCGTCCGGCTTCGCCACGAAGAACGGCACCGGTTTGCCGCGGTCCGCATAAAAACCGTCCCACCAGGAGGCACCCCGAGAACTCCAACGATCGACCTCTGGCGCGAACAGCCCATCCAGGAGCCGAAGCACGTCATCGACCGTGCGGATGTCACGCCCTTGCCGGTTCCCGTCCATCCGGTTCCCCTCTCCGAGGCGTCGATCGTAGGAGCGGACGGACCGGAGGCCCAGGTCGGCATGGATCCGTGATGTCCTCGCACATGCCGTCAACATCCTTGTACGAGGCGGAAGTCGGCGCCGAAAGCCCGCCATGCCGGAGGCAGGGCGAAACACCGCAGGCATCCGCGGACTATGCCGCCGCCTTCTGCCGAGCAAGCTCCCGCGCCCGCTCGTTCAGCTCCCGCACCCTCGGGTTGCTCGCGTACGGCCGGATGCGTCGCCTCATGATCTGGAAGTGTTCGTCAGCGCGGGCCGACGAGAGTTGTTCGTAGTCGTCGAGGAACTCCCCCCACGTGGCGCACGCGGCTTCAAGGTGGCCGATCTCAAGTTGCCGTTGCGCGAGCAGGCCGTTCGCGTGGGCGTTGCCCTGCTTCTCCATCGAGGGCCGTGCCCGGTTCGACGCCTTCATCGCTTCGATCGAACCGGGAACGTCTCCGAGGGCGTACAGCACGCTCGACACGTGGAACTCGTAGGCCGCCCGGTCGTAACCGCCCACGGCGTCACGGCGGTTGTCTGCCTGGGAGAGTGCGGCTTCGGTCTCGCGGAGCCGCATGTGGGCTTGTCGCCGGTCGCCCACCAGGGCCGCGCCGTGCGCTTGCTGTCCCCGGAGGAAGGCTTGCAGCCTCGGGCCGGACTGCGGGGCCGCTTCTGCTGCCGAGTCGGCGAGTTCGAGGGCCTTGTTCGCGTGCTTCAGGTTGGCGGCCTGAAGGGCCATGCCTCGCAGTGTGCGGCAGTAGGTGACTTCGTCGCCGCCCGCTTTCGCCAGGCCGAGGGCCTGGCGGTAGTACCGCTGCCCCAGCCCGTGGGCCTTTTCGTACATGGCCATCCATCCCGTGAGGTACACGAGATCGGATGCGGCGGCCCGCATGTCGTTCTTGACGTCCTCGGTTCCGTCTGCCCGGAGGTAGGAGGAGACCGAGTTGACGATGAACGCTGCGGCCATCGGGCGCGCGTGCGCGCCCCCCAACTCGTCGAGGATGTCGGCGATCTTGTCCGTCATGCTGCGGACAACGGCCACGTCTCCGGGCCCGATCCTGACGGTTCGGCCTGCGGCCTGATGCTCCAGCCGCTCCAGTGTCTCGTCGGCTTCGTCGAAGCGCGATACGGCGAGCGTTGCCGAGTAGAGCGCGGTCGTGAGAACCGCTCGGCGCGATGGGTCCATGTCTGCCCTTCCGGTATCGACCAGACCCTCAATAGAGGTCAGCGCGTGCTCAGGCGCAACGTCCAATCCGGACACGATCGGTGAAGCCCCAAGTCCCGCTTCCTCGTGGGTGATTGAGCGCCCGATGCGTCGCGCGAGAGCTTCGACGACGGCCGGCCGGACGGGTTTCCGGGGCATCGCTCCGTTCAGCCAGTGCTTCACGGCCGACTCGTCGTAGCTGAGCAGTAGACCACGCTCGGCGCCAACTCGGTTGACGTTCAAGGCCAGTTGCTTGTACGTCCACCTGGCTTCTTCGAGGAGTCGGGCAAGACCCTCGTTCGGCTCTCGGTTCGGCACGACACCACTCCCCGCTCCGCCAACGGCTGAACCCTGGAGGCGTCTTCGTCTTCTCCCAGCCACCGGCCATCCCGGGCGCCTACGGCCCGCAGGGCATGTACAAGGGTGGCTTCGCCGGACCGGCAACGTACACCTACCGTTACAGCTACACACCCGCGATGTGGAGAAGTCACCTACTCTCGGCGGGCTTCGTCGAGGCCGTGTCGCGCGTCCACGCGGCCCCCGATGCCGGTCACATCGGAACCCTGATCGTTCGCGCCGTGCGCGCCATGGCCCCTTAGGTCCCCGGCGCCCGGGTGAAAGAGACAGGTAGCCTGCCCGGCACCGGGGACCCCGCCTCGGCGCGTCAGCGGAAGGAGCGAACCCCAGTTGCAGGACACAGTGAAGGCCAGTGAGCTGTTGGCCGTGTACGAGGTCGAGTTGCTGGTCCGTGCGCTCCTGGAGTGGGGTGGTCCCGCGCGCTGTAGCGATCAACTCGCCGTAGGAATGGGGTTTGCCGGGCAGCGGGATCTGCTCGACCAGTGTCGGAGACTCCGGAGCGCGCTGAGCGAAGACACCCCGCTCGGTGCGGCGGACTGGGCGCGGGTCCTGCTGGCCACGGAGATCGTCTTCGTCAGTGACCTCGCCGGGTCGGGTGTCGACTGGCAGACCACCACCGGGCGCGACGACGAGACGACGATCAGGATGCTGCGGGTGATTCAGCGGAAGCTGGCCCGGACCGTCAGCCCCTACTACGGGATGCGACCGGCCGAGTAAAGCAGGACGATGTGCCGTCGGCCGCTCCCCCGGACCCGCCGTGGGAACGGCCGGACAGCTCCTACTTCCTGCTTCTTGTTTCCTACCTCCTACCTCCTACTTCGTCACCTTCACCGCGTCGAACGACGTTCCCTCCGGGGCGACGCACACGAACCAGTTGTCCGGAGAGCCGGCCGCCGGGCGGATCGTCGCCTCGTCGCTGTTGACGTCGGCCCCCGAAGCCACCCTGTGGGCCTCGGTGGACGTGCCGTCCTTCCAGGTGCACTGGACCGTCCGCGTCGTCTTGGCGACCTGGCCGACCACCAGCCGCTGGGGGCCGTCGGTCTTCTTCGGGTCCAGAGTGGACGCGCCCGACTTGAGGTCCGTGCCCGCCATGGTGTCCTGCGGGGAGGCCGAGTCGCCCATCAGCAGGCTCGGGTCTCCGCTCCCGTACGACTGCTTCACGAAGTACGTGACCTTGCCGACCAGTGCGGACGCGTTGTCCCTGTCCCAGGGCTCATCGCCACGGATGGACATGGCGGTCAGCTGGGCCTGGGCCTCCGCCTTGGTGCGGGGGGCACCCCACACCTCGACCGTGACGTACCAGTCCTTGCCCTTGTCGGTGCCCGTCCCGAGCATCGTCTCCTGCGGCAGGTACACGTGCCGCTCCTCCGGCGTCGACGGCCGGGTCGGCTTCTGGGAGACCGCGGGCGTCACCTCCGCCCCGCCGTTGTCGCGCAGCGAGGCCAGTGCCAGGGTGCCCGACGCGCCCGTGATCACCAGTGCCGCGGCCGTGGCGAGCGCCCAGCGGCGGGCCCGGCGGCGACGGCCGCCGCGGATCACCGCCTGGTAGGGGGCTATGCCGATCTCGACCTCGTCCGCCGCGTCGGCCAGCAGGAAGGCGATGTCTCTGTCCGTCATGGTGTGGTTCGTCTCCCGGTCCGCGCTCATCACTTCGACCCTCCCTGCGTCACCGTCTCGGCGAGTCCTGGTATGGCGCGGAGTTTCGCGATCCCCTTGGCCGCGTTGCTCTTCACCGCGCCGACGGAACAGCCCATCGCCTGCGCCGTCTGTGTCTCGGTCAGGTCCTCCCAGTACCGCAGCACCACCGCCTCCCGCTGCCTCGGGGGCAGTTGGGCCAGTGCCTTCAGCAGGGCGTTGCGGTCCTCGGCCTGGGCGATGCGGTCACCGGTGTCGGCGATCTCGCGCACCAGTCCCGAGTCGTCCTTCGGGGCCAGGAACTCCTTGAGCCGTCTGCGGTGTTTGCGTGCGTGCGCGTTGATCATCACGCGCCGTACGTACGCCTCCGGATCGTCCGCCGAGCCGACCTTGCGCCAGGCCACGAAGACCTGTTCCAGCGTCGACTGGACCAGGTCCTCCGCGGCGTGCTGCTCCCCCGTCAGTAGAAATGCCGTCCGCATCAACCGCGGCCAGCGGCCGGTGACGAAGCTCTGGAACTCGTCGTCCCGAGTCCCCCGAGCCTCCTTGCGATCCCCCATGGGCACCTCCTAGATGTCTAAAGGAGTCCACGAGCCGCCCGGATCGTTGCCTCACTTCTCGAAACTCGTGGAAGTCGTGCCCTCCGAGTTGGTGGAGGCCGTCCCCTCGGCCACCTTCGCGGCCACTGTCGGCCCGGCCCCCTTCGCCCACGGCAGCCACACCAGCATCAGCACCACCCCGCCGAGCAGCACCCCCGCCCCCGTACGGAAGGCCAGCGCGTACCCCTCCGTCAGCGCCTCCGGCACACCGCCGTCGGGCCCCGCCGTACTGATCACACTGACCGCGCCTCGCGTCCCGCCCACCCCCAGCGCGTTCGCCGTCCGCGCCGCCGCGATCGTCGACATCACGGCGAGGCCCAGCGAACCCCCCATCGTGCGCGAGGTGTTGATCAACCCGGAGACGAGACCGGCCTCGCCCGGCGCCGCCCCCGAGGTGGCGAGTGCGGCGAGCGGGGTGGCGGTCAGGCCCGCGCCCAGCATCATCAGGATTCCGGGGAACATGATCTCGGTGAGGTAGCCGCCCCGCGCGGTCATCTGCGACTGCCAGCCGAAGCCGACCGCCGCGATCAGCGTCCCGAGGACGGCGACGTTGCGCGCGCCGAGGACCGGCATGAAGCGGGGCGCCGCCTTGGAGCCGACGAGGACGGCCAGGGAGCTGGGCACCAGGGCGAGTCCGGCCTCCAGCGGGCTGTATCCGAGGACGTTCTGCGCGTACAGCGTCATGAAGAACCACATGCAGAACATCGCGGAGCCGCTCAGGAACATCGCCGCGTTGGCCGACGACACCGCCCGCGACCGGAACAGCCCGAGCGGCATCAGCGGAGCGGCCGTGCGGGCCTCGACGACCAGGAAGAGCGCGACCAGCGCGAGTCCGGCGGCCAGCGGGACCAGGGTCGCGGCGGCCGTCCACCCCTCGGCCTCGGTCTGCGAGATGCCGTAGGCCAGCAGCCCGAGGCCCGCCGTGACCAGGACGGCGCCGGGCAGGTCGAGCCGCCGCCCGTCCCCGGCCCGGCTCTCCGGGAGCCAGCGCAGTGAGCTGAGCAGGACGACCGCGCCGACGGGCACGTTGATCAGCAGCACCCACCGCCACGACAGGGTGTCCACGAGCACTCCGCCGACGAGTCCGCCGGCCGCCCCGCCGCCCGCGCCGACCGCGGTCCAGGTGGCGATGGCGCGGGCACGGGCCGCGCCCTCCGGCACCGCCGAGGTGACGATCGTCAGCGTCGAGGGCGCCAGCACGGCGGCGCCGAGTCCCTGCGCGGCCCGCGCGAGAAGCAGTTGCCAGCCGTCCTGGGCCAGTCCCCCGGCCAGCGAGGCCAGCGTGAACAGCGCGAGCCCGACCAGGAACATCCGCTTGCGGCCGTAGAGATCACCGGCCCGCCCGCCGAGCAGCATGAACCCGGCGAAGGCGATGGCGTACGCGTTGACCACCCATTGCAGTCCCGACGCGCTCATGCCCAGGTCGGTCCGCATCGACGGCAGCGCCACGTTGACGACGGACACGTCGAGCACGACGAGGAACTGTCCGGCACACGCGAGCGCCACCACCAGCCAAGCGGGCGGCGGCGCACCCCTGCTGAACAGGCGGGATATTCGGGAGGCATCATCGGCTCGGGACATGGTCGTCATACTCTCAACCGGCCCACGCCCCCGGCATCGGCATTTCGCCTCAGCCGTACCACCGCCGTAGGACCTACGTCGCCCGCAGCAAGGTCACCACGGCCGCCCCGCCCAGCCCGATGTTGTGGGCGAGCCCGACCTCGGCCCCCGGCACCTGCCGCTCCCCCGCCACGCCCCTCAACTGCCAGACCAGCTCGGCGACTTGGGCGATCCCGGTGGCTCCCAGCGGATGCCCCTTGGAGATCAGCCCGCCGGACGGGTTCACCACCCACCGCCCGCCGTACGTCGTCCCCCCGGACTCGACGAGCTTCCCGGACTCCCCGGGCGCACACATGCCGAGCGCCTCGTACGTCAGCAGCTCGTTGACCGAGAAGCAGTCGTGCAGTTCTACGACGTCCACGTCGTCGATGCCGAGTCCGGAGCGTTCGTAGACCTGGCGGGCGGCGGCCCGGGACATGGGCTGTCCGACGACGTCGATACAGGAGCCGGAGGAGAAGGAGTCTTCGGTGTCGGTGGTCATGGCCTGGGCGACGATCTCGACGGGAGAACCGGCCAACTCCCGTTCCTGCGCGAAGCGTTCGGAGACGACGACCGCCGCCGCGGCTCCGTCCGAGGTCGGTGAGCACTGGAGTTTCGTCAGCGGATGGTGGACGACCCGGGCCGCGAGGATGTCGTCGACGTCGTAGACGTCCTGGAACTGGGCGTACGGGTTGTGCGCGGAGTGCCGGTGGTTCTTGGCGGCGACGGCGGCGAGCTGGGCCTCGGTCGTGCCGTACTTCTCCATGTGTTCGCGGGCCGCGTCGCCGAAGATCTGGGCGGTGGGCGGGGTCATCTCGAAGCCGTGGCGGGCGGCCATGATCCCGTAGTGCCGGGCGACGGGGGACGTAGCGAAGTCTCCTCCGTCGGTGCCGCCCCCGAGCGCGCCGCGCTTCATCTTCTCGAAGCCCACCGCGAGCACGCAGTCCGCCGCCCCGCCCTCGACGAGTTGCCGGGCGAGCATAAGGGCGGTCGAACCCGTGGCGCAGTTGTTGTTGACGTTGTAGACGGGGATGCCGGTGAGACCTAGCTCATAGGCGGCGCGCTGGCCGGCGGTCGAGGGCTGGAAGCAGTAGCCGATCGGAACCTGTTCTACGTCGCCGTAGGAGATCCCGGCGTCCGCGAGGGCGGCGTTGCCCGCCTCCCTCACCATGTCCCAGTACTGCCACTCGCGGCTCTCCGGCTTCTCGAACTTGGTCATCCCGACGCCGGCGACATAGGCCTTCATGGCGGGCGAGATTAGAACACGTTCCAGTAAATGGCCAGAGCTGACGGTGGGTCAGATATTCATGGGACGGTCAAAGATTCGTTAGTACGCCGAAGCATCGGAATAGTTGCCCATGCATACGAGGTTTACCGTGCACTTATCCCGCACGGATCACTCACACACTTACGGCCTGGAGGCCTCACTCCATGACGCACACGTCGACCGACCAGCCCGCACGGAGGCCGTCCGGCGCCATCGTGCCGGTGCTCGCCTTCGCGGGCATCGTTGTCGCGGTGATGCAGACCCTGCTCGTCCCGGTCATCAAGGACCTGCCGCAGCTGCTGAGCACCGAGCCCAGCAACGCCACCTGGGTCCTGACCTCGACGCTCCTTTCCGGAGCCGTCGCCACGCCGATCATGGGCCGCCTCGGCGACCTCTACGGCAAGCGACGGATGCTGATCACCAGCCTGGCCATCATGGTCGTGGGCGCCCTCGTCAGCGCCCTCACCAGCGATCTCCTCACCATGATCGCGGGCCGAGTGCTCCAAGGCTTCGCGATGGGCGCGATACCCCTGGGCATCGGCCTGATGCGCGACATGCTGCCCCGCGAGAAGCTCGGCTCGGCCATGGCCCTGATGAGCTCCTCGATCGGCGTCGGCGGCGGCCTCGCGCTCCCCCTCGCCGCCCTGGTCGCGCAGCACGCCGACTGGCACGCCCTGTTCTACGGCGCCGCCGGCCTCGGTGTCCTCGCCATCGTCCTCACCCTCCTCGTCGTACCGGAGTCCCCGATGCGCGCCGAGGGCACCTTCGACGTACTCGGCGCGATCGGCCTCTCCGCCGGACTCGTCCTCTTCCTGCTCCCCATCACCAAGGGCAGCGACTGGGGCTGGACCTCCGGCACCACGCTCGGCCTGTTCGCCGCGTCCGTCGCCGTCCTGCTCCTGTGGGGCGTGATGGAGCTGCGCCTGAAGGCCCCGCTGGTGGACCTGCGCACCACGGCCCGTCCGGCGGTCCTCTTCACCAACCTCGCCTCGATCATGGTCGGCGTCTCCTTCTACGTCGTCTCCCTCGTCCTGCCCCAGCTCCTCCAGCTGCCGAAGGCCACGGGTTACGGTCTCGGCCAGTCGATGGTCACCGCCGGTCTGCTGGTCGCGCCGCTGGGCCTGACGATGATGTTCACGGCGCCCGTCTACGCCCGACTCTCGGCGAGGTACGGCCCCAAAGTCACCCTGATCATCGGCATGGTGATCATCGGCGTCGGCTACGGCGCGGGCATCGGCCTGATGAGCGCGGCCTGGCAGAGCCTGGTCATCGCGGTCGTGCTGGGCGCGGGCATCGGGCTCGCGTACTCGTCGCTGCCCGCGCTGATCGTGGGTGCGGTGCCGGCGTCCGAGACCGGTGCGGCGAACGGGCTCAACACCCTGATGCGGTCCATCGGTACGTCCGTGTCGAGCGCCGTGATCGGGATGGTGCTGGCCAACACCGCGAACCATGTGGGCGGGGTCGCGATCCCCACGATGCATGGATTCCGGGTGTCTTTCATGATCGCTACGGGTGCGGTCGCCGTCGGCCTGCTGATGGCCCTCTTCCTCCCCAAGCCCAACCGGGCGCCGCAGTTGAACTTCAGCAGCGAGGAGGAGGCCAATCTGGAGCGGGCGGAGGAGATTCTGCGGGCGTTCCGGGGGCGGGTGTTGGGTGCCGACGGTTCTCCTGTCGCCCGTGCCAAGGTCACGCTGATCGACCGGCGGGGGCGGCAGGCCGGCGCCACGTTGTCCTCCGAGGACGGGAGTTATGTGCTCGCGGTGCCGTCCGAGGGGGCGTATGTGCTGGCCGCACGGGCGGTGGGACATGGGCCGTTGGCCTCGTCCGCGACGCACGGCGGTGACGGGGTCGCAGTTGACCTGGATCTTTCGTTGCCCGGTGAGAGTGTCAGCGCGTAGTCGGTAGTTTGTCGGGTGCGGGTGCGTGGGGGCTGGTCGCGCCCACGCGGCGCAGCCGCATATCGACACAGCCCCGCGCCCCTAAAAGACAATGCCCTACGCCCGATCGAGAGGTCCCCTATGACCCCGGCACCCAAGCCCGAAATCCTCGCCGCGTTCGAGGCCGCCAAGGGGTTCATGCCGGTCGGTGAAGGGCTCGCCCTGTACTCCGCCGCCGTGGAAGCCGGAAGTCTCGGGCTGCCGTTGCTGGAAGTGGGCACGTACTGCGGGCGTTCCACCGTCCTCCTCGCCGATGCCGCTCGTGCGGCCGGTGTCAGCGTGCTCACGCTCGATCATCACCGGGGCAGTGAGGAGCAGCAGCCGGGGTGGGAGTACCACGACCCGGAGACCGTCGACCCGGAGATCGGGCTGATGGACACGTTGCCCACGTTCCGCAGGACCCTGTACCGGGCGGGGCTTGAGGAGCACGTGGTGGCGCTCGTCGGGCGGTCGCCGCAGGTGGCACGCGTCTGGGGCACTCCCCTCGCCCTCGTCTTCATCGACGGCGGTCACACCGACGAGCACGCGAACGCCGACTACGAGGGTTGGGCGCCCCATGTCGCCGAGGGCGGGCTGCTCGTCATCCACGACGTGTTCCCGGACCCCGAGGACGAGTTCACCGGCCAGGCCCCGTACCGCGTCTACCAACGGGCCCTGGAATCGGGCGCGTTCACCGAGGTGTCGGCGACGGACTCGCTTCGGGTGCTACGGCGGACAGGCACCGGCGTCTGAGACCGGCCGCGACTCCTGGCGGCGCTCGTCGCCGCTTCGGCGGGACCGTGCCACCGGGCCGCTAGGGTGGCTCACGTGTCGTACGTAGGTCCGGACTTCGATCCTTCGCAGCCCCGTCGTTCCCGTCGAGGGCCCCTGACCGTGGCGCTGGCCGCGCTGGTGCCGGGGGCGCTGATCGGGTGGTTCGTGTACGAGGCGGTGGGCGGCCCGGGTGACTCGGGCGGGGCGGCGGCCGGTTCACCGGCGTCGGCGTCCAGCGCGCCCGTGTCCCCCTCGGGCACCGCCTCGAACGACGACAAGCCGCCGAACTCCCGGCCCCTCACGGGCAAGGTCGTCGTCATCGACCCGGGGCACAACGTCACCAACTTCCAGCACACCGCCGAGATCAACCGCAAGGTGGACATCGGCACGAACTGGAAGGAGTGCGACACGACCGGGACGTCCACCAACTCGGGTTACGCGGAAGCCCAGTTCACGATGGACGTGTCCCACCGGCTGCGGAAGATCCTGGAGTTGCAGGGCGCCACGGTGAAGCTGACCCACGACGGCGGCTCCCCTGCCTGGGGCCCGTGTGTCGACCAGCGGGCGAAGATCGGCAACGACGCGCACGCGGACGCCGCGATCTCCATCCACGCGGACGGCGCCCCGGCCGGCGACCGCGGCTTCCATGTGATCCTGCCGGCCTCCGTGCACGCGGGCGGCGCCGACACCCGTGCGATCGTCGCCCCCTCCGCCGTTCTCGGTCGCAACATCGAGAGCGACTACCGGCGCGCGACGGGCGAACAGCCGTCCAACTACGTCGGCGACGGCACCGGTCTCGTCACGCGTAAGGACCTGGGCGGTCTCAATCTGTCAACGGTTCCCAAGGTGTTCATCGAGTGCGGCAATATGCGCGATAGCAAGGATGCCGCACTGCTGACGAACGGCGCCTGGAGACAGGCGGCGGCGCAGGGAATCTCTGAGGGAATCGTGAGTTTCCTGCGCGGGTAGCGATCAGCGGGCTGATCCGGGCGGACACCCTGGCAAGGTGGACGATAGGGTCAACCGACGACGAGACGACCTACGAAGGACCTGAAGTGAATATCCGCTCCCTCACACGAGGCGACGGTGTGGTGATCGGAGCAGCGGTATTGCTCTTCATCGCGTCGTTCCTCAAGCTCTATTCCGTCTCCGGGTACAACGTGGACGTGACCGCGTGGACCAACCTCGGTGACGCCCTCGGCACTTATGTCGGCGGCGTGATCGGTGCCGCTCTCATCGTCGTCAACCGCGCCCTGCCCCAGCCGCGCAAGATCGTGGGACTGGACCTCGGGACGGTCGGCGCCGCGTTCACCGTGCTCTCCGCGTGGACCCTCTTCTGGTCGCTCGTGGACACCCCGGACGGCGCCAGCGCCTCCTCCGGCCTCATCCTCGGCTTCATCGCGGCCCTCGCCCTGGCCGGTGCCGCCGTCGCGACGCCCCTGGTCCCGGCCCTCCAGGCCGCGCTCGTCCCCGCCCCCAAGCCGGCCGCCCCGCAGCCCTACGGCGCCCAGCCGCCCGGTGGTTACGGCTACCCGGGCGCCGGTGCGCCGCAGCCGACGTACGGCACTCCGCCGCAGCAGGCGCAGACGGCGCAGCCGTTCGGTCAGCCCCAGCCGCAGCCGACGCCCCCTCCGGGCGGGGAGTTCTCGCCGTTCTGGTTCGCCGTGCCGGTGGCCAGGCCGCTGTTCGGGGAGGACGGTTCGCCGTCGCCGATCGCCGAACTCGCGCCGGGTACCTGGTACTTGGCCGTCGAGCAGCGCGGTGCCGCGCTGATCGCGCAGACGCAGGACGGCCGTCGTGGCGTACTACAGGACACCTCCGGGATCCAGCGCGGCTGAGCCCCGCACCGTCTCCCGCGGCCCCTCGCCCTTCCGGGTGGGGGGCCGTTGTCGTACAGTCGCAGCCGTCCCGTCGACTTGCTGACGATCCGTCAGATTGCTGACTGTGGAGGCGATATGCGGCTCGGTCTCGCACTCGGGTACTGGGGGCGCGGGCCCTCCGCCGACCATGTGCCGCTGGCCCAGGAGGCGGAGCGGCTCGGATACGACTCCGTGTGGACGGCCGAGTCGTGGGGTTCCGATGCCTTCACTCCCCTGACCTGGATCGCCGCGCAGACCTCAAGGATCAAGCTGGGGACGGCGGTTGCGCAGATGGCGGCCCGCTCGCCGACCACCACCGCGATGCACGCGCTCACCCTCGACCATCTGTCGGGCGGACGGATGATGCTCGGACTCGGGCTGTCGGGCCCGCAGGTGGTGGAGGGCTGGTACGGGCGGCCGTTCCCCAAGTCGCCGCTGACCGCGACCCGGGAGTACGTCGAGGTCGTACGGCAGGTGCTGCGGCGGGAGGCGCCGGTCGAGGTGGACGGCCGATTCCACGCGCATCCGTACCGGGGCGCGGACGGAACGGGACTCGGCAAACCCCTCAAGTCCATCACCCACCCCCTCCGCCCCGACCTGCCCATCCTGCTGGGCGCCGAGGGACCGAAGAACGTGGCGCAGACAGCCCAGATCGCCGACGGATGGCTGCCGTTGTACTGGTCACCGAGCCGACCCGAGGTCTACGGCACGACCGACTTCCGCGAGGGCTTCCTGGTCGCGCCCATGGCGCAGGTGAAGGTCTGCGACGACGTCGCCGAAGGCCTGCTCCCCGTGAAGATGATGCTCGGCTTCTACATCGGCGGGATGGGCCACGCGGCCCGCAACTTCCACGCGGACCTGATGGCACGCATGGGGTACGAGGAAGAGGCCCGGCACATACAGGAGTTGTTCCTCGGCGGTCGCCGGGAGGAGGCCGTCCTCGCCGTGCCGGACGCGTTCGCCGACGAGATCTCGCTGATCGGCCCGCGTGAACGGATCGCGGAGCGGCTGGAGTTGTGGCGCAAGGGCCCGGTGACGGACTTGCTGGCCCTTGCGCCCGACCCGCATACTCTGCGGGTGTTGGCGGAGCTCAACTCCTAGGAGCCGAAGGAGACTTAGCCTCCCGCGAGCTGCCCTGCCGACGGCACCTTGTCGGTCACCTCGGCGCCCGCGCTCTTCCCGGCGTCCTTGACCTTGTTGATGATGTCGTCGAAGGAACTCGCCGTCGCGTCCGTCGAGTCGCCCTTGCGGAGCTTGGACGGCAGGTCCTTGAGGGAGTCGATGCCGGCGGTCAGCGGGGCGAGCGCCTTGGAAAGCGTGGGGTCGCCCTGGGCGTTCTTCTTGGCCGCCTTCAGTCGGTTGTACGCGAACGCGCCCGCCAGACCCGCCTTGACGAGGGCGAACCTGCGTCCACTCGCGCCCTTCTTGAACTTGCCTGCCTTCCAGGGCTTCACGATCCACTGGTAGGAGGCACCGGCGGCGAGGCCCGCGTTCGCGACGAAGCGGGTCTTCGCCAGCTTCTGGCGCTCTGCGGTCGTGCTCGGGCTCGGGGTGGCGGCGGCAGCGGCCACGACAGCCGCGGTGTTCTGCGTGGCGTCCTCGGTGGCGCTGCCGCAGGCGGTGGCACCGGCGAGCAGGGCGCAGCACAGGGTGAGCGCCACGAAGAGGCGCCGTATCGGTACGGGCACGGAATCCTCCGGGGTTTTCCCCGAGTGGGTGTCCTTACCCCGGCAGCCTCACCCGGCCCGGGCGGTTGCGCCACTCGGGGACGCCGTTCGAGTTTCCGCGCCACCTGGTTTCATCGGCGCCGGAGCGGCAACCCGGTTGGCATGTCCCCCTACTACCGACGCGGTTCGAATTCCGCCGGCAATGTCATCGTGATCATTGCCGACATCATGGCCCTCATCCTGGGGCTCTGGATCCTGATGTACCTGCTGGACGCCAACCGCGCGAACGACCTCGTGCAGTTCGTCCACCGCACGGCGGACTGGCTGGCCGGCTGGTCCCGTGACCTGTTCACCTTCGACGAGGCGTGGGCGCGGGTCGTGTGCGGCTACGGTCTGGCCGCCATCGTGTACCTCTTCATCGGCCATGCGATCGCCAACCGGGTACACCGTTCCTGAGGATTGGCGACTGCGGGCCGGTGGGGGCTGAGCGCGCAGTTCCCCGCGCCCCTAAAAGACACGGCGAGCCGGAGTTTTTAGCGTACCCCAGGAAATACTTGTGGGTAACAACGTCTAGTCGTGACCGATTCGTGGTCCTACGGTTCATCCATGCCGAACCTGCCCGATGCCGTGC
>NZ_JBSFCQ010000018.1:0-228469 GCF_053891435.1 Streptomyces sp. NPDC002276 | reverse complement strand
TCCGTCACCGGGGCTTTCGCCGTGCGCAGGGCCTCTGTTGCGCAGAACGGGACAATACGGAGAGGGCCGGGGTCACGGGCGGACCGTGAGACGAGCCTACTGCCGCAGACGGATCCGCCTGTCGCCCTCACTCCAAGTACGTACAAGAGCGGTCGAAAGTGTCGTCCCTGGTCGGTTCCTGACGGGATCGAG
The DNA here is from genome assembly GCF_053891435.1 of Streptomyces sp. NPDC002276. NCBI lineage: Bacteria > Bacillati > Actinomycetota > Actinomycetes > Kitasatosporales > Streptomycetaceae > Streptomyces > Streptomyces sp. NPDC002276. The sequence goes on along the minus strand of NZ_JBSFCQ010000018.1, from coordinate 228,277 downwards.
GGCGAAGGTGCCAGAGAGTGATGCGGGCTGAGGTCGGCCCAGGCGCTGGTCGTCGTTTCACGTGACGCCAGGTTGGTGATCGGCCGGGCAGGACGTCTGACGTCGCACGGTATCCCCAACCTTTGGGCAGGACTAGGCTGCGAGGTGAGGCCCCAGTCCCCGGTATCGATGCTGTTTCCAGCTCCCGGGAGGCCCGTTGTGTTCGTCTTGCTCCTCATCCTCATAGTGGTCCTGTTCGGCTTCGGTTTCCTCAATCCGCTCTGGTGGGTGGCCGCGGCGGCACTGGTCTACGGCGTCACCTGCCTCGGCCGTGATCGTGGCGGAGGCGGGAGCCGTGACGGCGGTTCCGATCTCGGCGGCTACCGGGACTACCAGGAGCGCCGGAGTCGCCGCGAACGCTGGGACCGCCGATACAGCCGCCAGCACCGGGCGCGCTGGCGACGCGAGGACCGCCGCGACCACGAACACCGCAGGTGACCTGTGGAGCGGCCCGGCAGACACAGGTGGTCGCTCCCGGAGCGGCTCGCGGCGGGTGCTACGACGTACACCGCATCGATCGGTGTCCCGGAGACCGTCGATCAGAACGCTGGTGAACGCAGCCCCTTCGACAGGCACCGCCGACATCCTGCCCGCCAGGCAGGAGCTTCGGCAGAAGACGCATTGCTGCCCGGCCCGGGCCGTCGAACTACCCGCCACGAATGAGCAGTTGGCACGAGCGCCGACGGACCGTGCGGCCACAAGGTCCCGGGGGCAGCGGGAGCATGACCCACGGGACCGGCCGGGCGACCGTCGCAGGTGGGTGGGCCGACCGGTTCCACCTCAAACACTTCACCCCCGGCGCCCGCGAACCCGCCCCCAGAGCGACGGCGAGTTCCTGGTCCGCGTCGACGTCGAACTCCCCTACGAACAGGGCATGTGCGGCGCCTGCCTCACACCCGTCCTCGCCGGAAAACCCGACCACCGCGACGAAGTCCAGACGGACGAGGAACGGGCCGCGAACAACCAGATCACCCTCTGTTGCTCCCGCACCCACAGCACCGAACTCGTCGCTGCCGTTGCCCGTCGTCCAGCCGACGAACACATCGGCCAGGACGGCGCGGTTCGAAGCAGCGAACCCCTCCCAAGTGAACTGCGCGCTCCCCTGCCGTATGCGACGCCTCCTGGTCGCCGTGAGGGGGCGGATGCTGAGCGCCGTGCGGCGCGGAACCGGCGGTCTGGGCGTGGTCCCCGACCCAGAGCGTTGCACCACGCAGGCGAGTCCGGTGTTCTCGTTCGCCGGCACCCGCGGTGTCGAGGGTGTACTTGACCAATCCGGGTGGGTGCGCGGTTTCGGATCAGGGGTGAGCGGGCCGGGACGGCCGGCGCTTACTCCGGAGGCTGAATCGCATGATCACTTTGGTTCTGATCGGGTTGCTGGGAGGACTGATCACGGCCGTGTCGCCGTGCATCCTGCCGGTGCTTCCGGTGGTGTTCCTGGCAGGCGGCCCAGGTGGTCAGACAGATACGGGCCAGACGGGTGCGGGTCCCCCCGGCTCCGGGAACGGCGCCGGGGCTACGGCGGCGTCGGGCGACGTCCTTGTCGCCGAGCGTCCGCCCGCCGCGCCCGCCCGCAACCGCCGCCCCTACGCCGTCGTAGTGGGCCTGGTCCTGAGCTTCAGCTTCTTCACGCTCCTCGGCGTGACGATCATCTCCGCGCTCGGCCTGCCGGACGACATCCTGCGCTACGTCGGCCTGGTGATGCTGGTCCTGATCGGCATGGGGCTCGTGTTCCCGCCGGTGGAGCGGCTGTTGGAGAAGCCCTTCGCCCGGATCCCGCAGCGCCAGGTCAACAAGGAGGGCAGCGCGTTCGTCCTGGGCCTCGGTCTGGGGCTCCTCTACGTCCCCTGCGCCGGGCCCGTTCTGGCGGCCATCACCGTGGCCGGCGCACGCGGTGAACTGAGCCTGGCCATCGTGGCGTTGACGGTCTCGTTCGCGGTGGGCACGGCCCTGCCGCTGCTGGCGTTCGCCCTGGCCGGACGGCGCGTGGCCGAGCGGATCGGCGCCTTCCGCAAGCGGGCCAGGAAGCTACGGATCGTCGCGGGCTGCCTGATGATGACGCTCGCACTCGCCCTCGCCTTCAATGTCACCGACGCGATCCAGCGGGCCCTGCCCGACTACACCTCGGCGGCGCAGAAGAAGATCGAGGACAGTGACGTAGCACGGCAAAAGCTGTCCGGGCTGTACGACAACTCCAACAAGGAGCTGTCGCGCTGCGAGGACGGGGTCGACGAACTGCGCTCGTGCGGACAGGCGCCGCCGATCGCCGGGATCTCGAAGTGGCTCAACACCCCGGGCGGGCAGCCGGTCGATCTGAAGCAGGAGCGCGGCAAGGTGGTCCTGATCGATTTCTGGACCTATTCGTGCATCAACTGCCAGCGCAGTCTGCCGCACATCGAGGCGTGGAACAGGGCTTACAAGAGTGCCGGGTTGGAGATCATCGGGGTGCATTCCCCGGAGTTCGCGTTCGAGAAGAACGCCTCCAACGTGGCCGGTCAAGCACGGAAGTTGGGCGTCACGTACCCGGTGGCCCTCGACAACAAGCTGACGACCTGGGACAACTACCGCAACCGGTTCTGGCCCGCGAAGTATCTGATCGACGCCCAAGGGACCGTGCGCTACTTCAAGTTCGGCGAGGGCCAGTACGGGCAGACGGAAGACCTCATCCGCACGCTGCTCAAGCAGGCGAACCCGAACGTCCAACTCCCCCCGAAGACAGGCCAGAAGGACGCGTCGCTCACGAAGGACCGTACTCCGGAGACCTATCTGAGCAACCAGCGCATCAGCGGCTACGTCGGCGACCCGCTCCAGGCGGACAAGGCCAAGACCTACCGCTTCGCCGGCGACATTCCGGTCAACAGCCTTTCCCTGGACGGTACTTGGACGGCCGGGTACCAGTACTTCACCGCGGGCGACCACGCCCGTCTCGCCTTCACCTACCGGGCGAAGAACGTCAACGTCGTCCTCGCGGGCAAGGGAACGGTCACCGTCCTCGTCGACGGCAAGACCGTCAAGACGATCCCGGTGTCGGGAACACCCACGCTGCACAGCCTGGTCGACGAGAACACGGCCCGCACCGCGCGTCTCGAACTCCGGGTCACGCCCGGCATCCAGGCGTACTCCTTCACCTTCGGGTGACCCGGACCGGCCCAACTGCCCGACCGCCCCAGGACGTTCCGACGCCTGGGGCGGTCGGCGTTCATACCCTGTGATCCCTTTCCAGTTCGCGCTTGAGGTTGTGCAGGGTCTTGTCGATGTTGCGAACCTGGAACTCGGCGAACGTCCTGCCCGGAGTGACGAGCCGGTCGAAGGCGTCGGCCAGGAACGTCGGCCACGCGCGCCTGTCGTCGGACCAACTCTCCGTGACGCGCGTGCCCTCACCGGCCGGCTCGAAGCGGTACTCCCAGGTGGCGATCGGACCGCGCAGTCGCGGACGGGTACGCCCGATGGCATGGACGCGGAACGCGAAACGGCGGCCCGGATCGGCCGCCGTGACCGTGCAGCGCGTGACCCACCGGAACCTCCCCCGCTTGTTGCACCCGACGAACGAGCTGCCCTCCGTGGCGTTCTCGCCCGTCGAGTCGGCTGTCGTGCCCAGGTTCTCCGGACTCCAACGGCCCATGTCACCGGGACGGCTCACGGCTCGGTAGACGGTCTCGGGCGGGACATCGATGACGATGCTGCCGCTGACGGTAAACACTCTGGTCACTGCGCCGCCTCTCACGGGACACAACAAGCTACTGCCGAGTAGGAATCATGGCCGGCGACTGAAACCGGCCGGGGGCCGGGGACGTGACGGCGAGGACGCGAACGCGGACGAGTGCCGGCACAGCGGTGAGGGGCGAGGCATGTGCCCCGCCCCTCACCGTCTCCCCGTCACAGGAGTCGTACGGCCGGGCACCTGGACGTCGGTGCCCGGCCTTGCTGGTGGTGGTCCGTCAGCTGGTGGGCATCAGGACGGTGTCGATGATGTAGACGTTGGCGTTGGCGGTCTTGACGTTGCCGCAGACCACCTTCGCGGAGTCGTTGACCGTGTACGACTCACCGGAGCCGGCGGTCGTCAGCTTCGACTTCTCCAGCGTGTCGAAGGAGCCCTTCTCCAGGTCCTTCGGGGTCAGCTGCTGACCCACCACGTGGTAGGTGAGGATCTTCGTCAGCTGGGCCTTGTCGGCCAGGACCTTGTCCAGGGTGGCCTTCGGGATCTTCGCGAACGCGTCGTTGGTCGGCGCGAACACGGTGATGCCCTGGGCGTTGTTGAGGGTGTCGACGAGGCCAGCCTTCTTCACGGCGGCGACCAGGGTGGACAGGGCCGGGTTGTTGGACGCGGCGGTGGCGACGGGGTCCTTGGCCATGCCGTCGAAGGAACCGGCCCCACTCTTCGGAACGCCGGAACACGCCGTACCGAAGGGCTGGTCGGCGGTCGTGGCGCCGGCGTTGTTCATGCTGTCGCTCGAAGCGGACGCGGACGCCTTGGTGGAGGCATCGGACTTCGCGGAGTCGCTGCCGCCGCTGCCGCAGGCGCTGAGAGCCAGCGGCAGCACGGCGGAGGCGGCGAGGACGACTGCGGTACGGCGGATACGGGTATTCATGGTGTTTCTCCTGTTGCTCATACGGCGTGTGTCGCCTGTAGACGGGGAAGAGGAAAAGCTTTCGAGATCGGTCGACCGGCCGCGGGGAATCGCCGAACGCCGGGAGAATTCCGGGTGGTTCGCGTTTTCCCTCTCGTTGTCGGTCACGTGGGGAATCCGGTTCCAAAAGCCCGGCGGATTGGCCGTTTGCCTGATCGGATGAATCTTTTTCTCAGACCAATCCGCAGCCTGACCTGCTACGGATGTACGGGTTTCCGGGATTCAGGTCGAAGGTCTGCCAGTGAGTCCCGTTTCCACACCCGTCCATTGCGGTGCCCGTGACGGATTACCTGTGCGAGTGAAAGGAGCTGATGTGCCATGGAACGCTCATACGTGAGCTTCGCTCTCGCACCGGAGGACGGTCTGTGTTCCGTGCGCGGTGACGTGCGCGGGCAACTGGCACGGTGGGGACGGAGCGAACTGGCCGAGGACGCGGTGCTCGTCGTCAGCGAGTTGCTGGGCAACGCCTTCGGGCACGGAACGGTGCCGGTCCGCCTGTCGCTCGCTCTGCACGGGCGGGCGGGCCGTCAGTCGCTGACGATCCAGGTCAGCGACACGAGCCCGGGTTTCGACACGAAGGCGATCCGGGCGAGGTGGACGCGTCCGTCCTCGTCCCTGAGCACCGACGGCCGGGGGCTTCTGCTGGTCGAGGCGCTCTCCCGCGCGTGGGGCGACCGGCACCACCGTCGGGGCCACACGGTCTGGGCCGACCTGCCGCGAGGCGTCGCCTGACGGCTGACACGGCCCCGCCGGACCGCGGGGCCGTGTCAGCTCAGGCGGGGAAGCGGGTCAGGGCGAGGGGCACGGAGGTGGGCTGCTTCGATCCGCCCGCGGGTTCGACGGTGATCCCCATGCCCGAGGCCCCGTCAACGGCACCCCGCAGCAGAACGGTCTGGTCGGCGCGGTCCGGGTCCATCAGGCCTGCCGACCGCATGGTGCCGGCGTCGTCGAACCAGAGCTGGTAGACCTTCCCGGTCGGCGCGTGGCTCATTCCGGCGACCACGAACACCGCCTGGTCCCGGCCGTGCGAGACGACCACCGTGCCGGTGGCACCCTCGGGCAGCGTCACGGCCTGACTCCGGGCATCCGGTGCGGCGAGTACAGCGCTGATCTGTGCCGTTCCCTGTTCGGCTCGGTGGGCCTGAGCCAAGGCGCTCTCGGCCCGTTGGTGCTGCCAGACGGCGGTCCCGCCGAGCGCCGCCGCGGCGGCGAGGCAGGCGGCCAGCGCCCACCGGGACAGCAGGCGTGCCCGCCCCGCCGCACGGCCGGGACGCGGCGCGGGGTTCTCGCCCGGTGCCTCTTGACGGACCGTGGTGATGCGGCGCAAGACCCGCCCGCGCATCTCCCGGTCGGGTTCCACGTACGCGGCGAGGCCCAACCGGGCCGCGGTGGCGGACAGTTCGGCGGCCTCCTGGGCACATGCCTCGCAGCCCGCGAGGTGCCGCTCGAACAGGTCGCGCTCCTCGTCGGACAGGGCGTGCAGGGCATAGGCGCCGGTGAGCCGGTGCAGGTCGTCGGTGATCACGCGGTCACTCCCAGGCAGTCACGGAGTCGGATGAGGCCGTCTCTCAGTCGGGTCTTGACGGTTCCGAGCGGTAGCGCGAGCGCCTCGGCGACCTCGCGGTAGGTCAGTCCCCGGTAGTAGGCGAGGGTGACGGACTGGCGCTGAAGCTCGGTCAGCGTGCGCAGACAACGCCGTACCTGTTCACGCTCCAGTCGCGCCTCGACCTGTTCGGTCACCTCGTCGAACTCGGGGGTACGGGCGAGCAGCGCGGCCTTGTGGTCGCGGGCCGCGGCGGCGTCGGCCGAGCGAACTCGGTCGATGGCGCGGCGGTGGGCCAGGGTGAGGATCCAGTTGATCGCCGTACCCCGGTCGGAGCGGTAGCTCGGCGAGGTGCGCCACACCTCCACCAGGACCTCCTGGGCGACCTCCTCCGACTGCGCGTGATCGCGCAGGACGGCGCGAGCGACGCCCAGCACAGGCCCCGCCACTGCGTCGTAGACAGCCGCGAACGCCGTCTCGTCGCCCAGGGCGACCCGGCCCACCAGCTCCTGCAGATCTGGCTGCATCGAGGGATTTCCACCGATACTGATGGCTTCTTTCACAAGGATCCTTCGTGAGCGGGACATCTCCGGACGTAATCCGATCCTGAGACACCCGGCGGATTGGTCCCGGAGCGTCGCCGACTTCTCCAGATGGACCCGCCTGGAGCAAGGGAGGAAAGGGGGCGTCTCGGCCGTACTCGCGCGGGTGTGCGAGGGCTGTCGGCTCAGGCCCGATCTCTTCCGGGACATCCGATGGGGCGGATGCAGCCGCACCCGGTCCGACCGGCTACTTAGCGGGTCAGGAAGGGGTGCGGCGGCATCTCTGGGACTTCTCTGGGGCTTTGGGCCCCGAAGCGGGCTACGAGCCACGCTCGACGGGCTCTACCGACCGGCCACGAGTCCCTCAACGGATATGCCCACGCCAACAACGCCCCCGATACCAAGTCCGACCCGACCGGCCTGCGGCCGATCACGGACTGCGAACGCGGGTGCAGCGACGGCAAGGGTGGGAGCTTCCACGGCTACATGACGATGGGCCCCGGCGGTACATGGGTCTGCCACTCCAGCAAGACCTACACCCAGACCTTCCAGTACCAGAAGACGGGTGGCGGCACCGGCAGCGGCACCATGACTGTCACGGTCCGCACGGATGGGCCCATCAAATCTGCCCAGGTGGTCTTCGAGAAGGGGCCCGCCCCGAAGCCCGAGCGGAGAGACGGATCTCAGTGCCGGGCTGGACGACCACGACGGCCATGCGGGTGCCGTCCACGATGAGCAGCGTGTCCTTCGCGAAGCGTCGCCGGGGCTTCAACGCGAGGAGGGGCCGATCTGGTCGGTTGTCCGATCGGCTGCGGACTTCTAGATGCCGAACAGCAGGGCGAGTTGACGCACCGTCACGTTCGTGCGCCAGTAGGCGACAGCGAGCAGCGCGCGGTCGTCCAGCGACGGACCCCAGGGCCGGCCCGGCCCCGCCGGACAATGTCGGCTCCCCCGCACCGCGGCGCGGTCGCTGTCCTGTGGAACCGGCGCGGATTCACGCCGGTGAACGGGGGTGTCCAGGACGGCCCGGACGCCGTGATCACACCAACCATGCGGTGATCGTCTCAGCGAGGCAGTACACATCGACCAGGGGTTGATCACGAGGATGTCGGCGGTAAGAGTGAGCGGTATGACGGACTCAGCAGATCTGGCGCTGGCGCACCGCCTGGCCGATCAGGCAGACCGGATCGCCCGGCGCTACTTCCGCGCACCCGGCCTGGGCGCCGAGGACAAACGCGACGGAAGTCCGGTCACCGAAGCGGACCGCGAGATCGAACGTGCCCTACGCGCGTCAGTCCGTACAGAGCATCCCGGCGATGCGTTCGTCGGCGAGGAGTTCGGTGCTCATGGCCGCGGCAGCCGCCGATGGATCATCGATGCCATTGACGGCACAGCGAGTTTCATCGCGGGCGAGCCGGAATGGAGCACCCTCATCGCCCTGGAAGAACACGGCGTCGTGACGCTGGGCATGGTCTCCGCCCCCGCACTCGGGCGCCGCTGGTGGGCAGCACCAGGCACGGGGGCCTGGACGGGGCCGTGCCCCTCGGATCCGTCTGCGCCGCCGCACCGGCTGACGCTCACGACAGGAGGAGAAGCCAAGGATGCCGCCATCGGGATCTGGCCTCCACCTCCCCGACTGAGCGAAACCGAACGAACCGCTGCCGCGCGCCTGGTGGCCGCCACCGCGACCGTAGTCCCCGCGCTCGACTGGTCGACGGTGGACACCACCGCACCGCCTCCCCGTAAGCCGTCCACCGGATCCGGCACCTGCCACGGAGCCCTCCTGGTCGCGACGGGAAAACTCGACGCCTTCCTCCTGCTGGGCGCCGGTCCCTGGGACATTGCCGCAGTGATCCCCATCGTCGAGGAGGCCGGTGGCACCTTCAGCGACCTCACGGGCCAGCGGCGAACCGACACAGGCGCAGCCCTCTTCGCCAGACCCGGCCTCCACCACCAGCTCCTGAACGCGACCGAATCCCCCGACAGGACTTGGGGCGGCTGACGAACGTGGCGCTTGCTGCCGTTGGCGGCAAGGTGCTCCACCGCGAGTTCGATGTACGTGTGTCGCCGCCCGCCCGCGGAGACTCAGGCGCCGAGCCCCAGTCCGCCGTCGACATGAAGCTCTGCTCCGGTCATGTAGCGGGATGCGTCGGCGGCGAGCCAGAGCACGAGGGAGGCGATCTCCTCCGGTTCCGCCGGGCGCTTGAGGAACGTCCGGTCCAGCAGTTGCCGGAGCATGTCCTCGGGCATGTCCTCCAACATCTCGGTGCGGACCAGGCCCGGCGATACGAGGTTCGCGGTGATGCCGTAGGCGGCGTACTCGCGGGCGATGCTGCGGGCGAGTCCGACCAGGCCCGCCTTGGACGCGGCGTAGTTGCCGGCGCCCCGGCGGCCCGCCGCGCCCATGACGGACGAGATGAAGATCATCCGGCCGTGCCGGATCCGGACCATGCCGCGGCTGGCGCGTCTGGCGACCCGGAAGGCCCCGGTGAGGTTGGTGTCCAGGACGTGGCCGAACTGGTCGTCGGTCATGGCGGCCAGCGGGGCGGAGTGGGTGATCCCGGCGTTCGCGACGAGGACTTCCACGGGCCCGTGGGCCGCCTCCGCGGCCGTGAAGGCGGCGTCGATCTGTTCGGTGCTGGTGACGTCGCACCGCAGGTTGAGGGCGCCTGGCAGCTCATCGGTGCCGCGGTGCGCGACGGCGACGCGGTCGCCCGCCTCGCGGAAGGTCTCCGCGACGGCCCGGCCGATGCCGCGGTTGCCGCCGGTGATCAGGACGGAGCGGTTCACGGGATTCTCCTTTCGCGGGTCACCAGTGGAAGGCGATCTTGCCGACGACGTCGCCGCGCAGGAGTCGTTCGAAGCCCTTGCGTGCGTCGGCGAAGGGAAGTTCGGCGGCGATGTCCGGACGCAGGCCGTGCTCGGTCATGAGGGCCAGGAGGCGGCGGAGTTCGTCGAGCGTGCCGGAGGTGGAGCCGACGACTTTCAGTTCGTTCCAGAAGATCCGGTTGAGGTGGGCGATCGGGTCCGCGCCCGAGGTGGCACCGGTGACGACGACGGTGCCTCCGGGGCGGACGGAGCGCAGGGTGTGGGACCAGGTGGCGCGTCCGACGCTCTCCATGACGGCGTCGACGGGTTCGGGCAGCGGCCTGCCGCAGGGGAACGCGGCGTGAGCGCCGAGCCGTTCGGCCGCGGCGCGCTTCTCGGCGCTGCGGCTGGTGACCCACACACGGAGTCCGGCGGCCCGGGCCAGCCGGATCAGCGCGGTGGACACGCCGCCTCCGGCTCCCTGGACGAGGACGGTGTCTCCTGGGGTGAGGCCCGACTTGGTGAACAGCATGCGGTAGGCGGTGAGCCAGGTGCCGGTGACGCAGGCGGCTTCGGCGTGGGTGAACTCGGGCGGTTTGGGCGCGAGCACATGACGGGGTACGGCGACGCGTTCGGCGAAGGTGCCGGGGGCTCCTTCGCTGAGGAGGGTGTGGGCGGGGTCGCGGACGGGCTCGTGGCTCCACCGGGCCGCGGCGATGATGGTGCCGACGATGACCTCGTTGCCCTCCTCGTCGGTGCCGCTGGCCTCGCCCCCCAGGATCATCGGGTAGCGGCCGGCGGGCAGTCCGGCACCGCGCAGGGTCCACAGGTCGTGGTGGTTCAGGCCGGCGGCCTTGACCGTGACGAGGGTCCAGGTGTCGTCCGGGGCGGTGGCTTCGGGGCGCGCCCCGAAGCGCAGTGCTCCCAACGGATCGTCGGACGAGGGGTGTTGGGCGTAGACCGCGTACATGAACTGCCTCCGGAATGTGATCAGGGCCGGGCCGTGAGACGTCGGCCGCGGATCTGCCGTACGAGGGAGAGCAACGTCGTGCTGCCGCCGATCTCGACGAACGTCGTGTCCGGGTCCTCGTCGAGGACGCGTTCGACGGAGGGGGCCCAGAGAACGGGGTGGTCGATCTGGCGGGTGAGGTCCGTGACGATGCGCGGGACGCCGTGGGGCTGGGCGGTGTGGTTGGCCAGGACCGGTGCCGCGGGCTCGTGCCAGTGGCGGACGGCCATGAGGGTGGGCGCGAACTCCTCGGCGGCCGGACTCATGTGGGGTGTGTGGAACGGACCGCTCACCCTGAGCGGTGTCACGGCGCGGGCCCCGGCGTCGCGCAGTCTCGGGGCGGCCTGGGCGAGTGCCTCCTTGGGGCCGGCGAGCACCGCCTGGCGGTGTGTGTTGAGGGCGGCGACGTGCACGCTCGGCGACCCGATCAGGCGGAGCGTCGGTTCCAGCCTGTCGGTGTCGATTCCGCTGACGGCGACCATGCCGCCCGGGGTGACGTCCATCAGCCGGGCGCGCTCGGCGACGAGTCGCAGCCCGGTGGGGAAGTCGAAGACCCCGGCGGCTTCCAGGGCGTTGTATTCGCCCAGGCTGTGGCCGAGGAGCACGTCGGCACGGGCCGCGCCGTCGAGGAGACGCCGACGGTGGGCGAGGGCGTTGACGGTGTAGACGGCGGGCTGGGTGAACCGGGTGTGCCCCAGGACACCGTCCGGATCCTCCAGGCAGAGACGGCGCAGTGAGTAGCCGAGGATGTCCTCGGCGAGTTCGGTCAGGTCGGGGAATCCGGTGAAGAGGTCCTTCCCCATGCCGATGCGCTGGGTGCCTTGGCCGGGGAAGAGCAGAGCGATGGTCATGGTGGGCTTCCTGCGTCGGACCGCGGAGAGTGTGTGCGCTGAGTGGTGACGTGGACCGTCACGTGTCGGGGTAGAGCGTGTCGATGCGGTGCCGTGCTTCGGCGGTGGCGAGGGTGGCGGTGTGGTGGGCGAGTTCTCGCGCCAGCGCCGCCAGCGCCATCTCCCTTGCCGGTACGGCGAGTTCCTGCTTGAGCAGCTGAAGCGTCGTGCGGGGGGCCTGGGCGATCCGGGCGGCGATGGCGTCCGCGCGCGAGGTGACCTTGTCGTGCGCGACGATGTTCACCGCGGCTCCGCGGGCCATGAGTTCGCGGCCGCGGTAGGGGCGACCGGTGTAGAGCATCTCGGTGCCCAGCGCCTGTCCGAGGACCGCGGGGAGGACATGGGTGGCGCCCAGACAGGGAGTGAAGCCGTAGGTGAGGAAGTTGGCGGAGTAGCTGGAGCGATCGCTGAGGACCACCGCGTCCGCGTAGAGCGCCAGGAGCAGTCCGCCCCCGATCGCGTGGCCCTGTACCGCGGCGACGACGGGCAACGGGCAGTCGGCGGCGGCCCGTACGAAGTCCCAGCCGGCCGGGGTGCGGGCCTCGCCGTCGGCGGTGAGGTCCTCGCGGGTGCCGCCGGAGCAGAAGATGTCGGGCAGCCCGCTCAGTACGATCGCGCGAGTGCCGGGGTCCGCCGCCGCCTCCGCCAGGGCCGTGGGCAGGGCGGTACGCGCGGCGGGTGTGATGCGGTTGCCGCGGGCGGCGTCCCGGAGCGACACGTGGGCCAGGGGCGCTTCGAGGCGGACCACGACGGGTGCGTGGTGCGAAGTGGTCATGGCACGAGCCCCTGTCCCACGAGCAGGGACATCCGGGCACGGCCGTCCGGGTCGTCGAGACGCTCCCGCATCGCTTCCATGGCCTGCTCCAGGCTGCCGGTCCCGGGTTGAAGGGTGTCGCGGTACCGCTTGAGAGCCGCGACGGCCGCAGGGGTGGTACGGCGCAACTCGCGCATGATCCGCACCAGTTCGGCCTCCGGATCCTGGGCCGCGCGGTCGGCGAGGCCGGTGCCGACGGCGGCAGCGGCATCCAACTCCTTCGAGGTCAGGGCCAGTTGAAAGGCGCGCTGATGGCCGGTACGGCGTGCTACGACCGGGAGCAGGACGGCCGGCAGCAGACCCACCAGCAACTCGGTGATCCTGAACGTGGCTTCGGGACCGGCGACGACCTGGTCGCACGCGGCGGCGAGGGCGACGCCGCCACCGGTCACCTGCCCGTCGACGAGGGCCACGGTGACCAAGGGGCTCCGAGTCAGACCCGTCAGGAGGTCGTGTGCCAGCGCCAGACCGCCCAGGATGTCGCTCGTGGGCCGGTCACCGGCCAGCGGCATACCGGTGCAGAACGCCGGACCGTCGGAGGCGATCACGAAGGCGCGTACCCGGGAGGTGCGTTCGGCCAGTTCCAGCGCGGCGGTGAGTGCCACGACCGTGTCCTCGCCGAGTACGGGTCGGGTGAGTGTGGCCCGCAGTTGTCCGGGCCGCTGTGTCACGGTGACGGCGCTCATGACAGTCCCCCGGCGAGTTGTACGTAGTGACGCTCGTGGCCTTCGATGTGTTCGAGCATCGTCAGCGGGCGGCCGGGGCTCACGGCCGGCGCGAGCTTCCGCGCGAGTGAGAGGTCGGCCTCGAAGTCCGCGACGCCGGAGCACAACGGGTCGCAGGCGTCGGCGACTTCGTCGTAGGCGGCGACGTCGAGGCGGGTGCGGGCGGCGAGCGCGTCGGCCACGCCCGCCGAAGTGCCTTTCCGTTCGCGGGAGTTGAGCAGCCAGCTACAGAACTCCGAGGAGCATCCGGAGCCGTAGGAGAAGATGCCGATCCGCCGGGTGGTCGTGGGGTCGGGCTCGGTGTGGTCGAACAGGCTGAGGAGGGCGAGGAGCGTGGTTCCGGCGTAGATGTTGCCGACCTGCGCCGGGTAGCGGGTGGAGTCCTCCAGGCGGCGGGTGAAGTCCTCGGTGATGCGCTGCGGAGGGATGCGTCCCAGGCCGCGCAGCAGGGAGCGGTGGGCGCCGCGGACCGCTCCGGGGAAGGGGGTGTGGAACACCAAGTGGTCGAAGGAGGCGAGGAATTCGGTGTCCGGGCGGCGGCGCACGTAGTCGCCGTAGGCGGCCCTGAGGCACTCGACGTACGACATGAGGGACAGGTCGGGGTCCCAGATGTGGTCCGCGGGGGTGGGGCGGCGGACGTCGGTCACGTCGAAGCTGCAGTATCCGGCGGCGCCCAACTCGGCGGTCGCCAGGGTGGGTTGTGGTCCGACGAGGACGGCGACCGCGCCCGCTCCCTGGCTGGGTTCCGCGGTGCTTCCGCGGATCAGCCGTGGCACGTCGCAGCCGATCACCAGGGCTCGGGCGTCCTCGCGGGAGGCGGTCGCGATCTGTGCCGTGGCGAGCTGGAGTGCCGCCATTCCCGCGTAGCAGGCCTGCTTGACCTCGAACAGGCGGCAGGTGCGGGGAAGTCGCAGGAGTTCGTGGATCCAGGTCGCGGTCGACTTGGACAGGTCGATCCCCGACTCGGTGCCCACCACCAGCAGTTCGATCGTCTCCCGCTCGCGGTCGTCGAGCCGGTCCAGGAGCGGGCGGGCCGCGTTGACCGCACAGCTGACGACGTCCTCGCAGGGCAGGGCGACCGTCTTGCGCCGCATCAGCAGATTCGCCATCCGGGACGTGTCCATGCCCCGTGCCCGGAACAGGTCGTCGACCTCGATGTAGGCCAGGCCGAGATAGGCGCCGATGTCCTCGATGCCGACCTGCTTCATGTGCCGTCCTCCTCCGCTGCCCGCCCCAGGACGAGGGATGCGCTGATCCCGCTGAAGGCGAAGCTGTTGCTCAACGCGGTGCGCAGGGGTGTCCGCGTGATGATGTCGGTGACGAACCTCAGGTCGGGCCGCACCGGTTTGGCCAGACCGGGGGTGGCGTGGCAGTAGCCGCCGTCGAGTTGCAGCAGGGTCGCGATCGCCTCGACGAGGCCGGCGGCGCCCAGTCCGTGGCCGAGGACGGCCTTGGTCGAGTTGATCAACGGGCCTTCGCCGACTGCTCCTTCGGCGAAGGTTCCTTCGGCGGTGCCGAACACCGCGCCGAGGGCCGCGGCCTCGCTGTCGTCGCCGATGACCGACCCGGTGCCGTGGGCGTTGACGTAGTCGATGTCCGACGGGGTGCGGCCGGAGTCGGCCAACGCGGCGCGGATCGCCCGGACTTGACCGGCGCTCTCCGGCTGGGTTCCTCGTCGGCCGTCCGTTCCGGTGCCGGAGCCGAGGATCCGGCCCAGCGGCCTGACGCCGCGCTCTCGCGCCTCGGCCGCGGGCTCGACGAGCACGGCCGCCGCGATGTGTGCCGGGGCGAAGCCGTCGTGACTCTCGTCGAAGGGGCGGCAGGCCACGGTGGTGCCCCCGCCAGGGGTGACCCGGGCCATCGCCCCGGCCTTCACGAAGGCGCCGATCTCCACCGGGGAAAGGTCGTTGACCGGCGCGACGACGAGAGCGCGCGGTACCTGGCCGCTCGCCACCATCCGCGCGGCCTGGATCAGGGCGAGCGCACCGGCGGCCGACGATCCGCCGATCGGCCACCCCTCACCACGGCACCCGGTCACCTCTCCTACGGCACCGAGCGCGTCGGTGTCGAAGCAGTCGAGCACATGCCCGGCCCGGATCGCGGACGGGTCGGCGGCGTAGGCGGCGGCACTGCGGGACTGGTGGCCCAGGGCCAGGTTGTTGCCCGCGATCACCACGGCGGTCTCGCGGACCTCGGCGTCGGCCAGCCGGGCGGCCGCGCACGCGGCGAGCGCGACGCAGCAGGCGGTCCGCACCGGGAGGGTGGCCCGGCCGGCCACGCGGCGCAACCTGTCGCGGTCGGCCGGTTCGTCGCAGTGGTCACGGGCCCACGACCGCAGGTCGAAGTCGTCCAGGAACGCGGCGGGAACCACAACGTCCGTGCCGGGTAAGGAAGTTGCACGCGGAGTGGGCGCTCCGCGGCGGAGCACCCGGTCCAGTTCGGCCACGCTGTCGGCGGCGGGGTGCAGCACCCCGGCGGAGGTCACCACGATGTCGCCCCTCCCCCGCCGGGACGGCTCTTGAGCGGGCTTCACGGCTGCTCGCGGTGCGCGTGGAGCAGATCGGTCAGTTCGCCGAGCGTGGGCGCGGCGGCGAGCGCGGCCGTGGGGACGTCCAGCCGCAACTCGTTCACCGCGCCGACCACGATGTCCATGCGGTCGAGGGAGTTGGCGCCCAGGTCGCGAAGGCTCCGCCCGGGGTGGATCTCGCTCTCCCGGACGTCGTCCAGTACGTCCAGGACATGCCTGCACAGCACGTCCCAGATCTTGTCGTGTGTCATGGAACCCTCCTGCCGAGTGCCGTGGCAACCGGGTCAGCGCGCGCCCTGCTCCAGGCTCGCGCGCCCGGCCACGTGGTCGGCGAGATCGGTCAGGGTGGGGTGCTGGTAGAGCGCCTCGACCTTCTCCTCCAGGCCGTAGCGGGAGTTGATCACCGCGGTGACCTCGGCCCCGAGCACGGAGTCCAGGCCCAGGTCCTGGAAGGCGGTGTCGTCACCGATCTCCTCGGGCTCGCAGTAGAGGACTTCGGCCAGATGGGTGCGCAGGACTTCACGGACTTCCTGGGCGGTCGCGGTCCGGGACATGGGAGTTCTCCTGTCGTCGTGACGATCGGGTGATCAGTGGGCGAGTGATCCTTGGGCGTCGAACCAGTGCGCGCGGCGCTGGAACGGGTAGAAGGGCAAGTCGGGTCGACGTGGCTGGAGTTGGGGGTGGGGCCAGTGCTTGGCCCAGTCGACGGACTGTCCGTCGAGCCAGTCGCCGGCGGTGTGGGCCAGGGGCGTGGGCAGTCGTCCGAGCGCGTCCCTGCCTGCGCCCGTCGCCACGTACGGGTGTGTCCGCTCCACCGCCAACGCCTGGAGTCCGTCGGCCAGTTCGGCGAGGTCGGCGGCCACGAGAACACATCGCTCCCGCAGCGCCGCCCGGCCCGTCTGGGCCGTCCACGCGAGGGCGGCCAGAGCGGGCGGCTGCGGCCCGCGCAAGGTCTCCGCCAGGGACTCGGCCAAGGCGGACAGTCCCGCCCGGTTCATGGCGGACAGGGGGACGGCCGATGGGGCGGAGGGTGTCCCAGCCGACGTACTCGCCGTCGCTTCGGGCGCGTCCTCGATGATGGCGTGCGCCAACGCACCGCCCACACCGAAGGAGTTGACCCCGATACGCCGTACGGTCGTGTCGCGGGGCCAGGCGACCGGACGGTCGGCGAGCGCGACTGGCAGGTCGGTGAACGGCAGGTCGGGGTGAGCGTGTGCGAGGCCCGCGATCGGCGGGACGAGGCCGTGGCGCAGGATCAGGACGGCCTTGACGATGCCGAGGAGGCCCGCGGCGCATTCGAGGTGGCCGATGTTCGACTTGACCGAGCCGATCCACAACTTTCCCTCGGGCCCGGCCACTTGGGCTCGCGGCGCGTTGAGTTCCGTACGAAGGGCGTCGGTCACGGCTGTCGCCTCGGCGAGATCGCCTCCGGTGCCGGTCCCGTGGGCCTCGATGTAGCCGAGGGAGGAGACCGGGACGCCGGCGGTGCGGGCGGTGTGCAGGAACAGCCGGGTCTGGGCGGCGGCGTCGCTTCCGGTCAGGCCGCCGGCCCTGCCGTTGTGGGCGAGGCCGACACCGCGGATCACCGCGTGCACCGGGTCGCCGTCGCGCCGCGCGTCGGACAGCAGCTTGAGGAGGAGGCAGGCGCCGCCCTCGCCCCGGATGTAGCCGTCGTGATGGGAGCTGAAGGGGATGGAGGTGCCGGTGGGGGACAGTGCGCCCGCCTGGTAGGCGCTGCTGGTGTAGAAGCCGTTGCAGGTGATGTTGGCGGCCATGACGGCGGCCAGCGGGAACTCCCCGCCGCGCAGCCCCTGCACGGCCGGAGCCAGGATCGAAAGCCCTGAGGAACAGGCCGAGTCGATGGCGTAACTGGGACCGGTCCAGTCGAACTGGTACGAGATCCGGTTGGGGGTGAACGTGATCAGGGTGCCGGGGAATGCCGCGCTGTCCACGACGTCCGCCCGGATCATGCGCTCCCGGTAGTCGGCCATGGGGGCGGCGGCGAACACCGCGACCGGCGTGCCGCGCAGCCGCTCCGGTGCGATAGCCGCGTTCTCAAGGGCGTGCCAGGTCAGTTCGAGGAGCATGCGCTGATGGGGGTCCATCCACGCGGCCATCCGCCGGGAGACGCCGAAGAAGGCCGCGTCGAACCCGGCGGGGTCGTCGAGGAGCGCCGCCCGGAACGGCCGCGCGTCGATGTGCCCCGGGTCCACCGAAGGCACCCGCCGCTCGGGCACCGGTGCGATGAGCCGGCGCTCGTCCCGCAGCAACCGCCACAGCGCGTCCGTGTCGTCGGCCCCGGCCGTCCGGCAGGACAGACCGATGACCGCGACGGGCTCGGGGGTCTGATACTCAGTCAACCGCGGTTCGGGGAGCGGTGGTTCGGGGTGCACACGACCTCCTCGTGACGCTCGGGCTGCGCCACACTAGGCACCACCCGTGACAAGGAGGTGACAGCCCGACGCCGCCACCGACCGTGGCATATGCCAGACGTCACCGGGCCGTCACCACGGCCACGCAAGCTGACGATCCACCTCCGGAACCGTCTCGCGCCGCGGCCGTAGCACCGTTCCGGTCGGGCGCTCACCGTCGAGGCCCCGCCCGAAGACCACCAGCGGCTTCACCCACGGCCCGGGAATCTGTGCACTGCCCACGAATTTCCGCGCCTGCCGGGAATCCGTTCACCATCGCGTTCACAATCACTTCACCGTTGAACTGCGAATCCATCATCTCCGTTGAATGGGTGCGCTATTGGGTCCCGAGCCGACCGGTCGACACACGGTCTCGGGCCCGCGTCCACCAGGTTGCCGCACCGACCGACCACCCCCGCAGCCAACTCCTTCCGGAGGGACCACCGATGGCACCACCACCCCAGCGACCCGATGGCGACAGCAGAACCCCGACACCCGGACCACAGCCGACCGACCGGACCGGTGCGCCGTGAGGTTGCAGGTCCTGGGGTCACTGGGAGTGGAACGGTCGGACGGATCGGTCGAATGCGTACGGGGCTTCCAGGCCACGCTCATCACGGAGTTGCTCGCCGCGGACTCCATGGTCGTCTCCACCGACCGGCTCGCGGACGCTCTGTACGGTGAGGACACCCCCCGCTCCCCGCTGCGAGCCGTTCATGCCCATATGACGCGCCTGCGAAGGGCGTTGCGCCAGTGGGAGCCCGAAGGGCCGGGCGCGGAACGGCTGTTGACCAGGGCGGCGGGGTACGCCCTCAAGGTCTCGTCCTCGGAGTCGGACGCCGGGCAGTTCCTGGCCGAGCTGAACCGCGCGCGGACACTGGCCCGCACGGAGGACGCCGCCGCCGTGGAGATCCTCGAACCGGCGCTGCGCCTGTGGCGGGGCCCGGTGCTGGAGGGGACGTCGACGGGCGCGGGCGGCGGGCGCCTGGCGAACCGCCTGGAGGCGGCCCGGCGTGAGGCCGCCGAGCGGCTGGCGTCGGCCCGCCTGGCCCTGGGCCACTGCGCGCAGGCGGTCGCCGAGTTGGAGGCCCTGCTCCTGGAGGATCCCTACGACGAGGCCCTCGGCCGCCTCCTCACCACGGCCCTGTCCCGGTCGGGCAGACCGCTTGAGGCCCGGCAGGTGGAACAGCGCATCCGCAGAGCGCTGCGCGACGATCTCGGCGTGGACGCACGCACGGTACGGCGGCCACCCCCGCCCCGTCCCCGGCGCGTACCCGACCAGGCGCCGGCCCGGCCTCCGGTCACCCGATTACCTCCGCGGACGCGCCCCGTACGCGCCGACACCCCGGAGCAGCACGACCGCACGTCCTCAACCGGCTTGCTGGAACAGGTGGTTGACCGTGAGTCACCCGTGTGCCTGGTCGGTCCGTCGGCGCCCAGAGCCTCCGGGACGCCGTCGTCTCCGTCCCACCGCGACCGGACCGCTTCGGCGGGCGTCTACCGCATCGGAGGCTTCCCGGTCGCCGTGGTGCACGACGGGAGTCCCACGCCCGCCCTCGACGTCCAGGGCGTCCTGCGGACGTTGGACTACGCGCGCAAGGCCGGCCTGCCCGTGGTCCTCCTGCTCGGCGAACCCGGACACCGCCCCGGCCTCGCCTCCCGGACGCCCGCCCACCAGGTGATGATCCTGCGGTCGCTCGTGCAACTGCGGAGCGTGGTACCCCGGTTGGTGATCTCGTCCGGCGACGGTGCGGTGCGGCTCCCCGGGGCCGTGGCACTCGGGGACGTACACATCCGCGTGCGTCCGGACGCCCCGGCGGAGTCCGACGGGTATCCGGCGGCCGAGATCGAGGCGCGGAGCGTGGCCGAAGCGGCGGCGGGCGCACGTGAGCTGCTCGACCACCTGACCCTGCCCTGGGTGCCCGAAGTGCCGCCCTCGACGGAGGACTTCGGGGCCTTCGAACCGCCCGTCGACATGCGTGCCGTCATCACGGGGATGATCGACTCCGGCAGCTGGCTCGAACTCACCGCCGAGCGTGGCCCGAGTCTCCTCACGGGGCTGGCCCGGATCGAGGGCAAACGGGTCGGTGTCATCGCGAACAATCCGCTGGTGGGCGACGGAGCGCTCACCGCGCAGGCGGTGCGCAAGGGGACGCGGATGGTCGAGCTCTGCGCGTTGTGGAACGTTCCCCTGCTGGTCCTGGTCGACACTCCGCGGCTCCCCGGATGCGATGCGTCCGGTGCCGGGTCCCTGCCGGAGGTCGCCGGTTCGGAACTGCTGCGCGCCTTCCTGGGCGCCGAGGTGCCACGAGTCACCGTGATCGTGGGCCGGTCGCAGGGGTGGTCCGGGCTGGTCATGGGAACGCGCGAGTCCGGCGCGGACGCCGTCTACGCGTGGCCCCGCGCACGAACCGACCTCACGGCCGAGGCGCTGGACGGCACGATCGCCCCGCAGGCCACCCGAACGGTGGTGAGCACGCTCCTCGGAACCTTCCGCAGCCGGCGGACAGGTGCCTGAACCTCACCGGGCCGTCGCCGCGCGCGGGCCGAGCCGGACCGGCAGGGACGCCGGTCCGCGCAGGGCCGAAGGGCGCCAGGGCACGTCGACGGGGCGGCAGGCGGGCTCCAGCCGCGGATACCGCCGCAGGAGCCCGGAGAGCACGACCTGGAGTTCGAGCCTGGCCAGGGGCGCGCCCAGGCAGTAGTGGGGCCCGTGCCCGAAGGCCAGATGGGGGTTGTCTCGGCGCGCCACGTCCAGGTGTTCGGGGTCGGGAAAGCGGCGGGGGTCGTGGTTGGCGGTGGCGACCCCGACGAAGACGAGGTCCCCGCGGGGAATGGTCACGTCGTCGAGGGTGATGTCCTCGGCCGCGAAGCGGATGAGCCCGAGCGTCACGGGACTCTCGAACCTCAGCAGTTCGTCGACCGCCGAGGGGACGAGTTCGGGCGAGTCGACGAGCCGGGCCCACTGCTCGGGATGGCGCAGGAGCAGCAGCAGGCCGGAGCCGATCATCTGCGTGGTGGTCTCGGCACCCCCGGCGAACAACACCCCTGCCATCGAGGTGAGTTCGGTGTCGGTGAGCCGCCCCTCGTCGTCGTGGGCGCGGACGAGGGCACTGAGCAGCCCGTCGTCGGGGGTGCGCCGCTTCTCCTCGACCAGGTGGGAGAGATACGTCCACACGGCGTCGCGCGCCTCCGCGACCCGGGCCGCGACCTCCGGGTCCACGGGAAGTTCGGTCAGCGCGGAGACGAGCGGGCGCAGATACGTGGCGTCCTGCTCGCCCAGTCCCAGGAGCCGGCAGATCACCATGGTCGGGAGTGGTTCCGCCAGGGCGGTCACCAGGTCGGCCGGCTCGTCCGGCGGGAGTGGGTCGAGGAGCCTGTCGACCGTGTCCTCGATGTAGGAGGCGAGGTCGGCCACCCGGCGGGGGGTGAACTCCTTCGCCACCGTCCGACGCAGTCTGGTGTGCGCCGGCGGGTCCATGATCAGCATGGTCTCGGGCAGACAGTCCCCGAATCTGAACCCGAACTCGTCCATACGGCAGCGCAGTTCGGGACCGGCTCGGCGGACGTCCACACTCAGGCGCGGATCCTTGGCAAGGCTCTGGGCGTCCTCGTGGCGCGTGACGAGCCAGCCCTCACCCGCGAAGGCCGTCCGGATCCGGACCACACGACCGGCCTCCCTCAGCCGTCCGAAGTACGGGTACGGGTCGAGGTACTGGTTCAGGGTCCTGGTCCTCGCGACTCTGTCCGACACCGTTCCTCCAGCACGCAGACGGGTACCGGGACGCTCCCCGGCCGTGGACCGCCAGCCTGCGCGCCCGCGGTGACGACCCGGTGACGACGGGCATATGCCCATACGGGCACCGGAGTCGCCCTGTCACCGCCCTGTCACGAGCCGCGCTCACCGCGCACCCGCGACCCGCACTCCGTCGGCGGAGGCGAGGAACGCGTGGGCCTCGACGCGTCCCGCGCGGATCCGCTGTTCGGCGGGGGCGTGCGGGATGTCCGCCGTGGCGGCGAGGGCGGTCGCCATCCTGGCGCGGCCCCGGCTCAGCCGGCTGCGCACGGTGCCGACCGGAATCCCGCAGGCGACCGCGATCCGCTCGTACGGGGTGGCTTCGGCGGCGAAGTAGCGCAGCAGCAGGGGCATCCGCAGCTCCGGGGAGAGTTCCGCCAGGGCCGCCCAGACCCAGTCACGCAGCGCGTTCCGCTCAAGCCACTGCTCCGGGCCCAACTGCACTGCCACCAGCGGGAGTTCACTCACCGGCCGGACCAGGCCCGCGTCCCGCAGCACCAACCGGCTGGCGTTGCGCACGATCATCCGCAGCCATGCCCCCACGGCCTCCGGCTCACGGACATCGCCGATCCGCAGCAGCGCCGTCAGCGCCGCGTCCTGCATCACGTCGTCGGCGTCTGCGCCCGGTCCCAGAATGCTCAGGGCCACCGCGCGCATCCCGCCCCGGTGCCGCTCCAACAGCAGCCCCAGCGCGGCGACTTCACCGGACTGGGCCGCACGCGTCAGCAGGACGTCCTCGCCGCCCGCCGCTTCGACGGCCTCCCCCATCACCCGATCCCTTTCGGCATCCGTCCGGCTCTGCGCCGCCCTTCGGCGGGAGCCGTCCTCCGGGTGCGGGGCCCGGAGGACGGTTCACCGTTCATGCGGGTCAGGCGTCCGCCAGCCAACTGCCGTGGAATCCGGCGGGTACCCGGCGGGGCAGGTGGATGGTGGCCACCGGCTCCCGCGTGAGGTTGTCGGCGTCGAGGATCACCAGGTCGCTCCGGTCGGTCGAGGCGTCGTAGACGTACGTCATGAGCCAGCCGGGGCCGCCGGGTTGGTCGTCGGAGGGGGCGAAGGCCGCCTCGCCCGGGAAGCGTCCCGGAGCGAAGTAGTGGCTGGCGACGCTCGACTTGCGGAGGTCGTACCGGTGGATCGCGGCACGCGACTCGTCCGGGTCGTACTGCGGAAGCTCCGGTACGGGTGCCGCGGTGGCGTGGCCGAACTCCGCGGGGAGGCCCGCGAGTCGGTCGTCGATGCGGGGGAACTCGCCCGGGTGGTCGTCGAGTTGCTCCTCCGTGACGGCACCGGTGACGAGGTCGATGGTCCACCGCCACAGGTGGGCCGCCGTCGCCACGGTGACGCCGTCCCGCAGCGACGGGTAGCGCATGCCTAGCAGGACGAGACGCCGACCGTCGTTCTCCTCGAAGGAGTTGAGGGTGTGGAACACGTAACACGGGTCGATGTCGAACCAGCGGATGTCCCCGTGCGGGTCGTCCCGGCGCAGCACGCCGAGCCTGGCTCCATAGGTGTCGGACCAGACGTACGGCATGCCTCCGTCCGGATCCATGGCCCGCTCGATGCTGAACACGGCGGGCAGGTCCATGAAGACGACATGGTTCCTGGTCAGGTAGAAGTCGTGCATCATCGTGTGCGCCGGGACGTCGATCGGCCGGCTGACGGTCAACTCGCCGTCGGCGTCGGCGCGGTGATAGGTGAGGTAGGGCGCCGACAGCCCTCCGTACCCGTAGAAGTGGAGCTCACCGGTGACCGGGCAGGTCTTGGGGTGGGCGGTCATCGGGGTGCGCAGGCGGCCGTCGAAGTCGTAGGGGCCGACCGTGTCCAGTTCACGCCCGGTCTCGCGGCTCAACTCCTGCGGGAACGACGTCTCGACGAGGGCGAGGGTGCGCCCCGCGTGCCGTATGACGTGGGTGTTGGCGACGCCCGCGGCGAGGTTCATCTCGCCGTCGCGGCCGTAGACCTGGGCGCCCGTGGCGAGGGTCGGGGTGCGGACCCAGCGGTTGCGGTACGAGGTCGCCCGGCCGCCGTCGAGGCGGACTCCGTGCACCATGCCGTCGCCGGTGAACCAGTGGGCCGAGGCCGCCTCGTGCGGGTTGGGGCCGTTGCGCAGATACCAGCCGGTGAGTTCCGGCGGGACGGCTCCGGTCACCTTCAGCTCGGTGACCGTGATCTCGTCGGGGACCGGGGCGAAGTTTCCGGCGAGGTGCGGAGGGATGTTGTCTGTACTCACAGGGAATTTCCTTCGGACGACGGTCAGGCGTTCGCTGCCAGCAGGGCTTCGAGGCGCGCCTGGACCCGCTTGGGGTAGATCGAGGTGAAGACCGCGGGGGCGACCAGGCCGACGACATGGGCGGTGATACCGACCCAGGCGGGCGCGTCGGTCGCGTTGCTGATGGCCAGTACGACGGCGATGAAGGTGAACCCGGCTCCCCAGGCGGCCGTGATGGCGTTGTTGACGGAGAGGAATCCGGGGGTGTTCCAGTACTCCTCGGGTGTCTGCCGGCGGGCGATCCCGAGGGTGAAGGGGCTGCGGAGGGCCACGCTGCCCCAGGCCGTACCGGCGAGCCAGACGAAGGAAATGACGTCGCTGTGGTCCTGGACGGACGAGTCGGGCGAGCTGAAGGCGATCGCTCCGACGATGACGAAGTAGATGATGGTGCTGATCTCCAGGATCAAGGCGTCCATCGCCACTCCCCTGCGCCGGTCCTGTAGGAGCAGCAGCAGGCCGGAGACACAGCCGGCCACCGCGCCCCAGCGCCAGTCGACGGCGGAGACGAAGCCCGCCACGATCCATGGGACGAACCCACGCAAATAGCCCATGATGCCCACGATGTGTTTCCTCGCAGTTCGACGTTCCAACTTTGACAGGTGGAAGCTAGATGCTCCGCAAACAACATGTCAAGGTCGGAATATTGAACGAAAGTCCACCGGCGCATCGCCCCGCCGCGCCCGAACTCGCCCTACCTGCACGAACGTTGACGACCGCGCCCGACCTCCACACGTCCTCCCCGCCCGGCGCACGGAATCCGCAGGGGTAGTTTTCGACCTGTCACTATTGGAGTGACACGGGTTAGTGTTGTCGGCATGAGCCTCCGCAACGCCCTCCTGGGCCTCCTCGTCTTCCGCCCCGGCAGCGGCTACGACCTGCTGAAGATGTTCGACACCTCGCTCGGATACGTCTGGCCCGCCAAGCAGAGCCAGATCTACGGCGAGTTGACGAAGCTGGACGCGACGGGCCTGATCAAGGTGACGGAGGAGGGCCCCCGGGGACGCAAGCAGTACTCGCTCACCCCCGAAGGGCACGCGGAGACGGTGCGCTGGCTGACCGAGAGCCGGGAGAGCAGGCCGCAGCGCAACCCGATGCTGCTACAGACCTTCTTCCTGGGACTCCTGCCGCGCGACGAAGCGGTACAGCGACTCCTCGACCACGCGGAGGCCTCGGCCAAGGAGCACGACACCCTGGTCGCCCTGCGGGACACGGAGGACTGGGACAAGGACATGCTGACCGTGTGCGGCAGGCTCGTCCTGGAGCACGGCATTCGCCAACGGGTCCTGGAGCAGGAGTGGGCCCGCTGGGCCGCCGACCAGCTACGCGCGGGGCACGCGGTGGATCCCGACGGGGGTCCAACAGCCGCTCCCGCCAAGGAGATCGACGCGCAGGGGCCGAGCACCGCGGACACCTCCGACGCACCACGCGGGTAGCGGCCGCCCGGCGGAACGTCGCACCCACCACGCGGTTAGCGGCTTCCCGGCCGAACGGCGTACGCACCACGCGGCTAGCGACCTCCCGGCGGAACGTCGTAACGCCCGGATCCTCAGGCGGAGGCCTCCTCGGCGGGCAGCAGCTGGACCAGGCCGACCCGGTTCTCCTCGTCCGCATCGAGATGGACGGCCCGGACCCTCCAGCGGCCGGCGGGCAGCGGGACCGGCGCCTGGGCGGGCGACCCGCCGCCGGGATACTCGACCCCCAACTCGCCACCCGCTTCGGCGGAGTCCATGAGCACGGCCGGGCCGTCCGACACCCACTCGCCGCACTCCTCCCACGGGGCGGCGGGGTCCGCGAGCACCGACTCCACAGCGGCCCTGAGGCCGGCTTCGGAAGAGGCGCCGAGCCACCGCAGGAATGCCCTGCGCTCCGGCACATAGCAGCTGGTGGCCGGTTCGTCCGCGAGGACCAGCACCCGTGCACCGCTCGCGCCGACGGAGATCACACCGGCTAGATCGTCCACCGCGCAGGCCCGGTCGTAGTCGTCCGGAGCCGTGCCGTCGCCCACCATGACACCGCTCTCCGTGCACCCGTGCCAATCGGCCAACGCGGGGACGGGGACGGCTATCAGGGGTCCGCCCATCGACTCCACCCAGACAGGGGAGGTGGGTGACACATCGGTGGCGGCGGGCGAGATCGAGTCCATGCCGCCAGTGTGCCCGCACCCACTGACAACGCCCTCGGGAAGGCGCGGCCCAGCCACCCGGTGCGAACATTCCCGCCGCCTCCTCCCCCGGACGCCCAACGAGGACACCGACCCTCCTCGTTTCGGAGAATATATCTCCACTTTCTTCGGCCCCGGAAGCCCCGCGCCCCGCCTCTCCGAGACGAAGGCGAAAACCTCTTCCCACCTGGGACGATGCCGACGGCAGGACGACGTCCTCGTTGCGCATCACCGACGCCGAGGCCGCCCAGGGCGCGTTTTCCACTTCGGTTCGATCCCTTGACAGCCTCGATCAGCCCTTTCCAAACTACCGACCATTCGGTTGACGGCCCGGGTCGGACGCCCCGGCTGTCGGCATTCCAGAAGGGTGATCACCATGACTGAAGTGTCGCTTCACGATGCCCAGAGCCCGCCGGTACCCACCGGCATCACCTCCCACATCGGCCACGCGACAGCCGTGGGGGCGGCCGGGTTCGCGTGGTGCTCGCTGATCCTCGGCCTGCACACCGCCGGCGTCATCGACGCGGCCGACGGCACGATCGTGCTGGCGGGGACCTTCTTCTACGGCGGCATCGTCCAACTCGTCGCCGGTTTCTTCGCGTTGGCGGCCGGAGCGACGTTCACGGCCTCCTTCCTGACGGCGTACGGGGCGTTCTGGCTCGGCTACACCGTCATCGAGTTCTGGGCGGCACCGCACATCGCGGGCAACGCGGCGGCCGCCGCGAAGGCCCATGGGGCCACGGCCGAAGCCGCGGCCGCTCAGGGCGGTCACGCGGTGATGCAGTCGCTGGGGCTGTTCCTGCTCGCCTGGCTCGTGGTCACGCTGGTCTTCGCCGGCGCGAGTCTGGGCACCAACGCGGTGACCGTGACCGCGTTCGCCCTGCTGACGCTGACGATCGTGCTGCTGGTGATCGCCTACCTGGGGGCTTCGAGTGCGGGCGTCCCGAGCGATTCGGTGCTGCACACCGCCGGCTATGTCGAGATCGCCCTGGCCGCCGTCGCCTTCTATCTGGTGCTGGCCGAGCTGACCAACGAGGTGCGCGGACGCGTCGTGTTCCCGCTCTTCGCCCTGAACCGCGGCCGACAGGCCGTCCCGCAGACGGCGTGACGAGGACCCCTCCCCCACTTCAAGGAGCCGCATGAAGCAGCCCAAGGCAAGAGACCGGCTGAAGTCGCCCCATGGATACTCCGCGCTCGGCAGCGCCGCCGCGGTGCTCCTCCTGGTCGCGGCCGGGCAGACGACGGCCACCGCACTCCCCGCACACGCGACCGCCTGGCAGCCGCCCGCCGCCGCCTACACGGCGAGCGCGCCCGTCCACACCACCGTCACCATGGACGACGGTGTGAAGATCGCCGTCGAGGTCGTCTATCCGACCGACCCGAGCACCGGCGCCCGCGCGTCGGGCTCGTTCCCCGTACTCCTCACCCAGAACCCTTACGGCGCTCAGCGCTCCGACCCCACGGACAGCGGCACCTACTTCGTACAGCGGGGCTACATCTACGTGGCCTCCGCGATACGCGGCACCGGCGACTCCGGCGGGCAGGTCGACTGGTTCGGCGACCGGCAGGGCAAGGACGGAGCCGACCTCGTCGACTGGGCGGCCCATACGCTGTCGGGGTCCAACGGCAAGGTGGGGCTTGACGGTTGCTCCTATCTCGGGGTGAACCAGTGGTTCACCGCGGCGGCCGTGGGCAAGCACTCCGCGCTCAAGGCGATCACACCGTTCTGCACCGACTCGGACTTCTACAACGACCTCACCGCCAACGGCGGTATCCCCACCCCGTTCGTGGCCGGTATCGCCCAGGCCGAGCCGCGCGGCCCCGAGGACGATCCCGCCACCGACCCGCAGTCGGTGACCATCTCCCAGCAGGCCTCGGGCGGTTCACGCTCGTACGACGACGCGTACTGGCAGGCCCTCGACGTACAGAAGCTCATGCCGCGCATCGTGGCCAACAACATTCCGGCGCTGTCCGAGGCCGGCTGGAACGACCTCTTCCCCGGCGGCAACCTGGGCGCCTATGTGGCGGCCCAAAACGCCTACTACCACCGGCCGTTGACCGATCCGATCGCCGCGGGTGAACCCGTCACCGGCCGCTACCAGGCGATCGTCGGGCCCTGGACGCACGGAGAACACGTCAACGAGGCGACGCTTCAGGCCATTCGCCTGGAGTGGTTCGACACCTGGCTCAAGGACGCGCCCACGGGCATGGCCGACACCTCAACTCCCTTGCACCTGTTCGAGAACGGCGCGAACAGCTGGGTCGACAGCGCAGCCTGGCCGCTGTCCTCCGACGCCCGGACCTACTACCTCGGCGACGGCTCCCTCACCACCGGCAAGCCGTCCGGACAGGGAAGCGACACCCTCACCTGGAGTGCGGCGACCGCGGCCAACACCCTGACCTACACCACCGCCCCGCTCACCAAGGCGGCCCTGCTGAACGGCCCGACCGACGTCACCCTCTACGCCAGGTCGACGACACCGGAGACCGAACTCTCCGCCAAGCTGAGCATCGTCGCACCGGACGGGACGGTCACCAAGCAGGCCGACGGCATCCTCCTCGGCAGTCAGCGCGCGCTGGACACCCAGGAGAGCTGGTACGGCGACAACGGCACCCTGCTCAAACCGAACCACCCCTTCACCCAGGCGTCACAGCACCCGGTGACCCCGGGACAGACGACCAGGTACGACATCTCGCTGCTGTCCAACTTCACCAGGATTCCGGCCGGTTACCGCATACAGATCAGCATCGACAGCCAACCACCGGCGGACTTCCACTTCCCCGTGGCCCCGACCCCGCAGGAGTCGGCGAACCTCACCGGCGGCATCTACACGATCGAACGCTCCCCACAGGCGGCGTCGTTCGTCAACCTGCCGCTCACGACGCCGAGTTCGGCGACGCCCAGCCGCGACGACTGGGGACCGTCCTCCTGACGACACGGATGGCAGGTCTGCCCGTACGGCAGACCTGCTACTCCTCTGTCGGGGCCGGCCGGACCAGCCCCATCACCTGCTCCACCGTCTCGTTGCCCAGGCTCGGTGTCGTCAGGGGAAGGTTGTCGGGACGCTGCCGGACGCCGTTCAGCAGAATCTCGATGCAGCGCCGCCAGATGTCGGGCCGCCTGCCCTGGGTGAACTGGCTGGCGGCGCTCAGCATCTCCACCATGACGGGAATGTCGGAAGGACTGATCTCCGGGCGCAGGTCCCCGCTCTCCTGGGCCCGCCGGATCAGGGCCTCCAGAAAGGGGAGCATGCCGCCGCGCGCGGTCTCCAAGGGCTCGGAACTGTGGCTCCCCAACATGATCACTTCGTGCAGGCCGCGATTCTCGGCGAGATCGGCCCCCATGTCCGTGAGGAAATCGACGAACCCCTGCCACGGGTCCGGATGGACGAGCGCCCGCTCGGCGGACTCCTGCCGGATCTTCAAATCCTGCTTGAACAGGGCCCGTACGAGGCTGTCCTTGTCGGGGAAGCGCCGGTACACGGTGCCGACCCCCACGCCGGCGTGCCGGGCCACGTCGTCGAGCGTGACCCCCAGCCCGTGCTGGCCGAAGACCTCCCGCGCGGCACGCAGGATCTTCTCCCGGTTGAGGGCGGCATCGCGCCTCAGCGGGCGGTCGCCCTCCGTCGGACCATCAGCCCCAACACCCTCAGCCATGCCGCCATGCTAGACCCGTTGATCACGGCCGGGTTCGCGTTCGGCATGTGTACCCCGCGGAAAACGTTCCAACACCTCCCGAGGTAGACTTTCCGCGCCCATGAGGACCGTGTCGTGCCTGGTCGCGCGGCTGTCAGAGCGAGGGGGGGTGGACGTCATCCAGGTTCGCCCCGCCCGTATTCAGGATGTCGCGGCCGCCGCGGGAGTCTCGGTGTCCACGGTGTCGAACGTCCTGAACCGGCCCGAGCGGGTCAACGCCCGCACCGCCGAGCGGGTCCGCGACGCGGTCGCCGCCCTCGACTACGTGCCGCATCCGGGTGCCGCCGGTCTGCGCACCGGCCACTCGTCCTCGATCGGCCTGGTACTGCCCGACGTGGCCAACTCCTTCTACTCGCGCATCGCACGGGGCGCGGCGGACGCGGCCTACGACCACGGCTACTCGCTGGTGCTCTGCGACAGCGGAGACGATCCCGAGCGCGAGCAGGGCTACTTCACGATGCTGGTCGAGCAACGGGCCGTCGGGGCGGTGGTGGTGCCGCTCGGCGCCGATCCCACCCGGCTCACCCGGCTCCGCGAACGCGGCATCCCGCTGGTGCTCGCGGACCGCGCGCTGCCTGCCCAGGACGGCTGTTCCGTCTCCGTCGACGACATCGCCGGCGGCCGGATCGCCGTACAGCACCTCCTGGACCGCGGGGCACGCGACATCCTCGTCGTGAACGGCGAGCGCGGGATCGTGCAGTGCGCGGACCGCCACCAGGGCGCCCGCCAGGCCGTCCGCAGCCGGCGCGAGGCACGGCTGCGCCAACTCGTCGCCGACGAGATGACGGTGGCGTACGGCCTGGAGATCGCCCGTGGCCTCGACGAACTGCCCGACGGAGTCTTCTGCACCAACGACTTCCTCGCCGCCGGTCTCTGCCGTGGACTGGGTGAGCGCGGTGTGCGCATACCCGAGGAGGTACAGGTGGTCGGCTACGGCGACCTCGACATAGCGAGCTTCGTGGGGACGACCCTGACGACGGTACGGCAGCCGGTCGAGGAGCTGGGCCGGGCGGCCGTGGGGATGCTGCTCGACGAGGTGGAGGCCCGCGCCGAACACGCCCACGAGACAAGGGTGTTCGCCCCCGACCTCGTCCTGCGCGACTCCACACGGCCCCTGTCAGACCGGAGTTCGTAGCGTCACGGGACCCATCAGCCCCGACGCGAGCTGGGACGCGAAAGCCCAGGCGGTGGGGGTGGCTTCCGCCACATAGGGGGCGAGGGTGTTGTTGACCGTCACGTCCAGACGGGCCGACCGCCCTGCGGCGCCCCGGAGTTGAAAGCGGTACGGCGGACAGAACGCCTCGCCGACGCACTCCCCGTCGACAGCGACCGACACGCTGCCGCGCACCCGCCCGAGGTCCAATACCGGGTCAGGCCCGTCCGGCACCTCCACCTCCCGCGAGTACGTCACCCCACCGCTCCAGCCGCCCAACCCCAGCAACTGCCAGTCCCCCAGCGGCAGTCGTGCCGGTACGGTACGGACGCGCACCGGTCCGCGCCAGGCGGAGCCGCCCCGCAGGACGGCCGTGGGCTCGGTGACGATCTCCAACTCCGTTGCCTCCGACAGCGGTTGATCCAGTGTCAACACCTCACCGTCGAGATCCCGTACCCTCGCCGCCAACTCCAGTGACAGGTCCAGCGCTACGGTGCCCGCCGGGACGGTGAAACGGAAGCGCTGCGCGCGGGGGCGGACGGTGTCCGTGGACCGCAGGGGCAGTACGGCGGCGCCCAGTACCGGCACGCCGGTCAGCCACTCGGTCTCCGGCAGCGGGTGCGGTCGTACGGCCGCGTAGCAGTGCTGCAACTCCCCCCAGCGACCGTCGTGTTCGATGGTCCGGCCGCGCCACTCC
Organism: Streptomyces sp. NPDC002276; assembly: GCF_053891435.1. NCBI lineage: Bacteria > Bacillati > Actinomycetota > Actinomycetes > Kitasatosporales > Streptomycetaceae > Streptomyces > Streptomyces sp. NPDC002276. The sequence continues at coordinate 196,572 of NZ_JBSFCQ010000018.1, read as the reverse complement.
CCTGTCTCGGCCTCCCAACCGGCTCCGCTGCTCAAGGAGTTCACCGACGACTCCGTGCGGGCCACGCAGTCGACGAAGACCGCCTCGCGCGGGTGGACGGCGTCGGCCACGACCTCCAGTACGTGTTCGCCTTCCTCCAGAGCGAGTTGGTGGCGGAAGAACATCGGTACGGCGCCCCAGTCGGACTCGTAGTACTCCGCCTTCTCCTGACGGGCGACAACCGTCCCGTCGAGAAGGACGGTGACACCCACCGCGGCACCCACCACGAGTACCGCCTCTCCGGAGGCGCGCAGGCGGCCTCGATAGGTGACGCCGCCATCCGGTCGTACGCCCTCGGGCAAGCACATGAACTGTGGGCGCGGGACGAATCCATCCGGTCGGGTCAGGCAGAAGTAGCTGCCCAGAGGGGTGCCCACGGTGCCGGAGATGAGCAGCGGCCTGTCCTGGGCGTCGGCGAGTTCGTATTCGAGGACGTTGCGGGGCCGTGCGACCGTCACGCGTGCGGTGGTGAGGTATCCGGCGGCGGTGTCGAGGAGTTCGCCGTTCCACCATACCCGTTTGACCGCCGCGGCGCCCACGTGGAGGTCGGCGGGTCCGCGGTGGTCCGTCTCGACGATCGTCCGGATCCTGGCGACCGTTCCGGGCCCGGGCACGGGGACGCGCACGAACTCCTCGTTCACCAGCCCCTTGTTGCCGAGCAGACCGTCCGGCTCCGGGATCCCTCGGCTCGACGAGTACAGCGAGACACGCCAGTCCTCGTCCGAGGGGGTGAGGGGGAGGGAATCGGTGAGGACTCGTTCGACGCCTGCCCCGTCCAGTGGTTCGGGGGCCTGGGAGCCCGGTGTCGGAGGCAGGACGCGGACCCGGTTGCCGTAAGTCGCGCGGGTGGGTTGCCAGTTGGCGTCGGGGCCGTCCGTCTCGGTCCAACGCATGGTCCAGATCTGCGGTGCGGCGACGGACGAGCCCGCCGGGAGCGCCAGGTCGCCCCAGGTGTTGTCCATGGTGGGGACCAGGCGGCCCTCCCAGCCGTCCGAGAGGTCGGTCGTCCGTTCCGGCCTCGGTGGCGGTGCGGACGTCCGGGGTGTCGGTGGGGTGCCTTCGCGCCATACGACGAGAACGGCGGGAACGCCCTCCAGTGGCACCGCGATGGTCGAACTGCCGTCGCGGACCGCGATGTCAGCCCGCTGTCGGGTGCCGGTGGCCGGGTTCCAGATCTCGGCCTCGGCGACCTCGGCGCGCACGGTGACGGTCGTGTGGCGGGCGTAACGGGTGGGGTCCGCCTGGTGGTTGGCGTCTCCCGGCAAGGTGCGGGCATCGGGGAAGGCGGCTGTCACCAGAGCCACCCCCTCAACTCCCTTTCTCCTGACGAGCAGTGGCAGCTCGCCGGTCGCGTGTCCGGCGTTGTCCGCCACCGTCGCCGCGCCGCCCTCGGCGTCGCTCGCCCGCTCCAGCCGTGGGTGCTTCAGCAGGGCCGCCACGACGGAGTCGTCACCGGCCAGTCCGGCGGCCGAGGCGGGCGGACGGCCCACGACCACCACCCGGCCGCCCGCGTCGAGGAGTTGGGTCAGTCGGCGTGCTGTCTCCTCCTCCAGGACACTCGCCGAGGGCAGCAAAACGGCGCGGTACGCCAAGTCCCCTACGCGCAGGGCGCCTTCGTCGGCCGTGGCGCGCTGCACGGAGGCGTCGTCGATGACGTCGAAGGAGATGCGGTGGCGGTCCAGTGAACCGACGCGCGGGCCGAGCCAGTTGTTCGTGCCGCACAGGCCGAGGTAGTGCTCCTGGGTCTCGTCGACGTCAGCGTGGTCGTCGCCGAGGCGGCAGTCGCCGAAGTGGTGGACGGGTGCGTCGAGCGGAATGAGGGCCTGCATGGTGGCGGTGGGGTGCAGGACCGCGACCTCGGCGCTGTAGGTGCCCCAGGACATGATCGAGCAGATCCGGGCGACGGCGCGGGAGAACGCCGGGTACTGCTGCCAGTAGGGCTGGCGCCAGTCGGTGGACGGCGGTGCCCACTCGAACCAGCCGCCCGCGGTGCCGAAGTAACTGGCGTGCGGGTTGTACAGGTTGGCTCCGCCACGCAGGAACGGCAGCAGCCAGTCGTAGGTGTCGGCGAGGGTGCCGCCCCAGCCGGAGGAGTGGAACGCCTCGATCCAGACGCGCTCGTGGCCGTAGAGGTGGGCCATGGAGGAGTGGACCTTGGAGTCGCCGTGGTGGTCACTGCCGACCGCGCCGTACCAGCGGTGGGTGCGGAAGTAGTCGGTGTAGAGCTGTGTCGACTGGGCCGGGAACCCGGCTCGCGCGGGGTTGCTCTGGTCGGCTCCGACGAGCATGCCGCGTTCCTCGTGCCAGGCCGCGAGGGGCTTGAAGAGGGCCCCTTCGGTGAGTTCGGCGCGGACGGCGTAGTAGTCGGCGCGGATCTTCGCGGCGCGGGCGTCGGCCGGGCCGAACAGGGCGGGCAGGTGGTCGAGCAGGTCGTAGCCCCGGCGGGCGCGGAACTCCTCGGGGAAGCGGGGGCTCCAGGAGTTCGTGGCGGGCAGTTCGTCCTGGAAGCTGCCCGCGATGACGTTGCCCAGGTACTCGGGGACTCGGCGGTCGTACTCGTGGTGGACGGCGTCCAGCAGCAGTTGCCCGGCGTGCGGGGAGAGGTAGTCGAAGGCGGTGGGGACGGCGACGACGAGTTGGACGTCCGTGCCGTCCGCGGCCGTGATCCGGAAGGCGCCGGAGTCGAGGGTGGTCACGGGTAGCCGACGGCCCGTCAAGTCGTAGGCGGCTACGAGGGTTTCGGCACCGTACGGGGCGACCGTGCCGTCCGAGACAGTGGCCGCGCGGGAGCGCAGTGCGCGGCCGGTGGCGGTCAAGTGCCGTCGGGTGACGGCTCCTTGGACGTTGGCGCCGGAGAAGCCGAGCTGGTCGTAGAACCACAGGCGGGTGCCGATGTCGCGGGCGATGCGGCAGGTGTCGGTGAAGCGGTCCCACCACTCCTCGCCGAACCACGGCGGGTCGTCGGTCCGGGCGCCGAAACTCGGGCCTGCCGGGGCGAGGTTGATGACCACGAGGTTGTGGACGCCGCCGTCCGCGAATCTGCGCAGCTGCCAGTGGAGCCGCTCGCGGGTGACCTTGGCGCCGGACCACCACCACAGCGGGGTGGGGCCGAAGTCCCGGGGCGGGGCGTCGAAGAGCTGCTGGAGCGCGGGAGAGATCACGTCGGCGGTCCTTCCGAGTGCGGCTCGGTCACCCACATGGATCAAAAACGTTTTTGGTCGACCCAGCCGTCTGCCACCTGCAATGTTGGCACCGGTGACGGGGAGCGGGAAGAAGGCCGACACTTCTTCACGTCGAATGGCGCAAGGGGACTTGTTGGAACGTTTTCCGAACCCTATATTCACTGCGACCCCGGCCCCGGAGCCGCGAGGAGCCGCACCATGAGCCGATTCCTGCCCGCTGCACAGGCACGCCCGGAACAGCCCATCCCGAAGCACCTGTGGAAGGTCGCCGCCCTCTCGGGCATGGCCTCCTACCTGGACGCCGCGCTCATCGTCAGCATCGCCGTCAACCTGGCCATCTACCGCGACAGTTACGACATGGGCGTGTGGATGGCCGGGGCGATCAGCGCGATCGTCACCGGCTGCATCGCCGTCGGCTCCCTCGTCGGCGGCCGGCTCGCCGACCTGTTCGGGCGGCGCCGCGTCTACAACCTGGACATCCTCTGCTACGCGGTGGGCGCGATCGTCATCACGCTGGCGCCGAACGACGTCGTGCTCTTCGTCGGCGTGCTCGTCGCGGGGCTGGCGGCCGGTGCGGATCTGCCGACGTCCCTGGCCGTGGTCTCGGATGCCGCGCCTCCCGAGGGCCGGGCGCGGTTGGTGTCCTTCACCCAGGTCATGTGGGTGCTGGGCATCGTCGTCGTGATCTTCCTCGGCTATCTCCTGTCCGACACGGGCCTGACCGGGGCGCGGTTCATCACCGGCCATCTGGTCGTCGCCGCGCTCGTCACCTGGCAGCTCCGCTCCCGGCTGGAACTGCCCGACGAGCCGACGGAGGAAGTGGCGCCGCAGGAGGCCGTGCCGCGCGGCATCGAGCTGAAGAACATCTGCAACCGCGCCACGCTGGTGCCGATGGTCGCGACCTTCGCCTACTACGTCACCTGGGGCATCGGCGCCAACACCTTCGGCCAGTTCGGCACTTACCTGCTCGTGACGGTCAGCGGTGCCTCGCAGAGCCTGGCCACCGGGATCAACCTGGCCTTCCTGCCGATCGCGTTGGTGCTGACCTTCGTCTTCGTCCGGCTCGCCGACACACCCTGGCGCGACCGGCTGTTCTACGTGTTCACGGTCGTGCAGGTCGTCGCCTTCTGCATCGCCTCCGTCACGGCCGGCGCCCTCGTCGGCATGCTCGTCTTCTTCGTGCTCTACCAGATCTCCAACCCCTTCGCCGGGGAGGCCAGTTACAAGGTGTGGTCGCAGCTGACACTGCCCCCGGACACCCGCGGCACCACACAGGGGCTCACCTACGCCCTCTCACGCGGGGTCTTCGCGGGCGTCGCGTTCGTCACGCCCGCCCTGATGGACTACAGCGCCTCCGTCCTGCTGTGGTCGATAACTCTCTGCATGGCGGCCTCGGGCGTCGCGGGCGTGTACGTGATCCACACCCTCATCCGGCGTTCCCCCGAGGCAACGGCCGCTCGGGTCAAGGGACTCGGCGTGGCCCGGACCTGAGTCCACACCGGAACCCGGAAGGAACATCCCGCATGACAACGACCGACCCCTTGACCGTGACATCGGAACGCGCCGCGGTCCTGCGTGAGTTGCTCCCCCCGGTGTCCCGCCGCCGCGCCCGGATCGGACTCGTGGCGGGCGGTCTGGGCGCCTACTGGCCCCAATTCCCGGACCTGCTACCGCAGTTGAGGGAGTCGTCCGCGTACGTCGCCGAGCGCTTCCAGCGGATGGACACGGAGGTGACCGACGTCGGCTTCATCTCCGACGCGATGGAGGGAGCGGCGGCGGCCGAGCAACTCCGGCGCGCGGACTGCGACTTGATCGTGCTGTTCCTGACCACGTATCTGACCTCGTCGATGGTGCTGCCGATCGCCCAGCGTTCGCACACCCCCGTGCTGGTCATCGACCTCCAGCCGTCCGAGCGGATGGACCACGCCTCCTTCGACACCGGCGCCTGGCTCGCCTACTGCGGGCAGTGCCCGGTGCCCGAGGTCGGCAATGTCTTCCGGCGGGCCGGCATCCCCTTCCGGTCGGTGTCCGGCTGGCTGCGCCAGGAGTCGGCCTGGCGGCGCATCGAACAGTGGGTCAGGGCGGCACGGGTCCGGGCCGCGCTCCGGCACGCCCGGCACGGTCTGATGGGACACCTGTATCCCGGCATGCTCGACGTGTCGACCGATCTGACGCTGCTCCCGGCGACGTTCGGCTCGCATGTCGAGGTGCTGGAGTTCGACGATCTACGGCAACGCGTGGAGCGGGTGAGCGAAGCCGAGACCCGTGAACGCACGGCGCTCGCCCGGCGGATCTTCGCCGTGGACGACACCGTGGTCGACGAGGACCTCGCGTGGGGAGCGACCGTGTCGGTCGCGCTCGACCGGCTCGTCGAGGACTTCGGCCTCGACACCCTCGCCTATTATCACCGCGGCCTCGACGGCGAACTCCACGAACGGCTCGGCGCCGGCATGATCCTGGGCGCCTCCCTGCTCACCGCCCGGGGTGTGCCGGCCGCCGGCGAGTACGAACTCCGCACCAGCCTGGCCCAGTTGGCGACGCAGAGCATCGGCGCCGGTGGCTCCTTCACCGAGATCCAGGCCCTCGACTTCGAGGACGGGGTGGTGGAGATGGGGCACGACGGGCCCGCGCACCTCGCGGTCAGCGCCCGTGACCCGCTGCTGCGCGGCCTGGGCGTCTACCACGGCAAGCGCGGCTGGGGCGTCAGCGTGGAGTTCGACGTCCAGCACGGTCCCGTGACCCTGCTCGGCCTGGGCCAGGACGCCGACGGCTCTCTGTCGTTCATCACCTCGCAGGGCAGCGTCGTACCCGGACCGCTGCTCGCGATCGGCAACACCACCAGCCGGGTCGACTTCGGCCGCGATCCCGGCGAGTGGGTCGACGCGTGGAGCGCCACGGGCGTCGGCCACCACTGGTCCCTCGCGCTGGGCCACCACTCCGCCGACTTCCGCGCCGCCGCGAGCCTGCTGGGCATCGAGCACCGGGAGGTGTGAGCGCGGTCGGATCAGTAGGGCGCCTGGATGCTGTGGTTCGCCAGCGCCACGGAGTAGCGGTTCAGCAGCGCGTCGAGGCCTGCCAGCAACAGCCCCGCGGACTCCTCCGCCTCGGCGAGGTCGCCGCGCTCGCAGGCCTCGACCACCTCGGCCACATCGCTGCGGAGTATGCGCAGGGAGTCGCCCTGGATCAGCACACCGGGAAACCGGCGCCCGGGCAGACGGACCACGGCGTCATTCCCGCCGTCAGTGAACAGCTCTACGTCAACGCGTTCCATGGCGCCATCCAACCCGACAGCACCGCCCGACATCAACGAAGTTGTACGCAGTGCACGTTGGGCTCCACCGGATTCGCGCCCCTGTCCTCGTCACGGTCGTGCGGACCGACCCCCCGACACACCGGCGTACGGGCGCTTCCCCGGCTCCCCGTCCCTGCCGCGCACCCAGAAGAAGAGGACCACCGACGACACCGCGGCGACCGCGCACCAGGTCGAGACGAACTCCAGCTCCCACAGCGTCCAGCAGACGAGCGCGCCGACCGCGACCAGGATCCCCAGCACCAGCAGCCCGCGGTCACCGGACAGCAGCAGCGAGCCGACCGTCGCGACGAGGTAACCGGCGATGACCAGTTGGGCATGCGGGAGGTCGACGACGTAGCCGAGGGTGTGGCCGCGGACCTCGGCCCTCACCGGAGCCGCGACGAGGGCATGGGCAAGGGCCGCCGCGGTCGCCGCACCGACCACGACCAGCACACCGAGGCGGGCCCGTGCCCGGCGTGGGGCCACGCACCACACGCCCACCGGCACATACACCGCCAGCAGCGGCAGAGCGATGACCGCCCAGGCGAGGGTGGCGGGTCCCGTACCCCCGTCCGCGGCCCATACCGCCGACTCCACGATCTGATGGGCGCCCAGCACCAACGGCAGCGCGGCCAGCAGGAGATCGGACGGGCGGCGGGTCCGGACCACACAGGCCACGCCGACGGCGGCGACCGCCGCGCCCGCCACGAGGTCAGCCTTCGCACTCCAGCACATCGCACCTCCAGGGGATCCGCTCGCATCGGCCCGAGTCAGCGGTCACGCTACGTCTCCTCCCCGCCCCGTCCCGGGTGACACGACGGCGGCTGCGCGCCGTGATGACACACCCACAGGGCCTCTCTCGACCCCCGGCTCACCCAACGCACCTGCTCTTGGGCCCAGTTGACGGCCGGGCCGCGAAACCACCCCCGGCCTGCGCACGAGCGTCCTCCCGTGATTGGCTGAACCCGCCCACCGCACACCGTGCGCGCACAGGAGGACATCGCAGCCATGAGCAACGCCTACACGTTCGAGTACAAGGTCGTCAGCTTCCGGGAGTCGCTGATCGGCGACGCGCTGGACAGCGACAAGCTGGAGAAGGTCCTGAACAAGCACGCCGAGGACGGCTGGGGCCTGAAGGCGATCACCGCCGCCGACGTCAAGGGCCGGATAGGCCCCGGCGCGGTCGAGGGCCTCCTCCTCACCTTCGAGCGGCCCCGCGCGTAGCGCCTGGAAACGGCGACCGACCGGTGCCGGTGAACGGGGCCCGGCACGTCCAGCCGCAAGGCGGAGCAGGACGTGCCGGGCCCCGCGTCCGCGACATGGCCCCGAGCAGGCCACCGACTCCCTGCGCGGGCCGCGAGTCGACAGCACCGAGGAACCAGGAGCGACCCGGCGGGTCCCGGCATCGCCTCCACCCCCGCGGAATCAACTCGGTCGGCATGACCACCTGGCGCGGCGGTGAAGGGCCCCCGTAAACCCGGGCGAACAACAGAAGCCCACCGCCCGCAAAAGAAGACGCACCAGGCCCCCGATCCGCCCCACCAGCCTTACGCGACAGCCCACTTCATGCACGGAGCGCGGGCCAAAAGCCGTCAACCCCGAAGAACCGGAAGCGGCCCGCCCGGCCCCGGAATCTCCCCCGACCCCCGCGGGATCAACTCCGTCGGCATCACCACCCGGCGTGCCGGTGACGCATCCCCGTGGATGCGGGCGAACAGCAGGTGCGCGGCGCTTGTCGCGAGGGCGACCGGGTTCTGGGCGATGACGGTGACCGGTGGGGTCAGTTGCGCGGCCAGGGCGAAGTCGTCGAAGGCGATGAACGCGACGTCGGCGGGCAGCACCGGCAGCGCGCCCAGTGCGAGGACCTCGTTGCCCGCGAGTACGGCCGTGGGCGGTTCGGGGGCGGAGAAGATCGCGGTGACGGCCCGGGCGGCGTCCGCGCCGGAGCGCAGTCCGTGCCGGACGAGTGCCGGGTCGGCGTCGATGGCCGCGGTGTTCAGGGCCGACAGATAGCCGCGGTGGCGTTCGCCGAAGGTCCAGATCTCGCGTCGGTCGCCGAGGTAGCCGATCCGGCGGTGGCCGTGCGCGACGAGATGGCGTACCGCCTGTTCCACCGCGCCGAAGTTGTCCACCACCACGGTGTCCACGTCCAGGCCCGGCGCCGCCCGGTCCACGCACACGATCTTCGTGCCCAGCGCCTGCGCCGGGCGCAGAAAGCGGTGGCTGCCCGCGGCCGGGGTGAGGATCAGACCGTCGGCCCGGCGGGCGGTGAACGCGGCGACGACCTCCCGTTCGCGGTGCGGGTCGGCGCGGCTGGAGCCGATGAGGACCATGTTGCCGCGCCGGTGGGCGATGTCCTCGATGGCCGAGGCGACGGCGGCCATGAAGGGGTCGGCGACGTTGTCCACCAGCAGTCCGATGGTCTGGCTCAACTGGTCCGTACGGCGCAACTGCCGTGCCACGTCGTCGCGTTGATAGCCCAGCCTGCGGACCGCGGCCTCGACGCGTGCGGCGGTGCGGGGCGCCACGCCCGCCTCGCCGTTGACCACCCGGGACACCGTCATCACGCTCACGCCCGCCGCCGCGGCCACGTCTTTCATCCTGGGACGACCGGCCACGCCGCGTCCTCCAGATCTCGTCGCGCGCAACGAGGCCGACGGGCCGATGACATGCGCCCGAACCGTGTCCGTCCCGACCCTTGACGCCCACTCATGGGCCTCCCAGAATCGACGAACTGTTAACGATACCAACCAGAAAGCACAGCATGGCCTCTGCAAGGGAACCACTTCTCGCGGCACATGGTGTGGTCAAGCGTTTCGGCCATGTCCAGGCGCTCCAGGGCGCCGACTTCACGGCGTACGCCGGTGAGGTCGTCGCACTGATCGGTGACAACGGTGCCGGCAAGTCGACGTTGGTGAACGTACTTTCCGGTGTGCTCACCCCGGACGAGGGCGAGGTGCGCCTGGACGGGGTGCCGGTCCGGTTCACGGGGCCGATGGACGCGCAACGGCACGGAGTCGAGACCGTCTACCAGGATCTTTCGCTGGCGCCGGATCTGGACGCGGCGGCCAATCTCTACCTCGGCAGGGAACTCGTGCGCGGAGGTCTGCTCGGCCGCCTGGGCGTGCTGGACCGGCCCACGATGCGGCGGGAGGCGATCGCGGCCTTCGGTGAACTGGGAGTGGAACTGAAAGATGTGACGGCTCCTGTGACAACGTTGTCGGGAGGGCAGCGGCAGTCCGTGGCCGTCGCCCGCGCGGTCGCCTTCGCCAACAAGGTCATCTTCATGGACGAGCCGACCGCCGCCCTGGGCGTGGTCCAGCGCGCCCGTGTTCTGGAGACCGTGCGCAGGGTCGCCGACCGGGGCATCTGTGTCGTCCTCATCAGCCACAACATGCCCGAGGTGCTGTCGGTCGCGGACCGGGTCGAGGTGTTGCGGCTGGGCCGCCGGGTCGCCTCGTTCACCGCGGCCGACGCCACGATCGAGAAGCTCGTCGGCGCCATGACCGGGTCACTGGACGAGCCCGCGCGGAACGGGAACCACGGCGCGACCGAAGCGGAGGACGGCCGATGAGCGCCAACAGCCAGGACATCAAGCCGACGGCCAAGGCGCCGGACGTGCCCCCGTCCGACGGCGGACGCCTCGCGATACCCCCGTGGCTGCGACGGGCCGCCGGCATCAGCGAGTTGTGGACCTTCGTGATCCTTCTCGCGCTGGTCGCGTTCTTCACCATCGCGGCGCCGGGCAAGTTCTTCACCCAGTACGACCTCACGCAGATCGCCGTGAACGCGGCGATCTATCTGGTGCTCGGCGTCGGCATGACGTTCGTGATCATCACCGCGGGCATCGACCTGTCGATCGGCTCGGTGCTGGTGCTGGCGGCGGTCGCGGCGGGCGAGTACAACATCCACCACGGCGGACCCGCCTCCAGCTGGGGCACGGTCGCCGTCTGTGTCGTCATCGCCCTTGCGGTGGGCGCGGGTTGGGGCGCGTTGCAGGGGGCGGTGGTGGCGACCGGGAAGGTGCCGCCGCTGATCGTGACCCTGGGCGGTCTGGGCGCGGCGCTGGGCATCGCCGAACTCGCCACCGGCGGCCAGGACCCGGCCGGTGCCGCCGCCACCCACCTCCAGAACAGCCTGGGCTTCGGCAAGTTGGCCGGCATCCCGTGGATGGTGATCCTGGCCGCGGTGGTCACCGCCCTGTTCGGCGCGGTGCTCGGTGCCACGCGGTTCGGCAGCCACACCCTGGCGATCGGCTCCAACCCGACCGCCGTCCGGCGCGCGGGCATTCCGGTGGGCCGCCATCTGATCATGGTGTACGGCCTGATGGGCCTGCTGGCCGGGCTGGGCGCGGTGATGTGGCTGGCCTCGTACGGGACGACGTCCATCGCCGGGCACTCCACCGACAACCTGAAGGTGATCACCGCGGTGGTCCTGGGCGGTACCAGCCTGTTCGGCGGGCGGGGCTCCGTACTCGGCACGGTGATCGGTGTGTTCATCCCCGCCGTGCTGACGACCGGGCTGATCGTCATCGGCGTGCAGCAGTACTGGCAGGACGTCGCCGTCGGTGTCGTCCTGGTCGCGGCCGTCTACATCGACCAGATGCGCAGGAAGACCCGAGAGCGTGCGTGACCCCCTCCCCGACCTTCGCCCCAATCCTCGTACGACCCTGGAGGACAGCCTTATGTCGAGCATTCGCATCACGCGCAAAGCACTGGTCGCCGCGGGCACCGTGCTGGTCCTGACCGGTGCCGCCGCCTGTAGTTCGTCGAGCGACAGCGGGAGTTCGGGGTCGAAGGGGGGTGCCTCCGGGAAGAAGGTCAGGCTGATCACCGGCGTGAAGAGCGACCCCTTCTACATCACCATGACCTGTGCGGCGCAGACCGAGGCCAAGGCCAAGGGCATGGACTTCTCGGCGGACGGTTCAGCGCAGTGGGACGTGTCGGTGCAGCGCCCGCTCATCGACTCGGTGGCGGCGACCCGACCGGACGGGCTGCTGATCTCGCCGGTCGACGTCAGCGCGCTGACCCCGTCGCTGAAGCAGATCCAGTCGGCCGGGACGAAGGTCGCCCTGGTCGACACCACGGTGACCGACCCCTCGATCGGTATGACCCGGATCTCGTCGGACAACGAGAAGGGCGGCCGGGTGGCGGCCGACGCGCTCGCCAAGCTGATGAACGAGAAGGGCTCGGCGATCGTCATCAGCGTCAAGCCCGGTGTCTCCACCACGGACGCCCGTATCAAGGGCTTCACCGAGGAGATGGCGAAGTACCCGAACATCAAGTTGCTGCCGACCCTCTACGACAACGACCTGCCGGCGACCGCGGCCTCCCAGATCCAGTCGACGCTGGCGGCCCACCCCGACCTCGGCGGTGTCTTCGCGGGCAACACCAACACCGGTACGGGCATCGCCACCGGTCTCAAGCAGGCGGGCAAGCAGGGCGCGGTGAAGGTCGCCGCGTTCGACGCCGAGCCGGACGAGGTGGCCTCGCTCAAGGCGGGTGCCCTCCAGGTGCTGGTCGCGCAGGACCCGGCGGCGATCGGCAAGGAGGCGGTGGACCAGCTGGCCGCGGCCTTCGAGGGCAAGTCGGTCCAGAAGTCGATCGGCACCAACATGGTCGCCATCACCAAGGCGAACATGGACCAGCCCGAGATCAGCAAGTACTTCTACAAGGCGGGCTGCTGACCGGTCGGCGACCACAGGTTCCGCCGGGTGCCCCACCGCTTCCGGGGTGCCCGGCGGAACTGCTCCAACAGGGGGACTTTGCATGACCATGCGCGAGCGTGCATAATCTTCCTATGTCTAAGGTCCTCACCTCCCTCCCCACCGGCGAGCGCGTCGGCATCGCCTTCTCGGGCGGACTCGACACCTCGGTCGCGGTCGCCTGGATGCGCGACAAGGGTGCCGTCCCCTGCACCTACACCGCCGACATCGGTCAGTACGACGAGCCCGACATCGCCTCGGTGCCCGGCCGCGCGCAGGCCTACGGCGCCGAGATCGCGCGTCTGGTCGACTGCCGTGCGGCGCTGGTCGAGGAAGGTCTGGCTGCGCTGACCTGCGGGGCGTTCCACATCCGCTCCGGCGGGCGCGCCTATTTCAACACCACCCCGCTGGGCCGTGCCGTCACCGGCACCCTGCTGGTCCGGGCGATGCTGGAGGACGACGTCCAGATCTGGGGCGACGGCTCGACCTTCAAGGGCAACGACATCGAGCGGTTCTACCGCTACGGCCTGCTCGCCAACCCGCATCTGCGGATCTACAAGCCGTGGCTGGACGCGGACTTCGTGACCGAGCTGGGCGGTCGCAAGGAGATGTCGGAGTGGCTGCTCGCGCACGAGCTGCCCTACCGCGACAGCACGGAGAAGGCGTACTCCACCGACGCCAACATCTGGGGTGCCACCCACGAGGCCAAGACGCTGGAGCACCTGGACACGGGCGTGGAGACCGTGGAGCCGATCATGGGCGTCCGCTTCTGGGACCCGTCGGTCGAGATCGTCACCGAGGACGTGACGATCGGTTTCGACCAGGGCCGCCCGGTGACGATCAACGGCAAGGAGTTCTCCTCCCCCGTCGACCTGGTGATGGAGGCCAACGCCATCGGCGGCCGGCACGGCCTGGGCATGTCCGACCAGATCGAGAACCGGATCATCGAGGCGAAGAGCCGCGGTATCTACGAGGCGCCCGGCATGGCCCTGCTGCACGCGGCCTACGAGCGGCTCGTGAACGCGATCCACAACGAGGACACCGTCGCCCAGTACCACAACGAGGGTCGGCGCCTGGGCCGCCTGATGTACGAGGGCCGCTGGCTGGACCCGCAGGCGCTGATGGTGCGGGAGTCCCTCCAGCGCTGGGTCGGTTCGGCGATCACCGGTGAGGTCACCCTGCGGCTGCGGCGCGGCGAGGACTACTCGCTGCTCGACACCTCGGGCCCGGCGTTCAGCTACCACCCGGACAAGCTGTCCATGGAGCGCACCGAGGACTCGGCGTTCGGCCCGGTGGACCGGATCGGCCAGCTCACCATGCGCAACCTCGACATCGCCGACTCCCGCGCCAAGCTGGAGCAGTACGCCGTGCTCGGTCTGATCGGCAGCGGCAACGCGGCGATCGGCGCCGCGCAGGCCGCCGCGACCGGCCTCATCGGCAGCATGCCGGAGGGCGGCGCCGAGGCCATCGCCTCCCGCGGCGAGGTCTCCGAGGACGACGCGCTGCTGGACCGCGCCGCGATGGAGTCCGGCACGGACTGACCAACTCCTCGGATCAGCACCGCCGTTGGGCCGGTTCGACGTGTTCGCCGTCGGACCGGCCCTTCGTCGCCCGGGTGGGGGTCGGGGCCCACGTACGCTTCCCCCTGTGACCACAAGCGAGACGGTCGGCGTGAGTGTCGACGCTATCTGCTCGTCACGTCGATGGCCGAGCGGGCGAACCTCGTCGCCGGACTGGTGGACGCGATCCGGAGCGCTTCACCCCGGGCATGACAGGTCTGTTCGGTGGGCATCAACAGGCCGTCGAAGAGCGATACTTGACCATGCGGGAAACGCCCCGTGATGGCCCGATTCGGGAGCGGCGATCAGTGAGCAGTGTCAGCAAGGTCGTGGGGAAGGTCGAAGTACGACTCCGCTGGGATCCGAGTCCCTGGGGACAGCAGCCGCGCCACCTGGACATCGTCGCGGCGACCTACTCCGCCGACGCACCGCACGGACGCCCGGTGTACGTCGTCAACTCCGAGAGCCGCTCGCCGGACGGCACGATCAACATGAGCCGGCACAGCGAGAGCGGCCAGGGGTACGGCTACATGGAGGTGATGGTCCTCGAACTCGACCGGCTCGCCGCGTCCTTCGGGCGGGTGGTCGTGGGGGTGGCCATCCATCAGAACGGCGGGACGCGGACCTTCGGTGATCTGTCGCACGCCAGAGCCCTGGTCGTGGAGGGGTACAAGGAGCTGCTGTCGGACGACTTCGCCGAGGTGGGCGGGTCCACGGCGGCGACGGTCGGGGAGTTCACCAAGGACGCCTCCGGGGCCTGGGAGTTCCGCCCGATGGTGCGCGGGTTCGACAGCGAGCCGGCCGGGTTCAGTGCGGAGATGGGCAGCGTGCCTCAGGCCTGACCGGCTGGTCCGTCCTGAAGTGCGGGAGCAGCGTGACGACGGCCGGCCGCCTGTGACGCAGTTCGTGGACCAGGCCGAGGACGATGGCGGTACCCACCGCGACGAGATGCTCGCGGCCCGCCAGGTTGGGCTTCACGATCGACTCCCACACCATCGACCCGCCGGTCAGGAAGAACACGACGGGCGCGCGGCGGACGACGGCGAGATACGTGAAGAGTCCTACGACCGCCGCGGACGGCCCGGTGTCGAGGACGTGCCCGATCTCGGGCCGCAGCCCGATGCCCCCGCAGCCGGGCCCGATCAGGAGCATGACGCGCACGGTGAGGGTACCGGCCAGGGTGGTCGCGTAGGCGACGACCAGGGTACGGACCCGGCCCAGGGCCAGTTCGGCCAGCGCGAACGCCAGGAACAGCTGGGTGATGCCGGCCCACACGGGCAGGTCGAGGGCCGGCACGTACAGCGATATGGGGGTGCGCAGCAGGGCGAGCCACAGCGGCAGGTCGCCCTGGACACCGCCGAGGTGCCGGACGATCGACGCGCCGCCCGGCCGCTGCGCCAGCGCGTGGAAGAAGATGACGCCGAAGGCGGCGACGAACGCCAGGGACATACCCGGCAGTCCGCGCCGCAGCAACTGTCGTACGGGATCGACGACGATGCCCTGCCATTCACCCCGCAGTGTGCGCCAGATGAACACGCTCTCCCCACTCCTCCACCCTCGGACGAACACACGGATCGGAATCTAGCCCCCTGACGGGGTCAGGTGCGTCCCGGACCGGGCCGGAGTGGTGTCGCGGCTCGCGAACGGTACGCGTGGGGCTGATATTGAAGAGTGGGAACTGTTCCCGACGGTTGGCCGACGACCGCAGGATGTGGGAGGGCCGGTGCGTACCTCTGGAGATCCGGCCGGTTCCACCGCGGCCGACGCCGGGCACCGGACGACGCCTCCGCTCAGCTGGGGCGCGGTGGTGTTCTGGCTGGTCAGCACCACGGCGCTGGTGGCGCTGACCGGTATCGCCCTGGGCCGCGACACCCGGCCCGCCCCCTTTCTGGTGGTGCTGCCCGCACTGATCGCCGGGCGCGGCACTGTGCGGCAGACCACGGTGGCGTCCGTGTGGGTGACGATCGTCATCGTCGGCTCCCTCTTCGACAGCCCGCTGCACACGGTGGGGGCGGACGCGGCGGTCGTCGCCTTCGCCCTGGTGTTCAACGGCCTCAGCGTGGCGCGGGCGGCGCAGCGGATCCGCTGGGAGGGCGAGATCGCCAGGCTGCGTTCCGCCGCGGCGGCTCTCCAGCGGCAGATCCTGCGCCCGTTCCCCCTGATGACCGACCAGTTGCTGGTCCACGGTCTGTACCGGCCGGTGGAGGAGGACAGCCGGGTGGGCGGTGACGTCTACGAGGTCGTCGCCTCCCCGTACGGCACCCGGGTCTTCATCGCCGACGTCCAGGGCAAGGGCCTCCAGGCGATCAGCGCGGCCTTCGCCGTACTGAGCGCGTTCCGCGAGGCGGCCGTGGCCGAGCCCACGCTCACGGCCGTGGTGGACGCCCTGGAAGAGGCGGTGCTACGGCACAACTCCTTCGCGGCGCAGACCGGTGAGCGCGAGCGGTTCGTGACGGCGATCGTCCTCGGCGTCGACGGCGAGCAGGAGGTCCAGGCGATCAACTGCGGTCATGTCGCCCCACTGCTGCTGCGCGAGGAGCGGGCCGATCCGGTGCTGCGGCAGGAGCCGTGTGTGCCGCTGGGCCTGGACGCGCTGGCTCCCGAGCCCCGTACTGTCGAGTGGTTCGCCTTCCCCGCCGACGGCACGCTTCTGCTCTGCACGGACGGCGTCACCGAGGCACGCGATCCGTCCGGGGTCTTCTATCCGCTTGAGGAGCGGGCCGCGGCCTGGGGCGACGTCCTCCCGAAGGACGTCCCGGCCACCGTCTACGGCGATCTGCGCCGCCATACGGCGGGCATGCCCCGCGACGACACCGCGCTGTTGGTGCTGCGCCGCAGGGGCGACGCGGGCCTTCGCTGACGGAGCGGACGGAAAGGGCCGGTCAGGGGCGGCCGCCCTGGCGGGGGTCGCCCGCGGTGAGGTGTTCCAGGACCTCGGCCAGTTCCTGGCAGGCCTGTTCCACCGAGAGTCTGGTGTTGCGCTGTTCGGTGATGACGGAGGAGAGCAGCAGGGCGGTGAGCGCCATCGTGCCGTTGAAGGCCTGGAGTTTCATCATCACCTCGACATGCGTCAGGTCGGCGAAGGGACCCGACTCCCGGGTCGCCGCGATGGTGGCCATCACGGAGGCGAACAGGGCGCACAGCATGCTGCCCGCGAACCGGAACCGCAGCGCCGCCCAGATCAGCAGCGGATAGACCAGGAACAGCAGGCTGACGTGGCTGTGGGTGACCAGCGGGACGATGACGGCGATGGTGACCACCAGCAGCAGGGCCTCCTTCCAGCGGTGCAGGTCCAGCGGGAGACGCACCGTGCGCAGCATGAGCAGGAGCGGGGTGACGATGAGCACGCCCATCGCGTCGCCCACCCACCAGCCCAGCCAGACCGGCCAGAAGGAGTGCGAGGCCAGCTTGTCGGTGACGACGAGGAGGACGACCCCGCAGCTCGCGCTGACCAGCATGGCGGTGAGGGCGCCCAGGAAGACCAGGGCGAGGCCGTCGCGGAGTCTGCCGAGGTCCATGCGGAAGCCCACCCGGCGCAGCATCAGGCAGGCGCAGACGGGGGCCAGGGTGTTGCCGGCGAGGACGACGAGCGCGGTCGGCTGGAGCGAGGGGGTGAGGGACATGATCACGAAGAGGATGCCGAGGGCGATACCGGGCCAGACCCGCAGCCCGAAGATCAGCAGGGCGGCGACCGCTACTCCGGTGGGAGGGTAGATCGGGGTGAACACGGCGCCCTCGACGACCAGCTCGCGGAGCAGGCCGAGCCGTCCCGCCGCGAAGTAGCAACCGGCGACGGCCAGCGTCAGGAGGGCGTACCCGGCCGGTCGCCGCAGATCATCGAAACCCACCACAGCTGCCATCAGACACCGACCCCGCCGTGTCGGCGAGGCGAGCGACGCGGGGCGAACCTATGGTCCGGTCTCGGGCGCGTCGTGTCCCACGACCAGTACGGCCGCGTCGTCCTCGTGCCCCACACGCTCGGCCCCCTTGATCACCGCGGCTGCGAGCGAGCCCGCCTCCATGCCCGCCACGGCGGCGATTCCCGCGAGGCGCATCACCTGGTCGAGGCCTTCGTCGACGCTCATCGAAGGGCCCTCCACCACGCCGTCGGTCACCAGGACGAAGACTCCGCCGGTGGTGAGCCGGTGCTCGGTCACCGGGTACCGCTGTCCGGCGACGATGCCCAGCGGCGGTCCGCCCTCGTCGTCGGCGATGCCGCACCGGCCGTCGGCGGTGGCCCAGACGGAGGGTATGTGTCCGGCCCGCGCGCTCTCCAGCACCCCGGTGGCCGGGTCGAGCCGGACGAAAGTGCAGGTCGCGAAGAGTTCGGTGCCCAGGGACAGGAGCAGGTCGTTGGTGAGGGCGAGGAGTTCGCCGGGTTCGCTGGTGACGGAGGCGAGGGCACGCAGGCCGACCCGGACCTGGCCCATGAACGCGGCGGCCTCGATGTTGTGGCCCTGGACGTCGCCGATGGACAGGCCGATGCGCCCGTCGGGCATGGTGAAGGCGTCGTACCAGTCGCCGCCCACGTTGAGGCCGTGGTTGGCGGGCGAGTACTTGACCGCCAGGTGGAACCGGGGAGTGACGGGCATGTCTCCGGGCAGCATGCCGCGTTGCAGGGCGACGGCCAGTTGCAGCAGGGAGCGCTGCAACTCGGCCCGCTCGCGCGCCTGGGCGGTCAGCGTCCCGAGCCGGGCCAGCAGCTCGTCGCCGTCGTCCGTCGGGCGTATCCGGGACATCGACCACTCCAAAGGGGTTGGTACCGCTATAAGCATAAAGAACCGATTTTTCTCCTCCCGGGTGCGAAGACGAGAACGGCCCGGCCACCGCCGTAGCGGGGCCGGGCCGATGGGCCGTACGCGCCGTGTCAGCCCTGGCGGGCCTTGAAGCGCGGGTCCTTCTTGTTGATGACGAAGGTCACACCGCGGCGGCGGACCACCTGCGCGCCGGGCTTGGCCTTCAGCGAGCGGAGGGACTTGCGGACCTTCATGACTGCCTCCCGTAGCGGCGCTCGAAGCGCTCCACACGGCCGGCGGTGTCCACGACCCGCGTGTTGCCGGTGTAGAAGGGGTGGCTGGCCGACGAGATCTCGACGTCGATCAGCGGGTAGGTGTTCCCGTCCGCCCACTCGATCGTGCGCGCGGAGGACGCGGTCGAGGTGGTGAGGAACGCGGTGTCCGCGGCGCGGTCGCGGAAGACGACCGGGCGGGACACGGGGTGGATGCCAGACCTCATGGTGTTTCCTTCCTCAGGCCGTCCCCGGAGGGACGGCCGCTCTGCGGGGTTCAACGCTGTTCGCGGAATTCGACGTGCTCGCCGGCGACCGGGTCGTACTTGCGCAGGACCAGCCGGTCGGGGTCGTTGCGACGGTTCTTGCGCGTCACGTAGGTGACGCCGGTCCCGGCCGTCGACCTGAGGGTGACGACGGGACGGTTCGTGGTGCGTGCCATGAGGACCTCCTTCCGCCCACATCCCGGGATCTTGTCCCGAGCATGTCAGCTACATGCGTTCCAACACGGGCACCCGTCGATGCATTCCCGGTTCTGCCCGATGGGCCTAGGCGGTGTCCCGGCGGCCCGCGGGGAATTCGTTGCCGTCGCCGTCGGAGACCGTCGCGAACCAGGACGTGGCCCAGACGGTGAGGCGGTCGGGCTCGTGGTTCGTCTCGAAGGGGTGATCGCTCCACGTCCCGTACGAGGTGACGCACACGGCCTCGCCGGGCTCCAGCCAGTAGTCCTGCCCGAACGGCTCCAGCCACAGCTGCAACGGCCGCTCGCCGTCGTTCCGCACCAGGAGCGGCACCGGGTTCCCCAGCCGCCGAATCGCCTCGAAACCGAAGTCCCCGGCCCTGGGCATGTTCGTCTTCAGCGGACCGGTGAGCCGTTCGATGTGGGCCCGCGGCCCCGCGTCCTGTTCGTCCACGCGAGCATTGTGGCAGCGCCGCATGGCCAAAGACCCGCCCGTCACCCGCGGGCGAGGCCGCCTACGCCGCCACCGCGGCCTTCTCCCGAGCCGCCCGTACGGCCTGGGAGAGGCCCTCGATGTCGTAGGCGCCGTAGTGCCGGCGGCCGTTCACGAAGAACGTGGGCGTGCCCGCCACTCCGCTGAGGTCGGCCGACTCCACGTCCTCGGCGACATGGCCCGCCCCGGCGTGGGCCCGCATGTCGCGTTCGAAGCGGGCGGTGTCCAGGCCGATCTGTTCGGCATAACCGCGCAGGTCCTTCAGGCGCAGGGCGCCCTGGTGGCTGAGCAGCAGGTCGTGCATGGCCCAGTAGCCGTCCTGGAGCGCGGCGGACTCCGCGGCCTCGGCGGCGAGCTGGGCGTGCGGGTGGACGTCGGTGAGCGGCAGGTGTCGCCACACGTACCGCACCTCGTCGCCGAAGTCGCCGAGCAGTTCGCGGACCACCGGCTCGGCCATTCCGCAGTACGGGCACTCGTAGTCGCCGTACTCCACGACGGTCACCGGGGCGTGCCGCGGACCACGCAGGTGGTCGCGGTCGGGGTCGACGGGGACGGACAGGTCGACGATGGTCTCCGCCCGGCCGAACAGCACCCTGGGCCGGATCTGCGGTGGCAGCAGTCCGATCACCCCGGTGACCAGCCGGGAGACCAGGAACGAGCCGACGACGGCACTGAGGATGCCCGTCTTCGCGTCCTCCAGGGTGGTCCCGTCGAAGGCGAGCGTCGCGATCAGCAGGGAGACGGTGAAGCCGACGCCCGCGAGGGTGCCGCCCGCGGTCACGGCGCCCCAGCCGACCGGCGGCCGGACCCGGCCCCGGGACAGGACGCTGGTCAGCGCCGTCGAGGAGACGATGCCGAGCGGTTTGCCGAGGACGTACCCGATGAGGATGCCGAGCCCGACGGGCGAGGTGAAGGCTCGGGCCAGTTGTTCCCCACTGATCTGGAGTCCGGCGTTGGCCAGCGCGAACAGCGGGACCACGACATAGCTCGCCCACGGGTGGTACATGCGCTGGAGGCGGTCGTTCGGGGAGATGGACGCGGCGATACCGGCCCGTACGTCACGTTCCAGTTCGGGGGTGGGCTGCTCGCGGAAGAGCCGGAACAGTCCGGTGGCGCGCTCCAGGTCGTCGCGTCCCGCCGGGTAGGCGAAGGTGATCAGCCCCATGGCGAGCCCGATGACGACGGGATCCACGCCCGACTTGAGCAGCGCGACCCAGGCGACGACCCCGAGCAGCGCGTACACGGGCCCCCGGCGCACCCTGAACCGCCGTAGCAGCAGGACGACGGCGAAGGTGCCCACGGCGGTCAGGAGCGCCGGTACGGCGATGTGCTCGCTGTAGAAGACGGCGATCACGACGAGCGCGAGGAAGTCGTCGACGACGGTGATCGTGAGGAGGAAGACCCGCAGCCCGGGCGGCATGCCCCGGCCCACGACGGCCAGCATGCCGAGCGCGAACGCCGTGTCGGTGGACATCGCCGCGCCCCAGCCGTCCGCCGTGCCGTGGCCGGCGTTGATCGCCAGATAGATGCCGATCGGCACGAGCATGCCGCTCAGGCCCGCGACGAGCGGCAGCGCCAGCCGCTTGCGCTCGCGCAGCTCGCCCATGTCGAACTCGCGGCGCGCCTCCAGGCCGACGACGAGGAAGAACAGCGTCATCAGCCCGCTGTTGACCCACTCGCGCAGATCGAGGGACACCCCGCGCGAGCCGAGCCGGACGGAGAGGTGGGTCCCCCAGAACGAGTCGTACGCCGAGGGTGTGACATTGGCCCAGACGAGCGCGACCAGCGCGGCCGCCACGAGGACGGCGGCGCTGCCCGTCTCGGTCCGCAGGAAGTCGCGCAGCGGGGTGCGGGCTTCGTCGCCGCACGACGTCTGCCCCGTGTAGTCGGTGGCTTCCAAGGACATACGGGGTTCACTTTCGTCTGGCGTCGTGACTCACCTGTCGCCCAACACCGGCCGCCACACCGTTCATTCCTATGACGGTCCGCACCACGGCCGACACTGCGGTCAGCCGCCGAGCGCCGCCCCCACCACAGCCTTCGCCTCCTCCTGCACCTGGCCGAGGTGGTCCGGGCCGAGGAAGGACTCGGCGTAGATCTTGTAGACATCCTCGGTGCCGGAGGGCCGCGCCGCGAACCAGGCATTGGCGGTGGTCACCTTGATGCCGCCGAGGGCCGCGCCGTTGCCGGGCGCCTCGGTGAGCACACCGGTGACCGGCTCACCGGCCAGCGTGTCGGCGGTGACCTGCGCGGGCGACAGCTTGGCGAGGAGCGCCTTCTCCTCGCGGGAGGCCGGGGCGTCGATCCGGGCGTAGGCCGGGGTGCCGAAGCGGTCGGTGAGGGCGCTGTAGTGCTGCGAGGGCGTCTTCCCGGTGACGGCGGTGATCTCGCTGGCGAGCAGCGCCAGGATGATGCCGTCCTTGTCGGTGGTCCACACGGAGCCGTCCCGGCGCAGGAAGGACGCGCCGGCCGACTCCTCGCCGCCGAAGCCGAGCGAGCCGTCGACCAGTCCGTCCACGAACCACTTGAAGCCGACGGGCACCTCGACGAGCCGGCGACCGAGGTCGGCGGCGACACGGTCGATCATCGAGGAGGAGACGAGCGTCTTGCCGACGCCCGCGTCGGCGGGCCACTGGCCACGGTGGGCGTAGAGGTACGAAATGGCCACGGCCAGATAGTGGTTGGGGTTCATCAGGCCCGCGTCGGGGGTGACGATGCCGTGCCGGTCGGAGTCGGCGTCGTTGCCGGTGGCGATGTCGAACCGGTCGCGTTGCGCGATCAGCGAGGCCATCGCGTACGGCGACGAGCAGTCCATGCGGATCTTGCCGTCCCAGTCCAGCGTCATGAACCGCCAGGTCGGGTCCGTGAGCGGATTGACCACGGTCAGGTCGAGCCGGTGCTCCTCGGCGATCCGGCCCCAGTAGGCGACGGACGCCCCGCCCAGCGGGTCGGCGCCGATGCGCACCCCTGCCGTACGGATCGCGTCCAGGTCGAGGACGTTCGGCAGGTCGGCGACGTACGTGCCGAGGAAGTCGTAGCGGCCCGTGCCGGGGGCGGCAAGCGCTCGCGTGTACGGGATGCGGCGGACGTCCTTCATGCCGCTCGCGATGATCTCGTTGGCGCGGTCCTGGATCCAGGAGGTGATCTCGGAGCCGGCCGGGCCGCCGTTCGGCGGGTTGTACTTGAAGCCGCCGTCGGCGGGCGGGTTGTGCGAGGGGGTGACCACGACGCCGTCCGCGAGGCCCGAGGTCCGGCCGCGGTTGTGGGTGAGGATGGCGAGGGACACCGCGGGGGTGGGTGTGTAGCCGTCCGCGCTGTCGATGAGGACGGTGACCTCGTTGGCGGCGAACACCTCCAGCGCGGTGACCTGCGCGGGCTCGGACAGCGCGTGCGTATCGGCCCCGAGGAACAGTGGGCCGTCGGTGCCCTGCCCTGCCCGGTACTCGCAGATGGCCTGGCTGGTGGCGGCGATGTGGTCCTCGTTGAACGCCGTGTTCAGGGACGACCCGCGGTGCCCGGAGGTGCCGAACGCCACGCGCTGCCCCGGCTCGGCGGGGTCCGGGTGCAGCGCGTAGTAAGCGGTGACCAGTCGGGCCACGTCTACGAGATCCTCGGCGCGGGCCTGTTCGCCCGCTCGCTCGTGTGGCATCTGCCCGCTCCTCCGTGTCGACCGACTTCGCGTACGGCCCCATCTTTGCTCGTCAGGGACGCGTTTCGCGAGTACACCCCGGCCGCCTGTGGAAAACCCGGACCTCCGCTGTCCGTCAGTACCGGTGGCGCCTGTCCAACTGCTTCAGCACGGCGCCCGCCATGGCCGCCTCGCCCTTCGCGTTGGGGTGTGCGGGAGCCGCCGGGGAGGCGGGCTGGAGCGGCTCGATCCAGCGGTCGGCGGGCGCCTTGCACATGTCGTGGCCGACGGTCGGGCCGTAGGTGTCGACGTACTCCGCGCCGTTGAGCGCGGCGACCAGACGGAGCATCAGGTTGAGGCGCTTGCCGGTGTCGCGGAGGTAGGGGAAGTCCTTGGCGGCGAACGGCACCGAGGGGTAGCAGCCGCTGCCGTCGTCGGGCAGGAGGTCCGGGTAGCCGACGACGAGCACGCGCGCGTGCGGCGCCTTCTTGTGGACCGCGCGCAGCACCTTGGCCACCTTGGGCGCGGTGTTGAGGATGGTCAGCGCCAACTGGTCGGCGCCCGAAGAGGAGTAGTAGCGCTGGCACGGGTTGCCCGCCAGGTCCGTGGCGCTGAGCTTGGCGCAGGTGCCGATGATGGTGCTGAACCCGATGTCGTTGCCGCCGATCTGAACGGTCACCAGGTCCGTGTTCCGCTGTACGGCGTCCAGTTGGGGCGGGTTGGTGCCCTGCGCCTGCCACATCTCCGCGGTCGTCGCCCCGCTGCAACTCACGTCCTTGAGGACGGTCCCTTTCTGGTCCGCCGTCACCACCGAGGGGTAATTGTGGTCGGAGCGGGCGCAGTTGGCGTCCACCTGGGTCGGTATGTACGGGCCCGACGTGTAGGAGTCCCCGAGCGCCACGTACTGCGTGGTGCGGTCGTGGCCGTGGCCCGAGTCGTGTGCCGCCGCCGGTGCGGCCGACGCGACGACGAGGGCGCAGCCGCTGACCGCCGCCGCGACCGCCACGGCCCTGCCGCGGTGGTGCGCCGTCGCGGCTGGATGCGTCTCACGGATCATGGAGTTCCTCCCCAGGTCGGAGCCGACGCGACGGGGCGGGCCCGATGCGGTCGCCTCTCGTTCAACTGGCCTTGTATACCGGTCGGTAGCCCCGGGGGCCAGAGGTCGGGAGGGAGGAGTTGGCTGCCCGTAGGGGCAAGACACAGCGAAATGGTTCGGCCGGTTCGGTGGCCGGTTCCCTTCCGCGCGCACATGGACCACCTCCGACGGGTATCTCTACCGCAGACGCCAACGCGCTTGGGGGTGGGGGGAGTTGGCCCTGTTGACGCAGAGGCGGCAGAGGCGGCGGGAGACGATCCGCGCGCTGCGCGCCCAGGGCCGCTACGGCCCGGGACTGCGCGAGGTGCTGCCCGCGCTGGTGGTCGTGGCCGTCGTCGTGTGCGGGATCGTGGCCGGCCTGGCCGTGGCGTACCGCGCGCTCGGCACCGGCGCGCTCGTCGGCTGTCTGGCGCTGCTCGGCGTGGCCGTCGGGGGCGCGGTCGTGCACCACCGGCCGCTGGCCCGTCGCCGTCTGGGCTTCTACACGCCCGAGGAGATCGCCGATCTGGATGTGGAGGGCCTCGCGCTGGCCGTGTCCCGGATGCTGCGCCGGGACGGCTGGCGGGCGCTCGCCCGGCCCGACGCGCTGGGTCAACCCCGGGTCCGGGCCCGCGACCGCCGCGGTCACCGTCTGGAGGTGGCCTTCCGGCCGGTCGCCGAACCGCTGCCGGACGAGGAGGTGCCGACGCGCTCGGGACGTACGGCCGGTTCCGGGCCGCATCTCCGGCTCGTCGTCCACCGGGGGACCTTCAGCGGGCGTGATGTGCGATGGGCGCGCCGGCAGGGCGGCGTCCAGCTCATCGACGGCACGCGGCTACGGCGCTGGGCCCACGGCACTCCCCTGCACCGGCTGACCGACGTCCCCTGAATCACGTCTCCTGACACACGTCCCCTGACACACGGAACGAGCCGCGGGCGCGGGGCCCACGGCTCGTTCACGGTACGGCTCGTCAGCCCTCGCAGTGGTTGCCCAGCGCCGGGTTCAGCAGACCGATCACGTTGATCGTGTTGCCGCACACGTTGAGGTCCAGGTCGATCGGCACCTGGATGACGTTTCCGGAGAGCACGCCCGGGCTGCCGACGGCGGTACCGACCGGGTCGGGGTCCGCGCTCGCCGTACCCGCGCACAGCAGCAACGCCGCACCCGCCAGACCCACCGCGGCCGTCAGACGCTTCCTCATGGAGAACTCCTGTCATTCGGAGGGGCATGTCCCTCCACGCTGACGGTGCTCCGGGGGGTCACGACACTCTTCGGCCGCCGAACGGGTGGCGGCCGTACCTTCAGGCCGCCCGCTCAGGCCGTCAGCCCGGCGGCGACCGTGGCCCCCAGTTCCCAGCAGGCCTCGACTCCGGCCCGGTCCGGCTCGCCGGTGACCGTGACCGGGTCCGCGGCGCGCCGCCAGCCCAGCCCGGTCGTGATCGCCTCGATACCGCGCACGGCTCCCGTCACGTCGTTCCCGCCGTGCACGTAGTACCCGAAGGGCCTGCCACGCGTCTCGTCCAGGCATGGGTAGTAGACCTGGTCGAAGAAGTGCTTCAGCGCGCCGGACATGTAGCCGAGGTTCGCGGGCGTACCGAGCAGATACCCGTCGGCCCCCAGCACGTCCGACACGGTCGCGGACAGCGCGGCACGGCGTACGACCCGCACGTCCTCGATCTCCGGGTCCGTGGCTCCGGAGACGACGGCTTCGAACATCGCCTGGCAGTTGGGCGAGGGGGTGTGATGGACGATCAGGAGGGTGGGCACGAGGGGAACCTACCCGTCGGCGGGCATCACCTTGGTCACCTTGCCCTGGGGACTGGCCTCCAGATAACCGCCCGACCCGTAGTCGTCGCTCAGGTAGACGGACATGTGGGCAGGCTCGTCGAAGGTCGTCCACAGACCCTGGACCAGCAGGTAACGAGACGTGGGCTTCTTCACCTTGAGGTCTTTCCCCGCACGGGTGAGCAGGGCGGGGACGGCGTCCCAGTCGAACTTCTCCAGGTCCAACGGCTCATGTCCGTCCGACAACGTGCTCTTGATGATGCCCTCCTCGACACCGCTGCCGACGCGGTAGGTGTACGAGTCGTACTTGGTCTTGCTGCCCTTGACCATGACATCCGCCGAGACGTACTCGGGATAGACGCTCAGGTTGCCGAAGCTGTCCCGTCCCGACTCCTTCTCAATGGCCTTGATCGCGGTACGAATGCCGTTGGGGGTGAGCAGGTCGGTGGCCTTCGCGGAGGCCGAGTGGGAAGGCGTGGCGGTGGGTGAACTCTGCTGCGTCTGTCCGGTACCCAGGGACCCCACCCCATCGCCCTTGTCGCCGCTGTCCCCGCCCGGCAGCACCTTCCAGGCGAGCGTCCCGATCAGCAGTACGCCCACGACGCTGGAGGCGACCGCGACGACCGGTCGCCCGCGTCGCCGGGCCACCTGCATGTCGCCGGTGGTCGGCAACACAGGCAGCACCGGCGCGGCCGGAGGCGCGAGCGGGTACGACGTGGTCTCGGGGCCGCGAACCACCGGCCCGGCCGCGGCGGCGGCCAGCATCCGCGCCACCGTCCCGGCATCCGGCCGCGCCTCGGGATCACGCACCAGCACGCACGACAGCACCGGCGTCAGTGCCCCGGCCCGCACCGGAGGCGGGACCTCCTCCTGGAGTACGGCGGCCAGGGTGGCCAGCGTCGTACCGCGCCGGAGCGGGTGGTGGCCCTCGACGGCGACGTACAGCATCATCGCCAACGACCACAGGTCGGCGGCCGGGCCGCCGCTGTGGCCTGAGACGCGTTCCGGGGCCATGTAGTCGGGCGTGCCGATGATCGAGCCGGTGGCGGTGAGGGCGGTGGCGTCGCGGATCGCGGCGATGCCGAAGTCGGTGAGGACGGGGCGGCCGTCGGTGCGCAGCAGGACGTTGGCGGGTTTCACATCACGGTGCTGGACGCCCGCCTCGTGTGCCGCGTTGAGGGCGTCGAGCACTCCGGAGCCGAGCCGGGCAGCCTCCGCCGGTGCCATCGGTCCCCGCTCCAACCGGTCGGCCAGCGAGCCGCCCTGGACGAGTTCCATGACGAGCCACGGGTAGGTGCCCTCGCCGCCGTCGACGATGTGATGGATCGTCACCACGTTCGGGTGCTCGACCCGGGCCAGCGCCCGCGCCTCGCGCAGGACCCGCTGGCGCAGCATCTCGGCCGCGCCGGGGTCGTACTCCGCGAGGTCGACGTCCGGCGGCCGGACCTCCTTGACGGCGACATGGCGGTGCAGCAGCAGGTCGCGGGCGCGCCACACCGTGCCCATGCCTCCGCCGCCGAGCCGGGACTCCAGCTCGAAGCGGCCGTCGACGATCCGTCTGTCGGTGTCCCCCTCGTTCATGCGGAGGAGCTTATGTGACGAACGTGCACTGCTGTGCCGCGCGTTCGGTGATTGAGAAACGTCCGGGCCGACCCGTGAGGGCCGACCCGGACGTCAGTGGTGCGTTCCCTTGGGACTCAGGCTCAGACGAGGTCGAAGCGGTCCAGGTCGGAGACCTTGGCCCAGGCGGCGACGAAGTCGTTCACGAACTTCGCCTTCGCGTCGTCACTCGCGTACACCTCGGCGAGCGCGCGGAGTTCGGAGTTCGAGGCGAAGACCAGGTCGGCACGGGTGCCGGTCCACTTGACGGCGCCGGAGGCGTCGCGGCCCTCGAAGGTCTGCTGGTCCGAGGAGGTGGACGACCAGGTGGTGCCCAGGTCGAGCAGGTTGACGAAGAAGTCGTTCGTCAGCGTGCCGGCCTTGTCGGTGAGGACACCGTGGGTGGACTGGCCCTGGTTGGCACCCAGGACGCGCAGGCCGCCGACGAGGACGGTCAGCTCGGGGGCGCTCAGCGTGAGCAGGTTGGCCCGGTCGAGCAGCAGGTACTCGGCGGGGAGGCGGTTGCCCTTGCCGAGGTAGTTGCGGAAGCCGTCGGCAGCCGGCTCCAGCGCGGCGAACGACTCGACGTCCGTGTGCTCCTCGGTCGCGTCGACACGGCCCGGCGTGAAGGGGACCTCCACGTCGACGCCGCCGTCCTTGGCGGCCTTCTCGACCGCGGCGGCACCGCCGAGGACGATCAGGTCGGCCAGGGAGACCTTCTTGGCGCCGGAGTTGAACTCCTGCTGGATGCCTTCGAGGACCCGCAGCACCTGGGCGAGCTGGTCGGGGTCGTTGGCCTCCCAGCCGCGCTGCGGCTCCAGGCGGATGCGGGCACCGTTGGCGCCGCCGCGCTTGTCGCTGCCGCGGAAGGTGGACGCGGACGCCCAGGCGGCGGAGACGAGCTGCGAGACGGTCAGATCCGAGGCGAGGATCTTCGCCTTGAGGGCCGTGACGTCGGCGGCGTCGATGCTCTCGCCCTCGGCCTGCGGCAGCGGGTCCTGCCACAGCAGGGCCTCGGACGGGACCTCCGGGCCGAGGTACAGGGACTTCGGGCCCAGGTCACGGTGGGTGAGCTTGAACCACGCGCGGGCGAAGGCGTCCGCGAACTCGGCCGGGTTCTCGTGGAAGCGCTTGGAGATCTCGCCGTAGATCGGGTCGAAGCGCAGCGAGAGGTCGGTGGTGAGCATCGTGGGGAGCTTCTTGGCGTCGCTGTGGGCGTCGGGGATGATCGCCTCGGCGTCCTTGGCCACCCACTGGTTGGCGCCGGCGGGGCTCTGGGTGAGCTCCCACTCGTAGCCGAAGAGGATGTCGAAGAAGTCGTTGCTCCACTGGGTGGGCTTGGTGGTCCAGGTCACCTCAAGGCCGGAGGTGATGGCGTCGCCGCCCTTGCCGGTGCCGTAGGAGGACTTCCAGCCCAGGCCGACCGCCTCCAGCGGGGCGGCCTCGGGGTCGTCGCCGACCGAGTCGGCCGGGCCCGCGCCGTGGGTCTTGCCGAAGGTGTGGCCACCGGCGATGAGGGCGACGGTCTCCTCGTCGTTCATCGCCATGCGGCGGAAGGTCTCACGGATGTCGCGGGCCGCGGCCAGCGGGTCCGGGTTGCCGTTGGGGCCCTCGGGGTTGACGTAGATGAGGCCCATCTGGACGGCGCCGAGCGGGTTCTCCAGCTCGCGGTCGCCGGTGTAGCGCTGGTCGTCCAGCCAGGTG
The DNA here is from genome assembly GCF_053891435.1 of Streptomyces sp. NPDC002276. Classification (NCBI taxonomy): domain Bacteria; kingdom Bacillati; phylum Actinomycetota; class Actinomycetes; order Kitasatosporales; family Streptomycetaceae; genus Streptomyces; species Streptomyces sp. NPDC002276. Next base: position 167,043 of record NZ_JBSFCQ010000018.1, on the reverse strand, counting down.
GTCTCGGGACCCCAGTAGACGTCCTCGTCGGCCTCCCAGACGTCGGCACGGCCACCGGCGAAGCCGAAGGTCTCGAAGCCCATCGTCTCCAGCGCCACGTTGCCGGTGAGGATCAGCAGGTCGGCCCAGGAGATGGACTGGCCGTACTTCTTCTTGACCGGCCACAGCAGACGGCGGGCCTTGTCCAGGTTGACGTTGTCCGGCCAGCTGTTCAGCGGCGCGAAGCGCTGCTGACCGCGGCCGCCACCGCCGCGGCCGTCGCTGATGCGGTAGGTGCCGGCGCTGTGCCAGGCCATCCGGATCATCAGCGGGCCGTAGTTGCCGAAGTCCGCCGGCCACCAGTCCTGCGAGGTGGTCAGTACCTCGGCGATGTCCTGTTTGACGGCCGCGAGGTCGAGACCCTGGAACGCCTCGGCGTAGTCGAAGTCCGCGCCGAGCGGGTTCGCGACGACCGGGTCCTTGGCGAGGATCTTCAGGTTGAGGCGCTCCGGCCACCACTGACGGTTGCCGCCGCCCTGGGTGGGGTGCGCGGCGCGCCCGTGCGCGACGGGGCAGCCCCCGGCATCCTCCGACTTCGCGTCCGTGACGATTGCGTCGTGGTTCTCAGACATGGGAATCCTTCCAAAACGGGGTGGATCACGTGACTCAGGAACTGGGGGCGGTGGTACAGGTGGGGCACAGGCCCCAGTAGATGACCTCGGCCTCGTCGATCGCGAAGCCGTGGTCGTCGGAGGCGGTCAGGCAGGGTGCCTCGCCGACCGCGCAGTCGACGTCGGCGACGACACCGCACGACCTGCACATGAGGTGGTGGTGGTTGTCGCCGACGCGTCCTTCGAAGCGGGCGGGACTGCCCGCCGGTTCGATACGGCGTATGAGTCCGGCCGAGGTCAGCGCGTGCAGGGCGTCGTAGACGGCCTGGAGCGATATGTGTCCCACACGGTCACGGACGCCGGAGGCGACGGCCTCGACATCGAGGTGGTCACCGTGCCGAACGGTCTCCAGCAGTGCGACGCGGGCTGCCGTCACCCGCAGGCCGACACCGCGCAGCTCCTCGGCGGTGGTCGGAGGCGGGGATGCGGTCATGGCGCTCAACCTACAGCCATAAACACGAGTGATTCAAGAAAACAAATGGTTCAAGTTTGATGTCGTGCCGGGGTGGGCGATGTGGAGCGGTCCCACGTCGTGGCGGTGACTCCACGTTCCCGCAACGCGGCCTTGCGAACTTTGCCGGTCTCGGTGAGCGGGAGCTCACGGACGGTGTCGAGGTAGCGGGGCACCGCGAAGGGAGGCAGCTCCTGCGCGCAGTGCCGTACGAGGTCCCGGAGGTCCAGCGTCCGCCCGGGCGCGGGCACGACCGCGACCATGACCTCGTCCTCGGCCAGCTCCGAGGGCACCGGGAAGGCCGCCGCGTCGGCGACCGCCGGGTGTGCGCGGACGACGGACTCCACCTCGTGCGAGGAGACGTTCTCGCCGCGCCGCCGGATGACGTCCTTGATCCGGTCGACGAACCGGAACCAGCCGTCGGGCTCGCGCACCACCCGGTCGCCGGTGCGCCGCCACGCGGTCGGTCCGGGCTCGGGTTCTCCCAAGTAGCCGGTGCAGAAGGCGAATCGGTGTGCGCTGCGGACCAGCAGCTCGCCGGGGACTCCGTCCTGGACGGGGTCGAGCAGTTCGTCGACCACACGCGCGGAGAAGCCCTCGCGCACGGTGCCGACGTAGCCGGGCCGCTGCTCCTCGGGCGTCGACCCGATCACGAGGTTCGTCTCCGTGGACCCGAACCCGTCGACGAGCGTGACCCCGAACCGCTCGCGGAACGGCTCCCACGCGGATGCCGGGGTGGCCGGGGAGAGCCCGCGCCAGGCCCGGTGCGCACGGTCGGCGGGGCCCGGCGGCTGAGCGAGCAGCATCGGCGCCATCGCGCCCAGCAGATAGACGACGGTCGCCCCGGTCCGGGCCACCCGCCCCCAGTACCGCGAGGCCGAGAACCGCTCGTCGATCACACAGCTCGCTCCCACCGCCATGGCCTGCGCGAGGGTGTTCAGCGCGTTGGTGTGGAACAGCGGCAGGCAGGTGTACAGCACGTCGTCGGCGGTGAGGCGGAGCGAGTCGGAGACGTTACGTCCCCACCAGACGGTCTGCGCGTGCGGGCACCGCACCCCGCGCGCCGCCCCCGTGGTACCGGACGTGAACAGCACGAACGCCGTGTCGTCCGGGCGCACTTGAGCCGCTGCCACGGCGGGCGTCCTGCCCGGCGCCGGAACGTCGTCCCCGCCGACGACCCACAACTCCCCCTGGAATCCGGCCGCTACGACACGCTCCGCCAACTCCTCCTCCACCAGCAGGAATCGAGGCTCCGCGGCGCGCAGCACCTGCCGGAGTCCGCCGCCCCGCAGCCCGGTGTTGAGCGGGATCAGCACCGCGCCCAGCCAGGCGCAGCCGATGACGAGGTCGACGAACTCGATCCGATTGCCCGCCATGACGGCGACACGGTCCCCGGGCCGACAGCCGCGTTCCGCGAGCGCGCCCGCCATCGTGGCCGCGGCCATCCGGGTCTGCGCGTACGTCCGGGTCACGTCCCCCATCCGCAGGAAGGTCCGTTCGCCGAACTCCCCGGCCGCCGCGTCGAGGAGGCCGGGGACGGTGTCGGTCACCGCAGGACTCCGGCCTCCCGGAGCTGTTGGACACGCTCCGCCGAGAACCCGGCCACCTCTTCCAGTACGGCGTCGGTGTCCGCGCCGAGGACGGGCGCGGCCTCGCGGATCGCGCCGGGTGTGCGGGTCAGGCGGATCGGGATGCCCTCGTGGAGGAAGGCGCCCGCGACCGGGTGCTCCTTGCGCACATAGAAGCCGCGGGCCCTCAACTGCGGGTCGTGCTCGACGAGTTCACGGCCGTCCTGGACAGCTCCGGCCGGGACGCCGTGGGCCTGGAGCGCCTCGGCGGCGACGTCGGCGGGGAGCGTGCGGGTCCACTCCTCCAGCACGGCGTCGACCAGGTCCGTGGCGTGTCTGCGCGCGTCGGCCGTCAACGTCCGTTCATCGGTGGCGAGTTCGGGTCCACCGATGACCTCGCACAGCGCGGCCCACTCCGTGTCGTCGCGCACGCTGACGGCCAGCCAGCGGTCCGCGCCGAGGCAGCGGTAGACGCCCTGCGGGCTCCAGCTCGGGTGGGTGTTGCCGGCCGGTGTCACCTTCGGGCCGCCGAGGAGGCTGGTGCCCATGTGGGCCGCTATCGCCTCCAGTTGGGACAGGTCGATGTGCTGTCCGCGCCCGGTGACGGACCGGTGCTCCAGTGCGGCGACCGTGGCGAGGGCGGCCTGGAGGCCCGCGACGATGTCGCCGTGGCCGTAGATCACCCCGACCACGTCGTCCGGTCCCCAGCCGGTGAGCGCGGTCAGACCCCCGCTCGCGGAGACCGTGTCGGCGTACGACACCCAGCCGTTGCGCGGTCCGGTGTGGCCCATGCCCGACATGCTGACGTAGACGAGTCCGGGGTTGATCCGGCGCAACTCCTCGTAGCCCAGGCCGAGTTTGCGCATGACCGTGGAGCTGAAGTTCTCCACGAGGACGTCGCAGTGGGCGATGAGCTCGCGCAGCACCGTGACGCCGTCGGCGGTGCGGGTGTCGAGGGCGATGCTGCGTTTGTTGCGGTTGACCTCGTTGAAGTAGCCGTTGGTGTTCGGGTCCGTGTGGGGGCCGCGGGAGAGGTGCATGAAGGGGGCGAAGCGGGTGGGGTCGGGGCGGCCCGCGGACTCGACCTTGATGACGTCGGCGCCGTGGTCGGCGAGGATCTTGGTGCAGTAGGGGCCCGCCAGGACCCAGGTCAGGTCGAGGACGCGGATGCCGTGCAGGGCGGGCTGTGCGGTGCCCTTCCACGCCGGGCGTCCGGCGGGCGGTCCGGTGCGCAGCAGTTCCTGGTCCGCGCCCACGCCCCGGACCTCCAACTCCCGTACCCGGTGGCCTTCCGGGAACGCGAACGGGAAGCCCAGGTCGGTGCGTTCGCCCTCCGGTGTCGTTACCCGGGTGAAGAACTCGCGGGCCGCGAGCTGGGGGTTGTCGGGGAGTTCGTGGGGCAGGTCGACGGCGGCCCAGGGGAGTTTCCTGGCCTGGGCGCGCTCCGCGAACTCGGCCTTGGGCCAGGTGCCCACGAAGTCCTGGACGACCTTGAAGACGTGCTCCTGGTGTTTCTTGCGTTCGACCGGGTCCTGCCAGCGCGGTTCCGTGAGGTCGGCCGCCGCGCCCTCCTCGCGCAGCCACTCCAGCAGCGCGTCCCACATGCGCGGACTGCCGCCGAGCCCCCCGCCCAGGTAGCCGTCGGCGGCCCGGAACAGGCCGTGCGGGACGAGCGGGTGGACGCGGCCGGGGCGTGGCGGCACCCGGTCCTCGTGCAGATAGGCGAGGGTTCCGGCCTCCAGGGCGGCGGCCACGCAGGCCTGTGCGGAGACGTCGATCAGCTGTCCCGGGCCGGTGCGGCGGGCCCGCAGGCCGAGCAGGACGGCGATCGCCGCGTTGACGCCCGCGAGCTGCTCCGCCTGCTGCTCAGGGAGCCGTAGTGGCGGGCCGTCGGGGTCGCCGACCTGGGCGAGCATCCCGCCGAGGGCGGCCACCACGAGGTCGGTGCCCTGCCAGTCGCCGCGCGGGCCGACCAGCCCGAAGGGGGTGACGCGGACGTGCACGAGGTCGTCGAGCCCGGCGGCGAGCGCCTCCGCGCCGCCCGGACTCCCGTCGAGCAGCACATCGGCGGTGGTCAGCAGGGCGCGCAGGTCCTCGGGCGAGGCGGGGACGACCGACCGTTTGCCGGCGTGCCAGTGCACGAAGGCGTCACCGTCGAGTTCGCGTCGCGTCCCGTCGCCTTCCGGCGGTTCGACGAGTACGACCTCGTAGCCGAGTCCGACCAGCAGCCGGCCGGCGAACCGGGTGAAGGGGCTGGGCAGTTCAACGACGCGCGGCACGGTCTCGCTCACGTCTCCTCCCCGGAGAGTCGGTCCTACAGTCGGTCCTACGAGGTCAGTTGTGCTGCTGGTTCAGGAAGCCGGTGACGACGCTGTGGTAGTCGTAGGGCCGTTCCTCCTGCGGGTGGTGGGAGGCCTCGCTCATCACGTGCAGGTTGCCCTTGGGGATCATGCGGGCCAGCATCAGCGGGTAGTCCGGGGTCAGGAACGCGTCCTGCATGCCCCACACGAAGAGCGTCGGCGCGGCGATCAGGCCGAGTTCGGCGGTGAGGTCCTGCCAGTCGCCGCGCGGGTTGTCGGAGGCGCCGGCGAGGGCGGTCTCCTCGGGGTCCAGGCTCTGTTCGTAGCGCAGGGTCACGGTGCCGTCGGGGATGGCGTCCGGGTCGAACCACTCCAGGCGGGCGATGAGTTCGCGCATCTTCTGCCACGAGGGGCCGGTGCCGCCGTAGTACACGTCCCGGGCGTTACGGCCGCGTCGGCCGCCCTCCGGGAGGGGCGCGAGCGGGCCGTAGAAGACGGGCATGCTGCCGGTGATGACCAACGACCGTACGCGGTCGGGGTACTTGGCGGCGAGGTTGAGGGCGATGGTGCCGCCCCAGGAGTTGCAGACGAAGTCGGCGCGGTCGATGGCGAGTTCGTCGAGCAGGGCCACCGTCTTGGCCGCGTGGTAGTCCCACATGGGGCCCTCGATGACGGGCTTGGCGGACTTGCCGTACTGGAGGATGTCGACGAGCAGGCAGCGGCGGTCCTTCGCGAACAGCGGGGCCACCTGTCCGAAGTCCGACCAGCCGGTGCAGCCGGGGCCGCCTCCGTGCAGGAAGACGGTGGGGCTGACCGTGGGGCCGCCCTCCCCCAGTTCGACGTAGTGGTATTTGACGCCGTCCGCTTCCGCGTAGGCGCCCTCCGGCGGGGGCTGGATGTCCATGAGGTCCATGTCCCGATGGTGGGACGGCGGCGATCTCCGCCCAAGCGGAACGGTCCGCTGAGCGGGCCGGATCCGTGGCGGCCGGGGGCGGGCGGTCCTTAGCGTCCGGGCATTGGATGAGGACAGAAGGCAGCCATGTTCCGGAACGCCGAGCTGGAGCTGGTCGAGGAGCGGGCCCGGGCGTCCCTGGGGACGTGGGAGCGGCGGTCGCTGGGGGTCGTACGGGCCGAGGACGCGGCGGAGTTCGCGCGGGCGGCCGGGGAGAGCGCGCCGCGTCTCGTCGATCCCGGTCACGCCGACTTCGCCGTGCATCCGATGTATGTGGTGAGCCTGCTGCGCGGGGCGCCCGGGGCGGACGCGTCGGAGTTCCGGCCGGACGGCATGTACCGCGACGAGGTGCCCGGCACCGACAGGCTCGGGGTCCGGCTGATGGCGGGCGGCCAGGCGGTGCGCTGGATCGCGGCGGCCCGGGCCGGCGACCGGATCGAACTGCGGCGCGCGCTGACCGCCGTGGAGCGCAAGGGCAGTGGTGAGGGGTTCGTGCTGCTGACGGTGGAGAAGGTGTACGGCTCGGTGCGGGGGACGCTGGTCGAGGTCACGGAGAGGTTCATCGTTCGATGACGGACCGTCACATCACTGTCGGACAGGCCGTGTTGCCGGTCGGAACGACTCCCGACGCGATCACCCTGCTGCGGTTCGGCGCGGTCACGCGCAACGCCCATCGCATCCACTACGACACGGAGTTCGCCCGCTCGGAGGGGCTGGCCGGGCCGGTCGTCATGGCTCAGCTGCACGGCTGTCTGTTCTATCGCGCCGCCGCGGAGTTCGCGGGCGAGGGCGGGCAGGTACGGGAGGTGGAGTGGCAGAACCGGGCGCCGGCCGGCGTGGGAGAGCGGCTGGTGGTGACCGGAACTGTGCGTGCGGTAGGCGGAGTCGACGGTGAGATCACTCTCGACCTGGTCGAGCGCTGCGGTTCCGGTGACGTGGTGTGCTGCCGGGGGCGGGCCGTGATCGTCCTGGGGTGAGAGCCGCTCCAGCGGGCAACCAGGCGTCGATGACGGCCGCCAACTCGGCGCGGTCGGTGAAGACATGGCCGTTCATGCCCACGGCCCGCGCGGCGCGTACGTTCTCCTCCCGGTCGTCCACGAAGAGGAAGTCGGCCGGGGCGGCGCGCAGGGCGAGGACACAGTGCTCGAAGGCCGCCGGGTCCGGTTTCGCCGCCTTGATCTTCCCGGAGAAGGCCACGTGGTCCAGCCGGTGCAGCCAGGGCTGCGCCGCGAGGAAGGCGTCCGCGTGGTCCGAGGGGATGTTGGACAGCAGGGCGACCTCGGCGACATCGCGGAGGGACTGGACGTAGGCGACCATCGAGTCGTCGACGCGTGACCAGCTGTCGATGTCGGTGCGGCGCAGTTCCTCGACGGTGTCGGCGTCGACGGGCCTGCACAGCCATCGGAGTACGGCGGTCCAGTACTCGGGCGCGGACTGGTGACCGGCGTCGTAGGGCGGCCGGCAGGCCCAGTAGGCCTCGGTGAACGCGTCGGTGGGGGTGTGGCAGCGGGCGGCCATCTGCCGCAGGGCGCCCGGGCGTTGATGGCGGGCGATGACTCCGAAGAGGTCGAACAGGACGATGCTTCGGTCGGTGGGCATGGCGAGGGTTCCTCCGGGTTCCGGGGGCCTGTGCGGCACGGAGTGAGCCGTGCCGCACAGGCGGTCAGGGGCCGCTGTGTGCCGGCTCGGGCGCCCGGTCGGATCCGGTGCGCAGGATTCCGGCGGCCACGGCGGTGATCGCGCACAGCAGGATCAGCAGCACGAAGGCGTGGTTCAGCGCGACGACGTGGGTGAGCCAGCCGATGACGGCGGGGCCCGCGAGCATGCCGACGTAGCCGAGCCCGGCGACGCGGGAGACATTGGCCCCGGCGGCGGAGGGGTCGGCGTGCCCGGCCGCGCTGAACAGTTGCGGGACACAGCCGGACAGTCCAAGACCGAACAGCGCCCACCCCGCGAACGCGGCCCAGATCCACGGGGAGACGGTCACGACCGTGATGCCGACGGCGGCCGTCGTGGCGCCGTGGCGCAGGATCGCCATGGACCCGAACCGGGCGGCCAGGCGGTCGGCGAGGAGTCGGCCGATGGTCATGGTCGCGGCGAAGGTGCCGTAGGCGAAGGCGGCGGTGCTCGCGGGTGCGTCGAGGACGTCCTTCAGGTGCAGCGCGCTCCAGTCGTTGGCGGCTCCCTCGCACAGCATGACCATCAGGGCCAGGGCGGCGAGGATCCAGATGCGGCGGCCGGTGCGGCGGCGCCCGGGGGCCGGTACCGGCTCGGTCTCCGCTCTGGGGGTGGTCGGCAGCAGGGCGCGTGCCGATAGCAGAGCGGTCGCGATGCCGAGGACACCCATGGCGGCCATGCCCGTGGCCGGGCTCAGGCCCGCGCTCGCCGTGGCCGCTCCGACGAGTGCGGCGAGGACGCCGCCGACCGAGAACGTGGCGTGGAAGGCCGACATGACGGGCCTGCCGTACGCCTTCTCCACATGCACGGCGTGCGCGTTCATGCTCACGTCCAGGCAGCCGTTGCAGAACCCGAAGACCAGCAGGGCACCGGCCAGCGTCCACGGGTCGCGGGGCAGGCCGGGCAGTACCAGGGCCGCGCCGCACAGCACACCGGTGGCGGGGACGACGACGCGCGCCCCGAGCCGGTCGGTCAGGGGTCCGGCCACCTGCATGCCGATGAAGGCTCCGAGCCCGAGCAGCACCAGCAGTCCCCCGAGCGTCGCGTGCGTGATGCCCACGCGCTCCTCGATAGCGGGGATGTTCACCACCCAGGTGCCCATCAGCGTGCCGCACAGACTGAAGTAGACAAAGGTCGCGATGCGGGCACGTCGAAGCGAATCATTCATGAGATCCACCGTAACGAACATGTAGAGTGATTGAATACTGGCGGTTCGCACACATTGAATGTTCGTTTCGGCTGGTGTTCAATCGCCCCATGAGCAACGCAGACCGGCACGGGACCATCGCGCAGGCCGTCAGGGAGACGGGCCGGATCACCGTCCAGGAACTCGTCGAACTAACCGGCGCCTCCGAGATGACCATCCGGCGCGACCTCGACGCACTGGCCGCGCAGGGCGTCCTCGAACGCGTCCGGGGCGGTGCGCGCACCCTGCTGCTCCGGGGCGAGGAACCGCCGTTCGCGCTGCGGGCGCACGAGTCCGTCGAGGCCAAGCGGCGGATCGCGGCCGAGGTGTCCGCGCTCATCGCCGACGGCGAGACCGTCCTCCTCGACAGCGGCACCACCTGCCTGGAGGTCGCCCACCTGCTGCGCCGGCGGCCGGTCACCGTGATGCCCCTGTCCTTGCAGGCCGTCCACGTCCTCGGCGAGAGCCCGGGTCCGGCCACCCTGCTGGTGCCCGGCGGGCAGCCCCGGGCCGCCGAGGGAGCACTCACCGGCCTGCTCACCCTCGCGTCGCTGGCGGCCCTGCGCTTCGACACCGCCGTCATGGGCTGCTGCGGGCTGAGCGCGGCCGAGGGGCTGACCGCCTACGACCTCGACGACGCGGCCGTGAAGAAGGCGGGCATCGCCTCCTCGCGCCGCATCGTCGTCGCCGCCGACGGCGGCAAGCTCGGCCACACCGCCTTCGCCCACGTCGGCCCCGCCACGCTGCTGCACACCCTCGTCACCGACACCACCGTGCCCGCCGACGAGGTGACGGCGCTCGAAGGCGCGGGTGTCGTCGTCAAGGTCGTGTGACGGGGCTGCCCCGAGGCGCGGGGTCGCCTCAGTCCAGTTCGAGAACCACCTTGCCCACGGCCTCCCCGCTGCGCAGCCGATCGGCGGCCTCCGCGAACCCGTCCAGTCCGTGGCGCTCGATCTCCAGGGTCAGCGCCCCCGTCCGCAGATCCGCCAGCAGTGCCTCCGCGTCCGCCGCGACCTCCTTGCCCCGGGTCATCAGGTTCACCGGCAGCAGGGACACGTCGGCCAGGAGGAAGTCCGCGAGGTCGACGGTGAATTCGCGTCCGGCGGTGTAGCCGACGAGCGCGACCCGGCCGCGCGGGCGGACCAGCGGAAGGGCGTCTCGGAGCACCGGTCCGCCGACCGTGTCGATGACGACGTCGACCGGGCCGCCCACCGCCTCCGCGGACAGGTCGGCGGCCAGCAGGGACTTGGCGGGCGCGGGCACGTGGGCGAGCTTGGCCGGACGTCCGACCACGCCGACCACCTCGGCCCCGGCCCGCGCGGCGACCTGCACGGTCAGCGCCCCGACCGCGCCCGCCGCGCCCGTGACGAGCACCCGTTCCCCGGGCTGTACGTGCGCGACCGCGTGCACGGCCGCCCACGCCGTGCCCGCCGGTGAGAACCAACTGCACGCCAGGGCGGGGTCCGTACCCTCCGCCACGACCTCCACGGCGGCGTCCGGCACCAGTGCGTGGTCCGCCCAGCAGCCGTCCCGGCGCATACCGAGACCCTTGCCGCCGAGCCGGACGAGGGCGCCCTCGGGGTGGGTGTCGGAGGCGAGGACGACCCCGCATCCGGTGGTGCCCGGTACGGCGGGCAGGTCGGGCAGGATCCCGAACCTGCCGTCCACGACGTTGAGATCGAGGTGGCCCACCTGGGCCGCCCGCATCCGTACCAGGGTGTGGCCGGGCCGGGGCTCCGGCACCGGGCGCTCCACCAGACGGGGCAGTGAGCCGAAGCTCTCCAGGACCAGGGCGCGGGACAGGGCGGTCGTCACAAGCTCACTCCGTATCGACGCGGGACGCGACGCCCCGCGGGGCGCGGCCGGATCCGGTGCGGCCCGGCGATCCACGCACGGTAGAACGGCGGGCCGTCCCGGCGCAGCGACGCGGGTCCGCTGAACGGGACGCGAGGGCACGGTCTGCTCAGTGGACCGGGTCCCTTGGGCGGATCCCGCCGCCCGCCGCATGCTCGGCTCACAGCTCACCCGGCAGCAGGAGGACGCCCACGATGACGGTCGACGACACTCCCGACTCTCAGCCACCGGTCCGGAGCCGCCGCAGACCAGCGGGTGAGCCCGGCCGCCAGGACTGGAAGTCGTGGCCCCACTACGACGCGGCGGGCTCGGGCTTCCGCGGCTACTGGTACCCGGTCACCTGGTCCAGCCAGATCACCGGCGATCCGCTCCCGTTCACGATCTGCGGCGAGAAGATCACCCTGATCCGGGACAACGGCACGGCGTACGCGCTGCACAACCGCTGCCCGCACCGCGGTGTCCCGCTCTCGGAGGGCAACCAGCAGTTCCCCGGCACGGTCAGCTGCCCGTACCACGGCTGGACCTTCGACCTGCCCACCGGCAAGCTCGCCGCGGTCATCACCGACGGGCCCGGCTGCCGGCTGACCGGCAAGGTCTCGGTGCGGACGTACCCGGTCGAGGAGCGGCTCGGCATGGTGTGGGTGTACATCCCCCTCGCCGACGAGGAACCGCACTCCATCGACTCGCAGCTGCCCGAGGAGCTGGTCTCCAACGCCTTCGTGATGGGCGGCCGGATCGACCCGCGCAGCGGCAACTGGCGCTTCGCCTGCGAGAACGGCTTCGACGAGGGACACGCCAAGTACCTGCACCGCACGGCACTTTGGCGCCTGTTCAAGCCGATGCCGACCTGGAACATCACCCGGATCGTGCCCAAGGGCCGCTGGATCTTCCGGGTGCAGGACGAGGTGTACTGGGAGGCGGACTTCCCCGGTGTCGGCCGCTGGACCAACAAACGCTGGTGGAAGGCCCAGCCGCCGAAGGAAACCTTCAACATCGGCAACACGGGCAAGCCCGACAAGGTGAACGAGACGATCGAGGCCCAGGAGTTCCCCGGCTTCGCGTCCCTGTCGATGCCGGGCGTGCTGCGCATCGCGTACCCGAACTTCATCCACTACGAGTTCTACGTCCCCGTCGACCAGGACAACCACCGCTATGTCGGCGTGATGGTCAACTTCACCGAGGGCTGGGAGACGCTGCGTTTCTACGCCAAGTACCTCGGTGCGATCCGCTGGTTGTTCCACGGCCAGTTCTCCGGCCAGGACGCCTGGATGGTCGACATCACCGACGCTCCCCCGGAGAAGCTCTACCGCCCCGACATCTCGCTGACCGCCTGGCGGAACCTCAGCGAGGAGGAGTACGGCAAGAAGCTCGCCGGTACGGGCACCGAAGGGAAGGAGGCCTGACCATGGGCCGCACACTGCTCACCCTGCTCATCGGAGTGGGGATCGCGATCGGGCTGCCACTCGCGAAGAAGCGCTTCGAGCGTACGACGATGACTCAGGTACACAGGATCAACCAGTGAGCGCCGCGGGCGAGTTGGCCGGTCTGGACGACAGGCGGGCGGCCTGGACCGCCGACGCCTGGCGGCATGTCACCGCCGACCGGCTGCGCGACCTGATCACCGGGCTCGTCGACGTCCCGTCCCCGACCGGCGACGAGGGCCCGCTCGCCGCGCACATCGCCGACACCCTCACAACGGCGGGCTGTCCGGCCCGCGTTCAGCGGCTGGACGACCGGCAGGCCAACGCCTGGGCCCGGCTCTCCGGCGACGGCACCGGCCCCGACCTGATGCTCTACGCGCCGATCGACACCCTGACGGTGGGCGAGGAGAGCGAGGATCTCCCGTGGATCGGGCCGGAGTTGCGGGACGACATGCGTCCGCGCGCCACCGTCCACGACGATCTGGTCGTCGGCCTCGGCGCCTCCAACCCGAAGGGCCACGCGGCCTGCGTGATGATGGCCGCCGAGGCGATCGCGCTGGCCGGTGTCCCGCTCACCGGCGACCTGGTCGCGGCCTTCGGCGCCGGCGGCATGCCCACCAACGCCCGCCCCGGCTCAAGCCGCCTCAACACCGGCCAGGGCGCGGGCTGTTCGTTCCTCCTGGAGCAGGGCGTGTGGACCGACTACGCGGTCATCGCCAAGCCCGGCTGGACGGTGTCCTGGGACGAGGTCGGCCTCGTCTGGTTCGAGGTGACGGTCCACGGCACGCACACCTACGTCGGCTCCCGCCACCGCCTCCCCTACGACAACCCCGTCGCGCGCGCCGGAGAGGTGACCCGGCATCTGGAGGAGTGGTTCGTCGAGTACTCCGAACGGCACACCTCCGGCACGGTCGCACCGCAGGGCATCGTCTCCTCGATCCAAGGGGGTTGGCCCCGGATGGCGGCGGTGACACCGGCCTCCTGCACCCTCATGGTGGACCTGCGGATCGGCCCGGACACGACGCCGATGCAGGCCAAGCGGGAGTTCATGGCCGCCCTGGACAAGGTGCCGGCGGACGTCAGTGCCGACATGGTCCTGGCGATCCCCGGTACCCGAACCGACCCCGAGAGCTGGATCTGCCGCAGCGCGACGGCGAGTTGGGCCGCCTTCGAGGGGCGCGAGCACGAGGTGATCCGGGGCAACAGCGGGGCCACCGACGCCAACATCCTGCGCGGGCGCGGCATCCCGACCGTACGGGTCGGCATGCCGAAGGTCACGGACTCCCTCTTCGACATCGACTTCGCGCGGGGCATGAACACGGTCTCCGTGCGGGCCATGGAGAAGCTGACGCGCCATCTGATCCGTACGGCGGTCGACACGGTGACCCGGTCCCGCGCCGAGGTGGAAGGAAGAGCGGCATGACGGAGATCGTCCTGGGCGTGGGCGCCTCGCACAGCACGCTGATGAACACCCACTGGGAGGAGACCTTCCACAAGGACCGGGCGGAGCGGTTCCGCGACGCGCTGTCCGAGGCCCGGGAGGCGCTGCTCGCGGCTCGTCCCGACACGGTGATCCTGGTGGGTTCCAATCACTTCCGGGGTTTCTGGCTGGACCTGATCCCGAGCTTCACGATCGGCGTCGGCGAGTGCATTGCGAGCGGCGAGTCCGGCACCCCCAAGGGCCCGCAGCCGGTCGACGTCCCGCTCGCCCGGCACCTGGCCAACTCCCTTGTGGAGAGCGGCGGTTTCGATCCGGCGTTCTCGGCCAGACTCCAGATCGACCACGGCCAGTCGCACGCCGTCCAGTACCTCTTCGAGGGCCTGGACGTGGAGATCGTGCCGATCGTCGTGAACGTCTTCGCCCCGCCCCTGCCCACCCTCACCCGCTGCGAGGAACTGGGCCGCGCGATCCGGGCGGCCGTCCTCTCCTTCCCCGGCGACCGGCGGGTCGCGGTGGTCGGCTCGGGCGGGCTCTCGCACCGGCTGCCCTGGCCGGACTGGCGCGAACCGCACGGCGACGACGAGGAGTTCATGGTCGGCGCCTGGCTCAACGGCCGGGAGAACTGGCAGGACTACGACGTCCGGCGCCGCGAGATCATCCGCGCCGCCGAGGCCGCGCTCAACCCGGAGTTCGACGACGAGTTCCTGTCCCTCGTCGAGCGGGGCGAGATCAGCCGCATCACCGCATACAGCACCGAGGAGTTGGAGAAGGTCGCCGGCAACGGGGCGCAGGAGCTGCGTACCTGGCTGCTGATGTCGGCCGTGCTCGACCACGTGCCCGGCCGCCGGCTGGCGTACGAACCGATGCCCGAGTGGCTCACCGGGATGGGCGTAGCCGTCCTCGACCCCCAACAGGCCCCCACCGAAAGGCAGTAAGGCAGTCATGAGCATCTGGACCGAACTCTCGGGCATCGACTACCGGCACGCGTACGTCGAGACCGGCGATGTCACCACCCGCGCCCTCCAGGCAGGCCCCGAGGACGGCGAGCACGTCGTGTTCCTGCACGGCACGACCGGTCACCTGGAGGCCTTCGTCCGCAACATCCCGGCGCACGCCCAGGCCGGCTACCGCTGCCACGCCATCGACATGCTCGGCCACGGCTACACCGGCAAGCCGGACCGCCCGGGCGAGATCCCCGCGTACGTCGACCACCTCATGGCCTATCTCGACGCGGTCGGTGCCGAGCGCGCGCACCTGGTCGGCGAGTCGCTGGGCGGCTGGGTCGGATCGTGGGCCGCGAGCGAGTACCCGGACCGGGTCGCCTCCCTCCAGCTCCTGTGCATGGGCGGCACGAAGATCAACCCGGCGGTGATGGAGCGCCTGAAGACCTCCACCCGCGCCGCGGCCATGGAGCCGGACATCTCCTACACCCGCGACCGGCTGGCCCTGCTGTGGGCGGAGTGGGACGAGGACCTGGGCGAGGAGCTGACCCAGGTGCGCTACGAGATCTACCACCACCCCGACTTCCAGCGGAACCTGCACAACCTGCTCGCCCTCCAGGAGGTCGAGGCCCGGGAGCGGAATCTGCTGCGCCCCGACCGTATGGCGCGGATCAAGGCCCCGACGCTGGTGGTGTGGGGCAACAAGAACCCGCTCGGGGACGTTCCGGAGGCCGAGGCGATCGCCGACGCGATCCCCGGGTCACGGTTGGAGGTCTTCACGGAATGCGGACATTGGCCGCAACATGAGAAGGCTTCGCTGTACAACCCGCTGAGTCTCGCGTTCCTCGCCGAGTCGTCGTCCAGTCACTGATCGTGAGATTCCAGCCGTAACCCCTGATCGTGAGGTGTCCGCCATGACCGTCGTCCCGATCGCCCGCGCCGTGGCCCCCGCTCCCCCGCCTCCCGCGACCGGACCGGCCCTCGGGCCGGACTCGATGAACTCGGTCCTCGGCAAGGTGCGCCCCATCCTGGAGGCGTTCACCGTCGACGACGAGTCGCTCTCCCTGGCGGATCTCGTGCGCCGTACGGGTGTCGCGAAGGCCACCGTGCACCGGCTCTGCCAGGAGCTGGTGGTGTGGGGGCTGCTGGAGCGGGCGGGGTGCGACTACCGGCTCGGGCTCAGGCTCTTCGAGATCGGGCAGCGGGTGCACCGGCAGCGGATCCTGCGCGAGGTGGCCCAGCCGTACATGGAGGATCTGCTGCTGGCCACCCAGGAGACCATCCACTTCGCGATCCACGACGGCCTCGACGTCGTCTATCTGGAGAAGATCCTGCCGCACCGGGGCCTGAGCGAGGAGTCCCGGGTGGCGGGGCGGCTGCCGCTCTACTGCACGGCCACGGGGAAGGCGATCCTGGCCTTCTCCCCCGCCGCCCTGTTCGGCGAGGTGGTCAGGAACGGGCTGAAACCGTTCACCCGGCACACCATCACCTCTCCGGGACGGCTGCGCGCCCAGGTGGAGCGGATCCGGGAGGAGCGCCTCGCGACCGAGGCCGAGGAGGTCAGGCTCGGCTACATGAGCATGGCGGTGCCGGTCTTCGGGCGGCAGAACACGCTCGCCGGCGCCCTGTCGATCACCGCGCCGACCTACCGGGTGGACGCCGCCGCGCACGCGAGCGCGCTGCGCACCGCGGGGCTCGGCATCGGCCGGGCGCTGCGGTCGGCCCTGTGAGCGCCCTGGACGAGGTGCTGGCCCGGGCCCGGAGTCTGGTCGGCCGCTGGGAGGACGAGGACTGCGGCACGGTGACCGTCAAGGACTTCTGCCGGTACGCCGCCGCGCTCAACGACGCCGACTACGTCCGCCGGGCCCGCGAGCAGGACGCGGCGGGCGCTCCGGTCGAGGCTCCGGCCCTGTTCCTCGCGGCCACCATGAGCTGGGAGGACGGGCCGCCGGAAAGGGAGTTGCGGCCCGACGGGCTCGCCGCCCGCGAGTCGCCGTGCACCCAGGGCCTGCCGGTCCGCCAGGTGCACGGCGGGCAGAGCGTCCGGCTGCTGCGGGCCCCGGTCGCGGGCAGCCGGGTCACCGCGTCCCGCGCGGTCACCTCCGTCGAGCGCAAAGAGGGCCGCTCAGGCCCGTTCGTCCTGCTGGGCCTGACCACCCGCTTCACGACGGCGGACGGCACCGAACTGACCACTGTGGACGAGACGATCGTCGTCCAGGAGGCCCTCGATCCCGCAGGAGCCGTATGAACACGCCGGTGGCCGGGGCCAGTTGCCCGCCGCAGCGGTACACGCACAGCACGGTCCAGCTCTTCCGCTTCAGCGCCGTGTCCTGGAACTCCCACCGCATCCACTACGACTCCGCCTTCGCCGCCTCGGAGGGCTTCGAGGACGTGGTCGTCCAGTCCACCCTGCACGGCGAGACCCTCACCCGGTACGCGCTGGCGTGGGCCGGGCCGAACTCCCGTCTGGAGACGGTGAGTTGGCGCAACCGTACGACCGCCGTGGCCGGTGAGCCCCTCACCTGGACCGCGACCGTGCGCGCGGTGGAGGGCGCCCGGGTGTCCCTGGACGTGGCCGTCGTCAAGGCCGACGGCACGCCCTGCGTGACCGGAAGCGTCCAACTCGCCCTCGTCTGAGGGCCGTCCCGGCAGCCGGACCGGTTCCGTTGGGCGCGGAGCGGTCCGTTCCTACGCTCCTGAACCATGAGCGTTCACCTTGCCGAGCCGGTCGAGACACCGGTGATCGAGACCGACATCCTGATCATCGGCGCCGGCCCTTCCGGCCTCTACGGCGCCTACTACGCGGGCTTCCGCGGACTGCGCGTCACGGTCCTGGACGTCCTGCCCCAGTGCGGCGGCCAGATCAGCGCCATGTACCCGGAGAAGCCCATCTTCGACATCGCCGGGTTCCCCTCCGTGCGCGGTCGCGACCTGGTCGACAGCCTGGTCGCGCAGGCCGCGCCGTACGACGTCCGCTACCTCCTGGGGGAGCGGGCCGAGGACCTGGCCCACGACCGTGACGGTCACCCGCTCGTCCGTACCGACCGGGGAACCGTCGTACGGGCGGGGGCGGTGGTGATCACGGGCGGGGTCGGGACGTTCACGCCCAGGCCGCTGCCGGCCGGCGAGGGGTATCTCGGGCGCGGGCAGGTGTACTTCGTGCCCAGCCCGGCCGACCACGCCGACCATGACGTGGTCGTGGTCGGCGGCGGGGACAGCGCCTTCGACTGGGCGGCGCTGCTCGCCCCGATCGCCCGGTCCGTCACCCTCGTCCACCGCAACGCCCGTTTCCGGGCGCACGCGGCGAGCGTGGAGAAGGTGCGCGCGCTCGGCATCGAGATCATCACCGACTCCGAAGTGAGCGCGCTGCACGGGGAGTTGGGCGTTGAGCGGGTCGAGGTGCGGCACCGGGTCGAGAAGACGACCCGGGTGCTGCCCGCCCGGACCGTCGTCGCCGCCCTCGGTTTCCTCGCCGACCTCGGACCGCTCCAGACCTGGGGGCTGGAGCTCCAGGCCCGGCGGATCGTCGTGGACACCCGCATGGCCACCAACCTCCCCCGCGTGTTCGCCGCCGGCGACATCACCGACTACCCGGGCAAGGTCCGGCTGATCTCGGTGGGCTTCGGCGAGGCCGCCACCGCCGTGAACAACGCGGCCACCGTCATCGACCCGGAGGCAGCGCTGTTCCCCGGGCATTCCACCGAGAAGGAGAGCTAGTCATGGCCTACGTCATCGGATCGGCCTGCGTCGACATCATGGACCGGTCCTGCATGGAGGAGTGCCCGGTCGACTGCATCTACGAGGGCGAGCGCAAGCTCTACATCAACCCCGTCGAGTGCATCGACTGCGGCGCCTGCGAGACGGCCTGCCCCGAGCAGGCGATCACCGTCGACCGGCTCGCCGACCCGGAGCACCGCGCCGACAACCGCCGCTTCTTCGAGGAGCCCCTGTCCGGCCGTACGGCCCCGCTGGGCACTCCCGGCGGGGCGACCGCGCTGGGTCCGGTGGGCGCCGACACGGCGTTCGTGAGCGGTCTGTGAGCCGATGCGGGTGGCGCAAATCTGCGCTTCCAGGGGTGGCGCATTCCTGCGCGTCCCGCGTGAATTCCAAGCGAATGCTGCACCGCAACACGGCTACACCACAGCCGACCCACACTCCTCCTTACCAGTCCCACGGAGGGGAGTGAACACGGTCCCATGACGGAGCGAACAGTCCTGGCGGGAATGACGTTGGTCGACGGCACAGGAGGTGCCGCACGGACCGACATGGCCGTGGTGATCGACGGTGCCGTGATCACCGAGGTGGGTGCCGCGGAAACGGTGGCGACGCACCCGGCGGACACGGTGTACGACCTGCGGGGGATGACCCTGCTGCCCGGACTCATCGACTGCCATGTGCATCTGCGGTCCAACGCGGGCACCCGGCCGCAGGACGTGCAGTTGTGGAACATGCTGACCTCGACGGAGGAACAGACCCTGCATGCCGCGGCCAACGCCCGTGAGGCGCTGCGGTCGGGTTTCACCACGGTCCGGGACACCGCGGGCTCGCTGCCCGAGGTGGCCGTCAAGCACGTGATGGACGAGCACGTCCTCGACGGGGCGCGGGTCGTCGCCTCGGGGCTCGTGGGCATGACGGCGGGGCACGGCGACATGTTCTGCCCTGCCACGCTCGACGAGAAGCGGATGTGGCCGCCGGCCGACGGGGCGGACGAGTGCCGCAAGCGGGTCCGGCAGTACGCCCGGATGGGCGTGGACCTGATCAAGATCTGCACCAGCGGGGGCACGCTCTCCGTCGGCGACAAGACCGGGTGGCGCAACTACACGGACGCCGAGATCGACGCGATCGTCGACGAGGCGCACGCCCTGGACCTGCGGGTGGCGGCCCACGCGCACACGCGGGCCGGGATCACGGCGGCGCTGGTCGCCGGGGTGGACACCCTGGAGCACGGCTCCGACCTCGACGAGGACCTCGTGGAGCTGATGCTGGGGCAGGGCACGTTCCTGTGCCCGACCCTGTCGATCAGCGAGTTCATGACGGAGCACGGGTCCGAACGCGGCCTGGTCGCCGAGCAGTTGGACAAGGCGGAGCTGCTGCGCGAGCGCCGGCTGGCGTCGGTGCGCCGGGCCCACCGGGCCGGAGTGCGGATCATCGCGGGCAGCGACTCCTCCAACACGATGCGTTTCGGGAACCACGCCCGCGAACTGGAGCTGCTGCACGAGCAGATCGGCATGACTCCGGCCGAGGTCCTGGTCGCGGCGACCTCCGCCGCGGCCGAGGCCCTCGGGATCGGTGCCAGGACGGGGACGGTCGCGCCCGGCAGATGGGCGGACCTGCTGCTGGTGGACGGCGACCCGCTCGCCGACCTGAGTGTGCTCGCCGACCGGCGGCGGCTGCGCGCGGTGTTCCGCGAGGGCCGGGTGTTCGACCCGAACGCGGCCGGGGCCGTGCCCGGCGCGCTGGCCTCGCGACACCGCACGTCCGATCCGGACCGCCCGACGACAGCCCGGGCGTCGGCACCCGCCGTCGCGATCTAGGAGAGATCCAGTGCTGCGCTACCTCTCGATCCGTCTGGTCCGCTCGCTCGCGGTGGTCCTCTGCCTCAGCGCCATCGTGTTCGCCCTGGCGCACCTGGTCCCCGGTGACCCGGCGGCCCTGATCGCCGGCGAGAACTCGACTCCCCAGCTGCGCGCCCAGATCACCCACCAGCTGGGGCTCGACCAGCCGGTGTGGTCGCAGTACCTGAGCTGGATCGGGCACGCCGTCCGTGGCGACCTCGGTTCGTCGCTGCTGGACGGGCAGAGCGTCGGCGCCCAGGTCGCCGCCCGGCTCCCGGTGAGCCTGGAACTCGCCGTCTACGCGGCGGTGATCGCGGTCCTGTGGGGTATTCCGGCGGGCATCTGGTCGGCCATGTACCAGGGGCGCGCGAGGGACCGGGTGGTCAACAGCGCCGCGTTCCTCGGGCTCGCCGTCCCGCCGTTCGTGGTCGGCACGGTCATGGTCCTGCTGTTCAGCACGCTGGCACCGGCCTGGCCGCTGTTCTCCTTCGTGCCGTTCTCGCAGGATCCGCTGCTCAACCTCCAGGTGCTGCTGCTCCCCGCGGTCGCCCTGGGCATCCCGTTCGGCGCGACCCTCTGCCGCTACATGCGGGCCGCGATCCTCGACGTCGAGGGCCAGGACTTCATGCGGACGGCGGCGGCGAAGGGCGCGGGGCGACGGCGGCTGATGCTGCGGCACGCGCTGCGCAACGCGCTGGTGCCGGTGGTCACCGCGGGCGGGCTCCAGCTCGGGGTGCTGGTCGGCGGCACCGTGATCATCGAGCAGGTCTTCGCGCTCCCCGGCCTCGGTTCGCTGATCGTCAACTCCATCACCCAGCACGACTTCACGGTGATCCAGGGCGCGATCCTCGCCCTCGGCGCCTCCTATGTGCTGATCAACCTGGTGACCGACCTGGTCTATCCCCTCATCGACCCCCGAATCCGGACGACAGGAGCACGCCGTGACGGTTGAATCCACCGCGCCCGCCGTCACCGTCCCCGCGGCGCGCCGGCGCAGGCCGCGCCTCGGCTGGAACGCGACGCTGACCACGGGTGTCTGCGTCCTCGGCGGGATGGTGCTGCTGTCCCTGGCCATCGGCGTCCTGGGCCGCTACGCGGCGACCGACGTCAGCGACTCGCTGCTCACCGGCCCCTCGGGCAGCCACTGGCTGGGCACCGACAACCTCGGCCGTGACCTGTTCACCCGCACGTTCGGCGCGGCCCGGCAGTCCCTGCTGGTGGCCTTCGGCGCGACCACGCTCGCCGCGCTGATCGGCATCCCCATCGGGCTCGTCGCCGGATACAACGCCCGCCGGCTGGACGCGGTCCTGATGGCGGCGATGGACACCGCGATGTCCATTCCCTCCGTCCTGCTGGCACTTGTGCTGGTGTCGGTCTTCACCCCGGGCATGTGGGTCCTCATCGCGGGCATGGGCCTGATCTTCGTCCCGTACTTCGCGCGGATCGTGCGGGCCCCGGCCCTCACCGTGCGCGAGCGGGACTTCGTCTCGGCGGCCCGGATCGCCGGGGTGCCGACCCCGGTGATCATCGTCCGGCATGTGCTGCCGAACGTGCTCTCCTCCGCGCTCGTCCAGTACGCGAACACGGCGGCGACCTGCGTCCTCGTCGAGGCGTCCCTGAGCTATCTGGGCCTCGGCATCCAGCCGCCGACGCCCAGTTGGGGCCGGATGATCTTCGAAGGCCAGCGCTACATGAAGGACGCGCCGCTGCTGGTGATCGTCCCCGGCGTCACCCTGGCCATCGCCACCGCGGCCTTCGGTCTGATCTCCGACGGCCTCCAGGAACAGCTCAACCCGCGCGGCAAGCGCCGTACGCCCTGAACGGGCCCCCGCACCACGTCACCTCACCCTCACGTTCTTGAGAAACAGGCGGTCATGATGACGAACCACACCTTCACGCGCAGAGGCGCGCTGGCACTGGGCGGCAGCACATTCGCCGGCCTGTTCCTGGCGGCCTGCGGCGGTACGGCCACCACGGCCGGCAGCACCTCCGGGAAACCGGTCGAGGGAGGGACCCTCACCATCGGGCTCGACGGGGAGCCCACGGTCGGCTTCGACCCGCAGGTGGCCCAGGCGTTCTTCGACCAGCAGATCGTCGCGCAGTTCTACGAGGGTCTGCTGAGCCTGGACAGCAAGGGGCAGATCAAGCCCGGTCTCGCCAAGAGCTACCAACAGGTGGACGCGACCACCCACCGTTTCACGCTCCGCGACGGGGTGACCTTCCACGACGGCACCAAGCTCACCACCGACGACGTGATCTTCAGCCTGGAGCGGCTGATGGACCCGGCGATCAAGTCGCCGTACACCCAGCAGTACCGGATCAAGACGGTCACCGCCGTGGACGCCAGTACCGTCGAGGTCAAGCTCAGCGCGCCGCAGCCGTCGCTGTACAACTTCCTGGCCCGGCCGTGGAGCGGGGCCATCATGAGCAAGAAGTGGACGACGGCCCAGAGCGCGAACCAGCTCAAGCAGTCGGAGAACGGCACCGGGCCCTTCTCGCTGAAGAAGTGGTCGAAGGGCATCTCCATCACGCTCTCCGGCTACAAGGGCTACTGGGACAAGCCGAAGCCGTATCTCGACACGGTGATCTACCGGCTCATCCCCGACGAGACCTCCCGGGTGGCCTCGCTGCGCTCCAACTCGGTGCAGCTGCTGTCCTTCCGCGATCTGCGCATGGTGAGCGACGTCAAGAGCACCAGCGGTGTCACCGAGGCGAACGGGCCCCTCGTCTCCAGTGTCTGGCTCAACATGAACACCCTCAGCGGCCCTCTCGCCGACAAGCGGGTGCGCCAGGCGTTCAACCTCGCCATCGACCGCGAGACCCTCATCAAGACGCTGGGCAGCGGCTCCGCGAGCCTCGGCTACGTCATCCCGCCGCAGGACCCGTACGGCACCACGCCCACGACCTCCGACCCGATGTACCAGCACGACCAGGCGAAGGCCAAGGATCTGCTCAAGGCCGCGGGCAAGAGCAGTGTCAGCATCGAACTGACCGCCCCGAGCGATTCCGCCTACGGCCCCGACATCTCCGCCCTGGAGCTGATGAAGGCGCAGCTGTCCAAGGTCGGCATCACCCTCAACCTCAAGCTCGTGCCGTTCGCGAGTGTCGTGCCGAAGGTGCTGTCCGGCGACTACACCGACATGATCATGCTGACCAGCGTCCTGAACGCCGACCCGAGCCAGTACCTCGACCTGTGGTTCGCCAAGGGCGGCCCGGCGACCAAGGTCAAGGACCAGCACCTGTGGGACCTGATGGCCGCCGCGAAGAGCGAGCAGGACAACGCCAAGCGGGTCACGCTCTACCATCAGCTCGCCCAGTACATCGCCGACGAGGCCTATCTGCTGGTGCCCTACGCCAAGGCGGTGCGCGGCGAGGCCTGGAGCAACCGGCTGCACGGCTACCAGCCCGACGCCACGGCGACCCGGCTCAACCTCAAGAACGCCTGGCTGACGTCGTGAAGGCGGACACCCTGACTCCCGCTCGGGCCGGTGCCGGAAAGGACGGCACCGACCCGGTCCTGGATGTCTCGGGACTGCGCATCGGGTTCGGCGGCTCGGACGTCGTCTCCGGTGTGGATCTCCGGGTCGAACAGGGCGAGGTGGTGGGCCTGATCGGCGAGAGCGGCTGCGGCAAGTCCAGTGTCGCGCTCGCCGCCATGGGGCTGCTGGGCCCGGGCGCCGACGTCCGGGCCGACCGGCTCGTGGCCTGCGGTACGGATCTTCTGGGCAGCGGCGACGCCGAGTTGGAGAGCCTGCGCGGCGACCGGGTGGCGATGGTCTTCCAGGAGCCGATGACCTCGCTGAACCCGTGCATGCGGGTCGGCAGGCAGGTCGCCGAGGTACTGCGGATCCACGGCAAGGCAGGCCGGAAGGAGGCGGAGGAGCGGGCGGTGGACCTGCTGCGGCTGGTGGAGATCCCCTCCCCGGAGCGCAGGGCCCGACAGTTCCCGCACGAGCTGTCCGGCGGGATGCGGCAGCGTGTGGTCATCGCCATCGCGATGGCGGGCAACCCGCGCCTCCTGCTGGCCGACGAACCGACGACCGCCCTGGACGTCACCGTGCAGGCGGAGATCCTGCGCCTGCTGCGCTCGCTCCAACAGGAGCACGGCATGGGCATGTTGCTCATCTCGCACGACCTCGGTGTCATCACCGCGATGTGCAGCCGGGTGCAGGTGATGTACGCCGGTCAGGCGGTGGAGTCCGGCACCGTCGACCAGGTGCTGAACGCGCCCCGGCATCCCTACACCCGGGCGCTGCTCGCGGCGGTGCCCCGGATGCGGGAGGGCGACGGCACCCCGCTGACCGCAATCCGCGGCCAACTCACCGACGACGCCCGCCGGTTGCCCGGCTGCCGCTTCGCGCCGCGCTGCCCGCTGGCCGCCGACGCCTGTACCGAGCCCCAGCCCTTGCGGCCCGTCGGCGACGGGTGGGTGTCGCGCTGCTGGCGTGACCTGGACGACGCCCCGACCGCAGCCGGAGGAAACGATGACTGAGACGCGGCCCGACCCGGCCGGGAGCGAGCCGTTGCTCGAACTCTCCGGCATCGGGCACGAGTTCGGGGGTCGCCCGGGCCGTTCCGGTGTCCGGGCGGTCGACGACATCACCCTCGCCCTGAGTCCCGGCGAGACGGTCGGCCTGGTCGGCGAGTCCGGGTGCGGCAAGAGCACGCTGGGCCGGATCGCCACCAGGCTGTACCGGCCCACGCGGGGCGCGGTGCGCTTCGAGGGCAAGGACATGACCCACAAGCCGAAGAGCGCCGACCTGAAGGCGTTCCGGCGTGCGGTGCAGATGGTGTTCCAGGATCCCAACGGCTCGCTGAACCCCAGGCTGCCGGTGGGCGCCAGCATCGAGGAACCGCTGCGCGCCCGGGGCGTGGCGCGCGCCGACCGGCGTACCCGCCTGGCGGAGGTCCTGGAGGAGGTCGGCCTCGACGCGTCGGCCGCCGCCCGCTATCCGCACGAGTTCTCCGGCGGTCAGCGCCAACGCCTCGCGCTGGCCCGGGCGTTGGCCCCGCAGCCGTCCGTGATCGTCCTCGACGAGCCGACGTCGGCGCTGGACGTCTCCATCCAGGCGCAGATCCTCAATCTGCTCCAGGAGATCCAACAGCGCGACCGCATCGCCTACTTGTTCATCTCGCACAACCTCGGTGTGGTCCGCCACCTCAGCGAGCGGGTCGCGGTGATGTACCTCGGGTCGATCGTCGAACTCGCCCCGGCGAAGGAGCTGTTCGGGGATCCGCAGCACCCGTACTCCATGGCGCTGCTCTCGTCCGTCCTGGAACCGGGCGACGACAACGCGCCGGGCGAACAGATCGTCCTCAAGGGCGAACTGCCCTCCCCCTCGGACATCCCGACGGGCTGCCCCTTCTCCTCCCGCTGCTGGCTGGCCGACGACCACTGCCGCAGCGAACGCCCCGCGCTCACCGAACAGACACCGGGCCATCTGACGGCATGTCACAAACCAGGGAGTCACTGATGTCGGACACACTGCGTCGCGGCTACGCACCCAGCCGCTTCGGTCAGTTGCACTATGTCGAGTGCGGCACGGGCGAGCCCGTACTGATGCTCCATCAGACGCCCCGATCCTGGACCGAGTACCTGGACGTGCTCCCCCGCGTCGGTGCCGTGCACCGGGCCATCGCCATGGACACCCTGGGCTTCGGCGCCTCCGCGAAACCCGACGAACCCCACTCGATCGAGCGCTGGGCGGACGCGGTGGACGACCTGGTCGATGAACTCGGCCTGGAACGCTTCCACTTGGTGGGCCACCACACCGGCGGGGTGATCGCGGTGGAGGTCGCCGCGCGCCACGGGAAACGGGTCGGGAGCCTGTTCCTGTCCGGCACCCCCTTCATCGACGACGAGAAGCGGCGCACGGTGCACTCGCGCAAGCCCGTCGACCATGTCGTCCCCCGCCCCGACGGCTCGCATCTGCTCGAACTGTGGAACCTGCGGCGCCCGTTCTACAAGGACGGCGAGGAGGCCGCCCTCAACCGGTTCATGGTCGACGCGCTGACCGTGCTGGACCGGGTGGAGGAAGGGCATGTGGCGGTCCGGGGCTCGATGATGGACCAGCGGCTGCCCCTCGTCACCGCCCGCACCCTCGCCGTCTGCGCCTCCGAGGACCACTTCTCGATGCCGGGCCTGGAGAAATTCGCGGACGCCGGCTGCGAGACGCTGGTCATCCCCGGCGGGCACGTCCCCGTGCCGGAGCAGTTGCCGGAGGAGTTCTCCCGGCACATCCTCGACTGGGTGGCGGCGGGATGACCACCGCCGGCACGGTCCGGGAGGGCGACGAGCGGCCCAACTCGGTGCTCGGCAAGGTGAGTCTCATCCTGTCGGCCTTCGGCGACGACGACTTCTCGCTGGGTCTCGCCGAGCTGCGGGACCGTACCGGCATCGCCAAGGCCACGGTCCACCGGCTCTGCCAGGAACTCGTCGCCACCGACTTCCTGGAACGGGACGGCTGCAACTACCGCCTCGGCGTACGGCTCTACGCGATGGGTCTGCGCTCCCCGCACCAGCGCACGCTGCGTGCGGCGGCCAGGCCCGTCATCGAGAGCCTCGCGCAGAGCCTCGACAACGCGGTGACCCTGGCGATCCCGCACGACTCCGAGCTGCTGTGCGTCGAGAACCTCGGCACCCACCGCAACCAGGCCCGCTCCACCGCCGACGGCAGACGCATGGAGCTGCACTGCACCGCCGCGGGCAAGCTCACCCTCGCGCTGCTCCCCGAGCAGTACCCGCTCGGGGAGGTGCTGCACTCGTTGGTCCGCCGCACCCCGCACACGCTCGGCCCCGCCCAACTGCCCGGCGAAATCCGCCGTATCCGGGAACAGGGCTACGCGATCGAGGTCGAGGAGAAGCGCCTCGGCTACCTGGCCGTCGCGGTGCCCGTACGTGGACGCGACGCCACCTACCTGGGCGCCCTGTCGGTCATCGCGCCCACGGCCGGCAGCAGGATCACCCGGCTGCTCTCGGCCCTCACCCAGGCATCGACCATCATCACGACCCGACTCGCCCGCTACGACTCCCTCCACGTTCCCCTCTAGGAACGGGCCCCGCACCGCTCGCGACCAGGGCCGCCACGACCCCCTCGGGGTTGTCCCCCATCATGTGGTGGCCCGCGTCGGGGACTTCCACGACCGGGATGCCCGCCTGCCGGACGGCGGGCTCGTCCACGTAGGGGCGGCTGCGGGCGCCGATCAGCATCACACGCGGCTGCGGAAGGCCGTAGAGGAGTTCCGCCGTTCCCGGGGTGGTCCCGGTCACCAGGCCTACGGCGCTGCGGTGCACGATCGCGGGGTCGGCCACGCGCATGCGGGCCGCGTAGCCGGGTTCGAGGCCCGCCAGGACCGTGCGGAATCCGTGGCCGACGAAGTCCGCCTCGCCGTATGCGGCGATGGCCCCGCTGAACAGGCCGCCGCCCGCGCGCAGGTTGGGCTCGGCGACGACGAGGCGGGAGACGAGGTCGGGGCGGGTCGCGGTGAGGACGATCGCGATCGCGCCGCCCATCGAGTGCCCGACGAGCACGGCGTCGGTGATCCCGCAGTGGTCGAGGACGGCGGCGACCGTCCCGGCATGGGCCTCCAGGGTGCCCGGGAAGTCCTTCGGGCGGTCGCTGTAGCCGTGGCCGAGGAGGTCGACGACGATCGCGCGTCCGCCGCGCAGGTCGGGGTGGGCGGCGATCCCCGCGAAGTCGGCGGAGCCCGCGCAGCCGAGGCCATGGAGGTACACCCGGGCGGGGCCCTCACCGGGAAGGTCGATCCAGCGCAGGTGGCCGTCGGCCTCGGGAAGGTACAGGGAGCGCATCTGTGGTCCTCGACAGCCTTGAGATATACGGACGTTGGTGCTCATCGCCAGACGCGCTCGCCGTCCGGTACCGCGAGGAGTTGGTGGGTGCCCTGGGGTTCGCGCAGGGGCACGACGCCGACGCAGCGGCCGTCGCGGTCCAGGAGGCGGCCCATGTGCTTGACCGTGCGCAGGACCACCGAGCGGTCGTCGATCACCAGCCGTGGCAGTCGGCGCGACAGATGCGCCTCGAAGGTGTGGACGTCGGCCAGGGCGCGCAGCCACACGTCGATCACCAGGTTGTGCGGTCCCGCCGTGATCGCGCAGGAGCGGACCTCGCGGACACTCGACAGGACCCGGCTGGTCTCCTCCAGGTACTGGGCGGGCACCGACGCGAAGTACACCGCCGACAGCGGCCAGCCGGACAGCGGCCGGGCCAGGTCGCAGCGCAGGCTGACCCGGGAGGCCAGCAGCGACTGGAGGCGGCGGCGCACCGTGGTGAGGCCGACTCCGGTGGCGGTCGCCAGGGCGCGGATCGACATCCGGCCGTCGGAGCTGAGCAGTTCGAGGAGGTGCGCGTCCAGGGAGTCCCAGGGCGCGGCGGGGCCGGTGCCCGTGTCGGGCGGTATGTCCGAGGCGTGGCTCGCCTCGATGCGGGCGCACTGGGCCGCGTCCAGGCTGCGCAGCCGCCAGCGGCTGCCCTCGGTGGGGACGCCGGTGGAGACGTGGGTGCGGGTGGCCCGTACGCCCGGGGTCTGCTGGAAGAGCCGGGTGGTGAGGTGGGCGAGTTCGTCGAGGTCCCTGGTCTGTACGGCGGTCACGATGTCCCGGCCGCCCGCGGTGATCTTGACGTTGGCCACGACGTGCTCGGCGGCGAGGGCGCGGGCCACCTCCTCGGCGACCCCCGGCTCGGTGTCGACCTCGACGATGCCGGTCACCACGATGCGGGAGTCCGACAGCCGTGGATAGGCGGTGACCCACGCGAGCCCCGCCTCCTCCAGCCGCTGCCAGCGCCGGGCGACCGTCACCGGGTTCACGCCGAGGACGTCACCCACCAGGGTCCACGGGGCCCGGGGGTGGATCTGCAACGCGTGCACGACCCCGCGGTCCAGTTCGTCGAGATCGGCGGCAGTGAATTCCTGCGCCTCCTGGGACGGCGCATTCCTGCGTGCCCGACTGAAATCGGGATCGGAAGCTGCACCGTGACCCGGCGTTGTCTCGTCCATTGCAGACTCCCTTTCGCCTGTTCCTGATACCGAGGTTCCCCACCCCAGAGGTTCCTGATACCGAGGAGTGATTCGGTCCCACCATGACGGATGCCATGACGCAAGAGAACTTTCGGACCGCTTTGCGCGTCGAGAACGCCCGCCTCGTCGACGGTACCGGTGCCGTCCCGGTGGCCGACGCCGTCGTCGTCGCGGACGCGGCGGGCACGCTCACGTACGCAGGACCTGCGGCTACGGCCCCGCCCGTGCCCGGTGACGGCTCGGCGGTCCGGATCATCGACGCGGGCGGCCGGACCGTGCTCCCCGGGTTCTTCGACTGCCACACCCACCTCGCGTACGCGCAGGGCTCGCCGCCCGGGCGGCGCGGCGAACTCGACCCGGTCCTCGTCACCTACGACACCGCGACCCGGCTGCGGCAGACCCTGGACGCGGGTATCACCACCGCCCGTGACCTGGGCGGACTGTCCGCCGGGTTCCGTACCGCCGTGGCGACCGGCCGGATCGTCGGGCCCCGGCTGCACACCGCCGTACGGATCATCAGCCACACCGGCGGCCACGCCGACTTCCGTCTCCTGGACGGCACGGACCTCAGCGGCGGCGAGATGGCCGAACTGGCCGACACCGTGGACGAGTCCCGGCTCGCGGTCCGCAGGATGCTGCGCGCGGGCGCCGACGTGATCAAGATCTGTGCGAGCGGTGGCATGGCCAGCCCCTACGACCAGCCCGAGGACGAGGGGCTGATGGAGGAGGAGATCCGGGCCGTGGTCGACGAGTGCCGGCGCCACGGCGGCAAACCGGTCGCCGCGCACGCGCAGGGCACCGCGGGCATCCTCAACGCGATCCGCGGCGGTGTCACCAGCATCGAGCACGGCTACGGCCTGGACGAGGAGGCGCTGGACCTGGCGGGCGAGCGGGGCACGTTCGTCGTACCGACGCTGTCCACGGTGTTCGCGGGCATCGACAGGGACCTGATGCCGGAGCACCACTACCAGAAGAAGGTCCGCTGGTCGGGCATCACCAAGGAGAACATCGCCCGTGCCATCGAGCAGGGCGCCCGGATCGCGCTCGGCACCGACGCGGCCGTCTGCCCGCACGGCCAGAACCTGCTGGAACTCCGCTTCCTCGTGGACCTGGGCATGGACCCCATGGCGGCGATCGTGGCCGGAACCCGTGTCTCCGCCGAGCTCCTGGGCCTGTCCGACCGGCTCGGCACCCTGACCGTCGGCAAGACCGCCGACCTGGTCATGTGCGAGGGCGACCCGCTCAAGGACATCGGCGTGCTGGGCGATCCCGGCAACATCGTGTGTGTCGTCCAGGACGGTGTCGTACGCAAGGATCTGCTGCCCCCGGCCGGGGCGCGCTGACGGCCTCACCGGCGGAGGGCCGGCAGGACCGAGGAGCCGATGGTCTCGATCAGGTCGGTGGGCGGGTCGTAGGAGCCGACGTGCTGGAGGAACACGTCGGTCACTCCCGAGGCGCGCAGGGTGCGGAGCCGTTCGGTGATCTGGGTGGGCGTGCCGAAGAGGCAGAACTCCTCGGCGAAGCGGACGGCCGTCTCGTCGCTGATCCAGGCCGAGCAGATCTCCACGGCCGCGTCCCAGTCCTCGGCGTGCACGAGGTCCGGGTAGACGCCCTCGACGGTCGCGGGGACGTCGACCTCGATACCGGCGAGGGCGAGGAAGGACGCGCCGCCGTTCTGGGCGATCGAGGCGCAGATCGGTTTGATCAGGCGGGCGTCGGCCTCGATGTCGTCGGTCACCTCGCAGAACGCGGACACCGTCACCGGGAGGGTCGCGGCGCTCCGGCCGGCCGCCTCGGCACCTTCCCGCACCTTGGCGGTGGCGGCGGCCAGGGTGCGCGGTGAGACCCCGCTGAGCAGGATGACCCCGTCGGCGATCTCCCCGGCGAGGCGCAGGTTCCGGGGTCCGCTCGCCGCCAGGTGCAGTGGCACGGACGGCTGCGGGTCGCGGAGCCGGGAGCGGACCTTGCCCTGGAAGTCCCACTCCTGCCCGTCCAGCAGGGCGCGCAGCATGGTCAGCCCCTCGCGCAGTGCCGCCGAGCCGGTCTGCGGCAGGCCCACGGGTCCCACGGAGCTGTTGCCCACGCCGAGGCCGAGGGTGAACCTGCCGGGCGCGAGTTCGGCGACGCTGCGCGCGGCCGACGCGACGACGGACGGGTGCCGGGTGGCCAGATTGGTGACGGCGGTGCCGAGGCCGATGCGCTCGGTGGCGAAGGCCGCGGCGGTGAGGGTGGTGAACACGTCCCGCCACAGCAACTGCGAGTCGGGGAACCACACTTGGTCGAAGCCCAGGTCCTCGGCCCGGCGCGCGGTCCGGGCCACCCGGTCCGCCCGGTCACAGGGCGGGACGCGCACGCCGATCCGCAGCGGTTCCTCGTCGACGTCCACCGGGTCGACGCCCACCGATATGTCGCAGTTCATGAAAAGGACCCTAGGGACGGACGAGGGGCCACCGAATAGCAGCGGTCCGCTCAGCGAGCCGCCGCCGGATTATGCGGCGGCGCTGCTGAATGCGATGACCGGGATCGGTTGGACGCGCGCGGCGGGCGCGGGCAGAGTTGGCGCGGTAAACCACATCGCAGATCCGGGGCGCTACGACAGCACGATGCGCTACCGCCGCACGGGCCGCTCGGGGCTCGACCTGCCCCTGCTCTCGCTGGGCTACTGGCACAACTTCGGTGACGACCGGCCGTTCGAGACCCAGCGCGAGATCGCGCTGCGCGCCTTCGACCTCGGCATCACCCACCACGACCTGGCGAACAACTACGGCCCGCCCTACGGCGCCGCCGAGTCCAACTTCGGCCGACTGCTGAAGCAGGACCTCGCGCCGTACCGGGACGAGCTGGTCGTCTCCACCAAGGCCGGCTGGGACATGTGGCCCGGCCCCTACGGCCAGGGCGGCGGCTCCCGCAAGTACGTGCTCGCCTCCCTCAACCAGTCCCTGAAGCGCACCGGCCTCGACTAGGTGGACATCTTCTACTCCCACCGCCTCGACGCGGGCACCCCGCTCGAAGAGACCATGGGCGCGCTGGACACCGCCGTCCGCCAGGGCAAGGCCCTCTACGTCGGCATCTCCTCCTACGACGCCGAGCGGTCCCGTCAGGCCGCCGCGATCCTCCGCGAGCTGGGCACACCGCTGCTCATCCACCAGCCGTCGTACAGCATGCTCAACCGTTGGATAGAGCACGACGGACTGCTCGACGCGGCGCGGGACGAGGGCTTCGGGGTCATCGGTTTCACGGCGCTGGCGCAGGGGCTGCTGACCGGGCGGTACCTGGACGGCATTCCGGAGGGCTCGCGGGCCGCGCAGGGCACGTCGTTCGACGCGGGCTGGCTGACCGAGGACATGGTGCGCCGGCTGCGCGCGCTGAACGACATCGCGGCCAAGCGCGGTCAGACCCTGGCGCAGATGGCGCTCGCCTGGGCGCTGCGCGACGAGCGGGTCACCTCGCTGGTGATCGGCGCCTCGCGCACGGAGCAGCTCGAACAGAACGTGGCCGCGCTCGACAACCTCGACTTCAGCGACGAGGAGCTGGCCGAGATCGACTCGTACGCCGTCGACGGCGGGGTGGATCTGTGGCGGGACGCGCGGACTGGGAAACTCGGCTGAGTCGCGAGGTGCCGGCCGGTACCTCCCAGGACACGGCGGAGGCATGGAGTACATGACAGTCGAGGGCACGGACGGAAGCGGTGGCGAGGGGATCGTCCCGACCACACAGGCGGTGCTGGAGTCGCTGACTCCCAGCGCGACCTTTCTCGTCGTCACCGTGGAGCCGGGTGGCGAGGAGACGGTACGCCAACTCCTCGGCGATCTGGGCGGGTTGATCCGGTCCATCGGGTTCCGTGCCCCGGGCGGACGCCTCAGCTGCGTCACCGGTGTCGGATCGGAGGCGTGGGACCGGCTGTTCGACGGTCCGCGCCCCGCCGAGCTGCACCCGTTCCGCGAACTCACCGGCGACCGCCACACCGCCGTCTCCACCCCGGGCGACCTGCTGTTCCACATCAAGGCCGTACGAGCCGACCTGTGCTTCGAGTTGGCCACCGAGATCATGGGCCGACTGGGCGGCGCGGCCTCCGTGCGGGACGAGGTGTCCGGGTTCCAGTACTTCGACCTGCGCGATCTGCTGGGCTTCGTCGACGGCACGGAGAACCCCGTCGGGCAGGTGGCCCGCCAGGCGGTGGTGGTCGGCGACGAGGACCCGGAGTTCGCGGGCGGCAGCTATGTGATCGTGCAGAAGTACCTGCACGACATGGCTGCTTGGAACTCTCTGACGGTGGAGCAGCAGGAACGGGTCGTCGGACGCACGAAGTTGACCAACATGGAGATGGACGACGACGTCAAACCGGCCGACTCGCACATCGCCCTCAACGTCATCACGGGCCCGGACGGCACCGAGCGGAAGATCCTGCGCGACAACATGCCCTTCGGCAGCGCGGGACAGGGAGAGTTCGGCACCTACTTCATCGGGTACGCCCGTACTCCCTCGGTCACGGAACAGATGCTGCGGAACATGTTCCTGGGCACGGACTCCGCGGCCCACGACCGCATTCTGGACTTCTCCACGGCCGTCACCGGGAGTCTCTTCTTCGTCCCCTCGGCGGACTTCCTGGACGACCTGCCCGCTCCCCCGGTTCTCCAGGACGAGCAACTTAAGTGAACGGTTAACCAGCCGTTGACACCCCCGTCCGCCGGGCGCCCAATGAGGCCCGGACACGGCGCCCGGCCGACCGGCCAACCGGCCAACCGGCCAACCGGCCAACCGACGTGCAGGACAGGGGGATTGCGGTATGCAGGTTCCCGCTCCGTTCGAGTACCAGCGGGTCGGCAGCGTCGGCGAGGCGGTCGCGCTGCTCGACCGGCTGGGCGACACCGCACGGCTGGTGGCCGGCGGGCACAGTCTGATCCCGATGATGAAGTTGCGGCTGGCCAACTTCGAGTACCTGATCGACATCAACGACCTGCACGACGAACTGGGTTACATCCGGGTCGAACCCGGACTGATCCGCATCGGCGCGATGACCCGCCACCGCGAACTCCTGGAGTCGGACGAACTCGCCGCCGCCTTCCCGGTGTTCCGCGACGCCGAGCGCGTCATCGCCGACCCCGTGGTGCGCAACCGGGGCACGCTCGGCGGCTCCCTCTGCCAGGCCGACCCGTCCGAGGACCTCTCCGCGGTGTGCACCACGCTCGACGCCAGTTGCGTGATCCAGGGCGTGGACGGCCAACGGGTCGTGTCCATGGAGGACTTCCACCGGGGGCCGTACGAGACCGCCGTCGGTGACGCGGAGATCCTCACCGAGGTCCGCTTCCCGGTCCGCCCGAACGGCTCCAGCGCGTACGAGAAGGTCGAACGCCGAGCCGGTGACTGGGCGGTGGTCTCGGCCGGCGCCGCGGTGTGGCTGGACGGCGACGGACTGATCGCGGACGCCCGGGTCGGGCTCGCCGCCGTGGGACCCAACACGGCGGGCATCCCCGGTATCGCCGACGCCTTGCGTGGCCGGCGCCCGACCGAGGAACTGTACGGACAGGGCGGGGACATCGCCGCCGAGGCCTCCTCCCCCGTGACCGACCGGCGCGGCAGCGCCGAGTACAAGCGCCATCTGGCAAGGGAGTTGACCGTGCGCGTGCTGCGCCGGTCGGTGGCCCGCATCGACGGACAGGAGGTGTGATCGTGCAGGTCAGTATGGTCGTCAACGGCGAAGAGGTCACCCGGGAGATAGAGGGGCGGCTGCTGCTGGTCCACTTCCTGCGCGACCACCTCCGGCTCACCGGCACCCACTGGGGGTGCGACACCAGCAACTGCGGTACGTGCGTGGTGTGGTTGGACGGCGAACCGGTCAAGTCCTGCACCGTCCTTGCCGCGATGGCGGGCGGACACGAAGTGCGCACCGTCGAGGGCTTGGAACAGAAC
This sequence comes from Streptomyces sp. NPDC002276, assembly GCF_053891435.1. Lineage (NCBI taxonomy): Bacteria > Bacillati > Actinomycetota > Actinomycetes > Kitasatosporales > Streptomycetaceae > Streptomyces > Streptomyces sp. NPDC002276. The sequence goes on along the minus strand of NZ_JBSFCQ010000018.1, from coordinate 132,101 downwards.
GGTGAACTCGACCCGGTACAGCGCGGGTTCGTCGAGTGCCACGGCCTCCAGTGCGGCTTCTGCACGCCCGGCATGATGATGACGGCCCGCGCGCTGCTGGACCGCAATCCCGACCCGTCCGACACGGAGATCCGGGAGGCGATCTCCGGGCAGATCTGCCGCTGCACCGGTTACGCGACCATCGTCCGCTCGGTCCGGTGGGCGGCGGCCGAGGAGGCGGGCACCCGAACGTCCCTGGAAACACCGACCACTTCGGTCTCTGGAGGCGCGTCATGACCGCCGTCTCCGAGAACGGCCACCGCACCGCGTTCGTCGACAACGACAAGAAACCCTGCGGCCACGGCCGGATGCTCCGCAAGGAGGACCCGCGCTTCGTCCGCGGCAAGGGCCGCTACGTCGACGACCTGGACCTCCCCGGCATGCTCCATCTGGCCATCCTGCGCTCGCCGTTCGCGCACGCTCGTGTCCTCTCCGTCGACACCACGCTCGCCGAGGCCCACCCGAAGGTCCGCCTGGTCGTCACCGGCGCGATGCTCGCCGAGAAGGGCCTGGCGTGGATGCCGACCCTCTCGAACGACGTGCAGGCGGTCCTGGCCACCGACAAGGTCCGCTTCCAGGGCCAGGAGGTCGCCTTCGTCGTAGCGGAGGACCGCTACGCGGCGCGGGACGCCCTGGAGTTGATCGACGTCGAGTACGAACCCCTCGACCCGGTGATCGACGTCCGCACCGCCCTCTCCCCCGACGCGCCCGTCATCCGCGACGACCTGGAGGGCAAGGCCGACAACCACTGCTTCGACTGGGAGACCGGCGACGAGGCCGAGACCGAGGCCGTCTTCGCCCGCGCGGACGTCGTGGTCACCGAGGACATCGTCTACCCGCGCGTCCACCCCGCGCCGATGGAAACGTGCGGCGCGGTAGCGGACTTCGACCAGGTCGACGGCCGCCTCACCCTCTGGTCCACCACCCAGGCCCCGCACGCCCACCGCACCCTCTACGCGATCGTCGCCGGACTCCCGGAGCACAAGATCAGGGTGATCTCCCCCGACATCGGCGGCGGCTTCGGCAACAAGGTGCCGATCTACCCGGGTTACGTGTGCGCGATCGTCGGTTCACTCCTCACCGGCAAGCCGGTGAAGTGGATGGAGGATCGCGCGGAGAACCTCATCAGCACCGGCTTCGCCCGCGACTACGTGATGCGCGGCGAGATAGCGGCCACCCGTGACGGCCGTATCCTCGCCGTCCGCACCCAAGTCCTCGCCGATCACGGCGCGTTCAACGGCACGGCCGCGCCCGTGAAGTACCCGGCCGGCTTCTTCGGTGTCTTCACCGGCAGCTACGACATCGAGGCCGCCCACTGCAAGATGACCGCCGTCTACACCAACAAGGCACCCGGCGGGGTCGCTTACGCCTGCTCGTTCCGCATCACCGAGGCCGTCTACCTGATCGAGCGGATCGTCGACTGCCTCGCCTACGAACTCGCCATGGACCCGGTCGAGTTGAGGATGAAGAACTTCATCCGCCCCGAACAGTTCCCCTTCCGCACCAAGACGGGCTGGGTCTACGACTCCGGCAACTACGCGCCCACCATGGAACTGGCCAAGGAACTCGCCGGCTACGACGCCCTGCGCGCCGAGCAGGCCGAGAAGCGGGCCCGCGGTGAACTCATGGGCATCGGCGTCTCGTTCTTCACCGAGGCGGTCGGCGCGGGCCCCCGCAAGGACATGGACATCCTCGGCCTCGGCATGGCCGACGGCTGCGAACTGCGGGTGCATCCGACCGGGAAGGCGGTCGTACGACTCTCGGTGCAGTCGCAGGGCCAGGGGCACGAGACGACGTTCGCGCAGATCGTCGCCGAGGAGCTCGGCATCCCGCCGCAGGACATCGACGTGGTGCACGGCGACACCGACCAGACCCCGTTCGGCCTCGGCACCTACGGCAGCCGGTCCACCCCCGTCTCGGGTGCCGCCGCCGCGCTGGTCGCCCGCAAGGTGCGGGACAAGGCACGGCTGATCGCCTCCGGAATGCTGGAGGTGTCGGTCGCCGACCTGGAGTGGGAGAAGGGTTCCTTCCATGTCGCGGGCGACCCGGAGGCCTCGGTCACCATCCAGGCCATCGCGATGCGGGCACACGGCGCGGGCGATCTGCCCGAGGGCGTGGAGGGCGGTCTGGAGGCGCAGATCTGCTACAACCCGGAGAACCTCACCTATCCGCACGGCGCCTATATCTGCGTCGTCGACATCGACCCGGGCACGGCGAAGGTGACCGTCCGCCGCTTCGTCGCGGTCGACGACTGCGGCACCCGTATCAACCCGATGATCATCGAGGGGCAGGTGCACGGCGGCCTCACCGACGGCGTCGGCATGGCGCTGATGGAGATGATCTCCTTCGACGAGGACGGCAACTGCCTGAGCGGCTCGCTGATGGACTATCTGATCCCCACCTCGCTCGAAGTCCCGGACTGGGAGACCGGGTTCACCGTCACGCCGTCCCCGCACCACCCCATCGGCGCCAAGGGGGTCGGCGAGTCCGCGACGGTCGGCTCGCCGCCCGCGATCGTCAACGCGGTGGTCGACGCCCTGAAGCCGTACGGCATCCGGCACGCGGACATGCCGCTCACACCCTCGCGGGTGTGGGAGGCGATGCAGGGCCGACCGACCCCGCCGATCTGAAGGTGGCTGTGATGACCGGCAAGTTGAGTGCCCGCGCGCTCGAACTCACCGAGCGGCGCGTGCCGTTCGTCCACGCACGCGTGGTCCGCGCCCAGGCGCCCGCCTCGGCGCACCCGGGCGACGAGGCCATCGTCCACGGCGACGGCACCATCGACGGCTTCGTCGGCGGCCAGTGCGCCGAGGGCTCCGTGCGTACGGCCGCGCTCGGCGCCCTGCACGACGGCGGACCGCTGCTGCTGCGCGTTCTGCCGCAGGGGGACGCCGAGTTCCCCGAGACACCCGGGGCGCGGGTCGTCATCAACCCCTGCCTGTCCGGCGGGGCGTTGGAGATCTTCCTGGAGCCGGTGCTGCCGCCACCGCTGATCGAGGTCGTCGGGACCACGCCCGTGGCGGAGGCCTGCGTCGCGTTCGCCGCCCTGCTCGGTTACGCCACGGCCCGCTCGCTGCCGGAAGGACCGCCCTCCGACCACACCGCCGCCGTGATCGTGGCCGGGCAGGGCAGGGGCGACGCGGAGTCCCTACGCGCCGCCCTGGACGCGGGTGTCGGCCATATCGCCCTGGTCGCGAGCCACCGCCGCGCCGCCGCCCTCCTCGACGAACTCGGCCTGACGGAGCCGGAACGGGCCCGTGTCCAGGCTCCCGCCGGACTGGACATCGGCGCCCGTACGCCACCCGAGATCGCGCTGTCGATCCTCGCGGACGTGGTGCGGGTCGTCCATGCGACGAAGGCCGCCGTGCCCGAGCGTCCTGCCCAGGCCGTGGACCCGGTGTGCGGAATGACCGTCACCGTGAGCGCCGACACTCCCCATCTCGCCACCGGGGAAGGCGAGTTCTGGTTCTGCGGGACCGGCTGCCGGGACCGCTGGTCCACAGGTGCCACGGGGTGAGCGCACTCTTCAAGGACGCCGACGACGTACGGCGGCGGCTCGGCGAGGTCGGCCACCTCGTCGACGACGGCACGGCGACCGCGCTCCTCCTCGCCACGCTGCTCGACCGGCCGCTGCTGCTGGAGGGCGAGCCGGGCGTGGGCAAGACCAGTGCCGCGAAGGCCCTCGCCAAGGCCCTGGGCACGCCGCTGATCCGGCTCCAGTGCTACGAGGGGCTGACGGCGGGCGAGGCGCTGTACGAGTGGAACTACCAGCGCCAGTTGCTGGCCGTCCGGCTCACCGAGGCGCACGGGCGCGAACTGTCCGACGCCGACCTGTTCAGCGAGGAATTCCTGCTCGACCGGCCCCTGTTGCGGGCGGTCCGCCATCAAGGTCCATTGCCGCCCGTGCTGTTGATCGACGAGATCGACCGGGCCGACGACGAGTTCGAGGCCCTGCTCTTCGAGTTCCTGGGCGAACGGTCCATCACTGTCCCGGAGTTGGGCACCTTCACCGCCGTACGACCGCCCGTCGTGGTGCTGACCTCCAACCGCAGCCGGGAACTCCACGACGCGCTGCGCAGGCGCTGCCTCTACCACTGGATCGACTTCCCCACCCCTGAACGCACGGCGGAGATCCTGCGCCGCACGGTACCGGCCGCGAACGAGCCGCTGATCGCGTCGACCACCGAATTCATCGGCCGGGTACGGGAGTTGGACCTCGACAAGGCGCCCGGCATGGCGGAGGCCATCGACTGGGTCTCCGCCCTGGCGGCCCTGCGGGTCGCGCGGCTGGCCCGTGACGACATCGTCCGCACGCTCAGCACGGTCGCCAAGAGCCCCGACGACCGCATCGCCGTCGTCGGGGCCCTCGACGCACTCGGCTATCCCGAAGAAGCGAGGAGACCATGAAGATCGACAACGAGTTCAGCGTCGGTGTGCCGGTCGAGCGGGCGTGGCAGGCCCTCACCGATCTGGAGGCCCTCGCCCCGTGCATGCCCGGCGCCGAACTCACCGGCGTCGACGGCGACGTCCACCGGGGCAAGGTCAGGGTCAAAGTCGGGCCCATGGTCAGCCAGTTCGCGGGCACGGCACGCTTCGTGGAGCGGGACGAGGCCGCCCATCACGCCGTGATCAGCGCGGCCGGGAAGGACATGCGCGGCGGCGGCAACGCGTCCGCGACGGTCGACGCCCGGCTGCGCGGCGAGGGCACGAGCACGGTCGTGACGGTCAGCACGGACCTCAACATCAGCGGCAGGCTGGCCCAGTTCGGCAGCGGCATGATCAAGGAGATCTCGGAGAAGCTGTTCGCGCAGTTCGTGGCGAACGTGGAGACGCAACTGCTGGCGAACGTGGAAGCTCAGCCGCTGGCGACGCAGGAGGCGCCAACGGCGGAGACGGAACCGGTCTCCGTGGCGCCGCCGCCGGCCGAACCGCTGAACCTGATGCAGGTGGCCGGCACGTCCGTGTACAAGCGGCTGATCCCCGCTGTCGTCGCGGCAGTCGTCATCGCGGTGGTGGTCTATCTCCTGGTCCGATGACACCAACTGGCCCTCTGCTGCCCGCCGTCGACCGGGCGGCCTTCGCCACCGCGCTGGCCACCCGGCTCAGGGAGCACGGCGTCCCGGTGGGCCCGACCGCCGTCCGGGACTTCGTGCTGGCGCTGGCCGCGGTCCCGCCCGGGACACGGACGTCGCTGTACTGGACGGCCCGCGTCACCCTCGTACGCGACCATCCCCAACTGGCCCGCTTCGACGAGGTCTTCGACGCGGTGTTCGGCCAGTCCGTGCTCGCCCTCGACCCGAACGCGCGCCGCAATGGGCACGACGCGTGGGCCGAAGGCCAGGACTCCGGGGGCACCGACTCTCACGGCAGCGCCCCCGTCGGGGGTTCCGGTCTGCCGTGGGTGACCCTGCCGCCCGCCGTGGACACCGCCGACCACAGTGCGGACCACGTCCTCACCGTCCCCGAGCGGCTACCGAGCGATCTGGCGGCAGCGGTGGACACACCGTTCGGTGAACTGAGCGCGGAACAGGCCGAGTTGCTCGGCCGCTGGCTGGAGTCGCGGCTGCGGGAGTGGCCCGTGCGCCGCACCCGACGCCTCGCCGTACGGACGGGCGGTCGTCGGGTGGCGGTCCGGGAGACGGTGGCGCAGGCCCGACGCACCGGTTGGGAGCCGGTACGGCTGGTCCGGGCGGGGCCGGTGGACCGGCCGCGCCGGGTCGTGGTGCTGTGCGACGTGAGCCGCTCGATGCAGGCCCAGGCGGTGGCGTATCTGTACCTGATGCGCGCCCTCGCGGTGGCGACCCGTGCCGAAGTCTTCGCGTTCGCCACGTCGTTGACCCGGCTCACGCCGGTGCTCGCCCACCACTCGGCACGGGAGGCGTTCAACGAGGCGACCGAGCGGGTCACCGACCGCTTCGGCGGCACCCGCATCGCCCACTGCCTGGGCACACTCCTCGCCTCGCACCACGGCGGCACCCTGCGCGGCGCGGTCGTACTGATCGCCTCGGACGGCTGGGACGGCGATCCCCCGCACCACCTGGCCACGGCCATGGCCAGACTGCGCCGCCGCGCCCACACGGTGATCTGGCTCAACCCCCGCGCCGCGGCCTCCGGCTTCATTCCCCGCACGACGACGATGACGGCGGCAATGCCGTACATCGACCTGCTCCTACCGGCCGACAGCTTCGGCGCGCTGCTGCGGGTGCCCGATGAAATCGCACGGCTCGATAAGCGCCCCAAACGGGCGCGGGGAACTGCGCGCCCAGCCCCCACCGGCCCGCAGTCGAAGAACCCACCCCCTCAACTCCACAACGTCACATGAATAGCCGGCCGAAACCGCCCTGCCGTAACCCCCGCCCCCCGCAACATCGCCTGCGTAGCCCGAGGCGTAGTGACAAACCGCCGCAACTCCGCGGCAGCGGCGGGCGCTTCACGGTCGGGAAGCGTGAGCAGATTCCACGAACCGCGCGCGGGCAGTTGGGGCCCGTTCAGCCGACGGAGGTCACCCTCGGCAAGATCCTTCGTCACGGCGAAGGCGACCGCGAGAGCAACTCCCTTGCCCCGCTTGGCCTCGTCGACGGACGCGGCATGACTCTGAAAGATCCGCTGGTTGTGTTCCGGGATACCCAGCCGCCGCAGCACCGACGGCACCATCCCCGTCCGCCCGACCGCCGAGGGCCCCAACAGCCAGGTCTGCCCCCGCAGTTCGGCCGCACCGACACTCGCCGAGGTGGCCAGCGGGTGGTCGGACCCCACCACAGCGATCACCTGGTAGTTGAGGAAGTGCGTGCAGGTCATCGTGTCGTGGAGGGTGGCCGGGCGGGGTCCGATCGCCACGTCGACGGAGCGGTTGAGCAGCAGGGGGGCGAAGTTCTGCGGGCCGTGCACGCTCAGTTCGACGTCGAGATCGTCGGCGCGCCCCGCGAACAGTTCGATCAGGCCGGGCGCGGCATGTTCCGCGAACAGACTCGACGCGGCGACACGCAGCAACCTCCGCCCGGTACCGGCCTGTTGGACTTCGAGAATCGTCCGGTCCTGGAGTCCCAGCAGTTCGGCGGCCCGGCTGGCCAGCCGTAGCCCGCCGGGGGTGAACGCGAGCCCGTTGGCGGTGCGGGCGAAGAGCTTGTCGCCGAGTTCTCTGCGGAGATGGGCGATGTGGATCGACACGGCCGACTCGGTCACGGCGAGGTCGGCCGCGGCGGCCTTCACGGAACCGAGGCGGACGGTCGCTGCGAAGGCCCGTAATTGTGCCGGGGTCAACCGGAACCTCCCGCACTCACCACGGGTGCCCATTCACCTGTGCCGTGGACCTCAAATTAGCGCACCTGTTCGCCGGGAGCCATGGTCGCGCCGAGAGCCGCGGGGACACAGGAAAGGCACAGGCGGGAGAGTTCAGCGGTGCGCCAAAGGCCGTACATCGCAAGGGTGTTGACGTGCACACATCGGCCTGCGATGGTCTGGACCTGGCGCAGCCAGTAGCGCCCCCACCGCCAAGAACTGGAGCCAGCGTGCCTGATCTGACACCCCCCACCGACAGCCCGGCGAGAGCCCCGAAGTCCCGCGGCCGGCGCCTGCGCCGCTCCGCCGTCGTCACCGTCCTCGGTGCGCTCGCCCTCGTGGTCGGCCAGGCGACGGCCGCCCAGGCCAATGTCCTCACCCTGCTCCCGCAGAACGCCGACGGCCTGGAGCAGACCTTCTCCCCGGCCTACGACTACGACGGCGACGGCTGCTACGCCACGGCCGCCATCGGTCTGGACGGCACCATCAACCCCGGGCTGAAGCTCGGCGGCGACGTCAACGGGCACTGCCACGACATGGCCCAGCTCAACAACGCCAACACGTACTCCCGCGAGAAGTGCAACAACGACTGGTGTGCGGTGATGTACGCAAGCTACTTCGAGAAGGACCAGGTCACCCTGGGTCCGGCGGCGATCGGCCACACCCACGACTGGGAGCACGTCGTGGTGTGGATCAAGGACAACACGGTCCAGTACGTGTCGGTGTCGCAGCACTCCGCCTACCAGGTGTCGGCGGCCTCGGGGGTGCGCTTCGACGGCACACACCCCAAGATCGTCTACCACAAGGACGGCATCGGCTCGCACGACTTCCGCTTCGCCAACACGAACGACGAGCCCGCGGAGAACGCCACCGGCAACTGGTTCTACCCGCGTCTGGTGGGCTGGAACGGCTACCCGGCGGGCCTCAAGGACAAGCTCCTGGCCGCGGACTTCGGTTCGGCCACGCTGAAGATCAGGGACGTGGACTTCAACTACGCCCTGTCCATCGCGAAGCCGTCCGGCATCTCGTTCGACCCGAACGCGTGATGTCGGCCCGGCCTCGGAGTCGGTGTCACGGGCGGGTCTCGTAGCGCGCTTTCGGGGTCGGGTGGATGTTCTGGTTGAGGTGGAAAACGTTGTCCGGGTCACGGTCGGCCTTGATGCGGGCCAGCCGGTCGTAGTTGCCCCGGTAGCTGGCCCGGACACGTTCCTGTCCCTCGTCCATCATCATGTTCACGTAGGCGCCGCCCGCCGAGTACGGGTGCAGGGCCTCCTGGTAGTCGACGGCCCACCTCTTGACGAGTTCGGCGTTGGCGGGGTCCCCGTCGACGCCGGCGAAGACGGACGCCCAGCGTGCGTCGCGATACGCCCACGGGGTCTCGTCGTCGCCGACGTCGTGGGCGGCGCCGTCGATCGGGTAGAGGTGCATCGTGGACTGCGGGGTGGGGACCTCGGCGCCGAACTTGGCGTGGAGTTCCACGGCCTCGTCCGGGATCTCGTCGACGAAGTCGGCGCGCCAGTACCACTGGTCGCCGGGCGGGTAGAGCCCGTCGAACATGCCCTGCATGTCCGGGTGTTGCATCGGTCCGGCCGCGTGCAGCAAGGGTGCGGGCAGTGCGTCCAGCAGCGGGGCCATCTCGCGCGCGGCGGCCTCGGTGTCGCCGCCGGTCCAGCACCACACCACGCCCGCCGTCTTGCGCAGTCGGATCTCCTCGGGGAACGGCGGGGCGGGCGGCACGCTGCCGTGCAGGAAGAACGCGTTCAGTTCGCGGGGCGCGGTCGGCAGGAACTCCCGGTAGGCGGTGAGGACTTCGGCGCTGATCTCGACCGGCCAGAAGGTGGGTCCGGCGACGACCGTGCTGATCTCGTGCAGGCGGAACAGGAACGAGGTGACGACGCCGAAGTTGCCGCCGCCGCCCCGGACCGCCCAGAACAGGTCGGTGTTCTCGTCGGCGCTGGCCCGCACCCGGCTGCCGTCGGCAAGGACGAGGTCGGCCTCCAGCAGGTTGTCGATGGTCAGCCCGCACTTGCGGGTGAGGTGGCCGAGCCCGCCGCCGGTGGCGAGGCCGCCGACGCCGGTGGTGGAGATGATGCCGCTGGGCGTGGCGAGCCCGTGCGCGTTGGTCGCGCGGTCCACCTCGCCCCAGACACAACCGCCGCCGACCCGGACCGTACGGGCCTCGGGGTCCACGTGGATGTCCTTGAGCGGGGCGAGGTCGGCGACCACTCCCCCCTCGACGGTGCCGAGTCCGGCGCCGTGGTGGCCGCCGCCGCGCACCGCGAGGGGCAGGTCGTGGGCGCGGGCGAAGGCGATCACGCGGGCCACGGCGTCCACGTCGGCGCAGCGCGCGATGAGCGCGGGCCGCTTGTCGATCATCGCGTTGTAGACGGCGCGAGCCTCCGGATAGGTGGCGTCGTCGGGGCCGATCAACTCCCCGTTGAAGTCGGTCAGTTCACGGCGAGCGGCCTGTGCGGCCGGTGCGGGTGTGCTGGACATGGGGTCCCCGTTTCTTGGCACGCTGGATGACCCGCTCGTTGTATTTCGCCCGCGACTGTGCGGTCATCCGTGCGCGTCACCCACCTCGGCGCCCCCGGCTACCTAGGTTTCGCCGTACGGCGGCAGCCCCAGCTCCGCGGCACGCGCGGCCGCCTGCCGTCTGGTGGGCGCGTCGAGTTTCTCCAGGACGGCCCGGACGTGGTTGTCGACGGTACGGACGGACAGGACGAGGCGGTCGGCGATCTCCGGGTTGGTCAGACCGTCCACCAGCAGTCCTACGACCTGGAGTTGGCGGTCCGTGAGACCGGCCGGGTTGCCCCGGGTCGCCGCGTGCGGGCCGCGCGGGACGTGGCGGACGCCCAGGCTGCGCAGTTCGGCGCGGACCAGCCGGGCGAGGGGTTCGGCGCCGAGGGCGTCGAGTTGGGCGAGCGCGGTGAGTCTGTCGGCCGGGTCGGGGCTCTCGGCGAGCGCGGCGGCGTGTTCGTAGGGACAACCGGCCTGCTGCCAGAGGTCCGCGGCCCGCTTCCACTCCCCGGCCGCCTGGAGCGCGTACGGGTGGTCGCTGTCGTCGGCGGGCACCGCGTGCCCGACCTTGGTGAGCCAGTAGCCGAGTTCGGCCCGATAGGGCCCGTGGTCGAGCCGCCCGGCCTGCGCGTGGACCGGCGCCGCCGCCTCGGCCGCCGCCGCGTGATCGCCGCGCAGCCAGGCCGCCTCCGCCCGTACGGCGGCCACCGGTCCGGTGCGCTGCAACTCCCGGGTCCGTACGGCGATCTCCCAGGCCTGGTCGAGGAGTTCACCGGCGCCGGTCCTGCCGCGGCGGACCCGCACGCGGGCCAGGACGGTCAGCGCGGGACAGCGGGCCGGGACGAACTCGTGCATCCCGTACTCGGCGTGCCGCTCGGCCTCCTCCCAGTCGGCGGCGGCCAGTCGACGCATGGCCTGTTCGACGTGCAGGTAGTTGAGGAACCCCAAGTGCTCGGCACGGTCGGCGAGTTCCATGGCCGGGGGCAGGAAATGGTCGGCCTCGGCGTACTGGAGGTTGTCGAGGAGGGTCCAGATGATGTTGGCGTAGGACCGGCAGGCGTGTTCGACCTCGCCCGCGGCCAGTGCCACCGCGAGGCTCTCCTCCAACTGCCGTCGCCCGTCCGGGTCTCCGCTGCGCCAGCGGGTCGTGCCCACGTTGTTGAGGGCGTGCGCCAGGATCGCCGGGTCGTCCGCGCGGCAGGCCAGGGCGATGGCGCGTTCGCCGTGTGCGAGGGCTTCGGCGTACCGGTCGGCGAGCATGCGCAGTTGGGCGGTGTTGCTGTGCGCGAGGGCCAACAGACGGTCGTCTCCGGCGTGTTCGAGCACGGCGATGGCTTCTCGTGCCGCGTCCTGGGCCTCGTCCGCGTGGCCCGCCCACCAGTGGATGCGGGACAGCCAGCGCAGGTCGGCGCCGAGCGCGAGGGTGTCGCCGAGGGAGCGGCGCAGGGCCACGGCATCGCGCTGGGCGGCGACGGCCTCGACGGAGTCGGCGAGGGTGTAGCACTCCACGGCATAGCGTTCGAGCAGGTCGGCGAGTTCGGCGGGGGTGTAGCGGTGCCGCTGCCGCAGCACGAGCCGTAGATGGGCGGCGGCCTCGCGGTGGGCGCCCGCCTCGGTGGCGTCGCGGGCCGCGTCGGGGCCGTAGCGGGCGATGGCGTCCTGGTCTCCGGCCCGCGCCGCGTGGTGGACGACACGGGCCGGGTCGGAGCCGGGCCGGGCCACGAGCGCGGCGAGCACCCGCCGGTCGAGGTCGATACGGCGGGCCGTCGGCAGCGAGTCGGCGACGGCCCGGCGGATCAACTCGTGGCGGAACGCGACCCGTTCGGGGGCGACCGTGAGCAGTCCGCGCTGTTCGGCGGCGGCGAGCCCGGCCACGCCGTCCGCCAACAGCGTGTCGACGAGGGCGCGTTCGACGGCGGAGGGCACCACGGCGAGTTGTTCCAGCGCGTCGACGCTGCGGCCGTCGAGTCCGCGCAGCCGGGCGAGCACCGCGTCGACGACCGTCGGAGGTACGGTCCCGGTGCCACCGGCGGCGAGGATCTCGGTGACGAAGAAGGGGTTGCCCGAGGTCACCTCGTACACCTGGGCGGGGTCGAGCCTGCTGGCCGAACTGAGCGTGCGCACGGCCGACTTGGAGAGGCGGGCCAGCGGCAGCCGGTGCACGCGGTCCGCGCGGGAGACCTGCCCGAGGAGGTGGCGCAGCGGGTGCTCGCGGCTCAACTCGTCGTCCCGGTAGGTGAGGACGAGTACGGCGGGCAGCTGTGCCATCCGGCGGACCAGGAAGCGCAGTGCGTCCAGTGAGGCCTCGTCGGCCCAGTGGACGTCCTCCACGACGAGTACCGCCGGATGCGGTACACCGGACAGCTCTCCCAGCAGGGCCTCGTAGACGCGGTGGCGGTCGCCGCCCTCCATGACGGCCCTGGCGAGTTCGGCGCCGACGCTGCCGATCAGGTCGCGGAACGGGCCGAGGGGGCGCCGGGTGGCGAGGTCGTCGCACTGACCCAGGAGGATGCGGGTGTGCTGTGGCAGCCGCTCGGGCATGGCCCTGACCAGGCTCGACTTTCCGATGCCGGCCTCGCCGAGGACGAGCGCGACGGATCCGGCCCCGTCCGCCGCCTCACGCGCGGCCGTGGCCAGCCGTACCAGCTCCGGCTCGCGTTCCAGGATCCCCCGATCCACGGCGTCGATTCTGCCACTCAGGGGGAAATCCCGTACGGGTGTCACATTCCGGACCCGCCCGGCTCAGCGGGGAGTTCGCACGCTCCGCCGTCCCGGCGGGACGGGTCTGATCTGGTGCCTGCGGCGCGGTTTGGGGGCGTCGAGCATGCTGACGCCGTTGTACTTCCGGCCGTGCACGTAGAACGTGGGCGCGGCGACGAAGGTGACGGCGACGGCGATCACGCTGATCGGGAAGAGGAGCGGCAGCGACTGCCCCTCGGGGAGGGTCTTGCCGCCCTCGTGGACGGCGTAGGCGAAGGCGGCGAGGAAGACGACGGCGCAGACCACGCCGATGATCCGCAGGACGGCGGCGAAGGTGCGGGTGAAGGACTGGTCGCGGACCTCGGCCAGCAGGGAGGCCGAGCACTCGGTGCAGGTCAGCTCCACCGTCTGCTTGCCCGAAGCGGGCCGCTTCACCACGTAGTGGGCGGCGGACCAGGTGATCGTGCGCGTCCTCGGCGCGAGGAAGCCGCCCGCGACCTTGTCGCTGAGTATGTGCCGGACCGCGACCTCCGCGGTCCCCGCTGTGTTCATGGTTCCTCCGACACGCGCCCTGACGATCATCACGAAGCCCGCACAGTGTGACCTGTGGGAACCGGCCGCTCAATGGTCCTGGCGATTTCTTTTCCTTCGCCTACAACTTCTCAACTCAGGTACGACCTGCGGGACTTCTCCGGTCGCACCTCTTGACGGCTTTGGTGCAGACCTTTAGGTTCACCAGCCAACAGACCTCCCATGAATGCACTTTGCGCTCACATATGTGAACACCCGTGTTCACCTCTCACCGCCCTCCCGCCGGCGGCGTCCACCCCCCACCCCAGGACGAAAGGCCCCCTCGTCATGCAACGCCTCGCCCTGCGCTGCGCCCTCGCACTGTCCCTCGGCCTCACCGCCGTCGGCACCCTCGGAGCCCCCTCCGCCTCGGCCGCGACCGGCACCATCACCGGCCTGGCCGGCAAGTGTCTCGACGTGGCCGGTGCCAGCTCGGCCGACGGTACGGCCGTACAGACCTACGACTGCAACGGCACGGCCGCCCAGCAGTGGACGGTAGGTTCCGACGGGACCATCCGCGCCCTCGGCAAGTGCCTTGACATCACCGGCAATTCGACGGCCAACGGCGCCCAGCTCCAGCTGTGGACGTGCGCGGGCAGCGCCAACCAGCAGTGGACGGTCACGGCCGCGCACGACATCGTGAACCCGGCCGCGAACAAGTGCCTTGACGTCACCGGGAGTTCGACGGCGAACGGCACCCGTACCCAGATCTGGACCTGCTCCGGCGCCGCCAACCAGAAGTGGACCGCACCCGCCGCAGGCGGCACCACCCCGCCCACGACCGCGCCGATGGCCGTCGCGCCGTACCTCTACAACGGCTGGGGCAACCCGCCCAGCCCCACGACTGTCATGAACGCAACCGGCGTGAAGTGGTTCACGCTCGCGTTCGTCCTGAGCAACGGCTACTGCAACCCGCAGTGGGACGGCGGCCGGGCGCTGACCGGCGGGGTCGACCAGTCGACCATCAACACCGTGCGCGCCAACGGCGGTGACGTCGTCCCGTCCTTCGGCGGCTACAGCGGCAACAAGCTGGAGAGCTCCTGCTCCAGCGCGAGCGAACTGGCGGCGGCGTACCAAAAGGTCATCAGCGCCTACTCGTTGAAGGCCATCGACATCGACATCGAGGCCGACGCGTACAGCAACGGGACCGTGCAGCAGCGGACCGTGGACGCGCTGAAGACCGTCAAGGCCAACAACCCGGGCATCAAGGTGTACGTCACCATCGGCACCGGCCAGAGCGGTCCCGACACGAGCCTCATCAACCGGGCCGCCTCGTCCGGGCTGACCGTGGACGCCTGGACGATCATGCCGTTCGACTTCGGCGGCGCGGGCCAGAACATGGGCACGCTCACCCAGCGCGCGGCCGAGGGCCTCAAGACCGCGTTGAAGAACGCGTACGGCTACAGCGACGACGCGGCCTACCGGGACATGGGCATCTCGTCCATGAACGGCATCACCGACAACAGCGAGACCGTCACCACCGCCGACTTCCAGACCATCCTCGGCTACGCCCAGGCGCACCACCTGGCGCGGCTGACGTTCTGGTCGGCCAACCGTGACCGGCCCTGCCCCGGCGCCTACCCGAACGACGACACGTGCTCGGGCGTGAGCCAGAGCAACTGGCAGTTCACCAGCATCTTCGCCCAGTACACCGGCTGACGGCCGCCCCCTGCGACTTTCCTCCCCAACCCCCCATCACCACAGGAGAATTCGTGCTCAGACGGAAAAGACTGTCCGGCCGCCACGTGATACCGAGAGCGCTCACGGCGGTCGCGCTCGTGGCGACCACCGTGACCGGCATCGAGTTCGCCGCGCAGGGTTCGGCGAGCGCGGCGAGCACAGCTGCCGCCGCGATCCCGACCGGCTACACCACCGTGGTCAACAAGGGCAGCGCCAAGTGTGTCGACGCCCGCTCGGCCGCGAGTGCCGACGGCACCGCCGTCCAGCAGTACACGTGCAACGGAAGCACCGCGCAGAACTGGCAGTTGGTCGCCACCGACAGCGGCTACTACCGCGTCAACAGCAACCTGAACGGCGCCGAAGCCTGGGACGTCACCAACGTCTCGACCGCCGACTCCGCGCCCATCCAGCTGTGGACGTACTCCGGCGGCAACAACCAGCAGTGGCTGCCGGTCGTCGAGTCCGACGGCGCGTACCACTTCGTCAACCGCAACAGCGGCAAGTGCCTGGACGTGCCGAGCGCGTCGACCGCCGACAGCGTGCAGTTGGCGCAGTACACCTGCAACGGCACGGCCGCGCAGTCGTTCACGCTGAGCGGCGGCGGTACGACCAACCCGCCCGGCACCCCGGACTTCGGCCCCAACGTGACGGTGTTCGACCCGTCGATGTCGGCGTCCAGCATCCAGTCCAAGCTGGACTCGGTCTTCACCCAGCAGCAGACCAACCAGTTCGGCTCGGCCCGCCAGGCCCTGCTGTTCAAGCCGGGTACGTACAGCGCCAACGCCAACGTCGGCTTCTACACGCAGGTCGCGGGTCTCGGCTTCTCGCCGGACGACGTGACGATCAACGGCGCCGTGCACGCCGAAGCCGACTGGTTCCAGGGCAACGCGACGCAGAACTTCTGGCGCGACGCCGAGAACCTGTCGGTCAACCCGACCGGCGGCACTGACCGTTGGGCCGTCTCGCAGGCCGCGCCGTACCGCCGCATGCACGTGCGCGGCAACCTGGCGCTGGACGACGGCGGTTGGTCCAGCGGCGGCTTCATCTCCGACACCAAGGTCGACGGCCAGATCCAGTCCGGGACCCAGCAGCAGTTCCTCACCAGGAACTCCACGATGGGCAGTTGGTCCGGCTCCAACTGGAACATGGTCTTCGTCGGCGACCAGGGCGCACCCGCCCAGTCCTTCCCGACGTACACCAACGTCGCCAGCTCCCCGACGATCCGCGAGAAGCCCTTCCTCTACGTCGACAGCGCGGGCGCCTACCAGGTGTTCGTGCCCGGACTCCAGTCCAACGCCGTCGGCACGACGTGGAGCGGGAAGACCCCGGCGGGCAAGTCGCTGCCGATCGACCAGTTCTACATCGTGAAGCCCGGCGCCACCGCGGCCGACATGAACACCGCGCTGGCGGCCGGCAAGAACCTCCTCGTCACTCCCGGCGTCTACCACCTCAACCAGACGATCAACATCACCCGTCCCGACACGGTCGTGCTGGGCATGGGCCTGGCGACCTTCGTGCCGGACGGCGGGATCACCGCGATCTCCACGGCCGACGTGGACGGCATCGAGCTGGCGGGTCTGCTGGTCGACGCGGGCACCACCAACTCCGCGACGCTGGTGCAGATCGGCCTGTCCGGCTCGACCGCCTCGCACGCGGCCGACCCGACGCAGTTGTCCGATGTCTTCGTCCGCATCGGTGGCGCCACCATTGGCAAGGCCACCAACTCCGTGGTGATCAACAGCGCCAACACGATCGTCGACCACACCTGGATCTGGCGGGCCGACCACGGCAACAGCGGCACGGTCGGCTGGACCACCAACACGGCGGACACCGGACTGATCGTCAACGCCGCCAACGTGACCGCGTACGGCCTGTTCGTCGAGCACTTCCAGAAGACCCAGGTCGTCTGGAACGGCAACGGCGGCCGGACGTACTTCTTCCAGAACGAGATGCCCTACGACCCGCCAAACCAGGCCTCGTGGATGAACGGCACCGGCAAGGGCTACCCCGCCTACAAGGTCGCCGCCGGTGTAACCACCCATGAGGCGTGGGGACTTGGCAGCTACTGCTACTTCAGCTCCAACTCCGGCGTGGTCGCCGACCATGCCTTCGAGGTGCCGAGCGTGTCCGGGGTCAAGTTCCACGACATGGTGACCGTCTCGCTGGGCGGGGTCGGCACGATCAGCCACATCATCAACAGCACCGGCGGACCGTCCAACTCCAGTACCAACGTCGCCTACCTAACCAACTACCCGTAGCCCGAGACCGCACGGAAAGGATCGATCACTCCATGAACAGCATCAGATCCGGTTCCACCCGCGCGCTTCTGCGGGTCCTGCTCCTGCTGGCGACGCTGCTCGGACTCGCGTCCGTGCCGCCCGCCGCGCAGGCGAGCACGGCGGCGACCCCGTTCAAGATCCTCGCGCTCTACAGCGGGACCTACGACGCGGCGCACATCGACTTCGACAAGGAGGCGAACGTCTGGTTCCCGCAGCAGGCGGCGGCCAACGGCTACACCTACACGTCCAGCACCAACTGGGACCTGCTCGCCAACGGCGGGGTCAACGCGTACCAAGTCGTCCTGTTCCTCGACGACCTGCCGCAGACCGCCGCCCAACGCAGCGGATTCGAGGCGTACATGAGGGGTGGCGGCGGCTTCATGGGCTTCCACGTCTCCGCCTTCACCACGGACGCGGCGAGCTGGTCCTGGTACCACAACACGTTCCTCGGCTCAGGGAACTTCGTGTCCAACACCTGGGGTCCGACCTCGGTCACCCTGAAGGTGGAAAACCACTCGATCCCGCCCACCGCCGCCCTGCCGGCCACGTTCACCTCGTCGGTCAGCGAGTGGTACAGCTGGTCCAACGACCTTCGGCAGAACCCGGACATCAAGATCCTGGCGTCGATCGACCCGAGCAGCTTCCCGGTCGGCACCGACCCCAACCAGTCCTGGTACAGCGGGTATTACCCCATCATCTGGACCAACACGAAGTACAAGATGCTGTACGCGAACTTCGGCCACAACGCGATGAACTACACGACCAACACGCGCCTGTCGTCGACGTTCGCGAGCGCCACCCAGAACCAGTTCCTGCTGAACGGTCTCAAGTGGCTGGGCGGGGGCGACACTTCGACGCCGCCGACGGACACCCCGATCTCCGAGACGTCCTGGTACTCCGTGCAGAACGGCGGCAACGGCACGTGCGTGGACGCCCGTTCGGCGGCCACGGCCAACGGCACGGCGATCCAGCAGTACGCCTGCAACGGCACGACGGCGCAGCAGTACCAGTTCCGCTCCACCGACAGCGGGTACATGGAGATCACCGCGCGCGGCAATCCCGCGCAGGTCATCGACGTGGTCGACCGCTCGACGGCGGACAACGCGCCGTTGCAGCTGTGGGCCTACTCCGGTGGCACGAACCAGCAGTGGCAGCCGGTCAAGGAGACGAGCGGGCGCTACCACTTCGTCGCCCGGCACAGCGGCAAGTGTCTGACGGCCGCCAGCGCGGCGACCAACAGTGTCCAGCTCACTCAGCGGACCTGTGACGGCTCGACCGCGCAGTCCTTCACGCTCGCCGTGCAGTCCTGAGCCACCGCACGGCAGACCAAGGGCGCCTCCCACCGCACGGACGCGGTGGGAGGCGCCCTTGTTTTCACCGCTAACAGCACACTGTTGTCAGTGATACACATCGGTGTTATCGTCGATCACATGACCACGAGATCGCTGATTATCGAGGCGGCGGCGGAGCTGATCGCCCAGTCGCCGAGCGGCGATGTGTCGACGCGCGCGGTGTGCGAGGCGGCGGGTGTCCAACAGCCCGTGCTGTACCGCCTGTTCGACGACAAGGACGGGCTGCTCGCGGCGACGGTCGACCATGTGTGGGACCAGTACCTGGAGACCAAGCGCGCGGCCGAGAAGTCGGCGGACCCGCTGCGGGACCTGCTCGCCGGCTGGGACAGCCATGTGGCGTTCGCGCTGGCGCACCCCAACGCCTACAAGCTGATGTTCGCCCCCGCCCTGCGGGCCACGCCCGAGGCGGCGCAGGAGGCCCTGCGCATTCTCCGCGAGGTCCTGGACCGGCTCGCGGCGCAGGGCAGGATGCGGATCGCGCCCGGGATCGCCGCACAGATGGTGATGACGGCGACCACCGGCGTGGCACTGGGCCTGATCACGCGCCCCGAGCTCTATCCGGACCCGGACCTGTCGACGTCGGTCCGCGACGCGCTGGTCCAGGCGATCCTGCTGGACCCTCCCTCGAAGCCGACCGTCCACGACGCCCGCGCGGCGGCGGCCACCACCCTGCTCTCCTCACTCGACGACCTCACCCCACACCCCTTCACCCCCGCGGAGTCGGCCCTGCTGGGCCAGTGGCTCACGCAGATCCCCCGCTCCGGGAAGGACACCCACCATGCCTGACACCGAGACCACCACCACCCGCGTCGCCCTGGTCACCGGCGGTTCCGGCGGCATCGGCCGCGCGGTCGCCGAGCGGCTGGCCCGGGACGGCATCGCGGTCGGCGTGCACTACGCCGGCAACAAGGCGAAGGCCGACGAGACGGTCGCCGCGATCGTCGCGGCCGGCGGCCGGGCCATCCCGGTCGGCGGTGACGTCGCCGACGAGGACGCGATGTCCGCCGCGTTCGACGCGGTCGAGGCGGAGTTCGGCGGCATCGACGTGGTCGTGAACACCGCCGGGATCATGACCCTGTCCCCCATCGCCACCATGGACCTGGACGACCTCGACCGCATGCACCGCACCAACATCCGCGGCACGTTCGTGGTCTCCCAGCAGGCGGCCCGGCGAGTCCGCGCGGGCGGCGCGATCGTCAACTTCTCCACCACCGTCACCCGCACCAAGTTCCCGACCTACGGCGGCTACGTGGCGAGCAAGGCCGCGGTCGAGGCCATGACCCTGGTCCTGGCGCGCGAGTTGCGCGGCAAGGACATCACCGTCAACGCCGTGGCCCCCGGTCCCACCGCGACCTCCCTCTTCCTCGACGGCAAGGACGAGACCACGATCTCGAACCTGGCCAAGGCCGCCCCGCTGGAGCGCCTGGGCACCCCGGAGGACATCGCCGAGTCCGTCGCGTTCCTGGCCGGCCCGGCCCGCTGGGTCAATGGTCAAGTACTGTTCGCCAACGGCGGGTTGGCGTGACGGGGAGAAGAATCCAGAGATGACCTACGTGCTACAGGCGGTGATCGCCGGGGACGACCTGCTCCGCGTCGCCGCGCGGAAGGTGCCGGGCGCCCGAGTGGCCTCTCTCGGCCAGGGTCTCTCCCTGCTGCCGATGACGAACGAGGTCATCGACGCCGTCTCGGACGGCGGCACCGCCCGGTCCCTGGGGTTCTGGCGGCTGCCGGCCGGCTTCGAGAAGGTGCTCGCCGAGTGGTCCGCCGTAGGACCGGTCGCCTATGTGGAGGCCGAGTACTTCGGTGGGGCCGGCGAGCAACGGGTCGTCGTCTGGGCGGATGGGGCACTTGCGCTGGGGCCGTTGGACGATCGGCCGACGGGGATCAGTCCGATCTCGCAGGCCCTGCGCCGGCTGGGCGCCACGAGCGGTCCGGGCCAGGACGAGTTCACGGCCGTGGGCCTGGACCGCCATCGGCACCACGACGGCTGGATCTCCCCCACCCCGTAACTACCCCACGGCGTCCGCCACTTCCCGCCGGAACGACTCCCCGTCCCCGAACAACTCCTCGGACACGGCCCGTACGGCGTTCACGACCAGCGGAGCCACCAACTCCAGCGGTGCGCGCCCGTCGCCGACGACCGAGATCGCGCCGACCGGGCCGTCCGGCCCGCGCAGGGCGAGGCCGACGCAGCCGAGGTCGGGGAAGCACTCGCCCCGGTCGATCGCGAGGCCGTTGCGTCGGCGTACGGTGCTCAACTCCCGGTGGAGGAGGTCGAGTCGGCCGATGCTGTGGGAGGTGCGGCACTCCATCGACTGCTGGTAGCGGGCGTCGATCTCCTCCGGGCTGAGCCAGGCGAGCATCGCCTTGCCGAGCCCGGTGCAGTGGGCGACCGCCCGCCCGCCGACCCGTGAGGGGATGTCGACCGCGGCCCGGCCGCCGACCTTGTCGAGGTAGTAGATCTCGGGGCCGTCGAGCACCGCGAGATGGACGACCATCTTCGTCCGGACGGCCAGGTCGAGGAGTTGGGGCGCGGCCGCCGCGCGCAGTGTGCTGTGTCCGATCTCCCGTCCGCCGAGACCGAGCGCGCGCGGCCCCAGCGCGTACCCGGCGACCGTGTGGTGCAGCCAGTCCAGGCGCACCAGTTGGTCGAGGATCCGGTGGGTGGTCGAGCGCGGCAACTGGGTCCGCCGGGAGACCACTTCGAGGGTGAGGTGTGTCTGGGGCCGCTCGAAGAGGTCCATGATCAACGTCACGCGCTCCATCATCGACGGTGGCAGCGCATGCCGGTCGGCCTCGTATCGCGGCTCCAGTCGAAGGGCAGACGTCATCGTCAATGCCTCTCTGCTCAAACTGAAATCAATTCTAGTTCGGCGCCTTCGTCAACGTATCAACGGCGTCCGACGCGGGCCAAGAGGCGTGCACGAGTTTATTGGTACGCCCGGTCTAATCAACGCGCAAAGAGCCGCTCCCCGGTGCGTGGTCCGGGGAGCGGCTCTGCGGAGACGTGCGGTCAGCAACCGCGCGTGAGGTCCAGCGCGATGTCCACGATCATGTCCTCCTGGCCGCCGACCAGTCCGCGCCTGCCGACCTCCTGGAGGATGGTCCGCGCGTCGAGGCCGTACTGTCCGGCCGCGGTCTCGGCGTGCCGCAGGAAGCTGGAGTAGGCGCCCGCGTAGCCGAGGGTCAGGGTCTCCCGGTCGACGCGCACCGGCCGGTCCTGGAGCGGGCGGACCAGATCGTCGGCGGCGTCCTGGAGGGCGAACAGGTCGCAACCGTGCTTCCAGCCAAGGAGGTTGGCGACGGCGACGAACGGTTCGATCGGGCAGTTCCCGGCTCCCGCGCCCTGTCCGGCGAGGGACGCGTCGACGCGGGTCACGCCCTCCTCCACCGCCGTGACGGAGTTGGCGACCGACAGGGAGAGGTTCTCGTGCGCGTGGATGCCGATCTGGGTGTCGGGGTCGAGGACGTCGCGGTAGGCGCGGATGCGGTCGCGGACGCCGTCCATGGTCAGTCGGCCGCCGGAGTCGGTGACGTACACGCAGTGCGCGCCGTAGGACTCCATCAGCCGTGCCTGGCGGGCGAGTTCGGCCGGGTCAGTCATATGGGCCATCATCAGGAAGCCCGAGACGTCCATGCCGAGTTCGCGGGCGGTGGCGATGTGCTGCGCGGCCACGTCGGCCTCGGTGCAGTGGGTGGCGATCCGGACCGAGCGGACGCCGAGGGAGTACGCCTGCTTGAGTTCGGCGATGGTGCCGATGCCGGGCAGCAGCAGGGACGTCAGCGTCGCCCGGTGGATGGCACCGGCCGCGGCCTCGATCCATTCCCAGTCGGTGTTGCTGCCGGGGCCGTAGTTGAGGCTGCCGCCGGAGATGCCGTCGCCGTGGGCGACCTCGATGGCGTCCACGCCCGCCTGGTCCAGGGCCGCGCTGATCGCGGCCACCTTCTCGGGCGTGATCCGGTGCCGGATGGCGTGCATGCCGTCCCGGAGGGTGACGTCCTGCACATAGAGCCTGGGGGTCACTGGGTCACCTCGGTGGAGAAGCGCTGGGCGATGCGCTCGGCGACCCGCAGGGCGGCCGAGGTCATGATGTCGAGATTGCCGGCGTAGGCGGGCAAGTAGTGGGCGGCGCCCTCGACTTCGAGGAAGACGGACACCTTGGTGGTGACCTCGGAGGCGTCGCCGGTGAAGAGCGTGTGGACCGGGTCCCCGGCCGGGATCGGGGTGAACTGCACCTGCTGCTTGAGCCGGTAGCCGGGCACGTACTCGGCGACCGCGTCCACCATGCCCTCGACGGAGGCCCGGACCTGCTCGTGGTCCGCGTCGCCGATCAGGCAGTACACGGTGTCCCGCATGATCAGCGGCGGCTCGGCCGGATTCAGCACGATGATCGCCTTGCCGCGCTGGGCGCCGCCCACCTTCTCGATCGCGGCGGAGGTGGTCTCGGTGAACTCGTCGATGTTGGCGCGGGTTCCGGGTCCGGCCGACTTCGAGGCGATCGAGGCGACGATCTCGGCGTAGGGCACCGGCGTGATCCGGCTGACCGCGTACACGATCGGGATGGTGGCCTGGCCGCCGCAGGTGACGAGGTTGAGGTTGTCGACATCGTTGGCGAGGTGCTCGTCGAGGTTGACCGGCGGCACGACGTACGGGCCGATGGCCGCGGGAGTGAGGTCGACGAGCCGTTTGCCGTACGGGGCGAGACGCTTGGCGTTCTCGACGTGTGCCTTCGCGGACGTGGCGTCGAAGACGATCTCGATGTCGTCGAAGCCGTCCATCCGGATCAGCCCGTCCACGCCCTCGTGGGTGGTGGGCACCTTCAGGCGCGCGGCGCGGGCGAGGCCGTCCGAGTCCGGGTCGATGCCCACCATCGCGGCCATCTCCAGGGTGTCGGACAGCCGTAGCACCTTGATCATCAAGTCGGTCCCGATGTTGCCGGAACCGATGACGGCCACCTTGGTCTTCGTCATCCTTGGTCCTTGGGTGAGAACGTCGCGGACACCGTTCCGAGGCCCGTCAACTCGGCCCGTACGGTGGTTCCTGGCGGGGTGGGGACGAGTGGGCCCAGCGCTCCGGAGAGCACGACCTGGCCGGCCCGCAGCGGATCGCCGAACTCCCGTGCGGTACGCGCCAGCCACAGCAGCGCGGCGAGCGGGTCGCCGAGACAGGCCGCGCCGTCGCCCTCGGACGCGAGCTTCCCGTCGGCGTACAGCCGCATCGTCACGTCCCGGGGTTCGAACGCCTTCAACTCGACCTGTTCCCGGCCGAGTACGAACAGTCCGCTGGACGCGTTGTCGGCGACGGTGTCGGTGATCGCGATGTCCCAGTCGGCGACCCGGCTGTCCACGATCTCCAGCGCGGCGACGCCGTACGCGACGGCGGACCGGACCCGCTCGATGTCGAGCTCGTCGTCGTCGAGGTCGGCGGCGAGGACGAACGCGATCTCCGCCTCGACCCTGGGCTGAAGCAGCCGTTCGCTCGGCACGGCCGGCAGCGCGCTGACGTCCATGTCGGCGAGGAGCACCCCGAAGTCGGGCCGGTCGACGCCGACTTGGCGCTGCACCGACTCGGAGGTCAGTCCGATCTTGCGGCCGACGACGCGTGCTCCGGCCGCGATCCGGTCGGCGACGACGCGCTGTTGGACGGCGTAGGCGAGGCTGATGTCGGTGGCGCCGAGCAAGTCCCGTACGGGGGCGCACGGTTGACGGTCACGGGCCGCGCGTGTCAGTCGTACGACCGCCTCGGCCACCGCCGCCGCACGGTCCGCCACGGCCCTCGGTTCCCAAACGTCTGTCATTCGCATCCTCAACTCGTGATGGTCTCCAGCCTGGGCATCCGTGCCCGTTCACGGGCCCGCGCGTTCCGCTCACCGGGACTCGATCCGGGTGTGGACAAATGGTCTCGCTGAGCGAGATGTCCGGTCGGAGCCGGGGAGTCGGCTCTATACCGTCGCCCGCACGGTGCTTGAGGTTGTGGCGTTGAGCCGCGCTCGGCCGTCGAGAACGTCAGCACACCTGAGGAGGTCATCTTGGCCAGCAACGAGGACGTCTACGACGTGATCGTGGTCGGGTCGGGCGGAGGTCTGGTCGGTGCCTATGTCGCCGCCTCGCGCGGACTGCGCACCCTCGTCATCGAGAAGACCGACCGGGTCGGCGGAACCACCGCCTACTCCGGTTCCGGTCTGTGGTACCCCGGGTCCGCGCCCATGCGGCGGGCCGGGCTCGACGAAAGCGTCGAGGACGCGCGGACGTATCTGCGCGACTCCGTCGACGACGAGTCGCGCGAGCCGCTCCAGGAGGCCTATCTGCGGGCCGGCGTCCAGCTGATCGACGAGCTGGAGCAGAACCCGTGGTTCCAGTCGTTCGAGCACCTGCCGGTGCCCGACTACTATCCGTCGGTCGCCGGCTCGTCCCCCACGGGGCACACCGTCTTCCCGCCGAAGGTCACCGTCGCCGAACTCGGCGAGCATGCCAAGCTGCTCCGCCCCTGCCTGCCCACCCAGCGCTGGGGACAGGACGAGGGCCCGGTCCTCAGCGGGGGCCGCGCGCTGATCGGCCGGACGCTGGCGGCCTTCCTGGAGACGGGCCACGGCACGCTCCGCCTCGACACGGCGTTGGAGAGCCTGGTCGTCGAGGACGGCCGGGTCGTGGGCGTGGAGGCGGTGAGCGACGGCGAGCGGGTCACGTTCCGCGCCACGGGCGGGGTGATCCTCGCGGCCGGCGGTTTCGAGCGCAACCGCGAGCTGCGCGAGAAGTACCAGCCGGTTCCGGAGCGCGGCAGCGAGTGGAGTCACGGCGCCCCGGGCAACACGGGCGACGCGCTCCAGGCCGGCATCGCGGTCGGCGCCGCCACCGACCTGCTCGACGCGGCCTGGTTCACCCCCGGGCTCGTCTGGCCGGACGGACTGCCACTCTTCCACACCGGCACCCGTGGCGGCATCTGGGTCAACGCGGCCGGTGAGCGCTTCGTCAACGAGACCCGCCCCTACGACCAGGCGGGCCGCGAGCTGGTCCGCCTGCACGCCACTTCGGGTGTCTCGCACATCCCCGCCCACTGGATCATCGACCAGCGCCAGCTCGACCGGGACAGCTTCGGCGGCCCGTACGACGAGCCGGTCCGGCCCGAGTGGTTCGAGTCGGGCGCGCTCAAGAAGGCCGACACACTTGAGGAGTTGGCGCAGCTGATCGACGTACCGCTGGACGCCCTGCGCGCGACGATCGAGGAGTTCAACGGCTACGCGCACACCGGGGTCGACGAGAAGTTCCACCGCGGCGAGACACCCTGGGACCAGATGGCCCAGTACGTCCTGGGCTTCCCTGCCCTGCCCGTGCTCAACTACCCGGCGCCGCCGCCCACGAACGAGTGGCCCAACCCGGTGCTGCCCCCGCTCGACACCCCGCCGTACTACGTGGCGACCATCGTCCCCGCCGACATCGGCACCAAGGGCGGCCTGAAGATCGACACACACGCGCGGGTGCTGCGCCCGGACGGCGGCCCGATCGAGGGGCTCTACGCGGCCGGCAACACCGCCGCCGCGATGACGGGCCATGTGTACCCGGGTGCGGGAACTCCCATCGGTTCGAGTCTCGCGTTCTCGTATCTGGCCGTGCTCGACATCGCGGGCACCGAGGACTGACACCACTGACACCACGTCAAGTGCCCGGAACACCAAGGGTGTTCCGGGCACTGTCATGAGGTTTCTACGGCGTGAGGAGCAGCCGGGCGGCCAGGCGCATGTTGGTCTCCGCCTCCTCGGCGGACAGTTCCTCGGTGAGCACGGCCACGAACAGGCCCCACCAGCTGTAGATGAGCATGCGGGCCCTGCTGCGGTCGGTGGCCGAGGCCTCGCGGACACCGCCGCCGAGCAGGCGCAGGATGGCCTGGCCCAGGGGGCTGTCCACGAGGTCCGCGCGCGCCGGGACGACGCTCGTGTACTCGGTGAACGACGAGAGGGCCACCGCCGAGGCGAGCAGCGGGCTGTCCAGCAGCTTCACGCTGAGCGTGACGAGGAGTTCCGCGATCTCGGCGGCGGGGTCCGTGCCCTCGGCGGCGACGGACGTGTTCCCGTGGCCGCCGACGAACTGCTCGATGTGCCACTCCAGGACCGCCATGAACAGATACGGCTTGGACGGGAAGTAGCGGTACAGGGTCGCGATGGCGACGCCGGCCTCCTTGGCCACGTCGTGCATCTGGACGCTGGCCAGTCCCTCGCGGGCGCCGAGTTCGGAGGCGGCGCGGAGGATGCGGACCCGGCGGGCGGCCTGGCCGCTCGACATCGGGGCCGCCGGTTGCCGTCCCTCAGCGGGTCTCGCCACGTCGTCCCCCCGGTCGTTGGGTGCTCCCGCCGACGCTCAGGACGCCTCGGGGCGGGTCAGGAAGGCCAGGACAGCGCTCTCCCAGGCCTCCTTCTGCTCGATCATGGCCCAGTGGCCGCAGTCGGGCAGCACATGCAGTTCCGCTTTGGGAATCGTACGCATCGGGATCAGCGCGCTCTCCAGCGGTGTGACCCGGTCGTCACGGCCCCAGGTCAGCAGCGTGGGCACGGTGATCTTGTGCAGCGCGGCCCAGATGGGCTGGTCGGAGTGGGCCTGCGCGGCCTGCATGGCGGCCATGGCCTGCCGGCCGTAGATCCGCCGGGAGGCCTCCAGGGTCGCGGGCTCGGTGGCGCTCGCCCAGCGCTCCTCGATGAGTTCCTCGGTGAGGAGGGACGGGTCGTGGACCATCGCCCGCAGCCACTGGAGCAGGTTCTCGCGGGTCGGGTTCTCGGCGAACTCGACCAGCAGGTTGAGGCCTTCGCTGGGGCCGGGCGAGAGGATGTTGCGGCCGACGCCGCCGATGGTGACGACCCTGCGGAACAGGTCCTTGTGGGCGACGGCGAGTCCGGCGGCGACGAAGCCGCCCATGGAGTTGCCGATGACGTCGACGCGTTCGAGGCCGAGGCCGTCGAGGAAACGCAGCACGGCTTTCGGGGCCGCCATCATCGGGTTCTCGTCGGTGGGGTCGCTGACTCCGAATCCGGGGAATTCCAGGGCGAGGCAGCGGAAGTGCTTCGCGAACAGGGGGAGGTTTCCCCGGTAGTTGCGCCAGCCGGTCACGCCCGGACCGGAACCGTGCAGCAGGAGCAGGGGCGGCCCGTCGCCCGCCTCGTGGTAGCGCAACGTGCCCTCGTCGGTGTGCAGTTCGCGCAGGGTGTCCTCAGCGGTGAGTGTCATGGCGGTGCGTGGCCTCCGGTCGCGGGGTGACAGGCGACAGTCACCGTGCCACCGCGCCCCGGCCGGGTGTCGTACTCCTCCCGATCAGTGGGACGTGCACGGCTCCTGGTCCGCCCGCCTCATTAGCGTCGGAACCGCAAGGACTTGACGACGGTGATGGGAGAACCCTGATGGGTGTGCGCTCACTCGGGTATGTCCGGCTGGAATCCAGTGACATCGACAAATGGAAGGTGTTCGGGGCGGATTTCCTCGGCCTGATGCCAGTTGAGGGCGGCGACCCGGAATCCCTCTACTACCGGATGGACGACTATCCGGCCCGCATCGTGGTCTCCCCCGGTTCACAGAGCGGGATGACCGCCCTCGGCTTCGAGGTCATCGACGAGCGGGAGTTGGCCCGACTGGTCGCCGACGTCGAGAAGACCGGCATCACGGTGACCGCCGGCACCGAGGAAGAGGCGGCTGAGCGCAAGGTCACCGGCTTCGTGAAGTTCAACGACCCGGGCGGCAACCCGGTCGAGCTGTTCTACGGCGCGATCCTCGACCACGTTCCGGTGCAGACCCCCCTGGTCTCGGGGTTCCTGACCGGTGACATGGGCTTCGGGCACGCCATCCTCTCCGCCGAGGACGCGCGCGGGACCTTCGACTTCTACGTCAACGTCCTCGGCTTCATCGAGCGCAACACGATGCGCTCGCCGGGCGGTACGACCTGGTTCATGGGCTGCAACCCCCGCCACCACACCCTGGGCGTCACCCCGGCGCCGGGTCCCGGGCGGCTGCTGCACTTCATGGTCGAGGGCAAGACCCTGGACGACGTGGGGCGGGCCCTCGACCGGGCCGCGAAGCTGAACGTCCCGATGATGCACTCGCTGGGCAAGCACACCAACGACCGCATGGTGTCGTTCTATGTGTGGTCGCCGGAGAACTACGCCGTCGAGTTCGGCTGGGACGGCCTCAAGGTGCCGGAGCCGGTTCCCGTCTACGAGATCACCGACGGCGCGTTCTGGGGCCACCACTTCACCCCGCCGCCGCAGCCCGCCGGCTGACCCGAACCTGCACGACGAGAGCCCCACGGTCCGCGACCGTGGGGCTCCTGCGTGTCAGCGCTCGACGGTGACGGCCCGCTCCGGGCAGGCCGACTCCCCGTCCCTGGCCGCCTGTTCGAGTTCCGGCGGCACCTCGCCGTCGTAGGGCAGCGCATAGCCGTCGTCGTCGAGCCGGAACACCTCCGGCGCCGCCGCCGCGCACCTCGCGTGCCCGGAGCACAGCGAGGAGTCGATCGTGATCTTCATGCACAACTCCGTTCTACGGCTTGTTCGTCGAGCCCGCGTCGACGGTGAACTGAAGGCCGGTGACATAGCGCGACTCGTCCGAGGCGAGGAACAGGACCGCGTTCGACACGTCACGCGGTTCGACGTACGGGGCAAGGGGGTTCATCGCGACGAGCGCGAACAGCGGTTCCCGCGCGGCGAGTTCCTCGATCGGCATGCCGACGGTGATGCCGGTGTCGCTGACGCCGGTGGGGTGCACGGTGTTCACCCGGATGCGGTGCGGGGCGAGTTCGTTGGACAGCGCCTTCATCAGGCCGACCACACCGTGCTTGCTGGCCGTGTAGTGGGCGTACGGCACATGGCCGCGGATGCCGGCCGCTGAGCTGGTGATGACGACGGAGCCGCCCTGCCCGGCCTCGATCATCCTGGGGACCGTGGCCCGCACCGTGTTCCAGGGCCCCTTGAGGTTGACGTCCATGGTGACGTCCCAGGCCTCCTCCGACAGCTCCCAGGCGGCGCCGATACTCATCACGCCCGCGTTCGCCACCACCGTGTCGAGCCGTCCGAACTCCTCCCACGCCGCGTCGGCGGCGGCCCGCAACTCCACCACCGAGCGCACGTCGGCCTGCATCGCGATACAGCGGCGGCCGGTCGCCCGCACCAACTCCGCAGTCTCCTCCAGCTGTTCCTTCACCGCCAGCGAGTAGGGCAGCTCGTCGCTGATGTCGTGACACACGTCGGTCACGACGACATCGGCTCCCTCCTCCGCCAGCCGCACGGCGTGGGACCGCCCCTGCCCCCGGGCGGCCCCCGTGATGAGCACCGCCTTGCCTTCCATCCGACCCACGCCAACTCCCCTTCTTTCAGCGGACATTCAGATCCTCGGCGGCCTCGCGCAGGGCGCGCAGCCGGGTGTCGAGGAGTTCACGCTCGGCCTCGTCGTCCGCGCCGAGTTCGGCGAGACGGCCGACGGTGAGGCCGATCTCCTCCTGGAGGCGGCCGTACGCCTCGTCGCGGGTCAGCAGGTCGAGATCGGTCCAGTCGGAGCGTTCGGACTCCGGGCGCCTGCTCATGCCGGGAGGTTGTAGAGGCGGCGGGTGTTCAGCTCCACGATCTTGTGCACCTCGTCGTCCGGCACGTCCGCGAGGACCTCGGCCGCGTAGGCGCGACTCTTGGGCCAGTACGAGTCGGAGTGCGGGTAGTCGCACTCCCAGGTGATCTTGTCGACGCCGATGTGGTGGCGTACCTCCACACCGAACCGGTCGTCGATGAAGCAGCCGTGGAAGTGCTTGTGGAACAGGTCGGAGGGCCGCACGGTCTGGTTGACGTTCTGGTAGAAGCGGTGCCGCTCCCAGGTGCCGTCGGCGCGCTCCAGCAGATACGGGATCCAGCCGATCCCGCCCTCGGACAGACCGATCTTCAGCCGCGGGTGGTTGTGGAGGACCGGGGAGAACAGCAAGTCGGCGGCCGCGTACATCGAGTTGGTGGCGAACAGGGTGATCGTCACCGCGAAGGGTGCCTCCGGGGCGGTCTTGGGTGCCGCGCCCGAGGTGCCGAAGTGCAGGCACAGCGGCATGTCGGTCTCCTCGGCCGCCGTGAACACCGGGTCCCAGTGGTCGGTGTGGAACGACGGCAGGCCCAGTGGCACCGGGTTCTCCGGGAACGAGATCGCCTTGGCGCCCTTGGCCGCGGTCCGCCGGATCTCGGCCGCGCAGGCGTCGACGTCCCACAGCGGCAGGATGACCAGCGGGATGAGCCGGCCGGGGGCGGTGGCGCACCACTCGTCGATCACGAAGTCGTTCCACGCCTGCACGCAGAGCAGGGCGAGTTGGCGGTCCTGGCCGTCCAGGAAGATCGTGCCGGCGAAGCGCGGGAACGACGGGAAGCACAGTGCGCCCCACACGCCGTCCAGGTCCATGTCGCGCAGGCGGGCCTTCGGGTCGTAGCAGCCCGGGATCATCTCGTCGTAGCGGGTCGGTTCGAGGCCGAACTCCTCGGGCGATTTGCCGGCTACGGCGTTCAGGCCGATGTAGGGGTAGATGCGCCCCTCGTAGTTCCATACCTCGGCCGGGGCCTGGCCCTCTCCGCGGGCCTGTTCCACGATCCGCGGCCCGGCGTCGCGGTACTTCGCCGGCAGACGGTCCGTCCACAGGCGCGGCGGCTCGATCAGGTGGTCGTCGGTCGACAGCAACTTCATCCACGGCTGCAATGGCATCGATGTGCTCCCTCGAATCTCATGGACTCTCTAGCACCGGCCGAATTGTGTGCACTGTTCAGGTCCCACTGAACGGAAACCGGCCAGCAGTCAGCGGACTTGATACCGATCATGGACCACGAACAGCACCATCGGACAGTATTCAGGCTACTCTTTTATCTCCGGCGGAAGGAGCCCCAGGATGGGCCGAGTACAGGACAAGGTCGTGTTCATCACCGGGGCGGCGCGCGGGCAGGGCCGCGCCCACGCGCTCCGGCTCGCTACGGAGGGCGCCGACATCATCGCCGTCGACCTGTGCGAGGACATCGCGACCAACGCGTACGCGCTGGCCACCCAGGACGACCTGGACGAGACCGTGCGCCAGGTCGAGAAGCTCGGGCGACGGATCGTCGCGCGCAAGGCGGACGTACGGGATCCGGCGGCGCTGAAGGCGGCCGTGGCGGAAGGCGTCGCCGAACTCGGGCGGCTGGACGCCGTGGTGGCGCAGGCCGGTATCGCCCCGCTCGGCCCCAAGCAGGGCGTGCAGGCCTTCATCGACGCGGTCACCGTCGACTTCAACGGCGTCGTGCACGCCGTCGAGGCCGCGCTGCCGCATCTGCCGGACGGCGCCTCGATCGTGGCGACCGGGTCCATCGCGGCGCTGACCCCGGCGACCGTCGACAGCCCGACCAACGGGCCCGGCGGCCTCGGCTACTCCTTCGCCAAGCGCCAAGTGGCCGCGTTCGTCCACGACTTGGCGACGGTGCTGCTGTCCCGGCGGATCCGGGTCAACGGCCTGCACCCGACCAACGTCAACACGGACATGCTCAACAGCGACATCATGTACCGCTCGTTCCGGCCCGACCTGGAGAACCCGACGCGCGAGGACGCCCTGGTGTCCTTCCCCGCGACGACCGGGATGGACATTCCCTACATCGAGCCGGAGGACGTCTCCGACATGGTCCTCTTCCTGGTCTCCGACGAGTCCCGCTACGTCACCGGCATGCAGATGCGGGTGGACGCCGGCGGCTATGTCCGCAAGCGTCCTCAACTCCCCGCGTTCTGACGGTGTTTGCTATGAGGTGAGATCCAGGACCACCTTGCCGGTGGTCCTGCGCTCGGCGACATCGGTGAGAGCGGCGGCGACATCGGCGAGCGGGTGGACGCGGGAGACCAGCGGGCGCATGCCGTCCCGGACCATCGCGGCCAGTGCGCGGTCGGCCGCGGCCACCGCGTCCGGGGCGTACTGCCGCACCGTGCGGATCTCGAAGCCCCGCACGACCAGGTCCTTGAGCAGCACCAGGTTCAGCGGGATGCGCGGGATCTTCCCGTCGGCGTACCCGACCGTGACGAACCGGCCGCCCCGGCGCAGCGCGCGCAGGGCGGCCTCCGCGTGGTCGCCGCCCACCGGGTCGATCACGAGGTGGGCGCCCTCGCCGCCGGTCAACTCCCTTGTGCGCAGCTTGAGATCCTCGTGCACGTAGTCGACGCCTGCCTCGGCCCCGAGCTTGCGGGCGACCGTCAGCCGTTCCTGGCTCGACGCGGCGGCGACCACCCGCATACCGAGGCGCGTCGCGATGTCGACCGTCGCCGAACCGACCCCGCCGGCCGCGCCGAGCACCGCCACCCACTCCCCCGCGGTGCCCTGTCCAACCGTGACGAGGGAGTGGTAGGCGGTGGCGTACGTGACGTGGAACGCGGCGGCGTGCACCATGTCGAGGCCCTCGGGCACCTGGCGCAGGCTCGCGACGGGCACGACGACCTGTTCGGCGAAGGCGCCGGTGAGCACCGCTCCGGCGACGGGTGAGCCGACGGTCGGGCCGGTCACGCCCGGCCCCAACTCCGTGACCACACCGGCGAATTCACTGCCCGGTGTGAAGGGCAGCGGCGCGGGCACTTGGTAGCGGTCGGCCACGAGCAGCACGTCGGGGAAGTTCACCGCCGCCGCGTGGACGCGGACCACTACCTCGCCCGGTCCGGGCCTGAGGTCGTCCAGCTCGACGACCGAGAGGCCACCGGGCGGCCCGTACTCCGTGCAGCGTGCGGCTTTCATCGAGTCCTCTCCACTGTCGGCATCGCCGGGTCACGGGGCAGGCCGAGTACCTGCTCGGCGATCGTGTTGCGCTGGATCTCGGCGGTGCCCGCGCCGATCGACGAGGCCCGGGTGCGCAGGAACCCCCATACCCAGCGCCCGCGTTGGACCGCGTGCGGGTCGCGCCGGTCGAGTATGCCGTACGGCCCGAGCAGGTCGAGCGCGAACTCGTGCAGCTCCTGCTCGAAGGTCACGATGGACAGCCGTGCCGTCGAAGAGGCGGGCCCCGGTTCGCCCTTGGCCATGATGTCGGCGATGGTCCGCATGCCGGTGAGCCGCATGACGCGTACCCGTATCTCGAAGTCGGCGAGCCGGTCGCGGACGATCGGGTCGGCCGTGGCCCCGCGCTCGTGGGCGAGTTCGATCAACTCGTCCAACACCCGTCGGTACAGGGCCGCTTGGTTCATCGCCCCGGCCGCTCGCTCGTGCCCGAGGCTCGTGCGCACCAGCGGCCAGCCGCCGTTCTCCTCGCCGATGCGGTCGGCGACCGGGACGCGGACGTCGTCGAAGAAGATCTCGCAGAAGTGCGCGTCGCCGGTCAGGTCGCGCAGCGGCCGTACGGTCACTCCCGGGGCGTGGGCGTCGATCAGGAGGTAACTGATGCCGTCCTGGCGGGAGTCGGGCGGACCGGTGCGGACGAGGGTGAAGAAGATGTCGGCGATGTCGGCCGAACTGTTCCACACCTTCTGCCCGTTGACGACGTACTCCGCGCCCTCGCGCCGTGCCGTGGTGCGCAGCGCGGGGAGGTCCGAGCCCGCCTCCGGTTCGGAGTAGCCCTGGGCCCACACCAGGTCGCCGCGCAGCATGGGGCGCAGATGGCGCTCCTTCTGCTCGGGCGTGCCGTACTTGATGAGCGTGGGGGCGGCGATGCCCAGTCCGGTGCCGAGGGGGCCGGGGACGCGGGCGCGCGCGTACTCCTCCTGGTAGCTGACCTGGCGCGCGAAGGACAGGTCCATGCCGCCGTATTCGCGGGGCCAACTCGGGCCCGCGTAACCGGCGTCGAAGAGCGTGGCGAGCCACTTCTTCTGCCAGGCGACGCGCTCGACGGGGTCCTTGGGGCGGCGCCCGGGGTGCTGCTCCGTGAGGAAGGCCCGCAGGCGGGCGCGGAATCGGTCGTCGGACTCGCCAGTCCCGTCCGCTGTCATCGCGGGGCCATGCGGATGGCGCCGTCGAGGCGGACGGTCTGGCCGTTGAGGTACGGGTTCTCCAGCATCTCCACGGCGAGGCGGGCGAAGTCGTCCGGGTCGCCGAGGCGCTTGGGGTGCGGCACGGAGGCGGCGAGGCCGTCGCGGATGTCGGCGCGGAGGCGGCCGAGCATCGGGGTGTCCATGATGCCGGGGGCGATGGTGTTCACGCGGATCTGCCAGCTGGCCAGGTCGCGGGCGGCGACGAGGGTGATGCCGTGGACTCCGGCCTTGGCCGCGGTGTAGGAGGTCTGCCCGATCTGGCCGTCGAAGGCGGCGACCGACGCGGTGAGTACTACGGCGCCCCGGTCGCCGTCGACGACCTCGTTGCAGGCGAGGCGGGCGGCGGAGAGGCGCAGGACGTTGTAGGTGCCGATCAGGTTGACGCGTATGACCTCGGCGAAGGTGTCGAGTTCGCCGGGGTTGCGGTCGCGGTCGATGATCCGGGTGCGGTCGCCGCCGCGGCCCGCGCAGTGCACGACGAAGCGCAGGGTGCCGAGTTGCTCCGCCGCGTCGAGGGCGGCGGTGACCTCGGTCGGGTCGGTGACGTCGGTGCGGACGAAGCGTGCGGCCTCGCCGAGGTCGGCGACCGCCTTGACGCCCTGTTCCTCGGAGATGTCGGCGAGGACGACGCGTCCGCCGCGTTCGATGATGCGGCGCGCGGTGGCCAGGCCGAGCCCGGAGGCGCCGCCGGTGACGAGTGCCGCTGAACCGTCGATGTTCACACCCAACTCCTCATGGTCTTCGTGGTGTTAAAGGCCCAGGGACTTGCTGATGATGAGCTTCATGACCTCGCTGGTGCCGCCGTAGATACGGGTCACCCGGGCGTCCGCGTACAGGCGGGCGATCGGGGATTCGAGGATGTAGCCGTAGCCGCCGTGCAGTTGGAGGCAGCGGTCGACCACGCGCCCCTGTGTCTCGGTGCAGAACAGCTTGGTGCGGGCCGCGTCCACGGGGTCCAGTCCGCCCGCGACGAGTGCGGTGATCGATGCGTCGAGCAGGGCCTGTGCGGCCGTCAACTCGGCGTCCAGGGCGGCGAGTTCGAACTTCGTGTTCTGGAACTGGGCCAGCGGTTTCCCGAACACGTTCCGGTCGCGGACGTAGGTGACGGTCAGGTCGATGGCGGTACGGGCCTGGGCGACCGCGCCGACCGCGATGGCCAGGCGTTCCTGGGCGAGGTTGCGGCCGAGGAGGGTGAAGGCGGCGCCTTCCTCGCCGAGGAGGTTGGCGGCGGGCACGCGGACGTCGTCGAAGGCGAGTTCCACGGTGTCCTGGACGGCCAGGCCGATCTTCTCCAGCTTGCGCCCGACGGTGAAGCCGGGCGTGCCCTTCTCCACCACGAGGAGGGACAGACCGGCGCGCCGGTTGTCGGGCTCGACGGTGGTGCGGGCGACCACGATCACCAGGTCGGCATGGTGGCCGCCGGTGATGAAGGTCTTCGCACCGTTGAGGACGAAGTGGTCGCCGTCGCGGACCGCCCTGGTGGTGATGCCGGCGAGGTCGGATCCGGTGGCGGGTTCGCTCATCGCGATCGCGGTGTACAGCTCGCCGGAGGCCAACCC
Source organism: Streptomyces sp. NPDC002276 (assembly GCF_053891435.1). NCBI lineage: Bacteria > Bacillati > Actinomycetota > Actinomycetes > Kitasatosporales > Streptomycetaceae > Streptomyces > Streptomyces sp. NPDC002276. The sequence continues at coordinate 96,170 of NZ_JBSFCQ010000018.1, read as the reverse complement.
CGGTAGCCAGCGCGCCCGTTGCTCTGCATTGGCCAGGCCGGTGAAGTACGGGACGACGATGTCCAGATGGGTGCGCAGACCGCCGAGCGTGACGCAGGCGCGGGCGCACTCCTCCTGGATCACGGCGTTGTAGCGGTAGTCGTCCTGACCGCCCCCGCCGTACTCCTCCGGGATCGCCGTACCGATGATGCCGAGCTTCCCCAGTGCGGTGAACAGGTCCCGGGGGACGAGTCCGGCGCGCCGCCAGTCCTCGTACGACGGGAGCACCTCGCGGGCGATGAAGTCACGGACCAGCAGACGGAAGTCCTCATGGGTCTCTTCGAACAGGGTCCGGCGCATCGGATCTCCTTCGGCTCGACCTATTCAGTATACCTAATTAGCCTCGCCGCATACAGGCTGATCCAGCAGAACGCCCCATGGGCCCGAAGGCCGCATGGGGCGTTGCCGGTCGATCGTCAGGAGATCAGTGCCACCAGGGGATCAGCGCGTCCAGGTGGCGGCGCATCCGGTGCCGGGCCACTCCCGCGTCACCCTCGACGATGGCGTCGAGAATCCGCTGGTGAACGTGCTGGACCTCCTCGGCCGCCGTGTCACCGGGCAGCGGGCGGTCATGGCCTGAGGCATGGCGGCGGAACAACTCGGTGATGATGGAGAGGAACAGCGACAGCACGGGGTTGTCGGAGAGTGCGGCCAGTTCGGTGTGGAAGAGGTCGGCCTTGCGCGGGTCGGCGGCGGGGCCCTCGGTGCTCCAGCGGACGGCCTTGCCGAGCCGTTCGGTCACCTCTTTGTCGCCCTCCGCGACTCTCGCGGTGACCCGCGCGACGATGCCGAGTTCGATGGCGTTGCGGACGATCCGCAGGTCGTCGGCGGTGACGCCCTGGTACTCCAGGAACAGCGCCATGGTGTCGATGCTGGCCTGCGGCTCGGGCTCGGTGACGATCAGGCCGCCACCGGGACCGCGGCGCATCCGGGCCACCGAGTGGTACTCCAACAGCCGTACGGCTTCCCGCAGTACGGCCCGGCTGATCGAGTAGCGCGCCAGCAGGTCGGCCTCGGAGCCGAGCACCATGCCGGTCTGCCAGCCACGCGCGGCGATGTCGTCGTGGATGCGGGCCGCGACGACTTCGGCGAGCTTCGCACGCGGGCCCTCCACCAGTTCCGGCTCGACGACATTGCCCGCGATCCGCTGCCCGCGCCGCACCCGGTGCTTCTCGATCCAGCCGGCCACCGACTCCAGATGTGCGGTCAACTCCGTCTGCGCGCGGGCCCCGTCGTCGGCGATCACCGCGTCGACGACGGCTTTGTGCGCCCGGTGCGAGGTGTCCTTCGCCGCGTGCATCTCGGTCTTGGAGACACGGCGGGAGGTGTGCGCGTAGCGGGCGGTGAGCCGGGTGAGCACGTCGACGAAGAGGTGCAGCACCGGGTTGCCCGACAACTGGGCGAGTACGGGGTGGAGGGGGTCCTGGGAGTGGACGCCGGGGTCGTCCCAGTGGTCGAGTTCGGCGTCGAGTGTGGTGCGGAGGGTGTCGATGCCCTGCTCGGTGATGCGGTCGGCGGCCAGTCCGGCGGCGATCGGTTCCAGCAGGAGGCGGGCCTGGAGCAGGTCGGTGACGCTGGTCCCGACGTATTCGAGGTAGATCACCATGGCGCGGGTGGCCGGTCCCGCGTCGGGTGCGCAGACGATCAGGCCACCGTTCGGGCCGCGCCGCATCCTGGCCACCTGGTGGTGCTCGACGAGCCGTACCGCCTCGCGCAGCACCGCCCGGCTCACCCCGAGCCGCTCCCGCAGATCCACCTCGGAGCCCAACGACTCGCCCACCGGCCAGCCCTGACGGATCACGGTCGCCTCGATACGGCGGGCGGTCTGCGCGGCCAGCTTGCCGACCGGGACACCGGTCTCGCCGTCGGCGGGCTCGCGGTCGACGGCAGTCGCCATGGCCAACTCCTCTGGGGCGGATATTGCGGATCCCCAGTCTATTCGTCACCTGGGGCGGAGGCGTGCCGTTCGGAGACCTGGAACCTAGATGAGGCCACTTTTTTTCGCTCAGGGGCCTGGCAAGCGGGTGATCTTCATGGTTAGAGTAACCTCATTTCTGGGCCGCGGCACGAGAACAGGGAGCCGACAGCGATGCGACTTGAGTCCACGCCCGAGCTCGAAGCGTTCCGGCGGAAGGTGCGCGCGTTCGTCGCCGAGCACGCCCCGGGCGTCAAGACCCATGCGGGGGTGCGTGCGCCGGAGCCGGACTTGATGCCGGCGATCCGGGAGTGGACCGCCAAGCTGTACGAGGCGGGCTTCCTCGGGATCGGCTGGCCGGCCGAGTACGGCGGCCGTCCCGACGCGCATCCGCTGGAAGCGTCCGTGGTGGCCGAGGAGATCGCCCGCGCCCGTACCTGGCAGCCGATCGGCGCCGCGTCGCTGGCCTCGGCAGCGCTGCTGGAGTTCGGCACCGCCGCGCAGCGGGCGCACTATCTGCCCCGTATCCGCTCCTGCGAGGACGTGTGGTGCCAGCTGTTCAGCGAACCGGAGGCGGGCAGCGATCTGGCGGCGCTGCGGACGCGGGCGGTCCGCGAGGGTGAGGGCGAGGACGCGGTGTTCGTCGTGGACGGCCAGAAGGTGTGGACGACCAACGGCCAGCACGCCGACATGGGTTATCTGCTCGCGCGCACCGACCGCGAGGCCCCGAAGCACAAGGGCATCACGGCGTTCGCCCTCGATCTGCGCAGTCCGGGCGTCGACATCCGGCCGCTGCGGGAGATCACCGGGACGACCGACTTCAACGAGGTCTTCCTCGACGGCGTGCGCATTCCGGCCGCGAACGTGATCGGGCGGGTGAACGACGGCTGGCGGGTGGCGATGAGCAGCCTCGGCCACGAGCGTTCCGGGGTGGCGGCGCGCGGTGTCGAACTGGTCGCCGTACTGGACGACTTGCTGCGTCTCGCCGCGCACACCTCGATCGACGGCGGGCCCGCGCTGGACGACTCCGCGACCCGGCAGGCGATCGGCGAACTGGCCACGCGAGTACAGGTGAACGCGGCGCTGATCGGGCTCGCCCAGTCCCGGATGCTGCACGGCACGGAAGAGCCCGTCGACTCCCTTCTCGGCAAGATCTTCTTCAGCGAGCTGAACCACGACCTGGTGGACTTCGGCCTGAGCCTCCAGGGCACGGACGGGCTGCTGGTCGAGGGCGACGAGGACGTCGTAGCGGATGGCTGGTGGCAGGACGCGCATCTGTACTCGCGGGCGTACACGATCGCCGGCGGGGCGAACGAGGTGCTGCGGACGCAGGTGGCCGAGCGGGGGCTCGGGCTGCCGCGGGAGCCTCGCTGACCTACCCGGTCACTCAATGGACCACTCGGTCGATATGTGCGTCTCGCATACCTTAACCGGTCGCCCGAAAGATTTCCGGGAGATTGATTGTACCGATCGGTCGACGTATGGTTCCGACAGGTGTGGGGCCGACGAGAGGACGACAGAACCATGACCGAGAGCGTGGCCGGAACCGACGTCTCCGAAGAGCTGCCGGAGTACCCGTCGCCCCGATCGGGCGAGTGCCCGTTCGCGCCGCCGCCGGGGCTGCTCAAGCTGCACGACTCGGACAAGGCCCTGGTGCGGGCGAAGACCTGGGACGGCACGACCCCGTGGGTCGTCACGACGCACGCGGCCCAGCGGCAGTTGCTCACCGATCCCCGGCTCAGCGCGAATATCGGTGCGCCCGGATATCCGCACACGACCGAGGCGATGAAGGCGCACGCGGCCGACGTACGGCTGTCGATCAACAATACCGACGGTGCCGAACACGCCCGGTGGCGCCGGATGCTGACGAGCTCGTTCACCCGGCACCGGATGGAGAAGATCCGCCCGGAGATCCAGCGGATCACCGACGACCTGATCGACAAGATGCTGGCCGGTCCCCAGCCGGTCGACCTGAACCAGGTTCTGTCACTGCCCCTGCCGTCACTGATGATCTGCGCACTCCTCGGGGTGCCGTACGACGACCACGAGTTCTTCCAGGAGCACGCGGGAGTCACCAACGCGCGGTTCAAGACCCCGGAGCGGGCGGCGGAGAGCACGGCGACCCTGGTCGCCTACATCTCCCAGCTCATCGAGGGCAAGATGGACGACCCCGGAGAGGACGTTCTCTCCGACCTCGCCACGCGCGTCAAGGCGGGCGACCTCTCCCTGAAGGAAGCCGCCCCCCTGGGGCACATCCTGCTCGTCGCCGGCCACGACACCAGCGCCAACATGATCACCCTGGGCACCGCACTGCTGCTCCAGCACCCCGACCAGCTGGCGGACCTCCGCGAGCACTCCGACGATCCGAAGTACGTGGCGAGCACGACCGAGGAGCTGCTGCGCTACCTCACCATCCCGCATCTGCTGGCCCGCCGGGCCGTCCTCGACGACATCGAGATCGACGGCGAGATCATCCGCGCGGGTGAGGGTGTGATCGCCTCGCTGCCGGCCGCCAACTGGGACCCGCAGGCGTTCCCCGACCCCGAGAAGCTCGACCTCACGCGCAGCGCCGCCCACCACCACGCGTTCGGCTGGGGCCCGCACCAGTGCGTGGGCCAGCAGCTCGCCCGCATCGAACTCCACGTCGTCTTCAGCACGTTGTTCCGGCGGATCCCGACGCTGCGACTCGCCGTGGACGTCTCGGAGTTGAAGTTCAAGGAGGACTCGCAGGCGTACGGCATCTACGAGTTGCCGGTCGCCTGGTAGTCCGCCGCCCGTACACGGAACAGGTATTCACAGGCCTCACGTCAATACCCGGTCCGTTGAACGGGACGGAGCGCGACAAGCCGCACAAGCCGTATCACGCTGGCCACGACGATGTACGTCGTGCCGGTACGGCTGTGCGGCTTTCGGCATGCCCGGCACACGAAACGGCCGAGGGGAGGAACGTCATGGAGAAGACCGTTGTCACCAGCGACCCGCAAAGCGACGAGCGGGAATCGGTAAAGACCGAGATCGGGATCACCATCAAGTTCTGACGCTGTCCGCCTCCCACCGCGGGCCGTCCGGCGTGGACGATCTGTGTTGCCGGTACCGGGCAGCGAACGGCGAAGGAAGGGGATCCGTGGAGAAAACCGTGGTCAACAACAATCCGCAGGCGCAGGATCAGAACGACGCCAAATCGACCTTCATTTCGGTGATGGTCAAGTTCTGACGCCGTCCGTCCTTCGCCACAGGTCGCCCGACGCTTCCGGCGCGGCGGATGCCACCGTCGCACCGGAAGCGTATCCACAGCTGAGGAACCGTGCCGTCAGTACAGGCTCACGAGCGGCAAGGAGAGCTGAAACCGTGGAGAAGACCGTCGTCGACAACGACCCGCAGCAGCGGCACCGGGACGATACCGAATCGTCCTGGAATTCCATCATGCTCACGATCATCGTCATATTCTGACCCTTTACGTTCCATTTCTGGACCGCGTCCGGCGCTTACGTTCCGTGCGGAGCGCCGGATCACACTGGAGGGCATATGAAGATCACCCTGGTCTGCATGCCGTGGGCCACCACAGCAACTCCTTCGCTGGCGCTCGGAATTCTCTCGCGCAGGATCGCGGACACCTTTCCCGAGATCGAGACCGAGACCGTCTACGCCAACATCGACTTCGCCGACTGGATGAACGAGCAAGGTGGTCTTGGCGCCGCCGAATTCAGCTTCTTCTCCCTGCACAGCTATTTCCTCGGGTGCGGCGACTGGGTGTTCTCCTCCGCTCTCTACGACGACCCGACCTGGCGGGTCGACGAATTCTCCAGCACGTTCCGGAAGGCGATGACGGCCGACCAGATGGAGGCGTCCCTGCGGCTGCACCGGTTGGTGCCCGCATTCATCGACGCGATGGCGCGGCGCATCGTGGCCGGCGGGCCCGATCTCGTCGGAGCGACCTCGACGTTCCAGCAGAACGTGGCTTCGCTCGCGCTGCTGCGCCGTATCAAGGAACTCGCTCCCGCTACGAAGACCGTCATGGGCGGCGCCAACTGCGACGGCCCGCAGGGGGAAGCGCTGCACCGCAATTTCGACTTCCTCGACTACGTCGTGCGGGGCGAGGCGGAGCGGACGTTCCCCGAACTCGTCGGGGCGCTCCAGGGCGAACGCGACGGCGACACCTCGCACATCGCGGGCCTGTGCCGACGCGAGGGCGACCGGAGCGTGAGCAACCCGCCGGCCGAGCGGCTGCTGGCACCGTCCGAGATCCCTTCACCCGACTACGACCCCTACTTCGCGCGGCTGCGGCGCTCCCGTGTGCAGTCCTGGTACGAGACGGTGCTCACCGTGGAGGGGGCGCGCGGCTGCTGGTGGGGCGAGAAACACCACTGCACCTTCTGCGGGCTCAACGGCTCGGCGATGACGTTCCGCAGCAAGAGCCCGCAGACCTATCTGGAGGAGATCCTCACGCTCGCCGAGCGCCACCACGTCCTGGACTTCTTCGCGGTGGACAACATCCTTGAGATGTCCTACCTCGACTCCGTCCTGGACAGGCTCGCGGACGCGCCCTTCGACCTGCGCATCCAGTACGAGGTCAAGTCGAACATGAAGCTGTCGCAGATCAGCCAGATGCGCAGGGCGGGGGTGGTCAGCGTCCAGCCGGGCATCGAGAGTCTCAGCACCCGCGTGCTGAAGATCATGGACAAGGGTGTGAGCGGCCCCCACAACGTGCGTTTCCTGCGGGACGCCGAGAGCAACGGCCTCTCCGTGGCCTGGAATTACCTGTACGGCTTCCCGGGCGAGACAGCCGAGGACTACCTGCCCATCATCGAACAGCTTCCCGCGCTGCACCACTTGCACCCCTCCAACGGGTTCAACCGCATCGCGCTGGAACGCTTCAGCCCCTACTTCGACCGCCCCGAGCTGGGTTTCGCCGAGCGGCGCCCGCAGAAGCAGTACTCCATCACCTACGACCTGCCGGAGTCCGAACTCTCCGAGCTTGCCTATCTGTTCGAGACCGTCGACCTGGGCATCGACGACAAGGTCGGGGAGCAGCTCAAGCAGGCGCTGGACGAGTGGGGCGACAGTTACATCCACAGTCATCTGTCCTACGTCGATGCCGGCGACCGTATCGAACTGTCCAACTCCCGGCCGGGTTTCGCCTGGCGCACCATGATCCTGCGGGACGCCACGGAGGTCGAGCTCTTCCGGGCCCTGCACGACCCCCGGTCCGCCGAGCAACTGATGCGCCGTACGGCCCAGTTCGGTGCCGGTTGGAGCGGGGAACGGGTCGAGGCCCTGCTGGCCGACTGGCGCCGTCAGGGGCTGGTCTTCATCGAGGGTGATCGTGCCGTGCATGTCGCCACCGATCGCGAGAACCAGCTGATCTGCCGCATCCGACGTGAGTCGGACACGAGCGGCGGACCCGAACTGGCCCTGGAACTGGCCGAGGAGCCCACATGCGTGAAGATCTCCTGACCCCGCCGTCGGCGACGCCGTACGGGCCCATCGGTGAGCGGGTGCACGACCTCTACCGGAGCGGCGTGCGGTGCGCGGCCCTCGACGAGCCCGTCTCCCTGCGCTCCCCCGGCCCGCGCGACCTGCGCGCCCTGGACTTCGTCCGTGTCGCCACCGCCCGCGGCCTGCTGGTGCGCTGGCATCTGCGCGCGGGGCGGCGGGCCCTTCCGTCCCTGACGGCGCACGATCTGTCCCACCTCCAGCCCCCGGTCTCCCTGGACGGGCCCCGGTCCGCCGAACGACTCGCCCAGTGGAACACCCGTTTCTACATAGGCCGTTGCGTATGGCGCCGCGGCCCAGGGTTCGTACAGATCCGGGACCGGCGGGACGGCGTACTGCAACGGTTCGACCTGGTGCAGCCGGAGTACGCGCAGGCCGTGCCCCTCCTTGAGAAACAGGAGACGGACGCGGTCGATTCCGAGGTCCTCGCCGCACTGCGGGCCGAACGCCTCGTCCTCACCTTCGGAGGCCTGGACTGGTGGGCGCCGTATCTGATGGACCGGTGGCCGGTGCCGTCCATGGTCCTGTGACCGCCGGGCGCGGCACCGTCGTCGACGAACCGTCCTGAACCGTCGTGGCGGAACCGAGGAATCGAAAGACTTGGAGGAGGCGCCGTGGTCAACGACATCGCCGCCGGGATCCTCGCCTGCGGGGCCGTGGTCTGGCTGGTGTGGCGCGGATTCTGCACCGCACCGGGCTCGTTCGGCTCGTGGGCGATGTTCTCCCACATCTGGGCCTACCGGGCCCGGCTGTACGACGTGCGCGACGGGCGGCCGGTCTGCCCGTGGGAGTACGAACTGCGTCAGGACCATTTCAACTCCCCCGACCAGCTCGGCTCCCTGGTGTGCTACCTCGACGAGGTGCACGGCCGCCGAGTGACCGGGGACGGAGTGGTCCTGGCGCCCTTCGACCGCTTCAGGATCGCGGTCAGAAACGGGCAGGTCGTCCGTGCCTGACCTGCTGTCGGTGCACGGCGCCACGGCCGGCCCGGCACTGTGCTGCTTCCGCCTGGTCCTGGGCACGGCACTCCTGTGGAAGATGACCGCCGACCATGTGTTCGGCATGGCACGGTTCTTCGACGACCGGCCCCAGTCCCTGGTGCGGTGGCGCTACGAGCGGGACGAGATGGCGGTGAAGGTGCTGCTGAGCCCGACGGCGTACAAGGTGTTCTACGTCGCTCGGGCCGTGGCGGCGCTGTGTCTGTTCGCGGGGGTGCTCACCCCGCTCGCGGCAGCGCTGGTCGCCGCCTGGTGCATGTTCGAGTTCACCTTCGACCGCAAGTTCAACACCGTGTTTCTGGGGATGATGTGCCTCCCGTTCGTCTTCGCCCGGGGATCCGACGCCTATCTGAGCCTCCAGTCGCTGCTGGACGCCCCGTCCCCGGCCGCCTTCCTCGACCCTCCCCGGGTGCACGGCGGCGCGATCCTGTCCTGGCCGCAGTTCGCGGCGGTGGTGCTGATGTTCCAGGTGTACTGGAGCAGCGCGTGGTTCAAGGCCGCCTCCCGCCAGTTCACCAGTGGAGACACCCTCCAGAAGGTCTTCGAGCAACTCGCCGCCGTACGCGACGAGTTGCCCGCGGGGCGCCGCGACTACTACTTTCCCGACTGGTTCACCCGCCGGTTCGCCACCGACGATCCGGCCCTCGTCGCCCGCCGCTGGCGTGTTCCGTCCCTCGCGACGATCGCCGCGGAGGCCGCTCTGCCCGTCCTGCTGATCGTCCCCGCCACCTGGCGCGTGGGGGCACTGCTCGGACTGCTCACTCATGCCGCCTTCACCGCGATGCTGCCCAAACGGCTGGTGCCCTTCAGTCTCGCCTCGGTCGGTACCTATGTGCTGTTTCTTCCGCCGACCACGTTCGTGACCCTGATCGGAGGATGGACATGATCCACCGTGCGCCGCGGGCCAAGGCCCCCACGAGCTTCGGCGCCCGCGCCCGCGACTACGACCGGCTACGACCCGGCTATCCCCGCCGCGCCCTCGCCGAGGCCTGGGCTGCCCTGGGCGGCGGTCCCCCGGGCACCGCGCTGGACGTCGGCTGCGGAACCGGCAAGCTCACCGGCGCGCTGGCCGCCCTCGGCCACGAGGTCACCGGTGTCGAGCCGGACCCGCGGATGGCGGCCGTCGCCGCGGCGAACGGGCTCACCGTCGAGGTCGGCACCTTCGAGGACTGGGACCCGTGCGACCGGCGGTTCGACCTGGTGGCCTGCGGTCAGGCATGGCACTGGCTGCGCTCCGGGGAACGTACGGCCAAGGCCGCTCGGTCTCTGCGCCCGGACGGGCGGATCCTGCTCGCCTGGAACTTCGGCTCCTACGCGCCGTCCGCCGCGGCCGGTCTGAGCCGGGTGTACGCCACTGTCCTGCCGGACGGGCTGCCCACCGGCCAGGGCGGCAGGAAGGACCTCACCGAGGGGGACACCGACGCGTACGCCGAGGAACTGAGCTCGCACGGTTTCGCCATGACGAAGACCGCGCTGTGCTGGCAGAACCGCCTCACCGCACGGGAGTTCTGCGCACTCCTCGGCACCGAGAGCCGACACCTGGCCCTGCCGTGGGCGACCCGGCGCCGACTGCTGCGGGCGGTGACCGCGTATCTCGACGCCGAGGAGGGCGGGGGGATCCGTACGGACTACACGTGCGTGGTCGTGGGGGCGGCCAGGGCCGAGTGACGCCGTAGCACGTCCGTCTCAGCGGGCGATACGTTCGTCCGGGTCGACACGAGGCTCCGCGGCGGCGGTGTCCTCGTTCTTTTCGCCCATGCCGTCCAACTGGCTTACCGCTGGCACCAGATGGTTGGCGACCGCCAGCACGGCCAGCCCGACAGCGATGGCGATCAGCGGCACCTCGACGCCGAAGGTGTCGGCCAGCGCCCCGCAGAGCACGGGGGCGAGCCAGCCACAGGACTGCGCCGCCATGTTGACCGACGTCAGAACCCGTGCGGCCATCGCGTCCGGCACCATGGCCACCATGGCTGCCGAGAACACGGCGTTCAGCGGAATGACGAACACGATGCTCGCGCCGAGGCACAGGCCCGCCGCCCAGGGCCAGGACGCCAGCGGGACGAGCCCGGCGACACCGAACACGAGCATCCAGGAGACGAGCAGGACGAGGTGCCGGCCGTCGACCCGCCGCACGACCCACCCGCAGGCGAACGCGCCACCCAGCGCGCACGCCGTGGCGATCCCCTCGGCCACGCCGATCCGGGAGGGCGAGGCGCCGTGGTGCCGCAGTGTCACGATGAAGAGGAAGGCGATCCCGGTGAAGAACAGATTCATCAGCGCCGACCACACCAGCGCGTACCGCAGGAACGCCACGCCCCGGACGAACGCGAGACCTGCCCCCAGGTCCCGGCGCAACGGCGCGCGGCGGACGGCCTGTTCGGCGGGCTCCGGTCCCATCGGCGTACGGATCAGGAGGCAGGCCAGGGTGACGGCGGCGTACGACAGGGCGTCCGCGAGGAACGGCGCCCAGCGGGCCAGCGCGAACAGGGTTCCGCCGAGCGGTGCGCCGGCCAACTGGGCACCCTGGTCACGTACTTCGGCCCGGACGAAGGCGGCCTTGAGGTGTGCGCCCGGGACGATCCGGCGCACCAGCGGTGCCGCCGCGCCGGCGAACACCGCGGACGCCAGGCCCTGCACCAACGCCAGGGCGGCGATCAGCGGCAGCCACGGGCGTCCGGCGGCGACCGCCCAGCAGACCGCTCCCGTCGCGGTGAGCTGGATCAGGGAGGCTCCGATCAACAGCGCCCGGCGCGAGTAGCGGTCACCGGCCACGCCCGACGGGAGCAGGCCCGCCACCAGGCCGACACTCCCGCACGTGCCGACCACGCCGGCCGCCGCCGCGGAACCGGTGGCCGCCAGCATCAGCAGCGGGAACGCCAGCCTGGAGACGCCGGTGCCGAGCGTGGACACGGCGGTACCGGACCACCACAGGTTGTAGTCCCGGTTCCGCCACAGCGACGGGAGGTCCGGCTCCGAAGCCCTCCGCGGTCGCCCGTTCACCGCCCCCGCAACCTCGTTCCGATGACCTGGGCGGTACGTGCGGCGGCCTGGGCCAGTCGTTCCAGGTGATGTGCGGGATCGGTCACGACACACAGCGACGCCAGGGGCACCTGCCCCGGCGGCCCGTACAGCGGAACGGCGGCGCAGCACACCCCCGGCACCAGTTCCTCCCGGTCGAAGGCGGCGCCACGGGCCCGGATGTCCGCGGCCTCCCGCGGCCAGGACCCGGGCGCCGGGCCGGGCAGGGCGGCGGGACCGGCCGCGGCCATGAGTACCTTGCCCGCCGCCGTGCGCCACGGCCAGGTCATCCCGCGGTGGGTCACGGCAGGCGGCTCGTCCCCTTCGCCGGACACCCATTCCAGGACCAGTGCCTGCCCCTTCCACAGCACACAGATCCCCACCGCGGCGCCGGTGAGTTCCGCCAGGCCGCGTATCGGCTGCCGCGCGGCGGCCCGCAGCCCGGGGTGGGGCTGCCACCGACGCCCGAGGTGGAACATCCGCGGCCCCATCCGGTAGTTGCCGCGATGCCGTTCCACCGCGCCCAGTTCGGCCAGCTGCTCAAGGAGCCGGTGGGCGGTCGACTTGGGCAGTGCGCACTCCGCCGCCAGCCTCGACAACCCCGCCTCTCCGGCCCGCTCCACCGCTTCGAGAAGCCCGAAGGCGCCTTCCAGCACACTGCGGCCCGCGGCGCCCGGCGACGACGTCATGGTCACCGCCGCCGTGGCCCCGATCCCTCCGCGTCCGTTCATGCCCCTCACCCCCGTCGCATCCCCTGCACTCCGGCATCGAACGACCGCTCGGCAACACAGCAGAAGGTTCGCATCAGGACATCGGAGGAAACGTTGTCGAATGCTTGTCGGAAATCACGGGCGACGGTGAAAGATGGGTCCAGTCGGTGAGCGGGCAGGGAGAAGAGAACGCCATGGTGCATGTTCACTTACTGGGGCCCGTGGAACTGTCGATCGGGGGGCACATCTCGGAAGTGGGGCCGCCGCAGCGCCGTACGGTGATGGCCGCGCTGGCCGTGGAGGTCGGGCGGCCCGTCACGGTGGCCACGCTCATCGACCGGGTCTGGGACGCCGACCCGCCGGACGCGGCGCGACGGGCGGTGCACGCCCACATCGCCATGATCCGGCGACTGTGCGAGCAGGCCACCGACCGCGGTGCGCGGCCGTTGCGCCTGGTCCGCCGTTCGGGCGGCTACGTGCTGGACGCCGATCCGTGGCAGGTGGACGTCCACCGGTTCCGGCAGTTGGTCGACCGCGCCCAGCAGGCGGAGCAGACGGACGACGCGAAGGCCTCGCTCCTGCGCGAGGCGTTCGGTCTGTGGCGCGGGGAGCCGCTCAGCGGCCTGCACGGGCAGTGGGCCGCGCGGATGCGCGAGACATGGCAGCGCCGGCGGGTGGACGCCGTGGTCGGCTGGGCCCGCGTGGAGTTGCGCCGCGGCGACCCAGACGCCGTCATCGGCCCGCTGGCCGACCTGCTCGCCGAGTACCCGCTGGTGGAGCCCCTGGCCGAAATGCTGATGCGGACCCTGCACGACGCCGGACGCGGTGCGGAGGCACTCGACCGCTACGCGACCGTACGGCGGTGGCTCGCGGAGGAACTCGGCGCGGAACCCGGACCGGCCCTGCGCACGGTTCACCAGGCGATCCTCCGCGGTCACCGGCCGCTGTCCGCCGCCCCTCGACCGACGGGGGCGTCGTCCCGTCCGGTGACGGCGCCGGGCGCGTCCCCACAACTACGGCCTTCGGAGCCCGGTCCGTCGGCGAAACGGCGGGCGGCCGAGACTCCGTCCCAACTCCCCGTCGCGGTACGCGGGTTCACGGGCCGCGACGAGGAGATGACCCGGCTCCTGTCGATCCTCGACGCGGCCCGGGGAGAATCCCCCGCGGTGGTGATATCGGCTGTCTCCGGCATGGCGGGAGTCGGGAAGACGGCGCTCGCGGTCCACTGGGCGCGCCAGGTGGAGAGCGCGTTCCCCGACGGGCAGCTCTACGTGAATCTGCGCGGGTTCGATCCCCGGGGTTCGGTGGTGACTCCGACGGAGGCGGTACGGGGGTTCCTGGACGCGTTCGGAGTGCACCCCGAACGTATCCCGCTCGGCCTGGAGGCCCAAGTGGGCCTGTACCGCAGCCTGTTGGCGGGGCGGCGGGTCCTCGTCGTCCTGGACAACGCCTTCGACGAGCAGCAGGTACGGCCGCTGCTGCCGGGGGCGGCGGGCTGCATGGCGCTGGTGACCAGCCGGAACCGGCTGACCGGACTGGCCGTCTCGGAGGGGGCCCACCTGCTGTCCGTGGACGTGCTCGGTCCCGGCGCGGCCAGGGACGTACTGGCGGAGCGGATCGGCGGAGACCGGCTGACGGCCGAACCCGACGCCGTCGATGACATCGTTGCCCGGTGTGCGGGGCTGCCGCTGGCGCTCGCGGTGGTGGCGGCGCGGGCGGACGCCCAGCCGCACCGGCCGCTGAGCACGCTGGTGCGGGAGTTGCGGGAGGAGCGGAACCGGCTGGACGCACTGGACGCGGGCGAGTCGGCGAGCCAGGTGCGGGCTGCCTTCTCCTGGTCCTACCGCGCCCTCAGCACCGGTGCCGCACGGTTGTTCCGGCTGCTCGTCCTGCACCCGGGACCGGACGCGGGACTGGCCGCGGTCGCCGCACTGGCGGGGAGACCGCCGCAGGAGGCACGGGAGTTGCTGTCCGAGCTGACCAGAGGGCATCTGCTGTCCGAACACGCCCCGGGCCGGTACACGTTCCACGACCTGCTGCGCGTGTACGCGGGAGAACTCCTCGCCGAGCAGGACGACGCGCGGAAACGGCGGGCGGCGCTGCACCGCATGCTGGACCACTACCTGCACACCGCGCGAGCGGCCGACGCGCTGGTGACCCCGCAGCCCAATCCGGTCTCCCTGCCGTCGGCCCGGCGTGGCGCCAACGTGGAGAAGCCGGTCGACTACGACCGGGCGCTGGCCTGGTTCACGGCCGAATGCGCGGTGCTCCTGGAGGTCGTGCGCCAGGCGCCGGAGGGCTTCGAGGGCCATGTCTGGCGGCTTACCGCGGTCCTCACCACCTACCTGGACCGCAACGGCTACTGGCAGGCGCTGGAGGACGTCGGCCGCCGCGCGCTGGCGGCGGCGCGCCTGCACGACGACCGCGCCGGGGAGGCCTGCGCCCACCGCGGTCTGGGACTGGCCCTGGACCGATTGCGGCATCCTGATCCGGCCCGTGAACACTACGCGCGGGCCCTGGAGCTGTTCGCCGAGCTGGGCAGCGACGCCGGGCAGGCCAGGACGTACCAGCACCTCGCCCGTCTGTCGGGAACGCAGGGCGACCGCCGGCAGGCCCTTGAACTGGCCCGTCGCAGTCTGCGGCACTATCGCGCGGCGGGTGACCGCGCGGGCCAGTCGGCCGCGTTGAACCACATCGGCTGGCAGCTGGCGCACCTGGGCGACCACCACCAGGCGCTGGCTCACTGCGAACAGGGCCTGGCCCTGGCCGAGGCGGCCGGGGACGTCAACGGACTGGCCCACACCTGGGACAGCCTGGGCTACATCCACCGTCGACTGGGCCAGGATCAGCGGGCGGTGGCGTGCTACCGGCGGGCGAGCGAGCTGTTCCACGCCACAGGGGAACGCGTCCACGAGGCCAGATGCCTGACCTGCCTGGGCGACTGCTACGACAGCACCCACCAGCCCGCCCCCGCGCGGGAGACCTGGGCCCAGGCCTTGGCGATCACGGACGAACTGAGCCTGCCGGAGGACGAGTTGCTACGCAAGGAGATCCATCAGCGCTTGCTTCGGTGAGGGCTGCTCGGGTCAGCGAAGCAGTTCGACGATCGTGGCGTTCGCGGTGCCGCCGCCCTCGCACATCGTCTGGAGTCCGTAGCGCAGGTTGCGTTGGCGCATGCGGGCGAGCAGGCGGGTCATCAGGATGGCGCCTGAGCCGCCGAGCGGATGGCCGACCGCGATCGCTCCGCCCAGCGGGTTGAGCCGCTCGGGGTCGGCCCCCGTCTCGGCCAGCCACGCCAACGGGACCGGTGCGAAAGCCTCGTTGACCTCGAACGCCCCGATGTCCTCGATGGACAGGCCGGACCTGCGCAGGACCTTCTCCGTAGCGGGGATCGGCCCCGTCAGCATCATGATCGGGTCCGCGCCGCTGACCGCGCCGGAGTGGTAGCGGGCGATCGGCTTGAGGCCCAACTCCCTTGCGCGTTCGGGAGTTGTGATGAGGAGCGCGGCGGCGCCGTCGGAGATCTGGGAGGCGTTCCCGGCGTGGATCACGCCGTCGTCCTTGAACGACGGCTTGAGTTTGGCGAGGGTCGCGACCGAAGTGCCGCGCCGCAGGCCCTCGTCGACGGTGAACTTGGTGCCGTCGACCTCGATGGGCACGATGTGGTCGTCGAAGATCCCCGAGTCGATCGCCGCGGCGGCCTTCGCGTGCGACTCGGACGCGAACTCGTCCAGGCGGGTGCGGGTGAGGCCCCACCGCTCGGAGATCAGCTCGGCGCCGACTCCCTGGCTGAACTGGAAGCCGTCGTAGCGGGCCAGGACGGCGGGCCCGTACGGCTGGCCGGTGGTCCGGTGCGAGCCCAGCGGGACCCGGGTCATGGTCTCCACTCCCCCGGCCACCACGAGGTCGTACTGTCCGGCCATGACGGCGTGGGCGGCGGAGTCGACGGCCTGTTGGCTGGAGCCGCAGGCCCGGTTGATGGTGACCCCGGGGACGTGTTCGGGCCAGCCCGCGGCCAGTGCCGCGAAGCGGGCGATGTTGCTCGACTGGTCGCCGATCTGGGTGACACAGCCCCACATCACGTCGTCGACGGTGCCGGGGTCGATGCCGGTTCGTTCCACCAGTGCGGTCAGTACGTGTGCCGACAGGTCGGCCGCGTGCACGGCGGCCAGGGAGCCGTTGCGCTTGCCGATGGGCGTGCGTACGGCGTCGACGATGACGGCCTCGGGCATGGCAGGGTCCTTTCGGTCAGTGGGGGAACTGGACGGCGGCGCCGCTGTCGACGAGTTCGTCGGCGTCGGCGATCTCCCAGTCCCGGAAGACGGCACGGGTGTCGGCGCCCACGGGTGGGGCAGCCGGTCCGGGGCTCGACGGTGTGGCGGAGAAGCGAGGGGCCGCCGCGGGCTGGACGACGCCCTCGCGTGTGAACAGGCTGCCGCGCGCGGCCAGTTGGGGGTGTGCCGCCGCCTCGGTGAGACCGAGGACGGGTGCGACGCAGGCGTCGGTGCCCTCGAACAGGGCCGCCCATTCGTCGCGGGTGCGTTCGGCGAAGCGTTCGGCCAGTCGGCGGCGCAGCTCCGGCCACGTCGACCGGTCGTGCTGAAGTCCGGGGTCGATGTCCAGCTTCAGCAGCTCGATCAGGCTGCGGTAGAACTTGGCTTCGAGGGCGCCGACCGCCACATGTCCGCCGCCCTTGGTCTCGTAGACAGCGTAGAACGGCCAGCCGCCGTCGAGTTGGTTGATCCCCCGCTCGTCGGTCCAGGCCCCGCGCCCGAGTTTGCCGAAGGTGCTCGCGAGGAGATGGGCCGTCCCGTCGACGATGGCCGCGTCGACGACCTGGCCAACTCCCGTGCTCCCTACGGCATGCAGCGCGGCCAGCACGCCGATCACGAGGTAGCAGCCGCCGCCCCCGAAGTCGCCGACCAGGTTGAGCGGTATCTGTGGCGGGCCCGCCGCGTCGCCGATCGCGCCGAGCGCGCCGGTGAGGGCGATGTAGGTGAGGTCGTGTCCGGCGGCCGCGGCGAGCGGTCCTGTCTGGCCCCAGCCGGTCATCCTGCCGTAGACGAGCCGGGGGTTGCGGGCCAGGCACTCGTGGGGTCCGATGCCCAGGCGTTCGGTGACGCCGGGGCGGAATCCCTCGATCAACACATCGGCGCGCTCGGCGAGTTGGAGGAGTGCGGCGGGTCCTGCCGGGTGTTTCAGGTCGAGTACGACCGACCGCTTGCCCCGGTTGAGGACGTCCGCGGGTCCGCCCGCGTCGGGCTCGGACGCCCGCTCGGGCCGGTCCACCCGGACGACCTCCGCACCGAGATCGGCGAGGAGCATCCCGGCGAACGGGCCCGGCCCGATGCCACCGAGTTCAACCACGCGACAGCCGGACAGTGGTCCTGCGGTCACAACACCCTCCCTGGCAGCCTGAATTGGGGATCGCGATACTTCTCTTACGGCGCTGTCAGCGTCCCTTCCAGACCGGCGGGCGCTTCTCGGCGAACGCGGCGGCGCCCTCCCGCGCGTCCTCGGACGAGAACACCGGCGCGGCGATCTCGGCCTGCCGGATCCAGCCCTCCTCCGCCGTCCAGTCGGCGGCGGACTGCGCGATCTGTTTGGTGGCGGCGACGGCGAGGGGGCCGTTCGCCGCGATGGTCGCGGCGAGTTCCAGCGCGCCGGCCAGCGCGCCGCCCTCGTCGGTGAGCCGGTTGACCAGCCCGACCTCGGCCGCGCGTTCGGCGGTGATGGGCTCGCCGGTCAGCAGCAGCTCCAACGCGATGGCGTACGGCACCCGTTGGGGCAGGCGCAGGGCCGCACCGGCCCTGGCGACCAGGGACCGGGTCACCTCCGGGACGCCGACCTTGGCCGCGCGGGAGGCCACGACGAGGTCGCAGGCGAGCAGCAGCTCGAAGCCGCCGGCCAGCGCCCAGCCCTCGACCGCCGCGATCAGCGGTTTGCGCGGTGGGGTGATGGTGATCCCGCACAGCCCCCGGCCCTCGATCGCGGGGCTCTCACCGCGCAGCCAGGCCTTGAGGTCCATGCCCGCCGAGAACGTGCCCCCCGCTCCCGTGAGTACGCCGACCCGCAGCTCGTCCGTCTCGTCCAACTCGTCGACCGCGGCGGCGATTCCGGCGCCCACCCCGGCGTCCAGCGCGTTCTTGACCTTGGGACGGTTGATCGTGATGACCTGGACCGCGCCCCGGCGCTCCACCAGCACCTCGTCCGACACCTTGCCTCCTGAGTTCTCGTTCTCGATTGCGGTTCACTTGACCGCGAACCGCTCCAGTTCGTGGGCGACCATTCCGTCCAGGTCCTGGGCGGGCGGCTCGGGAAGTTCGACGGCCCGCTCCCTGGTCGGCAGCAGCACAACCGCCCTGCCGGGTGTGGTGACTTCGCCGCGCTGGTTCTCGCAGCGCACGTCGATGTGCACCTCGTTCCGGCCGTCCACCTGCCGCTTGTCGACGACCGTGCCGCGCACCCAGGTGGTGTCGCCGAGGTAGTTGAACTTGCGGTGTTCGCAGCGCAGTTGCCACAGCCAGCCGTCGTCGCCGATCCAGTCGGTGAGGAGATGGCAGAGCCAGGTCTCGCGCATGCCGCCGTAGTCGTAGGGGTTGGGGAGGCCGAGTTCGCGGGCCCGCTCGGGTTCCCAGTGCAGGCGCTGCACGGTGTCGGGGACGCCGAGGCGGTTGGGCGGGTAGAGGCCGGGGGCCTTGCGCCGTACGGCGGCGGCGATGCCGAAGGCGCCGGGCGGGGTGAGCTGCATGCCCCAGCCCAGGTGCCAGACGACCACGTCCGTCGTGGTCAACGGGCCCTTCACGCGGGGTTGCAGGGCCTCGCCGACCTCGACGTCCTCCCAGTAGCGGGGTTCGGCGCCGCGTCTGGTCTCGGCGGCGTACGCCGCGTCGATCTCGGCCAACTGCTCGGGCTCGTACGGCTGTTGTTCGACCGCTTCCTTGGCTCGCTTCTTCGACGTGTGCCGCTCGGCGTTGATCCAGGTGCCGCGGCGCAGGGCGTGCATCTCGCCGCGTCCGTTGGCGTAGAGGTAGTCGCGGACGACATGTGCGGTGCGTCCGCCGAAGTTGCTGCGCTTGAGCTCGACGCCGACCTGGGTCTGCAACACCCGGCAGCGGTCGCCCAGTTGGAGGGGCCGCCACCACTCGAACTCCATCACCGCCTGGTAGGAACCGAGGCCCGCGAAGGGGTCGCCCTTGAGCAGCGCCTTGGTCTCCGGGTCCGGTACCGGCGCCGCGTCCTCGCCCATCGTGTAGAGGAAGGTGGGCGGTGCGACCAGCGCGCCCCAGCGGGTCTTCGCCGCGTAGTCCGGGTCGCAGTACAGGGGGTTGGCGTCGCCGTAGCCGTAGGCGAAGTGGCGTGAACCGTCCCACGTCACCTCGTAGTTGTGCGGCGGGTTGCGCTGCGGCTGGGGAACGCCCAGGCGGAGGCGGGAGCGTTCGATCGCCTCGTCCGTGAGCACGCCGAACTGTTCGGCAGGTTTCTGCTCGGTATCGCTCACCGGTCAACCTCCTTGCTGGACACCGCGGTTACTCCCTCGGGTGCTTTGGTGTGTTCGGCGAGCCGGGCCCTTACGAGGTCGAGGAGTTCGACGCGGCTCACCTTGCTCGACGGGGTGCGGGGCAGGTGGTCGAGGACGACGATGTGGGCCGGCACCTCGTACGGGGTGAGGTGGGTGCGGCACAGGGCGGTGAGTTCGGTGGCGTCCGGTGCGGGCTCCCCTGGCTCCAACTCGACCGCCGCGACCGGCACTTCACCGAGCCGCTGGTCGGGCAGTCCGGCGACGGCGGCCTCGCGTACGGCGGGGTGGGTCTCCAGGACGCGTTTGACGGTCTCCGGCTGCACTTTGAAGCCGCCGCGGATGATGGCGTCGTCGGCCCGGCCCTCGATCCACACGAACCGGTCGGCGTCGATCCGGGCCAGGTCGCTGGTCTTCATCCAGGTCCGGCCGCCGTGGGTGCTCTGCTCGGTGCGGACCTCCAGGCGGCCGGTCCGACCGGGCGGGAGTTCGGTGCCGTCCTCGCCGGTCACCCTCAACTCGACGCCGGTGAAGGCGCGTCCGGCACTGCCCGCCTTGCGCTGCCACCAGTGTTCGTGCAGCGGGAGGGTCCAGCCCGCGACGGCTCCGGCGAACTCCGTCGCGCCGTAGGTCATCAGGACGGGGATGCCGTACGTGCGGAAGAAGGCGTCGGCGAGTTCCGGCGGGCAGGGGGCCGTGCCGGAGGTGACCACCTGGAGGGTGGCGAGGCGTTCCTTCGGGACCCGTGCGTCGAGTACGGCGCGGATCGCGGCCGGGACCAGGCTCGCCGCGCGCAGTCGGTGGCGTTCGACCGCGCTCACCCAGGGTTCGACGGCGAACCTGGGCATCAGGAGCATGCGGCGGCCGGTGGCGAGGCAGGCCAGGGCCCGCCACAGTCCGCCGATGTGCACGAGCGGGGTGGCCACCAGGGACGCCGACCCCGACAGGAGCCGGTCGTCCTTGCGGGTCTGGCCGCCGGAGACGAGGGCCTGGTCGAGCTGGCCGATGCGCAGGTGGACGCGTTTCGGGGGGCCGGTGGTGCCGGAGGTGAGCATCTCCACGGCGATGCCCGGACTCGTCGGTGCCTCGGCGGGTGCCGTGCCGCCCGCGGGTCGTAGGGACCCGTCGGTGTCGAGTTCAAGGGCCGCGCCCTGTGCGGTCACGGCGTCCAACACGCCCTCGCGGGCGAGGACTTCGGCGCCGGACACGACGACGGGTGGGGTGCAGCGGGCGATGTCGGCGGCGAGGCGGGCGGCGGGCTGGAGCGGGCTGAGCATGACCAGGCAGCGGCCGGAGGCGATCACCGCGGCGACCACGGCGACGTGCTCGGGCCGGTTCTCCAGGACGACTCCGACGCGGGCGCCGGCCGGCAGGCCGAGCGCGTCGAGCGCTTCGCCTAGCCCGCGCGCGGTGCGCTGGACCTGTCCCCAGGTCCACCAGTTCCGGTCGTACTCGATCGCCTCGGCAGCCGCGGGCGCTTCCGCCAGCAGGCGGGACAGGCGGTCGCGAATTCCCACGTGATGAACCTTTCGACAGGACGTCGGTCTCAGATTCCGACCAGGTCGGCCAACCGGCTCCGGTGCGTCGCCGGGCCGCCGAACAAGTGCTCCGACGACTTGGCGCGCTTCAGATAGAGGTGTGCGTCGTGCTCCCACGTGTAGCCGATGCCGCCGTGGATCTGGATGTTCTCCTTGGCCGCGTGGGTGAAGGCCTGCGCGCAGCAGGCGGCGGCCAGGGCGGCGGACACCGGCAGTTCGGCGGGCACCAACTGTGCGGCGGACACCGGCAGTTCAGCGGCGGCGACGGCCGTCGCGTGGTAGGCCGCCGACCGGGCGCCCTCCACGGCGACCAGCAGGTCGGCGCACTTGTGCTTGATCGCCTGGAACGAGCCGATGGGACGCCCGAACTGCACCCGGACCTTCGCGTAGGCCACCGCCGCGTCGAGGCACGCCTGTGCTCCGCCGACCTGTTCGGCGGCGAGTGCCACCGCCACGAGGTCGAGCACGGTGCGCAGATACGGCGTGGCGTCCCCGCTCGGGCCGACCCGCAGCGCGGGCGCGCCGTCGAGGTCGACGCGGGCCAGCCGCCGGGTCGGGTCGAGGGTCTCCAGCCGGGTACGGGTCACTCCGGGCGCGTCACCTTCGACCGCGAAGAGCCCAAGTCCCGTGCCGGTACGGGCCGTTACGAGGATCAGGTCGGCGGTGTGGCCGTCGACGACGAACATCTTGGTGCCCGTCACGGTCCCGTTCTCGGCCGAGGTCTCGACGTCCTCCAGCCGCCACGAGCCGCGTTCCTCCGCGAGCGCCAGGGTGGCCGTCAGCGTTCCGTCCGCGATGGCGGGCAGCCAGCGCGCCTTCGCCGCCTCGTCGCCGGAGGCCGTGAGGGCCTGACCGGCGAGCGCCACGGTCGCGAAGTACGGGGACGGCAGCAGGACCCGTCCGGTCTCCTCCAGCACGATCCCCAACTCGACGGGCCCGCCGCCGGATCCGCCGTACTCCTCGGGCAACGCGAGCCCGTGCAGGCCGAGTTGGTCGGCCATCTGCCGCCAGAGCCCGGGATCGTGGCCCTCGGCGGAGTCCATCGCACGGCGTACGGCCGCGCTCGGCGCCTTGTCGGTGAGGAAGCGCCGGAGTGTCGTACGGAGTTCCTCCTGCTCCTCGGTGAACGTCAGTGCCACGTCGGTGCCTTGGCGCGGAAGTAGGCGTCGAGGTCCGGGATGAGGGTGCGGTCCACGATCTCGATGCGCAGGCCGTACGGGTCGCGGTGGTAGGCGAAGAGCGCCGGGCTGCCGTCGACCAGCGCGCAGGCCTCCAGCGGGAAGCCCGCCTCCTCCAGCCGTTTGGAGGTCGTCTGCAAGTCGTCGCAGAAGTAGCCGAGGTGGTGGACGGACAGGTTCGGGGCCGGTGTCCAGGGGGTGCCCGGGATCTCCTGGACGAGTTCGATGTGCGGGGCGTCCAGCGAGTACGCGTAGCGCAGCGGGAGTACGCGCTCGCCGTCCGCCATCCGGACCGGCAGGTCCGCGGCCAAGGTCTCGGTCCAGCGGTGGCCGGCGAGTTCGGTCAGCCGGATCTTCCACGCCTCGATGTCGGGAACCACGATTCCCGTGTGGTACAGGTCCGTTGGGCTGAGTGGGT
Source organism: Streptomyces sp. NPDC002276 (assembly GCF_053891435.1). Classification (NCBI taxonomy): domain Bacteria; kingdom Bacillati; phylum Actinomycetota; class Actinomycetes; order Kitasatosporales; family Streptomycetaceae; genus Streptomyces; species Streptomyces sp. NPDC002276. The sequence continues at coordinate 73,344 of NZ_JBSFCQ010000018.1, read as the reverse complement.
GCGTCGTCATGGCGTCGTTCACCACTCCAGCCGGAGCTGCTTGATGCCATACATGTTGCCGTGCTGTTCGAGGTCCTGGCCGGGGGTGATCCCGTAGTCGGGGATGCGCCGGTGCCATTCCTCGACGGCCACGTTGAGTTCGAGGCGGGCGAGGTGCGAGCCGAGGCAGCGGTGCGGGCCGGAGCCGAACGCGATGTGGTTGGTGGCCTTGCGCCGGAGGTCCACTTCGAGGGGCCGGTCGAAGCGCTCGGGGTCGCGGTTGCTGACCGCGAGCGGGAGCATCACCATCTCCCCCGCCCTGACCGGGCAGCCGCCGATCTCGACGTCTCGTGTCGCCTTGCGGGCGGGCACGACGAACGAGTAGACGCGGAGGATCTCCTCGACCGCCGTGGGGATCAGCGAGGGGTCGTCGACGATCGCCCTGCGCTGTTCCGGGTGCGTGGCGAAGTGGTAGAGGGCCCAGCCGATGGAGATGGGGACGGTGTCGAACCCGGCCTGGAACAGCAGGATGCAGAACGCGTGCATGTCCCGGTCGCTGATCGGCTCGTCGTCGATCGTCCAGGTCATGGCGCGGGACAGGAGGTCGTCGCGGGGTGCCTCGCGGCGGAGCGCGATCTGCTGCTCGAAGTACTCCGACACGGCGTTCATGGCGCTCAACTGCCGTTCGCCGTGCGGGTCTTCGCCGTGGGAGAGATGCAGCAGGTCGTGGATCCAGTCGAGGAACTGCGGGAGGTCCTGCTCGGGCAGGCCCATCAGGCGCATGAAGATCAGGGTCGGGAAGCGGCGGGCGAACGAGTCCAGGACGTCGGCGGAGCCGCTGTCCTTCACCTCGTCGATCAGGCCGGACGCGACCTCGCGGATCTCCGGTTCGCGGGCGGCGACGGTCTTGGGCGAGAAGGCGCTGCCCAACAGGCGTCGCCACGCGGTGTGTTGGGGCGGGTCGAGCATCTCCGGGATCCACAGGAACCTGGGGTCCGGATCGAGCGCCGTGACGGACTGGTTGGAGAAGGTCCGCCAGTCCTGCAACGCCTGCTGGACGGCCTCGCCCTCGGTGACGACCCAGTATCCGCGCGCGATGGTGCTGCGGAATCCGGAGTGGGTGCCGGCGATCTCGTCCCAGCGTTCCTGATGGCTGAGGACCGGGCCGCCGAGCCGGTTGTCGAAGTGGTAGGCGGGGACGCCCTGGTGGGTCCCGTCGGGTTCGAGGGTCGCGCTCATCACGGCTCCTTTCGTACGGTCTGCGCGTCGTGGACGGCGGTCATGTCGCGGCGCCGTCGATCTTCAGCCCGATCAGTTCCTCGTCGGAGAGACCGAGTGAGCGCAGGACCTCGTCGGTGTGCTCCGCGAACTGCGGCGCCCGGGTGATGTCGACCGGGGTCTCGTCGAACTGGACGGGGTTGGCGACGAGTTCGCGGTCGACGCCGTCCGCGTCCACGACGGAGGCGATGAGTCCGTTGGCGCGCAGCGAGGGGTCCTGGCCGACCTCCCAGGCATTCTGCACCACCGACCACTGGCCCTCACCCCGGGAGAGGATCTCCACCCACTCCTCGAAGGTGCGGGACGCGATGAGTTCGGCGACGAGGCCGGCCGCCTGAGCCGCGTTGGCCATCAACTTCTCGGTGCTGTCGAAGCGTTCGTCGGTGGCGAGTTCGCCGCGTCCGGCGAGCTTGCAGAACTCGGCCCAGTAGCGGCCGGGTTGGAGCATCGCCAGTTCGATCCAGCGTCCGTCCGAGGTCAGGTACGCCCCGATGAGGGGGTTGGTGCGCGAGCCGTGGCGGGGCTGGACGTTCACCGGCAGCGGTCCGCCGTTCATCAGCGCCATGTTGACCGTGAACTGGGTCGCCCACGCACCGACACCGAGCAACGACACATCGACCACGGAGGGTTCGCCGGTCGTCGCGCGGGAGTAGAGGGCGGCGGCGATACCGCCGGCGATCGTCATGCCGCCCATCGAGTCGCCGTAGGCGCCCGCGGGCATGCGGATCATCCGGTCCGCGCCCGGCGGTGTGACACCGGCCGCGCTGCCGCCACGCGCCCAGAAGGCCGTGCTGTCGTAGCCGCCCTTGGTGGCCTCGTCGCCGCGCTGGCCGAAACCGCTGCCGCGTACGTAGATGATGTCCGGGTTGATGGCCCGGATGTCCTCTAGTTCGATGCGCAGTTTCGCGCGCGCCTCGGGCAGGAAGTTGGTCAGGAACACATCGCTGCGGCGGACCAGTTCCTCGAAGGCCTTGCGGGCCGACGGCTTCTCCAGGGCGAGGCCGACGCTGCGTTTGCCCCGGTTGGGTCCCTCCACGATCGGGAAGAACGACGACCCCGCGCTCGTGGCGTCGTAACCGAGGACACGGACCAACCCCCTCTGTCCGTCGCCGCGTTCGGCGTGTTCGATCTTGATCACATCAGCGCCCCAGTCGGCGAGCACTGCACCCGCCGCCGGGACGAAGGTGAACTGGGCTACTTCGAGAACGCGTACGCCCTCCATCGGCCTGCGCATCGACCAACTCCTCATACTCATCTGCCGTCACGCACTCCGAGTATGGACCGAACCTCGCTAAAAAGTATACTGTTTTGCTGTCGCCGACCAACCCGCACCTTCCGGAGGGCCGATGCTGGACTTCTCGATCGAACCCGAGTTCCAGGCCAAACTGGACTGGGCGACGGCCTTCGTACGGGAGGAGGTCGAGCCGCTCGACCTCCTCTTTCCGCACGGCGGAGACCCGTACGACACGCGCAACGAAAAGGCCCGCGCGATCCTCAAACCGCTCCAGGACCAGGTCCGCGCCCAGGGCCTGTGGGCCTGCCACCTCGGCGCGGAACTCGGCGGCGCGGGCTACGGCCAGGTGAAGCTCGCCTACCTCAACGAGATCCTCGGCCGCTCCTACTGGGCGCCGACGGTGTTCGGCACCGCCGCTCCGGACACCGGCAACGCGGAGATCCTGGCCATGTTCGGCACCGAGGAGCAGAAGGCGCGCTATCTCCAGCCCCTGCTCGACGGGGACATCGTCTCCACCTTCTCGATGACGGAACCGCAGGCGGGGGCCGATCCGAAGGAGTTCGTGTGCCGGGCGCGGCGCGAGGGGGACGAGTGGGTGATCGACGGGGAGAAGTGGTTCTCCTCCAACGCCCGGTACGCGGCCTTCCTCATCGTCATGGCCGTCACCGACCCGGAGGCGCCGCCGCACGCCCGGATGTCGATGTTCATCGTCCCGGCCGAGACACCCGGCATCGAGATCAAGCGCAACGTCGGCACGATGGACGAGCGCGACTCCCTCGACGAGGGCATCCACGCCTATATCCGCTACGACCAGGTGCGGGTCCCCCTCGACGCCATGCTCGGCGGTCCCGGCGAGGGCTTCAAGGTCGCCCAGGCCCGGCTCGGCGGGGGCCGCGTCCATCACGCGATGCGGACCGTCGGCAAGTGCACGCGCGCCTTCGACATGATGTGCGAGCGCGCGGTGTCCCGGCGTACTCAGGGCACTCTTCTCGCCGAGAAGCAGGCCGTGCAGCAGTTCATCGCGGACTCCTGGGTGGAGTTGCAGCAGTTCCGGCTGCTGGTGCTGCACACCGCCTGGATCATCGACACCCAGCCGCACGGTGCCGCCCGCACCCAGATCGCGATGTGCAAGGTGCAGACCGCGAAGGTGCTGCACGACGTCATCCAGCGAGCCCTGCACGTGCACGGCTCACTCGGCACCACCAACGAACTCCCGCTCGCCAAATGGTGGATGGCCGCACCGAACCTCGCACTCGCCGACGGCCCCACGGAAGTGCACCGCACCACGATCGCCAAGCAGCTGCTCAAGAACCGCCGTCCGGCCGACGGTCTGTTCCCCAGCGAACACATCCCGCCGAAGCTGGAGGCCGCCCGCAAGCGGTACGCCCACATCGTCGAGGACGACAGCCTCACCGGCCGGGTGCAGGCATGAGCGAGGCACGCGACACCAAGTCCCTGGCCCCGGCCGACCTGTTCGACCTGTCCGGCAAGGTCGCGCTGGTCACGGGCGGCAGCCGGGGCCTGGGGCTGGCCATGGTGCGCGCCTTCGCCACCGCGGGCGCCGATGTCGTCATCGCCAGCCGCAAACTCGACGCGTGCGAGGCCGTGGCGGACGAGGTGCGGGCCCTGGGGCGCCGCGCCCTGCCCGTCGCCGCCCATGTCGGCCACTGGGACGACCTGGCGCGCCTCGCCGACGCGGCCTACGAGGAGTTCGGCCGGGTCGACGTGCTGGTCAACAACGCCGGCATGTCACCCCTCGCCCCCTCCTCGGCCGACACCAGCGAGGAGCTCTTCGACAAGGTGATCGGCGTCAACTTCAAGGGCCCGTTCCGGCTCGCCTCGCTGATCGGACAGCGGATGGCCGACTCGGAGAACGGGGGCTCGATCATCAACGTCTCGTCGTCCGGGGCGCTGATGCCACAGCCACGCTTCGGCCCGTACGCCGGTGCCAAGGCCGCGCTCAACGCGCTCACGACGGTCTTCGCCCTGGAGTACGGCCCGACCGTGCGCGTCAACACGATCTCGGCGGGGCCGTTCCTCACCGACATCTCCAAGGCCTGGGCGCCGGAGAAACGGGAGACGACACGGAGCGCGATCGGGCGTCCCGGACAGCCGGAGGAGATCGTCAGCACCGCGCTGTACCTCGCGAGCGACGCGTCGAGCTATACGACGGGGGCGCTCATCAGGGTCGACGGCGGGCTGTACTGACGCTGACGCTCCTGCACCGCCGTGGATCTGGGACGCCTCGTCGCTCGCGAGGAACACGACGGCGGAGGCCGCCTCGGCCGGAGGGCCTGCGCGCGATGAACGGGGCCAAGTGCTCCTTCATCGTCGCAGCCCTCGGTCTGGGCATACGTCAACTTCGCGCTGTGCCCAGCAGTTCGGCCGCCTCGTCCAGCAACACCGGCAGCGCGGGCAGCATCCGCTGGTGCATGGCGTTCAACTGTCCTGATTTACGGCCCCGTTTGATCAGCAGGGCGGTCGCCGCGGACTCCTTGTACTTGGTGAGCGCCTCGAACCAGAACAGGTCCCGGAGCGGTTCGCCTCGCAACTCCTCGTAGGTGCCGACGAGTTCGGCCTTGCTCGGCATGCCGGTCGGCTCGTCCGACGCGGAGGCGGGGTGACGGGCCTCGTCGGTGAAGAAGGTCAGCCAGGTCATGTCGACGCGGGGGTCTCCGAGCGACCAGATCTCCCAGTCGATGATCGCCGTGACCGAGCCGTCCGCGCACAACGTGTTGCCGAGCCGGTAGTCGCCGTGGGTGAACACCGGTGTCATCGCGGCGGGCGCGGTGGCGTGCAGCCGGTCGGCGACCGCCTCGTGCCCGGCGCGCAGGTCGTCGGGGACGGTGCCGAACGCCCGCGTCCAGCGGTCGATCTCGGCGTGGAGCGACACGGCCGGTTCCGCCGCGAGCGCCGTCCGCGCCGGATCCACCCGGTGCAGGTCGGCCAGCATCCTGGCCGCGTCCAGGGCACGGGCCCGCACCTCCCCCGGCGCCAGAGTGCCGCGAGGCAGCAGCACCGGTTCGACGCACTCCCCCGGCACCAACTCCATTGCCACGAAAGGCTGGACGTCCGGGGGCGTGCCCGCGTCGCAGAACAGCACCTTCGGCACCCGCACGCCCGGCTGTCCGGCCAGGGCCGCCATGAGCCGCGCCTGGCGCAGCACGTCCCGGTTGCGGACCGGGGGCAGGCCGGGCGGGGCCACCTTGAGAACGACACGTTCGTAGCCCGCCGGGACACCCGACAGGGCGGCGACGAACGTCAGGCTCGACGTGCCGCCGGTGAGCGGTTCGACGCCGTCGACGGTGGCGCCGGGAATCCAGCCGCCGACCACTGCGGCCGTGCGGTCCGTCAACTCTCGTACAAGGGCAGGGCTGTTGGTGGCGACGACGCTCATGGCTGCTGCCCTTTCGTCCCGTTCTCCGGTGCGGTGAGTGCCGCCACGATGTCGCGGCGCACGAGCTTGCCGGTCACCGTGCGCGGTAGTTCGGTCCAGTACGTGATGCGTTCCGGGGTCTTCGAGCCGCGCAGGGTGCCGCGCACGGCCGCGCGCAGTGCTCCGGCGTCGACCTGGGCGCCGTCGCGGGGTACGACCACGGCCTCGATGCGCTGGCCCCACTCCTCGTCGGGGACACCGACCACGACGGCGTCGAGCACGTCCGGGTGGCGCAGCAGTACGTCCTCTATCTCGGCGGGGGCGATGTTCTCCGCGCCGCGGATGATCGTGTCGTCGGTCCTGCCCTCGATGTGGAGGTAGCCGTCGGCGTCGAGGCGGCCCCGGTCGCGGGTGTGGAAGAACCCGCGCTCGTCGACGGCGGAGCCCTGACCTGCGTACTCCCCCGAGACCTGTTCGCCGCGCACCCAGATCTGCCCGGTCTCCCCCGCACCCAGGGGCTCCCCGGTCACGTCACGCACCTCGATCTCGATGCCCGGCACCGGCAGTCCGGCCGAGCCGAGCCGGGCCCGTACGGCGGGGTCGTCGCTGTTGACGGCCGCGCGGTGTTCGGCCGGGCCGAGCACGGAGATCGTGGACGAAGTCTCCGTCAGGCCATAGGCGTTGACGAAGTCGACCCCTGGCCAGGAGCGCAGCGCCGTCTCGATCACGCGCACCGGCATCCTGGCGCCGCCGTAGGCGAGCGAGCGCATTGAGGGCACTGATCGGTCCAGGCCCTCCGTGTCCATGATCCGGGCGAGCATGGTCGGCACCACCATCGCGTGGGTGATCCGCTCTTCCCGGACGAGGCCGAGCCAGCCCACCGGGGTGAACTGGTCGAGGGTGAGCGTGCGTCGGCCGGCGTAGAGGTTCGTCAGCACATTGGAGACGGCGGCTATGTGGTACGGCGGCACACTCATCAGCGCTGACTCGGCGGGGTCCGCCGCGGCGAACTCCACCGTGCCGAGCACATACGACACCAGGTTGTGGTGACGCAGGACCACACCCTTCGGGGCCGAGGTGGTGCCGCTGGTGTAGATCAGCACGGCGGGGGCGTCGGTCGGCGGGGCCGGTTCGGTGTCGCCGTCGGTGTGCGCGGCAGCCTCGGTGAGCCATTCGGCCGGGCTACGGACCGGCAGTCCGGCGCGACGCGGGGCGGCGTCCTGGTCGGCGGCCGCGATCACCAGGGCGTGCGGGTGGTTCGCGAGCAGCGCGTCCAACTGCTCTTCGCCCAGGCGGTAGTTGACCGGGACGAGCGGGACTCCGGCGTGGGCCGCCGCGAACTGGGCGACGGCGAAGGCGGGGCCGTTGGTGGCCAGGTACACGAGCGCGTCGGCGCCGGCCGCGCGGACCAACCCGGCACCGCCGAGGGCCAGTTCGCGCAGCCGTACGGGGGTGAGCCCGTCCTGTGCGCGTCCGATCACGATCCGGTCGCCGAAGCCCTCGGCGGCCATGTCCAGGATCATCGACACGTTCATCGGCGCGCTTCCCTCTTCTCAGTCCGAGGCCGGGAGCGGCTTCGCGGTCTTCACGGGCAGCGGGAGGCCGTTCACCGCGAGGGTGCCCGGTCCCTGTTTCGTGCAGAGGAGTTCGAGGCCGAGTTCCTCGTCGGCGTACCGCTTGCCGAGCAGTGAACCGCCCATCAGGTCCGGGTCCGCGGTGCCGGTGGGGGCCCCGCTCGCGGGCCCCTCGGCCATCGCGGCACCGCCGCAGGTGATGTCCAGGTCGTTGTCAGGGCAGCGCACGACGATCACCGCCGTCGTGTCCACCGTGCTGGCGAGCATCTGTCCCACTCGTGGCCTCATCGCAGGTTCCTCCGCGGATCTTGTTCCGTTCCGGGCGCCCGAAGACCAGAAAAAAGTATACTACTTACCTCGATCGCGTCGAGATGATGAACCGAGACGACGAACGGAGTCGCCGGATGGACCTCAAGACCGTCCTGTTCGAGGTGACCGACCATGTCGCCACCGTCACCCTGAACCGGCCGCAGGCCATGAACAGCTTCAACCAGGAGATGCTGGAGGAGTTCGCGCTCATCTGGCGGACCGTGAAGACCGACGACGACGTGCGTGTTGTCGTGCTGCGCGGCTCGGGCGAGCGCGCGTTCAGCACCGGCATGGACGTCAAGGAGGGCATCGACCGGCATCCCAACGTCTGGTCGCAGACCGACCCCGGGGAGTTCCTGTCGCCGAAGCTGAACCAGGTGTGGAAACCGCTGGTCTGCGCGGTGCACGGGATGGCCGCCGGTGGCGCCTTCTACTGGCTCAACGAGGCCGACATCCTGATCTGTTCGGACGACGCGACCTTCTTCGACCCGCATGTCAGCTACGGACTCACCGCCGCCCTCGAACCGATCGGGCTGGCTCGCCGCATCCCGCTCGGCGAGACCCTGCGTATCGCCCTGCTCGGCCTGGACGAGCGGGTGTCGGCCGCGCGCGCCCTCCAAATCGGCCTGGTCAGCGAGGTGTTGCCGGGCGAACGGCTCTGGGACCGGGCGGACGAGATCGCGCGCATCATCGCCGCCAAACCGCCGGCCGCGATCCAGGGCACGGTCCGTGCGATCTGGGAGTCCCTTGACTCGACCCGCACCCAGGCCCTGCGCACCGGGCTGTCGTACACGCAGATCGGGAACCCCGTCGGAAAGGCCGAGGTGGACCGTGCCGCGGTGCCGCGGGGGCGGTGGACACTGCGCTGACACTCCCCTACGCTCCATAAAACAGTATCCTTTTTTACGAGGTTCCATGAAGGGCTGGCTCTGATGCGATTCGGCATGCCCTGGCCGGGCCGAGAGGTGGCGCACGAGGCCGAGGAGGCCGGTGCGGGCGCCTTCTGCGCCGGTGAGTTCGTCGACCACGACGCCTACCTCACCCTCGCAGAGATCGTCGCGAACTCCGAACGCGCCCTGGCGGGGCCCGCCATCGCCTACGCCTTCGCCCGCACCCCGTACGCGCACGCCACCGCGCTGCGCCAGCTCCACGCCCAGGCGCCGGGGCGGCTCTTCCTCGGCCTGGGCAGTGCCGCGTTCCGCATCAACCGCGACTGGCTCGACGTACCCGCCGACCGCCCGGTGGACCGGATCGCGGAGACGGTCGGTGCCGTGCGCGCCTGGCTGCACGCGGAGAACGGCGAAAAGGTGCACTATTCCGGCGAGTTCTACTCGCTGGACGCCGATGTCCGCGCCCCGGTGCTCGGTCGGCTCGACATCCCCGTGCTGCTCGCCGCGTTCAACACGCGGATGGCCGCCACCGCGGGCCGGGTCGCCGACGGCGTCATCGGGCACGGGCTGTTCACCCGCTCCTGGTGGAACGACGTCGTACGACCGTCCGTCGAGCGCGGCACCGTAGCCGCCGGACGCACCGAACCGCCCCTGGAACACGGCTGGGTCATCACGGCGGTGGACGACTCCGCGCCCGAACGCGCGGTGGCCGACGCCCGCCGGATGATCGCCTTCTACCTCACGGTGAAGACGTACGACCCGTTCGTCGCGCACCACGGCTGGGAGGGCCCGGTGGACCAGTTGCGCAAGGCGTTCCGGGCCGGGGACACGGACGCGATGGCCGCCGCGGTCACCGACGAGATGCTGACCGCGATCGCCGTGTGCGGGACGACGGCCGACGCGAAGGGCATGCTGGCCGCTCGCGCCGGTTCGCTCCCTCGTGACGTCGGCTATTTCGCACCGCCCAGCTTCCTGGTGGGCCGGCGGCGCCGGGCCGCGTATGCCCGCGCCTCCCTCGCCCTGATCGGCGAACTGCCCACGCCGTGACAGGAGAAGCGGCGGACGGCACCCTCGGACCGCCCGCCGCTGTCATCGCGTTTCAGTGCCCTGAAACGCCGTTCCGATGGTCAGGCACTTTCGGTGACCGGGGCGAGTTTCCTGCTCTTGTCGAAGTGCACGACATCGGCGAGCGTGCCGCCCAGGATGGCCGCGCGGTCCTCGTCGTTCACGCCCTCGAAGTTCTCCGCGATGCACTCCGCGCTGCTGCGGAAGGTGCCCTCCGCGTGCGGGTAGTCGTTGCCCCACATGACCGTCGACAGACCGGTGATGTGACGTGCCTTGACCGCCGTGGGGTCGTCCGCGAACTGCACATGGATCTGGCGCTGGACGTACTCGGTGGGCTTGAGCGGGTAGGGCCACTTGTCGTTGATCGCGAACAGCCTTCCCATGGAGGGCTGTTCGTTCGCCGGACGGCTGTCGTCCCAGAAGCCGAGCCACCAGTCGGGGTCCTGACCGGTGCCCGTCTTCCACGCCTTGTCCATGTAGCCCATGAAGGAGACCAGCCAGCCGGCCGTGTACTCGATCAGGTTGAAGTGCAGGTCGGGGAAGCGCTCGCACACCCCGCCGCCGACCAGGCTGGCGATGATGCCCTGCGGACCCGCCACACCGGCACCGGCCGCGAAGCCCATGGTCCGCCCCGCCACCATGTCGTCGGTCAGGTTGCCCTTGCCCATGTTCATGGACGTCATCAGACCGCGCACGGTCCGCGCCGTCCCGGAGATGCCCTCCTTGACCTTCACCCCGCCGGTGGCGACGTGGATGAAGACCGGCAGGCCGTGGGCCTGCGCGGCGGCCCAGATCGGGTCGTACTCCCGCGCGTAGTACGGCAGCGGCGGGATCTCCGGCAGCAGGATGGCGCCGAGGCCGAGGCCCGCGATCCGCTCGATCTCGGCCACGGCAGCGGGGACGTCCGTGATCGGGATCGCGGCGGTGGGGCGCAGCCGGTCCTTGTAGGGGAGGTACCTCTCGACGAGGTAGTCGTTCCACACCCGCGCGTGAGCCATCGACAGCTCGTGGTCATCGGTGAACAGGACGAACAGCGAGAGATTCGGGAACATCACCGAAGCATCCACACCGTCGAAGTTCATGTCCCGGATGATGTGCTCGGGATCCCCGTCCGGCGTCTCCCCGCCCGTCTGGCGGTACTTGGAGATCGTCCAGCCGTCGAACCCGATGGTATGGAGCTTCTTGAACTCCGTGTGCCCACCCGGCACGATCGGCTCGTCGAGGGTGAACTCCTCTTCCCACAGAGCACGCTCGCGGAGATCCTTGGGCAGGCGGGTCTTGAACAGATCGACCGGCTCGATGATATGCGAATCGCCGGACACGACAAATTCCTTGAACACAGGCGGTACCTCTTTTCGAACTCCGTCGTTCGTAGCCAGAAGGCCGACCCCCAGATATCTGCGAAGTTAGCTGTACCGACCGGTCGAGTCAATAAAACTGGCACACTCCTGACCCGCCCCCCTTAATTCAGTACACTCAACACGGGACACACTTGATGAGGAGACGGCACATGACGACGACGCACTCGTTCTCTTCGCGGCTCTACATCGACGGACGGCACACCGACGGCACGTCGGACGCGCGGATCGTCGTACGCAATCCGGCGACGGAGGAGACGGTCGCCGAGGTTCCGGACTCCTCGCTCGGGGATGTGCGGCGGGCGGTCGAGGCGGCGCGGCGGGCCTTCGACGAGGGGCCGTGGCCGCGGATGAGGCCCGCCGAGCGGGGCGCGGTACTGCTGCGCATGGCCGAGGAGTTGGAGCGGCGGCTGCCCGAGCTGGTCGCCATCAACATGGCCGAGGCGGGTTCGGTGCGCGGGCTTGCGGAGACGCTACAGACGCGGGTGCCGGTGGCGCATCTGCGGGACATGGCCGAGCGGGTGATACCCCGCTTCGCGTGGGAGCGTCCGATGGATCCCACGATCGCGCCGGGCGCCGGCATCTTCCAAGGGGTGCTGCGCCGCGAGGCGTTCGGGGTGTGCGCGCTGATCTCGGCGTACAACTTCCCCTTCTTCCTCAGCATGATGAAGGTCATCCCCGCCCTCGCCGCGGGCTGCACCGTCGTCCTGAAGCCTGCGCCGCAGACCCCGCTCGACTCGCTGCTGCTCGGCGACTTCGCGGACGCGGCCGGGCTGCCGCCGGGGGTGCTGAACATCGTGACCGGCGATGTGGAGGCCGGCCGGGAGCTGACCACGCACCCGATGGTGGACCTCGTCAGCTTCACCGGGTCGGACACGGTGGGCCGCACGGTGTACTCCCAGGCCGCGGCCTCCATGAAGAAGGTCGTCCTGGAACTCGGCGGCAAGTCGGCCAACATCGTGCGCGCCGACGGCGACCTCGACGGCGCCGTCCGCTCCGCGTTCTCCGGCATGACCACCCATGCGGGACAGGGCTGTTCGCTGCTGACGCGCACGCTGGTGCACGAGTCCGTCCACGACGAGTTCGTCGACCGGCTGAGCGCGGCCCTCGCCGGGGTCAGGGTCGGCGACCCCGCCGACGCGGCCACCACAATGGGGCCACTCATCAGCGCGGCCCAGCGGGACAAGGTGGAGAAGCTGATCCGGGTCGGCGAGGAGGAGGGCGCCCGGATCGTGTGCGGTGGCAAGCGGCCGTCCGGGCTCGACCGGGGTTATTTCGTGGAGCCGACGCTCTTCGCCGCCGTGGACAACGCGATGGCCGTCGCCCGGACGGAGTTCTTCGGACCGGTCGGCGTCGTCATCCCGTTCCGCTCCGACGAGGAGGCGGTACACATCGCCAACGACAGTCCGTACGGTCTCGGCGGTGCCGTGTGGAGCGCCGACACCGTGGCCGCCTACGAGATGGCGACGCGACTGCGGACCGGCGGGGTCACGATCAACGGCGGCAGCGCCGGAGTGAGCCCGCGATCCGCGTTCGGCGGCTACAAGCAGAGTGGACTCGGCAGGGAGTGGGGCGAGTTCGGGCTCGACGAGTATCTGCAGACGAAGGCGGTGAGCTGGGCGGCCCGCTGACGCGTGCCCGACGGGTCACACGGTGAGCACCAGCGCCGATCCCATGCCGCCGCCCGCGCACATCGCCGCGACCGCCGTGCCTCCGCCACGGCGGCGCAGCTCGTGCGCGAGCGTGACGATCATGCGGGTGCCGGTGGTGGCGATCGGGTGGCCGAGGCTGCACCCGCTGCCGAAGGGGTTCACCCGCTCGGCGTCCAGGCCCAGTTCACGGGTGGCGGCGACGGCGACCGCGGCGAAGGCCTCGTTGATCTCGAACAGATCGACGTCCTCGATCCGCAGTCCGGCCAGGTCAAGTGCCTTGCGGATGGCTGCGATCGGGGCCAGTCCCGTCTCGACGGGGTCGACGCCGACGCTGGCCCAGGACCGTACGGTGGCGAGTGGGGTGAGCCCATGACGGGCGGCGATCTCGGAGGAGGCGACGACGACCGCGGCCGAACCGTCGTTCACCCCACTGGAGTTGCCCGCGGTGATGGAGTAGCCCTCTATCTCGGGGCGCAGCGCCTTCAGTGCGGCGAGCTTCTCGATGCTGGTGTCGCGGCGCGGGTGTTCGTCGGTGTCGAACACGGAGACCGAGCCGCTGCGGTCGGTGACCTCCACGGGGACGATCTCGTCGGCGAACTGCCCCTCGTCGATCGCCCGGACGGCCCGCTGGTGCGAGCGCAGAGCCCAACTGTCCATGTCCTGGCGGGAGATACCGGTCAGCCGGGCCGTGTTCCAGCCGACCAGCGTGGCCATGTCATTGTTGGGGGCCTCGCGGGTCGTCGCGTGCGAGGGCGACGACCAGGGGTCCTGCCATTCGTCGGTGCCCGGAATCCGGCGCCGGGCCTGCGGAGCGGTGGACGAGGACTGGGTGCCGCCGGCGACGACCGCACGGTCCATGCCTGCCATCACCCCCGCCGCCGCGGTCGCCACACTGGCCAGCCCCGAGGCGCAGTGCCGGTTGTGGGCGAGCCCCGGCACATGCGTGAGCCCCGCTTCGAGCGCCGCGTAGCGGGCGATGTCCCCGCCACCGGCCATGGTCTCGCCGAGGACGACGTCGTCGATCAGATCGAGCGGCAGCCCCGAGCGCCGCACGGCCTCCCGTACGACGACGGTGGCGAGGTCGAAGGCGCTGGTGTCCCGGAGTGTTCCCCTCCGAGCGGTACCGATCGCGGTGCGGCAGGCGGCGAGCAGAACGGCATCAGTCATGCAATTGATGATACTCAACTTGGCGAGGCGCAGGTAAGAACGCCCTGAAACGGCTCTGGATCTCGACCAACGACGCAAAAGAGGATACCTTCTTCGAGGTATTGATCCGCTGTGGACCGGGTGGTGGCTGGTGAACTTCGAGCTCAGCGAGGAGCAGGCCATGCTCCGCGAGGCCTCGCGCGACCTGCTGGCCGACCGGGCCCCGATCGCCGTCGTACGGGCCTGGATGGACCGGTCCGACGACGTCGACCCCGAGCTGTGGCGGCTGACGTCCGACCTCGGCTGGCCAGGGCTGGCCCTGCCCGAGGAGTACGGCGGTTCCGGCCAGGGACTGGTCGAACTCGCCCTGGTCGCCGAGGAGATCGGACGCGCGCTGGGCCGGGGCCCCTTCCTGGCGACCGCACTTGTCGGCCGGGCGATCGCCTACGGCGGTTCCGAGCGGCTGCGCTCCGAGGTGCTGCCCGCGCTCGCCGCCGGGGAGAGCTGGGCCACCTGGGCCTTCGCCGAACCGCACGCGCCCTGGACGCTGGACGGGATCCACGCCACGGCACGCGGCGACGGCGACGGAGTCGTCCTCGACGGGGTCAAGACCGTCGTGCAGGATGCCGGCGGTGCGCGCTGGCTGCTGGTCACCGCACTCCACGACGGCGAACCGGCGTCCTTCCTCGTCGACCGCGCGGCTCCTGGGGTCACCGTCCGGCGGCAGCGCGTCCTGGATCCCACCCGCGCGTTCCACGAGGTCCGCCTGGACACCGTACGCGTGCCGCTCGACGCACGTCTCGACGGTGGGCCCGCCGACATCCAGGCACTGCTCGACGAGGCGTCCGTCCTGCGGTGTGCCGACGCGCTGGGCGTGCTGGAGCGGATGCTGGAGCTGACCGTCGAACACACCAGGAGCCGGGTGCAGTTCGGGCGGCCGATCGGGAGTTTCCAGGCCGTCAAGCACGCCTGCGCCGACATGGCGCTGCTGGTGCACGGCACCCGGGCCGCGACGTACTACGCGGCGATGGCCGCCGACGCCGGTGCGGACGACTCCGCCCGGGCGGCCTGTGCCGCCGCCTCCTACGCCACGGCCGGCAGCGGTGAAGTCGCCGCGCGGGCACTCCAGTTGCACGGCGGGATCGGTTTCACCTGGGAGCACGACCTCCACCTCCATCTGCGCCGGGCCAGGGCCGACCGGCTGCTGTACGGGGACGCCGCCGTGCACCGCGACCGGCTCTGCACCCTCCTTCAGCGGTCCGCCGCGTCGGCCTGAGCGCAAGCGAAAGGGAATCGAGATCGATGGAGATCAAGGGCAAGAAGGCCGTGGTGTTCGGCGGGGCCTCCGGAATGGGCCGCGCCAGCGCCGAGTTGCTCGCGGCACGCGGCGCCGACGTCGTCGTACTCGACCGTCCGGCGTCGGCCGGTGCCGAGGTCGCCGCGGCGCTGGGCGGACGCTTCGAGCCGGTCGACGTCACCGACTTCGAGGCGACGGAGAGTGCGCTCGCCGCCGCCGTGGAATCGCTGGGCGGACTGCACGTCTCGATCACAACCGCCGGTGGCGGCAAGGCGAAACGGACGCTCGGCAGGAACGGTCCACACGACCTCGACACCTTCCGCGGCATCCTCGACCTCAACACCGTCGCGACGTTCAACATCAGCCGGCTCGCCGCCGCGCACATGAGCCGCAACGAGCCCGAGGACCCGGACGGCGAGCGCGGTGTCATCGTCAACACGTCGTCGATCGCGGCCTTCGAGGGCCAGATCGGCCAGGTCGCCTACGCGGCCGCCAAGGCCGCGATCGCCGGTATGTGTCTCACCATGGCGCGCGATCTCGGCACGTTCGGCATCCGGGTCATGGCCATCGCGCCCAGCCTGTTCGACACGGGCGCCGTCGAGAAGATCCCGGACGAGGCGCGCGCGGCGCTGGTCGAGGACGCGGCGTTCCCCAAACGCCTCGGCCGGCCGGAGGAGTACGCGAAGCTCGCGCTCGCCATCGTCGACAACCCGATGCTGAACGGCCAGTGCCTGCGGCTCGACGCGGGGCAGCGGTTCGGCCCCAAGTGACCGGTGTCGGGGGCCGGTTGGAGCCAGGACGACGATGGGAGCATCCGTAATGCCGGAGCACGACGAGCACCAGGGCAAGGTCGCGTTCATCACCGGGGGCGGGCGCGGGTTCGGCAAGGCGTTCGGCGCCGCGCTGTCGGCGCGGGGCGCGCATGTCGTGCTCGCGGACATCGACGGCGCGGCGGCGGAGGCCGCCGCGGCCGAACTCAGCGCCGCCGGGGGCAGTTTGACGGGCGTGGCCTGTGACGTGGCCGACGAGACGGCGGTCGAGGCGGTGATGGACGAGGTCGTCGCACGCCACGGCGGTCTCGACATCCTGGTCAACAACGCGGGCCTGCACGCCGCTTACAACCGGCCGTTCGCCGAACTCGGCCTGGCCAAGGTGCGCCGCGTGCTCGACGTGAACGTCATGGGCGTCGTCATCTGCTCCCTCGCGGCCCAACAGGCCATGCGGGGACGGGCCGGTGCCACCATCGTGAACATCTCCTCGTCGGCGGCCTACGCCAACCGCAGCATCTACGGCGTCTCCAAACTCGCCGTACGCGGACTGACGGTGTCCTTCGCGCGGGAGTTCGCGGCCGATGGCATCCGTGTCAACGCGATCGCGCCGGGTCTGATCTTCACGGACACCGTGCGTGCCCAACTGCCCGAGGCCGAGGCGAAGCGGGTGTTGGGCGAGCAGATCCTCCAACAGGAGGGCGAGGAGCGGGACATCGTCGAGGCGCTGCTGTATCTGGTCTCGTCGAAGGCGTCGTTCGTCACGGGTGAGACGCTGCGGGTGACGGGCGGGTTCGCGCTCTCCGTCTAGCGTTTCGCGTCACAGCGGGTGGGACTTGGGGCCCGGGGGCAGCGGCTCGGTTCCGTCCGGTCTGGTGCGCATGCCGTCCAGCAGCATCCGCAGATAGCGGCGCCACAGGTCCGGCTCTCCGGTCTGGTCGGTGACCGCCCCCACCATCAGCTGGATCATCGGGAGGTCCAGGGGCTCCACGTCGGCCCGCAGCGCGCCCTGCTCCTTGGCGCGGTCGATCAACGGATCGACCAGGGGCTTGATCCGCCGGTCGATGAGGGCGTGCCGCTGGGCGGCCTTGCCGGTGCCGAGCATGACCTCGCGCAGCCCGCGATCGTGGGCCTGGAGTTCGCACACCTGCTCAAGGCTGGTCGCCAGCCCGTGCCATGGATCGGGATCGGCCGCGGCTTCCCGGGCGCAGGCCTCGACCCGGTCGATCATGTCCTCGAAGACGGCGTCGACCAGCTCTTCCTTGTTGGCGAAGTGCCGGTAGGCCGTCCCCACTCCGAGCCCCGCGTGGCGGGCGACGTCGTCGAGGGTCGCGGCCAGGCCCCGGTCACGGAACACCTCGCGGGCGGCGGTCATCAGCCGGCGGCGGTTCAGCTCGGCGTCGCGCCGCAGCGGCGCCCTGGCGGGTTCAGCGGGCTCCGCCATACCAGTCGTCCCGCCTTCCGGGTGATGTCGATTCGTCCAGCGCATCGTACTTCCGCGAGCTGCGCACCCCTTGATCAGGTTCGATTCCGGACCGCGACACCGCAGACCTAAACGGAGATGTCATCTCCGTTTGATGTTACGGTGGCAACGAGAATCGGAGATTAGATCTCCGTTTGCCGTCCGATGTCGCGGGAGACGAAGACATGCGAGAAGAAGAGAAGACACGGGCAGGCCGGCGGAGGGGCATCGCCGGCGTCACGATCACCGTCGCGGCGGGCCTTGCGCTGGTCGCCTGTTCCTCGGGCGGCGACAGCCCGTCCAGCGGTACGTCCAGCACCAGCGCCCGCGCCAGGACGGCCGCCTGCCACACGGGTACGGCGGCCTCAAGCGCCGCGGCGCCCAGCGCGATGCCGTCGGGCAACGCGGGCGGCCTTCCGGTGGCCAAGACCATCAAGAAGTCGGACACCAGCACCAGCACCGTGATCGACCCCAAGGGCGCGCAGATCCAGTGCGCCACGTCCGGGATCACCACCACGCACGACATCACGTACTCCTCGCCGACCACCAACGGCAAGAAGACCGATCTGAAGCTGGACATCCAGGTGCCCACGTCCGCGTCGGGCAAGAAGCCGTTGGTCGTCTATCTGACCGGAGGCGGGTTCGTCATGGCGGACCGCACCGCCAACCTGAGTCAGCGCACCTATGTCGCCGACCAGGGCTATGTCGTCGCGAGCCTCCAGTACCGCACCACCAAGGACGGCGCGACGTACAAGGACGCCGTCGCCGATGTGAAGTCCGCTGTGCGCTACCTCCGCGCCAACGCCGACAAGTACGACATCGACGCCGACCACGTCGCCGTGTGGGGCCAGTCCGCCGGTGGCTACCTGGCCGCGATGACCGGCACGACCAACGGGGAGAAGTCCTTCGACGTCGGCGACAACCTCGACCAGAGCAGTGAAGTCCAGGGCGTGGTCGACGAGTTCGGCCCCGCCGACCTGTCCAAGCTGGCGGCCGACTACGACACGGCGGCCCAGAGGTCCAACTACGCGGCGGGCAACAGTGCCGCCCAGTGGGTCTACGGCCCCGGCACCAAGAAGTCGGTCGCGGACCGCACCAGCGAGGTCGCGGCGGCCGACCCGGCGACCCACATCAGCTCCAGGACGGCGCCCTTCGTCCTGTTCCACGGCAGCGCCGACAATCTGGTCTCACCGAGCGAAACCCTGGACCTTCAGACGGCGTTGCGCGCCAAGGGGATCGAGAGCACCCGCTACGTCCTCACCGGCGCGGGCCACGGCGACCTGTCCTTCACCGGCGACACCTCGGCCGCCCTGCCCTGGTCCACGCAGGAGACGATGGGACATATCGTCGACTTCCTGGGGCAACACCTCAAGTAGCGGAGGATCAGCCCGCGTTGCCGAACACATCAGGGGGCCTGCCGTGTCCAACTCCGTGTTCCCGTCGCCCAGGCGGCGGCGCGACGGGAAGCTCATCGTCGGAGCCATCGCGGGCGTCCTCGTCATCGGCGGCCTCGGAACCGCCTGCGACCCCGACACCGGGCAAGGGGGCACGACAGCGGGCGCGAGCGGCAACGCCAAGACCCGTGGCGGGACCAGGACCGTTCCCGCCTTCGTGGGCATGGGGCTCCAGTCCGCCCAGGACGCCGCCCAGAAGCAGGGCTTCTACAGCCTCAAGTCCCATGACGCGCTCGGCCGCGACCGCCACCAGATCCTCGACCGGGACTGGAAGGTCTGTTCCCAGAACGTGAAGGCCGGCATGCGTGTCGCCACCACCACGCGGCTCGACTTCGGCGCGGTGAAGCTCGCCGAGACCTGCCCGTCGAAGGACCGGTCCGCGCCCGCACGGGCCGGTTCTACGATGCCGGACTTCAAGGGAAAGTCCGTGAACACCGCGCGCGCCGCACTCGCGTCCGGGACGTCGGTCACGGTCAAGGACGCGTCCGGCAAGGGGCGTTTCATCCTGCTGGCGTCGAACTGGCAGGTGTGCTCGCAGAAACCGTCGGCCGGGACGCAACTGACCGGGCAGCCCGTGGAGTTCAAGGCGGTGAAGTTCGGGGAGTCCTGCCCGTAGCGGTGGCAGGTCGTCGCACGGCCGGTGAACTCACCGTCCGTTCCCCGCTGTTGGCCGTACGCCGTGGTCCGCGAGGCCGTGCGCGAGGAGGGCGAAGGCACGCGCGCCCTGTGCGCGGACGTCCGCGGCGAGCCGGTCGAGCGCCTCGTCGGCGAGAACGCGTCGGCGTACGAGGTCGATGAGTGCCCGGTGGACACCCATCAGGGCGTTGGCCGCCACGTACGCGGTCACCTCGTCCGTCCCTGCCGTGTCACCCGGGTCCGCCGCGAGGAGGGCGGCCAGTGCCGTCGTCGCATCGGTGATCGCCTGCTGTTCGCGGACTCGTAGCGTGGGGCTGTCGGCGATCATGCGGTGCACGGTCCGCAGTCGTACGAGGGCCTCGTCGTCGCCCGCCGCGACCTGGGCGAGGAGTCCGGTCGCCCCGGTCAGGAACGTCCGCAGCGCGTCCAGGACCGACGCGCCCGGGGGCCGGGAGTCGACCGCCGCGAGGAGCCGTTCGCCGAAGTCGTCGAGCCGGGAGTAGAGGAGGTCCTCTTTCCGTGGGAAGTAGTTGAAGACGGTGGCCTCGGAGACACGTGCCTCGCGGGCGATCTCGGCGACCCGCACGGCGTCGAACCCCCGGTCGGCGAAGAGCCGCCAGGCGATGTCCGCGATCAGTGTCCGCGTCTGCTCCTTCTTCAACTCGCGCAGTCCCACGGTCGCCTCCGTCCAGATTTCAGTGAGACAAGGAGTCTAGGGTGACCCTATATTTAGGGTCACCCTAGATACTACTTCACCGTCGTCTTCGAGGAGGTCCCGATGAGCGCCCCCTACCTGCCCCCGCCGTGGGGAGCCCGGGTCATCGGCAACCGGATGGCCAAGCTCTTCGCCCGGTCGGTGCTGAGCACGCTGAGCGTCCGGGGGCGTACGTCGGGCCGCTGGCGGAGTGTGCCGGTGGCCGTCCTCGACCACGACGGGGAGCGCTATCTGATAGCGCCCCGCGGCAACACCGAGTGGTCGCGCAATCTGCGTGCCGCGCAGAGCGGACGGCTCCAACGCAAGGGTCGCGGGGAGGAGTTCGAGGCGGTCGAGGTGCCGGTGGCGGAGCGCGCGCCGTTGATCCGGGTCTATCTGGAACAGTTCGGCCGCTTCCCGACCGTCGCCGAGACGTTCCGTCAACTGCCCGAACCCGCCGACCATCCCACGTTCCGTATCGTCGGCTCCCGGGAGCTCGGCTGACGGCCGGCTATGTGCTGGCGAGCGCGGCGGGTTCGGCGGCCTTCGCCTTCGCTTCCTCCTCCTCGGATTTCACGGCACGCAGCAGCACGATCGGCGTGGCGATCTTCCAGATGAAATACACCAGCGTGGGCAGCATGTTCGCGAGGAGTCCGTTCCAGGCGAACGGGCCGGTCTTGGTGAGGAAGACGAAAGCGCCCGGGATGAGCAGAACTCCGAGCACCAGGTTGAGATAGCCGAACCAGCGCGGGAACACCGGCTTGGCACGGTCGTCCACGAGGGCCGCGAATCCGATCGACCAGACCTGGAGGACGAATATGCAGGCGTTGCCGACCAGCATGAGCCAGTAGATGTCCGACATCGCATAAAGCACGTCGGGCGAGTGGCTTTCCGGTCGGTAGGCAGCGGCGGCGAGTATCGCGATCGGGAAGAAGAAACCGATCGGCGCGACGACGCCGGTGGTGAGCTGGACCATGGACAGCAGGCCCCAGCCGCCTTCGATACGGCGCATCTGCATGCTGGTCAGAACGACGAACGGGTACTCGAACGGCACGACGAGGACCATGATCGCGGCGCAGGCGAGGATGCCCGTCTGATGGTCGGTGAGGAATTCGACTACGCCTTGCGCGTTCTTCGTCGGGTCCATCGGCGTGATGAGATGGCCGACGGAGAAAGCCACGGCGAATCCCAGCAGCAGTACAAATCCGCACCACGCGGAGATGCGTTCCAATCTGAAATGAAGGTCCTGGCGCATCAACGGATCTCCTTCTATCTCGCGGCTCTTGTTGTTCTTCGCTCTCTCACCAGCCGACGAGCCTGTCCAGCAGAAGTCCCGCGCTGGACAGATAGTCGCCGTATCCACCGCGGAAGAAGAGCAGTGGTGTCTTCATCGACTCGACGCGGAGTGTCCGGACCCGGCCGACGACGAGTTCGTGATCGCCGAGTTCGACGATCTTCTCGACCGTGCAGTCGACCCACGCGACGATTCCGGCGAGGACGGGGTTGCCGAGCGGGGATTCCTCCCACTCGGTCCCCTCGAAACGGTTCGGGCCGCCGGCCATCCGCCGGGACAGACGTTCCTGGTTGCCGGCGAGCGCGTTGGCACAGAACCGCCCGGCCGTCCGGATCGTCCGCAGGGTGTTGGAGGAACCGTCCACCAGGAAGGACACCAGGGGCGGTTCCAGGGACACGGACATGAAGGTCCCGACGATCATTCCCTGTGGTTGCCCGTCGCTGTCCGTCGTGGTGATCGCGACCACGCTGGTGGGGAAGTGCCCCAGCACCTCACGGAAGTAGCGCCCCTCGACCACGTCCGACACGGCCCCTCCTCGCTCGCTCACTCTCTTGACGTCCCGTCAGATCAGGACGCGCATCGGCTCGGGCAGCTCAAGTCCCATCTGGGCGAGGGCGTTTGCGTGGTACGCCGCTCCCGGGACGTGGATCATGTGCTGGAGCCCCACGTGCGCGTCCCGCCAGAACCGCTGGAGCGGGTTGCCGCGGCGGATCGCGTTGCCGCCGGACCGTACGAAGATCTCGTCCAGGGCGGCGACGGCCCGCCACGCGCAACGCACCTGGTTGCGGCGGACGTTGGACCGGTCCTCGACGGTGATGGGCTTCCCGGCCTCGACCTGGTCGTACAACCGGCTGATGCCGTCGATCAGTTGGACCCGGGAGGCGGCGATCTCCGCCGCGGCCTCCCCGGCGGCGTACAGAACGTAGGGGTCGTCGCGTACTTGGACCCCGGTCACGGCGACCCGGTCCCGCTGCTGGTCCAGGTGCAGCGCGAGGGCGCCCTCGCAGATGCCGACGACGGCGGCGGTGATCCCCAGGGGGAACATGGAGCTGAAAGGCAGCTTGTAGAGGGTGTCGGTGAGTCCGACCGCCTCGGCGGCAGTGCCCTCCTGGACCACTTCCTGCCTGATGGTGCGATACGTGGGGATGAACGCCTTGTCGACGACGACGTCCTTGCTGCCGGTGCCCGCCAGGCCGATGACGTCCCAGGTGCCGTCGATGATCTCGTAGTCGGAGCGCGGCAGGACGACATGGAGCACGGAGATCGGCCCGGCCGGCTTCCCCTTGCCGTCTCCGACGAGTGCGCCGAGGAAGTCCCAGCTGCAGTGGTCGCTCCCGGAGGAGAACGGCCAGCGACCGCTGAGCACGTATCCGCCGTCGACGGGTTCCGCGATGCCGTTGGGCATGTAGGGCGAGGCGATCCAGGTGTCCGGGTCGTCGTCCCACACCTCGTGCGCGAGCCGGGGGTCCAACTGGGCCAGTTCCCAAGGGTGTACGCCGACGACACCGGACACCCAGCCCGCCGCCCCGTCGTACCGCGCGACCGCCATCACCGCTTCGGCGAAGTCGCGGGGGTGGGCGCTGTAGCCGCCGAACTCCTTGGGCTGCAACAGCCGTATCACCCCTGCGGAGCGCAGGAGTTCGACGGTGCGGTCGCTCAACTTGCCGAGTTTCTCGTTCTGTTCGGCGAGTGCGGCCAGTTCGGGCCCGAGTTCCTCGACACGGTTGACCACTTCGTGCGTCACGCCGCACACCTCCTGCTGGCTGGTTCCTCGCAAGTGCCGCACACACGCGGCGGGATGATCCCAGTGTCATTTCCGGGACCGAGCGCCCGCTGGCCGATTTCCGCTGACCGGGACTGTGGATCAGCGAGTGACGCGAGGCCGCAGCGCGGTGGTGGAGCGTCCCTTGAGAGCGGACAGCCAGACGCCGGCCCCGTAGGCGAGGTCGTCGAGGCGTCGGGCGACGCCGTAGCGGACCGGGTCCAGATTGGACCGGTCCCGTCGGTACTCCAGGGCGATGTCGGCCAGCGCGGCCACCGCCGCCGCCCGCCGCACTCTACGGGAGGCGACACAGCCGACGACGGTGAGCGGCCACCAGTGCCGGTTGAGGAGAGCCGAGGTCTGGGCCAGGGCGGCCAGCGCGCCGTTGGCCGTGAGCCGTGCGGCGAGCCGGTGGCGGTCCCGGGTGTCCCCGAGTCGGCGGCCGATCCGATAGGTGACGCCGACGAGGACGGCCCCGGCGACGGGCGCCGACCAGCGGCGCTGGGTGAGCAGCGCGGTCACGAGTGCCGCGCTCCACGGGGCGAACACGGCGGGGGCGATGAAACGCGGGTGCCGTTCGGCGAGGGGGTGCGCCCCGGTGCCGTAGACGGCCTTGCGCAGCAGCCAGTCGTCGACCCGGGTCCGGTGCTCGTGGGCCGCCTCGGCGGCCGGTTCGTAGCGCACCCTGCGCCCCCGCTCGATCAGTCGCCAGCACAGGTCGACGTCCTCGCCGACCCGCATCCCCTCGTCGAACCCGTCCGCCAGGTCGTCGGTCCGCGCCACGACGCAGGCAGTCGAGGCCCAGGAGACCGGGCTGCCGGGTCGCACTCCGGCCGGGTGGGCGCCCAGGTCGAGGGAGGAGCGGGCGTTCTCGTAGCGCTCGATCCAGGTGGGGGCGGCCGAGGGCAGTCCGGTGATGCGCGGTACGGCCATGGCGACGGCGGGGTCGGCGAAGTGCCGGAGCAGGGTGGGCACGGTGTCGGGGGCCAGCACGATGTCGGAGTCGACGAACACCACGAAGGGGGTCGTGACGAGCCGCAGTCCGGCGTTGCGTGCACCGGCCGGGCCGACGTTCGTGGTCAAGGGGAGGAGTTTGGCGCCGTGTTCGGCGGCCACGGCGGCCACGGCCTCCGGGTGTCGGGACGCGTCGTCGACCACGATCACGGGATGGCCGCCGCCAACACTGCTGAGCAGCCTGGAGAGTTGGCGCGGTCGGTCGCGGACCGGTACGACCACGGTGTACCGGGGGTCGCCGGGCGGGGGCAGTGCGCCGACGACCGGGTTGGCCATGCCGAGGTCGAGCAGCCGGTCCGCGAGCAGTGCGCCCGCCGCGTCCCGCACGTACAACGTCCGCCCGGTGAGCAGCCGTTGGGCCCGTGGCGTCAACCGGATCAGCCGGGTCGGGAAGCCGCCGACGAGGGCCCGGCCACCGTCCACGATCCGGGTGTGCCGGTCGAGTTCGACCACGAAGCCGACGGGCGGTGTCATGGTCGTACGGCCTGGCGGGCGGGCTCGGTGAGGCGTCCCCGGCCGTCCGCGCTCCAGGCGGAGATCCGGCGTACCGCGGCCGACACCATGGCGTCCATCGTCGTACGGCCCTCCCCCGCCGTGGCGCCGGTCGGGTCGCCGAGGACGCCGGACGGTGCGACCGCGCGGACGCCGTGAGCCATCAGCTCCGGGAGGAGGACGGACAGCGGCCGGGTGTCGCCGGTGACCGCGGCGTCCAACCGGACGCGTTCCGGGGCGAGATGGAGCATCAGCGAGGTCTCCGTACGGCCGGCGTGCGCGTCGCCTCCGGGTGCCGAGCAGTCGGTCCAGGCCACGTCGTGGCCTTCGGCGCGCAGTTGACCGACGGCGGTGGCGAGGGTGGCGGTGTTGCCGCCGTGGCCGTTGACGAGAACGATCCGCGCGGCCCACAGGGAGAGTGAGCGCACCGACTCCACGAGTACCGCGCGCAGTGCTTCGTGGCCGATCGAGACGGTTCCGGGGAAGCCCGCGTGTTCGCCGCTGGCGCCGTAGGGCAGGGTCGGTGCAACCAGCGCCGTGGGGAGGGCAGTTGAGGCTCGCCGGGCGACGGCGTGGGCGATGACGCTGTCGGTGTCGAGCGGCAGATGCGGTCCGTGCTGTTCGGTGGAGCCGATCGGCAGCAGGACCAGCGCCTCGGGCGGCACGTCCGGCCAGGCGGTGTGGGCCAGTTCGGTCACCGTGTCGCCGGTCATGCCCGGGCGGCCGGAGCGTCATGGCCGGAACGGGCGCCCAGTTCCAGCCGGAAGCCCGGCGGTATCACCAGGTCGTCGGGCGACAACTCGTGGACGGAGGAGTGCCCGAGGCCCAGCACCGCCGAGTCGAGTCCGCCGCGCAGGATGTCCAGGACGTTCTCGACTCCGGCCTGTCCGTTGGCCGCCAGGCCCCACAGATAGGCGCGGCCGATCAGGACGGCGCGGGCGCCGAGGGCGAGGGCCTTGGCGACATCGCCGCCCCTGCGGACGCCGCCGTCCAGGAGGACTTCGATCTGGTCGCCGACCGCGTCCGCTATGGCGGGGAGCACCCGGATGGTGGCGGGGGTGGTGTCGAGGTTGTTGCCGCCGTGGTTGGAGACGGAGAGTGCGGAGACCCCGGCGTCGACGGCCCGTCTGGCGTCGTCCACGCGGGTAACTCCCTTGAGCAGGAAGGGCCCGCCCCACTCCGTACGCAGCCACGCCACGTCCTCCCAGGTCGGGGGCGTGGTCTGCATCCACTCTCCGTAGGCGCCGAAGAAAGTGGGGGCCTCACCGCCCGGGGGACGCAGGTTGGGGACCGAAAGGTCGGGCAGGCGGCGGGACTTGGCGAACCGGAGCAGCCAGCCGGGGTGGGGCAGCACATCGGGTGCGAACTTCAGCATGGTCTTCAGGTCGAGCTTGTCGGGGATGGACGGGCTCCCCCAGTCCCGGCCGTGGGAGAAGGACCAGTCGAGGGTGACGATGAGGGCCTTGGCACCGGCCGCCCTGGCCCGGTCCATGCGCTGCACCATCGTCGCGCGGGTGCCGCTCCAGTACAGCTGGTAGAAGAGGTCCGGCTGCGCGTCTGCCACCTCCTCAACCGCCTTGCTGGCAAAGGAACTCAGCCCCATGACGACACCCCGGCTCGCCGCCGCCCGGGCCACGGCGACCTCACCCTCGGGGTCCACCGCCTGCACCCCGGTCGGCGAGATGAGCACCGGGAGCGAAGTGGGTGTCCCCAGCACGGTCGTGGACAGATCCCGCTCCGCGTGGTGGCCGACCACCCGGGGCGAGAAGCCCAGTTCGGCGAAGGCCGCCGTGTTGTCGTCGATCGTACGGCCGCGCTCCGAGCCCGCGACGAGCGCGCCGTAGACCGAGCTCGGCAGCCGCTTCTTCGCCCGGCGCTGCGCCTCGGCGACCGTCTCGAACCAGGGGTTCCTGCCCATGACTTGTTCTCTTTTCTGGAGGTATCAGCTCAGGCGCAGGCCGGCCAGGGGGTCCTCGGCGCAGTCGCTCACCGGGGACCGTTCCAGGTCCCGGCGTCGGGTGAGGACCAGGTCCACGGGCGGGCGGCGGGAGTGGTCGCCGGACGGCTTGGGGAGATCCGCTCCGCCCTTGGCACGCTCGGCGAGTTGCTGTTCGCCGTAGCCCTGCACGCACTCGGGGTCGGGGCCGTCCAGGGGCAGGCCGGTGAAGAACTTGGCGGCCATGCAGCCGCCCTTGCAGGTGTCGTAGAACGCGCAGGAGGCGCAGGCTCCGCCGTGCTGCGGGGTGCGCAGCCGCGCGAAGAGTTCCGAGCCGCGCCACACCTCGGTGAAGCCGCCGGGCGCGCGGACGTTGCCCGCGAGGAACTCGTCGTGGATGGCGAACGGGCAGGCGTAGACGTCGCCCACCGGGTCGATCAGACAGACCACGCGTCCGGCGCCGCACAGGTTCAGGCCGGGAAGCGACTCGCCGTAGGCGGAGAGATGGAAGAAGGAGTCGCCCGTGAGCACCTTGTCGCCGTGCGCCAACAGCCAGTCGTACAGCTCGCGTTGCTGTCCGGCGGTCGGGTGGAGTTCGTCCCAGACGTCGGCTCCGCGGCCGGAGGGGCGCAGCCGGGTCAGGCGGAGTTGGGCGCCGTAGTGGTCGGCGAGGGCCTTGAACTCGTCGAGTTGGGGGATGTTGTGGCGGGTGCAGACGACGGAGAGCTTGAAGTTGCGCATGCCCGCGGCGGAGAGGTGTTCCATGGCCTTGATCGCCGTGGCGTACGAACCCGGGCCGCGTACCGCGTCGTTGACGTCCGCGGTCGCGCCGTCGAGGGAGATCTGTACGTCGACGTAGTCGTTGGCGGCGAGTCGGCGGGCGGCTTCGGGGGTGATGCGGACGCCGTTGGTGGAGAACTTCACGCCGACGTGGTGGGCGGTGGCGTAGTCGAGGAGTTCCCAGAAGTCGGCGCGGACGGTGGGCTCGCCGCCGCCGATGTTGACGTAGAAGACCTGCATGGCCTCCAACTCGTCGATGACCGCCTTGGCTTCGGCGGTGGACAGCTCGCGCGGGTCGCGGCGGCCGGAGCTGGAGAGGCAGTGGGTGCAGGCCAGGTTGCAGGCGTAGGTCAGTTCCCAGGTGAGGCAGATCGGCGCGTCGAGTCCGGATTCGAAGAGGTCGACCAGCCGTGTTCCGGCGGCGGTGACGGTCATGGGGTCCTTCCGACGAGCATCGAGGACTCGGCGAGGGCTGCCAACGCCTTGTCGTAGCGCGGTAGTTCGGCCTCCGGCACACCGGCCGCGAGGCAGGCGGCGCGGGCCGTGGGGGCGTCCGCGAGGGACTCGACGACGGCCAGGAGTCTGCGGTCCTTGAGGAACGTCAGCCTGCGGGTCCCGAAGTGGTAGAGCAGCGCGCCGAACGGTTCGGGGCGTACCGAGACTTGTGGGTGCAGGCCGAGGGCGCGGTCGAGGGTCGGCGCGGTCATGCGGGCGGCTTAGTAGACACCGCACATGCCGTCGATGGAGATCTCCTCGATGAGGTCGTCGGCCTCGATCAACTGCTGTTCTGTGACGGGTTCTTCGGCCCTGTTCTCGTTGGCCGGGACGGTCTGTACGGAGTGGAGCTCGTTCATGCGAATCTCCCTGGGCATCCGGCGGGGCATACGGCTCGGCATACGGACGACTGCGCGGT
This sequence comes from Streptomyces sp. NPDC002276, assembly GCF_053891435.1. Taxonomy (NCBI): domain Bacteria; kingdom Bacillati; phylum Actinomycetota; class Actinomycetes; order Kitasatosporales; family Streptomycetaceae; genus Streptomyces; species Streptomyces sp. NPDC002276. Next base: position 44,982 of record NZ_JBSFCQ010000018.1, on the reverse strand, counting down.
CGACAGTAATGGCACCCGGTGCCGAAAGTGAAGAGGAAGCCACCATGATTCTTTCGACCGGTCGGTCTATATCGGCGCCGAGGTCCGGTTGAGCCGCCCGGACGTCATCGTCGTGGGGGCCGGTGGCAGCGGCGCTCCACTGGCCGCACGGCTCAGCGAGGACTCCGACCGCAGCGTGCTGGTGCTGGAGGCGGGCCCCGTGCCGCGCCAACACCCAGGATTCGCAGGTGAGTTGCTGGACGCGCGACTCGTGCCGGGTGCGCGGCCCGGACATCCCGCCGTCCAGCCGTACGCCGTCCACCTCACACCGGGGCGGCCCTACACGGTCGTACGGGGGCGCGTTCTCGGCGGGTCGACCACCGTCAACGGCGGCTACTTCGTGCGGGCCCGGCGCGAGGACTTCGACCGTTGGTCGGCCGCGGGAGGCGCTGCCTGGTCGTACGAGCGGGTACTTCCGCTGCTGCGTTCCCTGGAGACCGATCTCGACTACGGCAAGGACGAGTCGCACGGCGCCGAGGGCCCGGTACGGGTCCGGCGCACGGACCTCCGGCACCCCGCCGCCGTGGCGTTCCAGTCAGCCGCACGGGAGTTGGGCTACCCGGACGAGCCCGACAAGAACGCCCAGGACACACCCGGGTTCGGACCGGTGCCGTCCAACGCCGTGGACGGAATACGGGTCAACACCGGCGTCGGCTATCTGCTGGGCGCACTCGATCGGCCCAACCTGACGGTGATGGGCGGCAGTTCGGTGACTCAGGTGGTCATCGAGCGAGGCCGGGCGACCGGTGTCGTCGTCGAGTGCGACGGGCGTCGTACCACGGTGGAGTGCGGCGAAGTCGTGCTGTGCGCAGGGGCGTTCGGCTCCGCGCGGCTGCTGCATCTGTCGGGCGTCGGTCCGGACGAAGAGTTGGCGTGCCTCGGGATTCCGGTGACCGTCAACTCCCCTGCTGTAGGCGCCCGGTTCGGCGATCATCCGCAACTGGTGCTGGAGTGGCTGCCCCGTCGGCCGCTGCCCGCGCCCACCGACTCCTGGCTCGGCGGGTGCCTCCATCTGTCCGCGTCGGACGGCGACCACCCGGGCGATCTGGAGATTCTTCAGTCACTCGTTCCGATGGCGGGCCTGACCGGTGGCATCGTGACCGTCCCCGGCGCGCCTCTCGCGTTCCTCGCGTCCGTCCAGTCGCCCCGGCTCGGCGGCCGACTGCGCACGCTGTCGGCCGACGCCGCCACTCCCCCGCGTATCGACTACGGCTATCTGGAGACCGGCGAGGACCGGCGGCGGCTGCGTGAAGTGGCCCGTGCCACGGCCGCGTTGGTCGCCACCGAGGCGTTCGCGGAGGTGTCTCGCGGGCTCGTGGAGCCGGGGCCGGACGTGCTGGCGGACGACGGGCTGCTCGACCGGTGGATAGAGGCGCGGCTCGGCACCTCGCACCACACGTGCGGCACGGTTCCCATGGGCCCGGCCGACGATCCCGGGGCGGCCGTCGACCACTACGGGCGCGTGCACGGTGTCGTGGGCCTGCGCGTCGCGGACACGTCGATCCTGCCGGCTCCGCCGCTGCGCGGCCCGGCGGCCACCGCCGTGCTCATCGGTGAACTCGTCGCCGAGGCCATGCGGCGCGACCTGCCGTGACGCGGATCAACGGATCAGGCGAGGGCCGGGGCCGGGCCCTCGAAACCGGCCGCGAGTTGCCGCAGTCCCTGGTCCAACAGGTCGGCCAGGCTTGCCTGTTCGTCGGTCAGCCAGTGTTCGTAGGCGGCGATGCACGCGGCGAGGACGGTGTGGCCGATCAGCCCGGGCAGCAGATCGGAGGGCGCGCGGCCGGTACGTCGGGCGGCGAACTCCGTGACGAGGGTCCGCCACGACGCGTACCGCACCGTCGAGTCGGCCTGAAGCGTCGGCACCCGCAGGATGAGCGCCATGCGCTGCCGGTGCCAGGGCACCACCGCCGGGTCGAAGCGGTTGAACTCCACGACCGCCCCGCGCAGCGCGTCCATCATCGGGGCGACCGGATCGGCGGCCGCCAACAGGGCGTCGAGCTTGACCAGTTCGGCCGCGAAGTCGCCCCACACCAGGTCGTTCTTGGAGGCGAAGTAGCGGAAGAAGGTGCGGCGGCCGATGCCTGCGGCGGCGGCGATGTCCTCGACGGTCGTACAGTCGAAGCCACGCCGCGCGAACAGCTCGAAGCCCACCCGTTCGAGGACGGCCCGCGAGGTCGCGGGCGGTCGGCCCGTTCTGGTCGGTCGCTGTCCGTTGTCGCCGTTCGCACCATCCACAGCGCACATCATGCACAGGTGCGGGGGTCGGCGTGGTCCTGGACCACCCGCGTCACCATGCCCGCCACCGTACGAAGGCGGCGCTTGCGGAGGTCCAGGACGGGCGTCGTGACCGAAAGGCCCTGGAACGCCAGCAGGTTCATCAGGGCCCAGATGAGGTCGGGGCGTCCCACCACCGGGAGTTCTCTGCCGTCCGGGGCGATGACCCTGGCCTCGGTGACACCCGCGAGGAGGCTGGTGCGGGCCCAGTCGACCACGTACGAGCGGCCGTTCGGGCTGACGAGGAGGACGACCTCCTTGGTCCGGTGGAGGACCGTCAGATAGTCCATCGGGACCGTCAGCCGCCGGGCGGCGTCGAACGGGGGTGTGCCGTCGGCCGGTTGGATGCGCAGGACCGTGTCGAGGACCGGGCCGTGGTCCTGGAAGGTGGTCGTGCTCCGCATCTCCAGGAAGCGGGCGCGCGCCAACACCCCGCCGCGCCGCGACCAACGACGGCCGACCCATCCGAACTCACCTTTCTCACCCGGGAGTTGGTCCGCCAACCAGCGCGTCTCCTCGCCCGGCTCGCTCACCGGCGCCTGGTCCTCGGGGCGGTCACGGTACCGGTCGGCAAGAGCGGCGTAGCGTGCCGCCGTGTACGGGTCCAGTCGCCGCAGGTCGATCGTGTCGCCGGTCATGACGACGCCTCCGGCCTCCCGTGAGATCCGCATCTGCTGGAGCTGGCGGCCCGAGCGCCGGGTCAACTCGGCGGAGCGGCCTTCGAGATCGATCAGCTGGGCGGTTCGCGTACCCGAGAGCAGGGCGCTGCGCGGCCATTCGGGTGTGACGGCTCGCGGCGCCCCGGGAGCGGTCGGCTCGACGAGGACGACCAGACGGCCCGCCGTGATCGCCGACAGGCACACGGACGGCACCCGCCACTCGCCGGTGACCTCGAAGTCCCCGGTCCTGTCGGTGTCTTGGGTGTCTTGGGTGTCTTGGGTGCCTTGGGTGCCTTCGGTGTCGCGCACCCGCAGTCTCAGTCCGATCAGCGGTGTGAACTCATTGGGGGTGTAGTTGCCCACGTGGGTGGTGAAGGTCGACTCGCCGTCCGGGCTGTACCGGACCAGGGACGCCTCCAGCACGTCCGCCCGCATCAACCGCGCCTGCGGCGAGCCCTGTTGGGCCCGGGGCGCCATCAGCACGAAGGTGTCGTCCCGGTACGGGAAGCCACCGCCCTTCAGTCGGTCCCTGCGCGTGATCCCGGGAAACTCCTTCCGCGTCGAGCTGATCGCGGAGAGGGGGATCGTGAGCGTGATGGCCGCCCCGGCCGCCGCTACGGCCGCCGGCCAGCCCCAGCCGGGGTCCTCGTCCCAGGCGGAGTAGCCGAAGGCAAGGAAGATCGGGCCCGTACAACAGCAGAGCGCGGCGAACAGCAGATTGCCGATGAACACTCCGGCGCGGCTACGCATGGTCTGTCCTCCGTTCCTGTCCTCTGTGGACTCGCCTCACTGAAAACGCTCACCACTCGACCAGGACGCCGGACTCCGCGCCGTTCCACCGTGAAGCCCAGTACGACCGGGCCGCACAGACAACAGGGTCGCGGCGCTGAAGTACAGGATCGGCGGCGCCGCCCCCGTCGTCCGCCATGGCCATATCAGTTCCCCGGCGCCTGGGGCCTGCTCCGCTCCAGCAAGTCGGCCAAGATGCGCAGGCCGGGGAGGAAGGGCTCGTCGTAGAGGACGGTGTGCTTCCGGCCGGACTTGGTGATGATCGTCAGCCGGCGGATCCGGCCGGTGCGGAACTCGATCCGAGGCTCCTCCCAGACGTGGTACCGGGCCGCGTCGGAGTAGCCGAACGCCTCCAGCACCCGGCCGTCGAAGGAGAGGAGCGCGGACCGGGTCAGCGGAGCGTCGTACGGCAGGGTCGGCGTCACGGGGTCGTACCGTCCCCGGCGTAGAGGTAGGCACCCGGCCGGGCGGGGTCCGCGACCAGCAGCACCTCGTCGCCGGTGCGGGGGATCCGCAGCTTGGAGACAATGGCCCGCAGGGTGATCTGTTCGGCACTGCCGGACGGCTTCAGGACCAGGTCGACGACCGGGTCGTGGTTGATCAGTTGGCCGGTGTCGCCGATCGACAGCACGACGGCGGACGTGGTCGGCGCTCCCGCCGCGAGCAACTGCTGTACGCCGAGGCCGGAGTTGTACGCCCCCATCGACTCCTGGACCCTGGCGTAGTCCTCCTTGCCGAGAAAGGCGCGGGTGGTGCGGCCGTAGAAGCCCTTGCCTCCGGCCACCTGTGCCGCGATGTCCGCGGCCCGCTCCTCGCGGCTCTTGCGACGTCCGAAGAGTCCCATGACGGTTTCTCCTTCTGATCGGGTGGTGTCCCGTGGTTCCCGCTGTCCCTGTGGACGCTAGGTGCTTCCGTTCGCCTACCGATCCCAGGTTCGACCGCCCGATCCGGGACGACGTACCCTCCTGACATGCCGCTTCCGAGCCAGTCGACCGATGCGCGCCGTCCGCGCGCCATGGTCATCGACGGCTCCTGGCGTGCTCTCGGGCCGGGTCTTGAGCCGCTCAGCGGTCCCGGTGGCGCCCCGCTGACCCGGACCGTCAAGCTGATCCTGCTGCCGTTGGTCGTCCGGCCCGCGCTGCGTCCCGAACTCGCCGCCGACTTCCTCGCGCCGGATCCCGCCGCCCAACTCGACGCGCTGATACGGGAGTCCGGTGCGCGGCTGGTCGCGACGGCGCAGTGGTTCACCCTCCTCAAGCGGACCCGGCGGGCGTTGGGCGTGGTGGCGGGCAATCCCCAGGACCTGTATTTCCAGCGGTGCTTCGAACTCGCCGCCGAGCACGGAGCGCCCGCCGCCGGTGCGGGCGGCGGTGCGGGCGCGTTGGCCAGGGCCGTCGTCGAGGATGTGGCGGAGGCGGACGGCGGCCGTACGGTGGACGCGCTCAAGCGCCATCTGGCTGACGACGCCCAACATGCCCGTGTCGAAAGGGAGTTGGCCCTCGCGTGGGAGAGTCGCCGGACTGCCGCCACCTCCGGTACCGCCTCGGTGCTCGCGCGGGCTGCCGAGGTGCTGGAAGCCTGCGGCGCGCCGGACGGCCCGCGGAACTCGCCGGAGTACGGGGTCATGGTCGAGGCGGGAGACGGTGAGTCGCTCGGCCGCGCCATGTGGGCGGGCACCGACGGGGTCTGGAGCCGCACCGATCTGCCGGTCCATCTCGGGCTGACGGAAGGGCGGTTGGCTCCGCGTCCGCGGGTCGGCCGGAGCGCCTCGACGGCCACGCTCCCGGCGCCGTTGGACCGCACGCTCTGCGAGCGGCTCTTCGTCGTGCTCCAGTCCTCGGCCCGGCGCGAGGAACTGCCGACGGTCCCGGAACTCGTCCGGCGCGAGGTCGGCCGTAGCTGCGCTCCGCTCGGTCTGTACGACGAGAGCCTGCGCGTCGCCGTCGTACTCGGCGGCCGGCTCGCGGTCGGCCTCGACCCGCTGGGCACCGGGGAGTCCGCGCCGGGTCAGACCTCTGCGCACCGTGCGGTCAACAGCCGTTGGCGTCGGGAGGCCTCGGTCCTGCGCGCCCGTCGGATGACCGTCTCTCCCCGCCCCGATCCGGACGGCGGCGTGCTGGACGCCCTCGCCCAGGACCTTCGTACGCCCTGGGCCGCCTACATGAGGCGGTTGTGGGTGCGACTGCACGGGCGGGACGTCCGCGAAGCGCCGCTGGCGGACGCCGCGGCGGCCTGGGCGGTGCTCGACGGGGTCGCCCGCTCGGTGATGATGGATCACCGGGCCAGGGTCCGGTCGGCGCTACGCGCGCTGTCGGCGCCCACGGCACCACCGTCCGCCGTGGCCGAAGCGGCCGAGTCGAGGAGTGCGTGATGGCGCCGCCTCCCATCGATGTCCGCGTTGCGCGGGACGACGACGGCATCGTCCGCGTCGCGCGGGGCGAGGACGGCATCGTCCGCGTCGCCGACGGCCGTGCCGGTGCCGACTTCACCCGGGCGGTCCTCGACGTCGCCGGAGCGGTGCTGACCTGGCCCGTCCTCGGGGAGCCCGGCCCGCCGACCGCCGAGATCCACGACGTGGAGCGGGCGCAGCAGTGGTTGTGGGCGGTCTACGGCGAGGGCGTCGCCGCCGCCGTGCACGCCTGCGCGATAAGCCAGTCGGCAGAGACCGTGGTGCCGGTGGACCCGGCCTCGCTCGCGGCCGATGCCGCCCGGCTCGGTTTCGGGCACTGGGCGGCCCGCTGGTGGCCGGCCTCGCACCTCGACGGCATTCCGGCGCTCCAACCGGACCTGCTGGGGCTGGAGTTGGCGGCGCTGACCCATCAGTGCCAGCAGTTGTTCGACGGGGGTGGTGACAGTCCGGGGGGCTTCGGTGATCAGCCCGACGACTGTGCGGCCGAGTTGATCGAGGAGCACCGGGCAGCCCTCGATCCGCTGATCCAGTGGTGGCGCACCGCGTCGGCGGACACGGCACGGCGGTTGGAGCGCGTGCTGCGGCTGATCGACGACGCGGCGGACTCCGCCGGTCTGGACAGCCCTGAACTGCGTCGGCTGCGCTCGGTCCTGGACCGGTCCAGTCCGGCCACCGCTCCGCTGGACCTCGGCGCGCTGTTCCCCTCGCGTGACGGCTACGCCCTCGCCGCGGGTGGTGAACAGCTGGTCGGCGGCGGCCGGTTGATCGCACGAGGCTCGGGGACCAACGACTGGCGCCGCTATCCGCCCGGACTGATCGACGCCGCCGAGACCGCGGTGTCCTGGACCGCCCGCGCACTCGGCGCGCGACGGCAGTTCGAGGTCGACGTCGTCGCGCACGGCGCGGCACCCGTCACCGGGGCGCCTCTCGCGGCGGAGGTCCGGGTGAACGACGGCCCGCACACACGGGTCGCCCTCGCCAGACGGGACGACATGTGGACCGGCCGCGCGGACCTGGACCTGCCGCCCGGCGAGACACGGCCGCGCGTCGAACTCGGCGTGCTGCTGCCCGGCTTCGACCCGGGACCGGGCCCCGATACCGGAGCCGAACGCGACGCGATCCGCGCACTGGTCCGGCGGCGCCTCGCGGCGGCGGCACAGCCCGTCGCCAACGACACGCCACCGCACGGCAGTTGCCCCGCACCGCTCCTCGCCGAGATCGCCGCCGCCACCACCGATGAGGACTACTGACGGATGCCGGACCAGGAGGACGACACGACGGACGGCGTCGGCGCGGTGACACCGCTCTACGGCGAACCCTTCGACAGCGGTCTGGCCCGGGCCGAGGAACATCACCTCAACGCCGAAGTCGCCGCCGCAGTCGCCGTCTACGCCGAGTTGCTCACCCTGGCCGAGTCCCTTGAGGACTCCCCCGACGTACGGTTCCTGCGCGCGCACCTGCTGGCGAACATCGCGAGTGTCCAGCTCGCCGCCACGGACCTGGGGGCGGCGCAGGACGCCGTGGACCGGTCCAATGCCCTGCTCGACGGCATCGCGTTGGCACCGATGGGGCCGCGCGGCCGTCAGCTGTGGCTGGAGCTGGTGCTGCGGGCACTGATCGCCAGGTCCGATCTGCTGCGCAGGACCGGGCACCTGGACGAGGCGCTGGCCTGTCTGGACGAGGCGGCGCTCAGACTGCCCGAGTTCGACGACCCCGACGGCCTGCGCACCTCCGAAGTCGGCCTGAACCGGGTGCACTTGCTGATGGACCGGGGCGCGTGGGGAGCCGCCGAGGAACAGGCGTCGGCGCTGCTGTCGACCACCCCGGAGACGGCGGTGGAGACCATCCCGCGACTACTCGTCGCCCTCGGTCTGATCTGCTCCTCGACCGGACGCTTCGACGCGGCCGAGGACCATTTCGCGCGCGCCGAGGAGCACTTCCGGCTGCTGGGGAACACCGGTGAGCAGCAGACACTGCTGGCGCACCGGGCGTACGCCGCGCTGCACCGGGGTGAACTCGACCTGGCGGAGCGGCTGTTCGCGGAGGCGTCCGCGTTCTTCGAGCGGCAGAGGTGGTTCGGCGACCTCGCGGTCTGCGAGCAGGCGCGTGCGTTCCTCGCCGGTCAGCGCGGCGACGACAGCGGCGCGGAGGGCTTGTTGGCGGCGAGCCTGGAGCGGTTCGAACGGCTCGGCGCCTCGATCGCCGCCGCCGACAGCATGCTGCTGGGTGCCCAACACGCGTACGCCCGGGGCGACATCGACGAGATGAAGCGGCTGGCCCAGGAAGCCCGGGACGTGTACCAGGAGCGGGAGGTGTACGAGCGGTGCGCGCAGGTCGACCTCATGCTCGCGCGCACCCTTGAGGACAACCTGAACCGGACCGACCACGGCGACCGGGAGCGGGGGTCCATCGACAACGCGCTCTCCCTCGCGCTGCCCGCCGCGCTGGCCCTGGAGGCGGCACGCTACGACTTCGCCACCGCCCACGCGCGCAGTGAGTGGCTGCGGCTCGCCGAGGACGCCGTACAGCTGGTGTTCCGTCTGGTGATGCGTCGGCAGGACCAGGGGCTGCTCTTCGAACTGGCCGAACACCGTTGCGCGGGCGCGACGTTGGCCCTGACTCCGAGCAGGGACACCACCCCGGTCGAGGACCGCGCTTCCGTCTTCCCGAACGCGGCCATGAAGACGTACTGGCACGACGCGAACGACGATGGCGGGCCCGCGAACGGCACGATGGCCCTCGGTGGGGTGGCCGCCGAGGCCGCCGCCTCCGCCGGGCTGCGGGTCTCGCCGCCGCCGAAGGTGCGGATGTCGGCGCCGTCGGGCCCGGGACGTGTCGCGCTCCAGGAGTACATCGCGGCGGCCGAGTTCCGTTATCGGCGGCGGATCGTGGACGCGGAGGAGGTGCCGTTCTGGATCACCGCCGACATGACGAGCCGCCCGGTGGTCCAGATCCGGCTGGCCGACGCCGGTGATCTGTTCATGACCTGGACCTGGGCGGGCGGGGCCCGGGGGTTCGGCACCGGTCACGGCCCCGGCGACGAGGTGGACCGGGCGGTCCGCGCGCTCGCCGATGCCCTGCCGGGGGCGGGCGACGGGGCGGAGGGGATGCGCCGGGCGTTCACGGGCCCGCTGGCCGAACACGACAGTGAGCGTCGACTCGCGCGGACCCTGGCCGAGGCCCTGTGGCCGGAGGGTCTCACGGCGCAGATACGTCAGGTGTCGGAGCGGGCGGGCCGTCCGCTGGTACGGATCCAGCCGTCGCCCCGGGTCGCCCAGGTCCCCTGGGAGCTGCTCGCCGTGGACGACGAGGATGTCCGGCTCATCGACCTGGCGGACGTGGTGACCACCGCACCGGCGTCGGTGCGGCCACGCAATCCGTCGACCGCACCGACACAGAGCACGGACGCCGACACGGACACGGACACGGGCCCTGTCGTCCTCGTCCTCGACCCCCGGGTCCCCGGCTTCCGCGCCGACTCCCCGCTCGGTTCGGTGCTGGGACCGCCCGGCTCCGACCCGGAGCTGCTGTCGCTGGTCCGGCGCCATCTCGACGCGGGAGACGTCGTACCGTCCGTCGCCACCCCGCCCGAAGCCTTCCGCCGTACCGACCTGGACCGGGACTGGCTGAGCGACGCGCTCCGCAAGGGCGCCCGCAGGCTGCTGTACGTCGGCCACGTCAGCGGTGCGCCGGTCGAGGGCGGGCAGAGCGAGGACGGCACGCTGCACCTGTCCTGCGCCGCGGAGACCGTCGGCCTGGCCGAACCGCTGCGCACGCATCGGCCGCTGTCGGCCAAGGACCTGCTGCTGGGCACACTCCCGCTGCGCGCGGACGGCGAGCCGGGCGCGCGGATCTGGCCGGCGCCGACCCGGGTCGCCCTGATCGGCTGTGAGAGCGGCGGTGATCTGCGGTTCGCCGAGTCGTTCGGGCCGGCTACGGCGATGCTGCACAACGGTGCCGAGTTGGTCACCGCCACCCGCTGGGTGCTGCCGACCAGCCTCGCCTTCCATCGCCTTGCCCAACTGCCGGATTCCGTACGCCCGTTGTCGGAGGCGATCGTCGCCGTCGACGCGGCGCACGAGCACGAGGACCCCGTGCACCGGCTCGGCCGCTGGCAGCGCGAGCAGCTCGACCGCTGGCGCGCGGACGGCCGTATCGAGCACTCGCCCCTGCTGTGGGCGGCGCTGACCTGCATCGTCGTATGAGTCACATGAGTCGTATGACCGGGACCGCTCTGCCGTCTCTCACAGCCGGACGATGATCAGGGCCGTGTCGTCGGTGGCGCCGCCGTGCGGGAGCAGTTCGAGGAGTACGGCGTCCGCGAGGCCTTCGGGGTCGGTGTTCCGGTGGCGTACGAGGGAGTCGGCCAGGCGGATCAGGCCCCGGTCGATGTCCTCGTGGCGGCGTTCGATCAGGCCGTCGGTGTAGAGGGCCAGGGTCGTGCCCGGTGAGAACGTGGTGGCGGCCTGCGGTCGGGGCGTCGGGTCGGGGCGGGCGTCGAGGGGCGGGTCGGTGGCTCGGTCCAGGAATTCCACGCTGCCGTCGGGACGGACCAGGACGGGCGGTGGGTGTCCGGCGCTGCTGTAGGTGACGGTGTGCTCATCGAAGTCGACGAAGGTCGTGACCACGGTGGCGGACTCGGCGCCGTCGACGACGTTGGCGTAGCGGCCCAGGACGTCGAGGGCCTGGGCGGGGCCGTCCGCGACCCGGGAGGTGGCGGTCAGGGCGCTGCGCAACTGGCCCATGACACCGGCGGCGGCCAGGCCATGCCCGACGACGTCCCCCACGGACACGCCGATACGGTTGCCGCCGACCAGGTCGACGACGTCGTACCAGTCCCCGCACACGTTCAGGGAGCCGACGGCCGGCCGGTAGCGTACGGCGATCTGGTGGCTCGCGCCCTGTCGGCGGGTGGGCAGCATCGCCTCCTGGAGGGCGAGGGCGACCTCGCGTTCGCGGGCGTGGGCGCCGCGCAGGCGTTCGTTGAGCTCCTGGAGTTCGCGGGCGCGGGTGTACAGCTCGGCCTCCAGCACCCGGGTGCGACCGCCGCCGGAACGACCACGGGCCCGGATCAGCTCGGTGACCTCCTCGACGCGGTGGACCAGCAGCACGACCTTGCCGTCCGGGTCGAGGAGCGGTGTGTTGACCGGGCTCCAGTAGCGCTCCTCCCACTGCCCGGGGCAGGCCACGGACTCGACGTCGTACCGCTGGAGGGCCATGGTGTCGCGTTCGCCGGTGGCGATGACGCGGCGCAGTGAGGTCTCCAGGTTGCGCATGCCGGTGGCGGCGGGGTCGTTCGGGTTGTCGGGGAAGACGTCGAAGAGGAAACGGCCGACGACCTGCTCGCGGGTGCGGCCGGACATCCGCAGGAACTCCTCGTTGGCGTCGGCGTACACCAGGTCGGGTGTCAGCAGCGCCACCATGCCGGGCAGCCCCTGGAACACCGCCGCGTAGTCGATCGTCGCGTCCATCATGGCCCTGCCACCAATCACCGCTGTCACACCATTTTCTCACGATATAAGCAGAGCGAGCGGGCCTCGGGGGACGCATTGTGCCCACTCGGTCACTCGGCGACACACGACCGGTAGGGTGCCCCGGTGACCACGCCGCCCTCCTCCCCCACCCGGCTGATCGTGCTGCGCGGCAACAGCGCCTCCGGCAAGAGCACGGTGGCCACGGCGCTGCGCGAGCGGTACGGCCGGGGTATCGCACTGGTGCGCCAGGACGTCCTTCGCCGGGAGGTGCTGCGCGAGCGCGACGTCCCCGGCGGCGCGAACATCGGCCTGATCGACCTGACCGTCCGGCACGCCCTGGCGCACGGTTTCCACACCGTGCTGGAAGGCATCCTCTACGGCGCCCACTACGGCGAGATGCTGGCTGGTCTGCTCGCCGACCATCCGGGCCGGGCGCACTGCTACTACCTCGACGTGCCGTTCGAGGAGACCCTGGCCCGGCACGCCACGAAGCCCATCGCGGACGAGGTGAGCGAGCGCCAACTCCGCGAGTGGTACCGGCCGTTGGACGTACTTCCCGGCGGCGTCGAGACGGTGGTCCCGGCGGCGAGCCCGCTGGAGGAGACGGTCGACCGGGTCCTGCGCGAGTCCGGCCTGTGGGTCGGGAGCTCGTCGAACGGTCCTACGCTGTCCCCGTGATCGAGCGCGAGACCCCGAGCGCGGCGGCGGCCCGGCTCACCGGGTGCGCGGTGACCGGTGAGCGTCCATTGTCCGGGGCGGTCACCGAAGTCACGCTCGACAGTGGGCAGTTGGTGGTCGTCAAGGGCGATGCGGCCCCCGGCGCGGTGCGGGCCGAGGCGGCGGGACTGCGCTGGCTGGGGGGACGCCGATACGGTCCGTGTGCCCGCCGTGCGCGGGCTGGACGAGCGATGGCTGGTCACCGATCGTGTCCGCACCGGGCCGCCGAGTGCGCGGGCGGCGGTCCGTCTCGGGCGGGACCTGGCCGCCCTGCACGCCTCCGGGGCACCGGCGTTCGGCGCGCCGCCGCCCGACGGACCCACGGATGCGTTCATCGGGTTCGCGCCGATGCGCAACGTTCCCGCCTCCGACTGGCCCAACTGGTACGCCGGACAACGGGTGTTGCCCTATCTGCGCGGCGCGGTCGACGCGGGCACCCTGGACCACTCCGAGGCCGCGGTGGTGGAGCGGGTCTGCGCACGGCTGCCCGAACTCACCGGTCCCGCCGAGCCGCCCGCCCGCCTGCACGGCGATCTGTGGAACGGCAACGTGCTGTGGGGCGCCGACGGACAGGTCCGGCTGATCGACCCGGCAGCGCACGGCGGACACCGGGAGACCGACCTGGCGATGCTGCGTCTCTTCGGCTGCCCGTATCTGGCGGAGGTGCTGGCCGGATACCAGCAGGCCGCGCCGCTCGCCCCCGGTTGGACCGACCGCGTCGCGCTGCACCAGCTGTTTCCGCTGCTGGTGCATGTGGTGCTGTTCGGGCGCGGCTATGCGGAGCGGGCGTTGTCGGCGGCACGGGCGGCCCTGACCGGGTGACACCGGCCAGGGTCGCCCGTGACGGGACGGTCCGTGACAGGACGGTCCGTGACGGGACGGTCCGTGACGGGATGGTCCGGGTCAGACGTGCGGGCGGCGGCCCCGCTCCTGGTGCGGGAACTTCTGGTCCGCGCCCGGCAGCGTGGGCTTCGGCAACGTTGCCACTTCCTCCTGTGCCTTCTCCAGCTGCTCCGCCGTGTCGTGGGGCAGCCGGGGCGAGCGCGGGCGGGCGTCGCGGAAGCGGAACGCCGTGGTGAAGTCGCCGAAGGTCTCACGGCGCCAGTCGGTGACGTTCGGTTCCTCGACCCCGGTGAACCGCTCCAGGAACTGAAGCGCCGAGGTGTGGTCGAAGGCCTCCGAGGCGACCCAACCACCCACGGTCCAGGGCGAGATGATGATGGCGGGGACGCGGAAGCCACCGCCGATCGGCAGGCCCTGGATGAACTCGCCCTTCGTGCCGGCCGGCGGGGTCGGCGGCACGACGTGGTCGAACAGGCCGTCGTTCTCGTCGTAGTTGAGGATGAAGGCGGTCTTGCGCCACACCTTCGGGTTGGACGCGATGGCCTCGATCTTCGAGGCCACGTAGTCGGCGCCCGCCGCCGGGAGGTAGTCCGGGTGCTCCGACTGGTAGCTCGTGGGGCAGATCCACGACACCGTCGGGAGACGGTCGTTGCGCGCGTCGTCCTCGAACGTGCCGTGCGCCTGTGGGCGTACGCCCCGCTCGTACAGGTCGGAGCCGGGCTTGGCGTTCTTGAAGGACGCGAACTGCTCCAGCATGTTGGTGCCGTAGTCGTCCTCCTCCTGGTACACCTTCCAGCTGACCCCGGCGTTCTGGAGGCGCTCCGCGTACGTCGTCCAACGGTACGGCGTCGGCGCGGCGTTGCTGATGACCGGGCCGCCCAGGGTCCCGCCCGGGTCGATCGAACCGGTCATCCACATCAGGCGGTTGGGCCAGGTCGGCCCGAAGACCGAGCAGAAGTAGTTGTCGCAGATGGTGAAGGTCTCGGCGAGCGCGAACTGGAACGGGATGTCCTCGCGCGTGTAATAGCCCATCACATAGGGGCCGTTGACGCCGTCGGCCGCGCGGTGGGCGGGCAGCCACTGGTCCATCTTGCCGTTGTTCCAGGCCTGGTGCTGCACCGACCAGGCGTGGCTGGTGGACGGGATGGCCTGGGCGCTGGAGGTGTGGGTGTCGAGGTGGAACGGGAGGAGGTAGCCCTTCGGGTTCACCGCGTCCGGCTGGTAGAAGACGCTGCGCCCGGTGTCGAGTTTGCGAGCGTGCGGATCGGCGAATCCGCGAACGCCGGACAGCGTGCCGAAGTAGTGGTCGAACGACCGGTTCTCCTGCATCAGCATGACGACGTGTTCGATGTCCCGCAGCGAACCGTTCTTCGGCGGCTCGGCGGCGACTGCTTTCTGGACGCTCGGCGGGAGGAGGGAGAGAGCCGCGGCACCGCCCAGTGCGCCGGCGGCCGAACCCAGGAGTCTACGACGTGTCAACTCGGCCATGATTGCCCCTTCTTGAAGAGCTTCGAGGGATCTCGTGGACCAGACCTCGGATCACTCTCCGCCTTGCTCGGCAAGGGGTGTCAGGGGCGTGCGGTGAATTTGCGGCCAACGTGCGGAAAGGGGTTGGCCAAGCCGTGACCGGCAACATCCGGGCGTTGCCGAGGTGTTGCCAAACCTTGGGGGACGGCCGACCGGGGCATGATCCGACCCGGCCGAGGACCCCGCCGCCGTACCCTCGTTTCCCGTTTGCGAAGTTATCCGGGAATCGAACCTCGGGGGCGCAGCCGGGCGGCGATCGCGGCGACGTCGTCCTCGGCCTCCTGGACGTGGAGGCGGAGCACGATGTCGTCGAGGAGGCGGGAGACGCCCTGGCCGGGGTGGAGGCGCAGCCGGGCCAGGCGGGACAGGGAGACGTCGATGTCCTCGCCGCGTCGCTCGACCAGCCCGTCGGTGTACATGACCAGGGTGTCGTCGGGGGTGAGGGTGAGCGTGGTCATCTCGTAGTCGGCGGAGCCCGTGCCGAGGGGCGGGCCGACGGGGACGGGGATCAGTTCGCCGGCGCCGTCGCGGTGGAAGACGGCGGGCGGCAGATGGCCCGCGCTCGCGAAGGCGGCGGTGCCCCGGTCCGGATCGAGGAGGGCGAGCAGGCAGGTCGCGGGGCGGCGGTTGTGCTCCTCGGACATGGCGGTGTCCATCTGGCGCAGGATGCGGTGGGGCGGCAGGTCGGTGGAGGCGACGTAGCGCAGCATCGAGCGGTAGGCGTTCATGTCGACGGCCGCGTCCAGGCCGTGTCCCATGACGTCGCCGATGACGAGGAGGGTGCGGCCGTAGTGCAGTCGTACGGCCTCGAACCAGTCGCCGCCGACGAGGGTGCCGCTGCCCGCGGGGAGGTAGCGGGTGGCCATCTCGATGTTGGGGTGGGGGCGGCTGGGCTCGGTGAGCAGGACTTGTTGGAGGTTGAGGGCGGTGGTGCGCAGGCGGTGGTGTTCGACGGCGTGGTGCAGATGGGCGGCGGTGAGGCGGGCCGCGTAGTGCACGGCCGCGGCCTCGTCGTCGCCGAACGTGCGTCCGGCGCGGATCGCGAGGAGCGCGCCGTAGGCCCTGCCCCAGGCGGTGAGCGGCACGGACAGGGC
Organism: Streptomyces sp. NPDC002276; assembly: GCF_053891435.1. Classification (NCBI taxonomy): domain Bacteria; kingdom Bacillati; phylum Actinomycetota; class Actinomycetes; order Kitasatosporales; family Streptomycetaceae; genus Streptomyces; species Streptomyces sp. NPDC002276. The sequence continues at coordinate 29,153 of NZ_JBSFCQ010000018.1, read as the reverse complement.
GGCCAGGACGCCGTGGTCGTTGGTGGTGAAGGAGGTGGTGATCGGGTGGCCGGCGTCCAGGGCGCGGACCATGACGTCCTCGCGTGGCGCGCTGCGCAGGCCGTCCAGGAGTTCCTTGCGGCCGACGGCCGCCATGGGGTGCAGCATGCCGTGCGGTGCCGGGCGTGCCTCGTCCTGCGCGAACAGGTCGACGGCCGCGGCCTCGCACAGTTCGTCGACGAGGAACCTCGCGCACTCCGCGGCGGTCCTGCGCTCGTCGAGCGTCGACCCGATCGCGGAGACCGCCCGCCCAGCCAGCGCGAACCGATCCGCCGAACCCTGCCCCGCCCCGGTCACCTCGTCGTCGCCGTCCACCGCGGCCCCTTTCTGCCACCTCCATCCCAACACCCGCGCGGGCGTTCGGGCGGTAGCGACCCGTGGTGGGGTGCGATCGGGTCCGGGTCGGGGGCGAAACTCCTTGGCCGTGCTGTTCCCGCCGCGGATATCGTCCACTGCGTCCCCTTGATCACCGACGCAGAGAGCGACTCCGATGACGAACCAGCGACCGACGACCACCCTCTGGCGCCCCACCGGCCCCAAGGAGCTGGACCTGGTCCGGGCGCTCGACATGCGTGCCTGGCCGCCCCGGCTGCCCGAGCAGCCGATCTTCTACCCGGTCCTCAACGAGGACTACGCGATCCGGATCGCGCGGGACTGGAACGTCAAGCACGACGGCGCCGGGTTCGTGACGCGCTTCGAGGTGGAGACGGAGTTCCTGACCCGCTATCCGGTCCAACAGGCGGGCGGGCGAACGATTCTGGAGCTGTGGGTGCCGGCCGAGGAGCTCGACGAGTTCAACGCCCACCTCGTCGGCGAGATCCACGTGGTGCACGAGTTCCGCTGAGTCACGGGGGCCAGGCCGCCCCCAGCTCTACGAAAGTCTTTCGTAACCGAGGAATTTCCCGTGCTTGTCCTGGGTGTGAATTCCGTGTCAGTGTCCCGGCCAGCAGGCAGACGAGCCGCGGTGGGGCATCCGAAAGCCTTTCGGGCCGGTAGCCGTTTCCGCCTCTGTCCTGCGCACTTACGGCACGCCGAAAGAAGAGAGGCACACCATGCGGGGAATCCCGGTCACCGGACATCTCGGAAGCCCGAGAATTCGACGCGCCGTCGCGGTCGCGGTCACCCTGACCGCCGCCGCGAGCCTGGCCGCCTGCGGGTCCTCGGGACCGTCCACGAGCTCGTCGTCGAAGGGCCTGACGATGTGGGCGCTCAACGACCAGTTGATCCTCAAGCAGTCGGTGGACGCCTACAACAAGGACCACCCCGACGCGAAGATCACCCTGCGGCTGTTCGCGAACGACGACTACAAGCAGAAGCTGCGCGTGGCCTTCGGCGCGAACCAGGCCCCGGACCTCTTCTTCAGCTGGGGCGGCGGCGCCCTGAACGACTACGTCAAGGCCGACAAGGTCGACGTCCTGAACGCCACGGACGTGAACTCGGACCGCTACACCGACAGCGTCATGCAGAGCGCGACCTTCGACGGCAAGGTCTACGGCGTCCCCGTCAACGGCCTCGCCCCGGTCGTCCTCTACTACAACAAGAAGGTGCTGTCCGACGCGGGCGTCCAGCCTCCGAAGACGTACGACGACCTCCTCGCGGCCGTGAAGAAGCTCAAGGGCAAGGGCGTCACCCCGCTGTCGCTCGCGGCGAACTCCAAGTGGCCGACGCTGATGTACCTGGAGTACCTGCTCGACCGGACCGGCGGCTCGCGCGTGTTCTCGAAGATCGCCTCGGGTGACGCCGCCGCCTGGAAAGACCCGTCGGTCACCAAGGCCAACCAGAAGCTCCAGGACCTGGCGAAGGCCGGCGCGTTCGGCGACAACGCGTCCTCCGTCAGCTACGACCAGGGCGCCTCGACCGCGCTGCTGTACACGGGCAAGGCGGCGATGGAGGTGATGGGCACCTGGGAGTACGCCAACATCGCCAAGGCCGCGCCCGACTTCCTGAAGAAGGGCGAGCTGGGCTACACCGCGTTCCCGGCCCTGACCGGCGGCGCGGGCAGCCCGGCGAACATCGTCGGCAACCCGTCGAACTTCCTGTCGCTGAACAAGTCGTCCACGCACAAGTCGGACGCGCTGACCTACCTGAAGGACTACATCCTCAACGGCTCCCAGGTCGACGCCTATCTCGCCTCGGGCAGCGTCCCGCCGGTCAAGGGCCTGGACACCAAGCTGGCCGCGGTGTCGTCGGCCTCCGACAAGGCGTGGCTGACCTTCGTCTACGACCTGGTGGACAAGGCGCCGAGCTTCCAGCTCTCGTGGGACCAGGCGCTGCCGTCCGACCAGGCCGACCCGCTGCTGACCAACACTGACAAGTCGTTCCTGCGGCAGATCTCGCCGGCCGACTTCGGGGTGAACATGAGCAAGGCGGGGTCGTGACGATCACCACCACCCCCGTACGCCGGAGAGGAGGGAGCGGCCTTCTCATGGCCGCTCCGGCCCTGCTCCTCTTCGGTCTGTTCGGTCTCGTCCCCCTGATCGGCGTGGCGGCGCTCAGCGTCGCCCGCTGGGACGGTCTCGGTTCCATCAGCTGGGCGGGCCTCACCAACTGGACGTCCGTCCTCACCGACAGCGCCACCTGGCAGTCGCTGTGGCTCACCGTCAAGGTGATGGTGGTCAGCTGGCTGGTGCAGACGCCGATCGCCCTGGCGCTCGGTCTGTTCCAGGCACCGAAGGGACGGTTGCGCGCCCTGTTCGCGGTGCTGTTCTTCCTGCCGCTGCTGCTGTCCGCGGTGGCGATCGGCCTGACCTGGCAGGCGCTGCTCGACCCGTCCTTCGGCATCGGTTCCACGCCCGGCCTGCACTGGCTGGCGAAGCCGCTGCTCGGCTCGCCCCAACTCGCCCTGTACACGGTGATCTTCGTGATCGCCTGGCAGTTCGTGCCGTTCCACGCCCTGCTCTACCAGGCGGGCATACGGCAGATCCCGACCGCCCTGTACGAGGCCGCCGCGCTCGACGGCGCCGGGCCCGTGACCCGGTTCCGGCACATCACGCTGCCGCAGCTGAAGTACACGCTGGTCACGTCGAGCACGCTGATGCTGGTCGGCTCGCTCACCTACTTCGACCTGATCTTCGTCCTGTCGGGCGGCACCGGTGGGCCCGGCACCGCGACCCGCGTCCTTCCCCTCTCCATGTACATCACCGGTTTCCAGGCCCACGACATGGGCCGGGCCAGCGCGGTGGCCACCCTTCTCGTGGTCTTCGGCCTGGGCCTGTCGCTGCTGACCACCCGCCTGTCCGGCTTCACCCGGATGGACAGCCAGCAGGAGGGCATGTGAGCACCACCGTGACCAAGACCCGCACCACCGCCACCGAACGGCGGACCGTTCCAAGCCACCGGGCCGTGACGCCCGGACCCGTCCGGAAGAACCCCGTCCCGGGGATCCTGCGCCGCGCCCTCACCGGCGGCGCCGCCCTCTTCTGGACGGCGATCGTCGTCGTCCCCATCTACTGGCTCGTCGTCACCAGCCTCCGCAGCCAGTCCGACTTCACCTCCGACAGCCCCCTCGCGCTGCCCAGCCATCCGACGCTGGACAGCTACCGGACCGTCCTGGACGGCGACTTCACCACCTACCTCCTCAACAGCGTCGTCGTCACCGCGGGCACGGTCGTCATCGCCGTCGCCGTCGCGCTGATGGCCGCGTTCTCGATCGTCCGCAACGCCGGCAGCCGCTTCTCCCGGGTGTCGTTCCGCCTGTTCCTGCTGGGCCTGGCGATCCCGCTCCAGGCGGTGATCATCCCGGTCTACCTGCTGATCATCCGCATGCATCTCTACGACAGCCTGCTCGCGATCGTCCTGCCCTCGGCCGCGTTCGCACTGCCGATCACCGTGATGATCCTGGTCAGCTTCCTGCGGGACGTGCCGCGTTCGCTGTTCGAGGCGATGATCGTCGACGGCGCCGGCGACTGGCGCATGCTCTGGTCGCTCGCGGCACCCCTGGCCCGCCCGGCCCTGATGACGGTCGCCGTCTACGACGGCCTCCAGGTCTGGAACGGCTTCCTCTTCCCCCTCATCCTCACCCAGAGCGGCGACAAGGCCGTACTGCCCCTGGCACTGACCCTGTTCCGCGGCCAGTTCGGCATCAACGTCCCGGCCACGATGGCCGCGGTGGTGCTCTCCACCCTGCCGATGCTGGCCCTGTTCATCCTGGCCCGCCGTCAGCTCGTCGCCGGTCTCACCGCCGGTTTCTCCAAGTAGCCCCCACTACCGGGCAGTTCACACGCCACGACGGCCGGGCCAGGCGCCCGGCCCCGTCGGCGTGCCCGCGCAACACCGAGGAGTCGTGAATGACGACCACCATGCCCGACCACGGCGGCCTCCCCCAAGAGGAGAGCGACCGCCCCTGGACGGATCCCGCCCTGCCCACCGCCGAACGCGTCGAGGCGCTGCTCGCCCGGCTCACCCTGCCGGAGAAGGTCGCGCAGTTGAGCAGCACCTGGGAGGACATCGAGGCCGACGGCCCCGAAGTGGCCCCGGGCAGCAACCACTTCGGCCGTGTCGGCGACCTCGACGAGACCGCCCGGCACGGCCTGGGCCAGCTCACCCGGCCCTACGGCACCCTGCCCCGGCCCGCGTTGGAGCACGCCCGCCTGCTGGCCGGGCACCAGCGGCAGGTGGTGGCGCAGAGCAGATTCGACATCCCGGCCATGGCCCACGACGAGTGCCTCACCGGTTTCACCGCCTACGGCGCCACCATTTACCCCACCTCGCTCGGCATGGCCGCCACCTTCGACCCGGCACTGATCCGCCGGGTGGGCGAGGCCATCGGCTCCGACATGGCCGAGGCGGGCGTGCACCAGGGCCTGTCCCCCGTCGTCGACGTCATCCGCGACTACCGCTGGGGCCGCTGCGAGGAGACCTACGGCGAAGACCCCTACCTGGTGGGCGAGTTGGCCGAGGCGTATGTCACGGGGTTGCAGAGCGCCGGGGTGTACGCGACCCTCAAGCACTTCGCCGGGTACTCGGCCTCGATGGGCGGCCGTAACCACGCGCCCGTGGGGATCGGCCGCCGTGAACTCTTCGACGTCATCCTGCCGCCCTTCGAACGGCTCGTCGCCGCGGGTGTGCGGTCGGTGATGAACTCGTACGCCGAGATCGACGGCGAGGCGCCGGCCGCGAGCCGCTGGCTGCTGACCGAAGTCCTGCGCGACGCCTGGGGTTTCGAGGGAACCGTCGTCTCCGACTACTGGTCCCTGCCCTTCCTGGTGAACGACCACCGGGTGGCGGCCGATCTGCCGGAGGCCGGCGCGCTCGCCCTGACCGCGGGGCTGGACGTCGAACTGCCCGACCAGCGCGGTTTCGGCGACGCGCTGGTGCACGCCGTCGAACAGGGCCTGGTGGGCGAGGAGTTGGTCGACCGGGCCGTACGCCGGGTGCTTCGCCAGAAAGTCGAACTCGGACTGCTCGACGCCGACTGGGACCCGCGCCCGCCCGCCCTGATCGCGGGTGAACTGCACCTCGACAAGCCGAGGAGTCGTCAACTCGCCCATGCGGTGGCCCAGTCGAGTGCCGTGCTGCTGTCGAACGACGGCACCCTGCCCCTCCCGTCGACCGGCCGGATCGCACTGATCGGCCCCTGCGCCGACGACGTACGCACCATGTTCGGCTGCTACAGCTTCCCCAACCATGTCCTCGCCGAACGCGACGACCTTGGCAACGGTGTCGAGGCGGTCTCCCTGCGCCACGCCCTGGCGGCCGAACTGTCCTCCGTGGACTGGCGGTTCGAACCGGGCTGCCCGATCCGGGAGGCGGACCGCTCCGGTATCGCCGCCGCGGTCGAGGCGTCCGCCGGGGCCGACCTGACCGTGCTGGTCGTCGGTGACAAGGCCGGCATGTTCGGGATCGGCACCTCCGGCGAGGGCTGTGACGTGGAGGACCTGCGGCTGCCGGGCGTGCAGGAGGAACTGGTCGAGGCGGTGTTGGCGACGGGTCGGCCGGTCGTCCTGGTCGTCAGCAGTGGCCGCCCCTACGCGGTGGGCCGGTTCGCGGCCACCGCCGCGGCCATGGTGCAGGTCTTCCTGCCGGGCGAGGAGGGCGGCCGTGCGGTGGCCCAACTCCTGGCGGGGAAGGCGAACTTCAGCGGCAAGCTGCCCGTGCAGATCCCGACCACACCCGGCGGCCAGCCCTACACCTACCTCCACGCGCCGCTCGGCGACCGGCAGAGCTGGCTCTCCAACCTCGACCCGACACCGGCGTTCCCCTTCGGACACGGTCTGTCGTACACGGGCTTCGAGATCGACGGGCTCGGTGTCGACCGTGAACTGGTGCCGGTGGACGGCGAGTTCACCGTCAGCGCGCGGGTGCGGAACACGGGGGCGGTCGCGGGGGCCGAGACGGTCCAGCTGTACGCGATCGACCCGGTCGCCCAGGTGACGCGGCCGGTGCGGGCCCTGCTCGGTTTCGCCAAGGTGGCGCTTGAGCCGGGCGAGGAGGCGACGGTCCGTTTCCACGTCCACACCGACCGGCTGGCCTTCACCGGTCTGGCGGGGCGGCGCATCGTCGAGCCCGGCGAGATCCTGCTGCGGATCGGCTCCTCCAGCCTGGACACTCCGGTGCGGGAGACGGTCCAACTCGTGGGCGAGGAACGGGACGCGGCGGTTCTGCGGCAGCACTCGGTGCCGGTGAGCGTCGAGCGGGAGTAGTCGAACCACCCGCACGAGAAGTGGCCCCGCCGGCCAATCCGACCGGCGGGGCCATCTTCTTGTTGGAGCGACGGCTAGCTACGCGTCCACTGCTGGTTAGCGGTGCCGAGCCCGGTCCACAGCTCGACCTTCGAGCCGTTGGCCGTCCCCGAGCTGGTCACGTCGATGACCAGGCCGTTGGAGCGGTTGACGATGGTGCCGTCCACGCGGAACGCCCACTTCTGGCTGGACTTCCCGTTGCAGGCCCAGAGGATGAGCGTGGTGCCCGCGGTGGTGCCGTCGCCGTTCGCGGCAAGGCAGTTGCCGTTGACGCGGAGCTCACCGGCCGTGGTCTGTGTGATGGTCTGGTTGGCGTTGCCGGAGCAGTCGTAGATCTGGACCTGGACGCCCGTCGCGCCGTTCGGGACGTCGAGGCAGCGGCCGGAGTTGGTGCCCTTCAGGGTGAAGGTGGCGGCCGTGGGGAGCGGGTCCTGGACCAGTTGCCAGTCCTGGGAGCCGTCGGTGGTCGCCGCCGCGACGGTGACGGAGCCGCCGGCGGTCGAACCGGTCATGTAGAGGCTGGTGTTGAGGACCGAGCGGAGCTTGTAGTAGCCGCTGGTCGAGGACGCGACCTGGGTCCACTGTTTGTCGGTGGCTCCGTCGTCGACCCACTGGGCCAGCTTCTGTCCCGCCGTCGCCGTGCCGGTCCAGATGGCGACCGAGCGGCCCCCGGCCTTGTTGAGCAGCGTGATGTCGCTGCCCTTGGCGGTGAGGTGCCAACGCTGGGTGTTGTCGGTGGAGTTGGCGGCGCTCAGGATCAGGTCGGGGGTGTTCCCGGTGAGGTTGGCGTCCTGGGTCTTGCCGGACGCGGGGCTGAGCACCTGCCCGGTGAGCCGGTTGACGAGGCTGTAGTAGGCGCCGTCGGAGCGGCCGAGGTCGACCTCGGCGTACTTGACGGGGCCGACGCTGCTGCCGCTCCAGGACGCCTGGAGGACGAGCACGCGTCCGGTACCGTCGACGTACTGGAGCGTGCGGCTGTAGCCGGCCGCGATCGACGTCTTGTACTCCTTCCAGGTGCCGGTGGAGAGTCCGGACTCGTTCACCCAGACGTCTCCGCTGCCCGCCGCGTTGTAGACGATCCGGCCGTCCGGCATGGGGAGGAGGACCGGGCTGCCGCCGGTGGCCAGGGTGGCTCCGCCCGAAGGGACGGGCAGCGAGGTGATCGGGTTGTCCGTGGCGGAGAAGAACTTCGTCGGGTCGTCGGAGATGCGGTAGCGGACGTTCGTGCCGCCGCCCCAGTACTCGTACGTGAGCAGCCACTTGCCGTCGGTCGTCGGGGCGATGGTCGTCATGCCCGGCCGGCCGCCGCCGATCTCCGTCTTGCCGCCGGTCATGGTCACCGTGGAGCCGGGGACGTCAACTACCGGGGAACTCCAGGCGGTTGAGGTGGAGCCGTCCCAGGTGCGGTGCAGGAGGACCTGGCCGCCGGAGTCCGTCGCCGTGTCGTTGGCCGGGTCGAGGGTCGGGGCGCCGGTGGTGGTGTTGTAGCCGGTGTAGTCGTCCTCGTCGGAGTAGTAGGCGATCAACGTGCCGTTGTGGGCGAGGAGATGGGGTTCCCAGACGGGGTCGACCTGGGCGGAGGTGTTGGCGGTGGAGACCCGGCCGATGCTGCCCGCGCTGCCGCCCTGCCAGCCGCCGGCGGCGATGATGTTCTGGATGGTCCAGGTCGCGCCGTCGTCCGTGCTGGAGTACAGGGCGAGCGCCACGTCCTTGCGGTCGCCGTCACTGGTGGGCGTCCAGCTGGAGTTGGCGGCCTTCTGCTCCTGGTAGTAGTAGTCGTCGCCGGAGACGATGCTCGCCAGCAGCAGGGTGCCCGCGCTCAGGCTGCCGACGTTCTGCGGGAGGACGTAGAGATACGGGTTGGTCCAATTGCTCGTGTATTTCGCGTATTTGGAGTCGCTGGAGAGATAGGCGGGGGCTTTGACGTCGGCCAGTTTCGCCCATGTCGTGCCGCTGTCGTCGCTCTTGTAGATGGGGAGCGTCTGGCCCACCGGGGCGGTCTGGTCGTTCTCGAAGGTGGCCACGATCCGGCCGTCCGGCAACTGGGCCGACTTCGGGTAGAGCACGCACGGGCTCTTGTTGCAGGCGGCGGTATTGGTCGCCGTATACAGATTGGCGGGACTCGGCTGATAGGCCGACGCGCTTGTCGCGGAGGCGATGGCGAATGCCATGCCTGTGCCGAAGGCTGTCGCCCACGCGAAAGCCTTTCGCACCCAGGATCTTGTCAACGGCTTTCCTTTCACCGGGAGGGGGTCCGGGCAGGAGGCCAGTATTCGCAGCGGACATGGCAATGTCACCGCCGCGTTTCGAAAGTGTTTCGCGGAATGGGGAGTTACGTGGTATTGACGCGTCTCCGCACGGACGTGGAAGTCCGCAGTACGAGTTCCGTCGCCAGCTCGATGCGCGGGGACACGGGCGGCCGTCCCTGGGCGAGTTCGAGGAGTACCCGGGTCGCCTCGCGGCCGAGTTCCTCGAAGGGCTGGCGTACGGCGCTCAGGGGCGGGCAGGCCATCGCCGCGACGAGTGTGTCGTCGAAGGACATCACCGCGAGGTCGTCCGGCACGGCGAGCCCGTGCTGCCGGGCGGCCTCCAGCACGCCGAGCGCCTGTGCGTCGCTGGCCGCGAAGACGGCGGTGGGCGGATCGTCGGCGTCCAGGATCTGGGCGCCGGTCGCGAGCGCCTCCGCGTAGTCGAAGTCGGTGGAGCGGACGATCGTCGGGTCGTATGCGATCCCGGCCTCCTCCAGCGCGGCCCGGTAGCCGTGCACCCGCGCCGCCCCGGCCAGCGAGTGGGAGCGGCCCGCGATCATGCCGATGCGGGTGTGGCCGAGGTCCAGCAGGTGCTGTACGGCGTCGCGGGCGCCGCTCCAGTTCGTCACGCCGATGCTGGGGATGTCCTCGGAGGGTGCGCTGAGCGGGTCGATCAGGACCACCGGGAGACGCTGTTCGACGATGCGGCGCTGGTCCTCCTCGGACAGCATCGAGATCACGATGACGATCCCGGCCGCGCCCAGCGCGACGCACTGCTCCAGCCACCCGGAGATCGAGCGGCGGCCGGTCGTGCCGGTGACCACGTCGATGCCGAGTTCTCCGGCCGCGTCCACGATGCCGCGGACCACCTCCAGCGTGTACGGCCCGGACAGGTCACGGAAGACCGCGATGATCTGGCGGGGTGTCGCGGGGTCCCGCTCCCAGGGCCGGACGAAGCCGTGCCGGGCGAGGAGTTCCTCGACCCGTTCACGGGTCCGGGCGCCGACGTCCCGGCGTCGGTGCACCACCTTGGACACCGTGCTGAGCGAGACGCCCGCCTCGGTGGCGATGCTCGTGAGGAGGCCGTACTGCGCCTCCAGTTGTCCCTTGCCGCGACCTGTCACCCGATGCCCGTTCCGCTCGCCGAACACCGATGCGCCGGACCGCATCGCGTAGCTGGCCTGTAACTTTGCCGCAAGGTAACGGGGCGTGGGCCGTGGAGGCAATAGCGGTGCACGGGTCTCGCGCGGTCACGACGCGCTGGTCACGAAGCCGTCCCTGACCTTGTCGAAGACGGGACGGTAGGTGTCCCACTTCGCGTCCGGGGCCGAGAGGTAGATGTCGTACTCTCGGTCGCCCTCCTTGCCGAAGCCGAGGTCGATGGCGCGGAACACCCGGACCCGGCCCTGGAAGGTGAACTCCCAGATCGCGGCGGGCTGTTCGCGGAACGTGGTCTGCTGCATGCGGAGCCTGCGATAGGTGGGGTAGTTGACCTTGGTGTTCGCCTCGATGTCCGCGAAGTGCGTGCTCGGGTTCGGGCCCGCCGGGTCCACGACACCGATGGTGAGCCCGGCGAGACCCGTCTCGTCGGTGTAGGTGACGCTCTCCGCCGACCGCTTGCCTGCCTTCCAGTCGTCCGGCACCGGGAAGGAGACACCCAACTGCCGGTCCCGTACGAGGTGGTAGCCGTCCGGGACGGGGGACGCGGAGGTCGTGGTGGTGGGCCGGGTCGTCGCGTGCCCCGGTGGCGATGTCGATGTCCCGTGCAGCACGAACGCCGTGGCCGCCGCGGCGAGGGCGAGCACCCCGGCGACGATCCCCGTGCGGCCCCGGCGGCGCCCGCGACCTGTGTCCCCTGTCGGCTCCACGGTCGTCAACTCGGGTGCGGGCGGCGGCAGTTCGGCCGTCGCCTCGCCCCACCACGCGGTCTGTAGGGCGCGCTCGGTCTGCTGTGCCGTCGGCCGTTCGTCGGGCTCCTTGATCAGGAGCGCCTCGATCAGCGGCTCCAGGGGTCCGGCCTGCTTCATGGGTTCGAGGGGGTCGACGGCGATGGCGTAGGCGGTCTCCATCGCGGTGGCCCGGCGGAACGGCGGGCGGCCCTCGACGGCCTGATAGAGGGTGGCGCCCAGGGCCCACAGGTCGGAGGCGGTGCCGGGGGTGAGGCCGCGGATCCGCTCCGGGGCCATGTAGTGGATGGAGCCGACCATCTCGCCGGTCTTCGTCAGGGTCGACGCCCCGTCGGTCATGGCGATGCCGAAGTCGGTGAGGACGGTGCGGTCGCCGGTGCCGAGCAGCACGTTGCCGGGCTTGACGTCGCGGTGCAGTACGCCGGCGGCGTGGGCCGCGCGCAGGGCGGCGACCGTGTCCAGGCCGATGCGGGCGGCCTCCTCGTGCGGGAGGGTCCGGCCGTCCTTGAGGAGGTCGGCGAGCGTGGGGCCGGGGACGTACTCCATGACGATGCAGGGGCGGCCGTCGTCGTCGACGACGTCATGGACGACGATCACGTTCGGGTGCTGGATCCGGGCGGCGCTGCGGGCCTCGCGGCGGGTGCGCTCGTAGAGGGTGGCGAGTTCGTCGGCGGCGAGTTCCGGCCGTGCGTGGAGCCGCTTGATCGCGACCCGGCGGCCGAGGACCTCGTCGTCGGCGCGCCAGACGGTGCCCATGCCGCCGCGGCCGATCTGCTCGGTCAGCCGGTAGCGCCCGGCGATGCGACGCCCTTCGTCCGACACGGTGTCCTCCGCCGGTTCTGTCCCTGTTCGATTCGCCTGGTCACCATAACCGGCTCTTGTCCCGGATCGTGTGGGGCGGATCACTGCGCCCCGGCGGACCGGAGAGCCGCTCACCTCGACTGGAGGGTGGAGAGGGCCTAGTACCCCGGTACTAGTCACCGCGGCCGTTTTCACTTCCCCGGTGCTGCGGAGGGGAGGAAAGGCGCTCCTAGCGTGAAGTCGTGGGCCGCGAAGGCCCTCCTTTTCTCGCGAACAGCTTTCGATCCTCTTTCTCTCGAACCTGGTGGGAGTACTCCGTGGCCACCTTCCTCTACCGCCTTGGCCGGTTCTCGTTCCGGCGCCGACGGCTCGTCCTGATGCTGTGGATCGCCGTCCTGGCGGCCGTCGGTATCGGCGCGGCGAGCGTGTCGTCGAACTCGTCCGACAGCTTCACCCTGCCCGGCACGCAGTCGCAGAAGGCGATCGACCTGCTGGGCAAGGAGTTCCCGCAGGCCTCGGCCGCCGGCGCCACCGCCCGCGTGGTGTTCGAGGCGCCCGACGGACAGCAGTTGAAGTCCGGCGCCAACAAGACCGAGGTCGAGTCGCTGATCGCCGACCTCAAGAAGGCGCCCCAGGTCGCGAACGTCAGCGACCCGTACCAGAGCGGCCTGATCAGCGGGTCCGGCACCATCACCTACGCCCAGGTCACCTACAAGGTCGGACAGGCCGACGTCACCGACGCGGCCCGCGACGCCCTGCACTCCGTGGCCGACCGGGGCGAGAAGGCCGGGCTCGCGGTCAGCCTGGGCGGCAACGCCGTACAGGAGAAGGCGGGCGGCGGCGCGGCCGAACTGATCGGTCTGCTGATCGCCGCCGTGGCGCTGGTCATCACGTTCGGGTCGATGCTCGCGGCCGGGCTGCCGCTGCTGACGGCGATCTTCGGGGTCGGGGCGGCGGTGGCCGCCATCACGGTCGCGAGCGCGTTCTTCGACCTCAGCTCGGCCGCCACCACACTGGCGCTGATGCTCGGTCTCGCGGTGGCCATCGACTACGCCCTGTTCATCGTCTCCCGCTACCGCAGCGAGATCCGGGACGGGCACGAACCGGAGGAGGCCGCAGGGCGCGCGCTCGGCACCGCCGGTTCCGCGGTGGTGTTCGCCGGACTCACCGTCGTCATCGCCCTGGTCGGTCTGAGCATCATCGGCATCAGCATGCTGACCACGATGGGGCTGGGCGCAGCCTTCTCGGTCGTCGTCGCCGTACTGATCGCACTGACCCTGCTGCCCGCGATGCTGGGCTTCGCCGGGATGCGGATCATGGGCGGCCGGTTCACCAGCCGCCGGATGCGCGCCCTCCAGGAGCGCGGCGAGGGCGAGACGACGGGCGTGCGCTGGGCCCGGTTCGTGACCCGCAACCCGGTGAAGATGCTGCTCGTCTCGGTCGTCGGGCTCGGCGTCCTGGCCATCCCCGCCCTGTCGATGCGGCTGTCCCTGCCCGACGACAGCATGTCCGCCCCCGGCACCAGCGAGCGCATCGCCTACGACACCATCACCAAGGGCTTCGGGGACGGCTACAACGGCCCGCTCACGGTGGTCGTCGACGGTCGTGGCAGCAGCGACGCCAAGACGGCCGCGCAGGACACGGTCACCGAACTGGGCAAGCTGTCGGACGTCGCCGCCGTACGCCCCGCAGTGTTCAACCAGAGCGGTGACGTGGCCCTGATCTCCGTCGTACCGAAGAGCTCCCCCAGCAGCCAGGACACCGTCGACCTGGTCTCCCAGATCCGCGACCGGGGCCCGGCGCTGAAGTCCGACACCGGTTCCGAGCTGATGGTGACCGGCACGACCGCCCTGAACATCGACGTGTCCAGCAAGCTCAGCAGCGCCCTGATCCCCTACCTCGGCGTGGTCGTCGGCCTGGCCCTGGTCCTGCTGCTCCTGGTGTTCCGCTCGATCCTGGTCCCGCTCAAGGCCGCCCTCGGCTTCCTGCTCAGCGTGGTCGCCACGCTCGGTGTGGTGGTCGCGGTGTTCCAGTGGGGCTGGCTGGCCGACCTGTTCGGCGTCGACCAGACCTCGCCGATCGTGAGCGTGCTGCCGATCTTCATGATCGGCGTGGTGTTCGGACTCGCCATGGACTACGAGGTGTTCCTGGTGACCCGGATGCGTGAGGCGTACGTCCACGGGGCCGAGCCCACCGAGGCCGTGATCGCGGGCTTCCGGCACAGCGCCCGGGTGGTCACGGCCGCCGCGGTCATCATGATCTCGGTGTTCGCCGGGTTCCTGCTGGACGACGTGGCGCTGATCAAGTCGATCGGTCTGGGCCTCGCCTCCGCCGTCCTCTTCGACGCGTTCGTCGTCCGCATGACGCTCGTACCGGCGGTCATGACCCTGCTCGGCCGCCGCGCCTGGGCACTGCCCGGCCGGCTCGACCGGATCCTGCCCAACGTGGACGTCGAGGGCGAACGGCTGCGCCACCTGCTGGCCGAGACCCCGGACGACGCCTCCGGCAGCCCGGACCGCGCACCCGTGTCGCCCGTCACCACCGGGAAGCGCTGAGGCGGCGGCCGTACGATCCACACCAGGACGCCGGTCCGGGCCCGCCCCGGCCGCACCGTCCCCGCCCGCCGGTCCCCTCCCCCCGGGACCGGCGGGCGGCCCGCCTGCACCATGGAGGGTGTATCCCGTGACCTCACCACCGATGACGGCCCGGTCTCTCATGCCGGAGAGCCTGATGGGAGGGGCCCGGCTGGGCGACTCCGAGTACCGCGCGGTCGTCGGGCTGCTCACCTGGCTGGGGCGGGTGCGGCAGGCCGACACGGCCCATCCGCGGGTCAGGCTGTGGGGAGTGCCCGCCTGCTACGCGCTGGCGGGGATCCCGGGCCTGATGCGGGCCGCCCACGACTCCGTCCCCGCGTTCGTGCTGATGCTGGCGGTGACCGCGGGGTTCACCGTGCCGCTGCTGTGGCGGAGGCAGCGGCCGGTGCTGGTGTTCGTCTCCCTGGTCGTCCTCTCGGAGATGTGCCTCGCCCTGAGGGTGGACTCCGGTTCGAGCGCGACCCAGCTGGTGGCCCTGCTCAACCTGGGGCGCTTCGGCTCTCCGAGCCAGCTGGCCGTCGGCGTCGTGTACAACCTCCTCCAGACTTTTGTGTCGATCGCCTTCTTCGACGGCCTCAAGGGGTCGGACAAGCAGGCCAGTACCCCGGTACTCGTGTTCCTGGCCGTGGTCGCCATCCTGTCGATGGCCGCGCTCGGCCTGGCCGGGAAACTCGTGAACGCCTACATCGAGGCCCTCAAGGAACACGCCGTCCGTCTTGAGGTGGAGCGCGACCAGCGGGCCCGGCTGGCCGCCGCCGGTGAACGCGCCCGCGTGGCAAGGGAGATGCACGACATCCTCGGCCACACCCTCGCCGTGATCGTCGGCCTGGCGGGCGGCGCCGCCGGACTCGCCGAGAGCAAACCCAAGCGGGGCGCGGACACTTTGCGGATCATCGCGGAGAGCGGGCGCGGCGCCCTGGCCGAACTGCGCAGACTGCTCTCCGTCATCCACGACGACGAACCCGACGACACCCCGTTCGCGCCCCAGCCGGGACTCTCCGACCTCGGCCCTCTGATGGAGCGGGTCCGGGCCGCGGGCCCCGCCGCCATCCTGCGTCTCAAGGGCGAACTCACCGGTCTCCCCCAGGGACTTCAGCTCACCGTCTACCGCATCGTGCAGGAAGCCCTCACCAACACGCTCAAGCACGCGGCACCGGACACGACCGTCGAGGTCACGGTCGCGGCCGACTCCGAAGCCGTGCACCTCACCGTCGAGGACACCGGCCCGCGACTGACCCCCGGCACCGACGAGCAGGGCAAGGGCCTGGTCGGCATGCGCGAACGGGCCGCGCTCTACGGCGGACAGGTCGCCGCGGGCCCCAACTCCCGTGGCGGCTGGACCGTCCGCGGTCTCCTCCTGCCCACCTCGACCGCCCCCGACCTCATGGAGAAGCACCCGGCATGACCACCGTCCTCATCGTCGACGACCAGGCATTGCAGCGCCTCGGCTTCAGCATGCTCATCGAGCAGTACCCCGACCTGAGCACCGTCGGCGAGGCCACGCACGGAGTCGAGGCGGTCCGGCTGACGGCCGAACTCCGCCCCGACGTGGTCCTGATGGACGTACGGATGCCCGGTATGGACGGCATCGAGGCCACCCGCCGGATCGTGCGGTCCGGGGGCCGCTCCCGCGTCCTCGTCCTGACCACCTTCGACCTCGACGAGTACGCGTACGCCGCGTTGCGCGCCGGGGCCAGCGGTTTCCTCCTCAAGGACGCGCTGCCCGAGGAACTGGTCGCGGGCATCCGTGCGGTGGCCGCCGGGGACGCGGTCATCTCCCCCGGCCTGACCCGCAAGCTCATCGACGCCTTCGGCGACCGGATGCCCGGCCGCACCCCCGAGCAGGACCGCCGCCTCGACACCCTCACCGACCGCGAGCGTGAGGTCCTCACCGTCATGGCCTCGGGCTGGAGCAACACCGAGATCGCCGAACGCCTCTGCCTCGCCGAGTCCACCGTCAAGTCCCACGTCAGCCGCATCCTCGCCAAGATCGGCGCCCGGGACCGGGTCCAGGCGGTGATCTTCGCGTACGACGCGGGGCTGGTACGGCCGGCCTGAGTTCTGGTCCTCAGCCCGTCGGCGCGGTGACGAACTTGCCGAGGAGCGCGGTGAGTTCGGCCGGTTTCTCCACGGGCAGTTCATGACCGCAGTCGACGATCCGGACGACCGCGTCGGGGTAGGCGTTCGCCATCCGCAGCATCTGGGAGAGCGGCAGCTGGATGTCGTGGTAGCCGTGCGCGATGAGCGTGGGCGCGGTGATCTCGTGCACCCGGTCCAGGACGTCGAACGCGCGCATCGCGCCGTAGCAGGTCATGACGACCTCGCGGGGCGTGGCCGCGGAGGCCTCGATGTACTGGCGGATCTTGTCCTTGGGGTAGCCGGGGGCGAAGGCGCGCTGGATGTTGGCGGCGACGAACAGCTTGAACGGCAGCAGCGTGGACACCGCCAGCAGTACACCGCGCGCCCAGCTGTACGTCATGCGGCTGATCGAGTCGACCAGCACCATCCGCTCGACCCGCTCGGGATGGGCGAGGGCCAGGGTCTGCGCGATCATCCCGCCCATGGAGTGCCCGACCGGCACGAACCGCTCGACCTCCAGGTGGTCGAGCAGCGCGACGACGTCCGCGGCCAACGCGTCGACGGTCCGCGACCCCGCCCCCGTGCTCTCCCCGTGCCCCCTCAAGTCGAGCCGTACGACGCGCCGTTCGGCCGCGAAGTGCGCGAACTGGTCGTCCCAGCGGTGCCGGTTGGCCGTCCAGCCGTGAATGAACACCAGCGGCGCGTCGGCTCCGTCGCGGGGGCCTTCGTCGTCGTACACGAGTACCGCGCCGTCGAGTTCGAGTTTCGGCATGGACCTCTCCTGGAGTGCGGCAGCCAGCGACACGGTCGTTGACCGGGGTGATCCGGATCTTGCCCTGAACACAAGGGAGTTGCCGTCCCCGGCCGTGATCCGCAACGAGATCGAGATCGACGAGGGAGCAGGCACGAACAGGCGTACCGCAGACTTCTCGGGTGATCGTTGTACAGCCCGTCCTGGAAACGCGCGCCCGTGCCGGCTTCGCCCTCTGGCCCGTCGCCGAGTCCGTGCCCTACGGCTTTCTGCCGCTGCACGGCGGGCTCACTCCGGCGGAGGTGGGCGCGGCGGTGACGCATATCGCCGACGGCAACACCGCCGCGCCCGAGAGCGACACCGACCCGCTCGGCACCTTCCTGCACGGACTGCTCACCATGGACGGCCTCTTCGCGTCCGGCGGCCTGCGGATCACGGACACGACGACCGGTACGACGCTGCTGCCCGGCTGCTGCAACGGGCTGGACGAGCGCCGCGACTGGTGGGAGGTCGTCGACGGCGACGGCTGGGCTTCCTTCGGGCACGATCCCTCGCCCGTCGCCGAACGCCACGGCGACGTCGTCCGGTTGACCGTCGACGCCGAGGACGACGGCAGCCCGGTGATCGAACTGCCCGTCGCCGAGCTGCGCGGCCTGCTCGCCGGCGCGGAGCGCGATCTCGCCGACTTCCTCCAACTGGCCGCCGTCTGGGCCCCTTTGCACCTGTCGGGATACGCCGTCCCCGTCGTCCGGGCCCTCGGCCGCGCGCTGGACCTGCCTGCTGCCGTGCCACCGCCGAACCTCTAGGGCGTGTTCAGGCCGCCTCGGTCGCGATCTGTTCGGGTGCCGTCAGTACGGCTGTGGCGTCGGTCAGGTGGAGGACGAGGTCGGCCAGGGCGGCCAGCCGTCGGTCGTGGGTGATGAGGAAGGTCGTACGGCCGGCGGAGAGGTGGCGGAGGGGCGCCATGATGCGGGCGGTCGCCGCGTCGTCGAGGCCGGTCGTGGGTTCGTCGAGGACGAGTACGGGGGCGGTGCGCAGCATGGCGCGGGCCAGGGCGATCCTGCGGCGCTGGCCGCCGGAGAGGTTGTTGCCGTGCTTGCCGACCGGGGTGTCGTAGCCCTCGGGCAGCGCGCTGACGAATCCGTGCGCGTCGGCCGCGACGGCGGCGGCGAGCACCTCGCTGTCGGCGGCGTCCGGACGGCCGTAGACGATGTTCGCGCGGACCGTGTCGTCGAACAGCATGCTGTCCTGCGGGAGCAGGGTGATGTGGCGGCGCACCTCGTCCACCGGGAGTTCGGCGATGTCCCGGCCGTCGAGGAGGATGCGGCCCCGGGTGGGTTCGTGGAAGCGGAGGAGGAGTTTGCCGAGGGTGGACTTACCGGCGCCGCTGGGGCCGGTGACGGCGACCAACAGGCCCGGGGGGATGTCGAGTTGGACGTGGTCGAGGACAGGGCCCGGCGCGCCGGGGTAGGAGAAGCCGACGTCCTGGAAGGTGACGGCGCCGCGTACGGGTTCGGGGAGTGGGCGCGCGTCGGGGCGGGAGGTGGGTTCGGGGGTGGTGCGCAGGACCTCGATCAGGCGCTCGCAGGCGGCGGTGGCCGTCGAGGCGCCGACGAGGAGTTCGCCGAGTTCCTGGAGCCTCGGGTGGAGGTAGCTGAGGAAAGCAGCGAAGGAGAGCAGGCCGCCCACGGTGAGGTGGTGTTCGGAGATCTGCCACGCCCCGGCGCCGATCACCGCCAACACGCTGAGCGTTTCGAGGAGTTCGCCCAGCGGGCCGTACACGGAGGACAGCCGGATCTGGCGGAGCCCGGCCCGCATCCAGGTGCGTCCTTCGCGGTGCACCTTGCTGCTCTCCGCGCGCTGACGGCCGTAGGCCTGCACGAGCGGCATGTTGGCGAGGCTCTCCTCCAGGAGGGAGGCGAGGCGTCCGTTGCTGTCGCGTTCCGCGCGGGTGGCGCTGCGCATGAGGGTGCCGAAGACGCGGGCGCCGAGCCAGATCAGCGGGGCGGCGCCGAGGGTGATGAGCGCCAGTTGCCAGCTGGTGCGGAACGCGGCGGCGGCGAAGACCAGAGCGCCCGCGGCTGACGTGATCAGCTCGACGGGGGCGGAGGCGACCAGGGTCTCCACGACCTCGATGTCGCCGGTGAGGCGGGTGACCAGGTCGCCGGTACCGTAGCGGTCGAGGGTGTCCGGCGGGATGCGCTGGAGGTGTTCGAAGACGTGGTCGCGCAGGCCCAGGAGGAAGTGTTCGCTGGTCCAGCCGGAGAGGTAGCTGCCCGCGGCTGAGGCCGCGGCGCCCGCCACGGCGAAGCTCAGCCAGAGCGTGGCCGGGCCCCAGAAGGCGTCGAGGTCGCCGGGGGCGAGGACGTCGTCGGTGAGGCAGCCCGCGATGGCGATCGCGACGGCGTCGGCGGCGGACGCGGCGATGAGGAGCAGGGCCGAGGAGAGGACGGCGAGGCGGTTGCCGCGGACCAGGGGCCAGAAGGTGCGGAAGGCGGCGAGCGGGGAGACGCGGGCGTGCCGCATACGGGACGGGTGGTGTTCCGCTGCCGCCGTCCAGTCCCAAGGCGTGCCGGGGTCCATGTCAGGCGGACGGGCGGACCCCGGCACAGCCGTCACTTGCCGTGCTTCTTGTGCTTGCGGTGGTGCTTCTTCTCGTGGTGCTTGTGATGCGCCTCCTTGGCGCACTCCTTCTTCTTGGCCTTCTTGGCCAGGGTGATCTTCGCGAAGGACACGTCGTTCCCCTTTCTCGGAGTTGGCAACCGGTAGTACGGGGGCGGTAGTTGGCGAACTCAGGAAGGGAGGTGAGGGTTGGATGATGTTCCCTTACCGAGTCACTTACCCGGCTGACCCATGCCCTGCGAACGCCGGTCCCGAAGTTACGGATGCGTTCCGGACTCTTGACGACAGCCTTATGACTGCGTAGACATGACAGCGCAGACATGACTGCGCAGCCAGACGGAGAAACCGGCCATCGGGAGACACCATGACGCGAGGGACAGCGCGGAGCGGGAACACCGCGGCTCCGCGCAGCGTGGACGTCGCGCGCCTGGCCGGGGTCTCGCAGAAGACGGTCTCGCGGGTCTTCAACGACGAGCAGTACGTCTCCGCCGACGTCCGCCGGCGCGTTCTCCAAGCCGCCGAAGAACTCGGCTACCGGCGCAACAACGCCGCCCGGGCACTGGCCTCCGGACGCACCCGCTCGATCGGCGTGGTGACGCTGGGGACGGCCCTGTACGGTCCGGCCTCGCTGCTCATGGGGGTCGAGCGGGTCGTCCGGGACACCGGCTACGCGCTGCGCGTGGTCAACACGATGGAAGGCGACCCGGCGGGCATGGCCGGTGCCGTGGACTCGCTCCTCGATCAGGGCGTGGACGGCATCGTCATCTCCGAGCCGATCGAAGAGGAGGGCATCCCCCGGGACGACGGAAGTGCCGCTCCCCGTCTGAACGTTCCGATCCTGGTCCTCGGCGCACCCTCGCCGGTCTCCGCACGGCTCGTGCTGACCGCGGGCGACGGCGCCGACCTGATGGCCCACACCGCCACCGAACACCTCCTGGAACTCGGCCATATGACGGTCCATCACCTCGCGGGCCCGCAGCGGTGGTACGCCGCGCGGGACCGTCTCGACGGCTGGCGGGCCACCCTGACCGCGCACGGCAGGGCCGTACCGCCGCCCGTCGAGGGCGACTGGTCGGCCGCGTCCGGGTACCGGGCGGGGCGCGAACTGGCCGAGGACGGTGGGGTCACCGCGGTGTTCGCCGCCAACGACGACATGGCGATCGGACTGATCCGCGCGCTGACGGAGGCCGGACTGCGCGTCCCCGAGGACGTCAGTGTCGTCGGTTTCGACGACATCCCGGTCGCCGCCTATGTGACTCCTCCGCTGACCACGGTGCGTCAGCCGTTCGACGCCGTGGCGCAGGAAGGGCTCAAGCGTCTGGTGCACGCCATCGAGAACCCGAACTCGGTTCCCTTACCGACGAGTCCCCCGCCGGTCGACCTCATCATCCGTACCTCGACCGCGCCGCCGCCCGGCCGGACGACCCCGGCCCGCGGCAGACGTACCGCCGCCCGTACCCGCGTGGGCGCGCGCAGCGCTCCGCTGTCGAACGGAGGCCCGGCCACCCACCAGTGACGACGCCGGCCAGCCCGGACAGCACGAGCGCACGGCCGGTGCGTGACCAGAGGACGAGCCGCAGGTCCCGGTCACGCCCCGTCCCTCCGAACGCCCTTGCCAGGCAAGGGCGTTCCTGAAGCCGACAGACGGCGAGCCGCCTCGCCCCCACCGTCTCCGTCGCCGGCTCACCACCTTCTTCCTCGGCCACGACCGCCCTCTCCGCATCCGGAGAAGTCGTCGGCCCGGTCCACGAGGACGCGTGCCCGACCCCGTCGGCGTCCGCTCCTCGGCCGGCGCGTCCGCGCCCTCCTCCATCACGCCTCCGCACGCCCTTGCCAGGCGTGCCGTCAACTTCGCCACCGGCGGGAGTTCACCATGCCCAGAAACACCTCTTCGTCCACGCCCGGCCCCTTCTCGATGAGCCGTCGCGGCTTCCTCGCCACGACCGGCGCCCTGTCGCTCGGCGTCACCCTCAGCGCCTGCGGCGGCAGCGGCTCCGGCGGCTCGACCACGTCCAGCAAGCCGGTCAGCCAGGCCGACATCGACAAGGCCATGAAGACGCCGACCGAGCTGACGTTCTGGACCTGGGTCCCGAACATCGACAAGGAGGTCGCGCTCTTCGAGAAGAAGTACCCGGCCGTCAAGGTCAAGGTCGTCAACGCCGGTCAGGGCACCCCGCAGTACACCAAGCTGCGCACCGCCCTCAAGGCGAACAGCGGTGCCCCGGACATGGTGCAGATCGAGTACCAGGCCATCCCGACCTTCACCATCACCGACAGCCTCCTGGACCTGCGTCCCTACGGCGCCTCGGCCCTCAAGTCGACGTTCGTGGACTGGACTTGGGGCCAGGTCACCGGCAGTGGCGGCCAGATCTGGGCGATCCCGCAGGACACCGGCCCGATGGGCATGCTGTACCGCAAGGACATCTTCGACAAGCACGGCATCGAAGTCCCCACCACCTGGGACGAGTTCGCCGCCGCGGCCCGCAAGCTGCACAAGGCCGACCCGGACGTCTACCTCACCAACCTCGCCGCCAACCAAGTCGCCGCCTGGCACGGTCTGTTGTGGCAGGCGGGCGCCAAGCCCTACGCGATGTCCGGCAAGAGCGACATCACCATCGGTGTGGACGACGCCGTCTCCCAGAAGCTCGGCGCGTACTGGGGCGGGCTCGCCAAGGACGGAGTCATCGGCGTGGAGCCGGACTTCACCGACTCCTGGTACGCGGCCCTCAACAAGGGCAAGTACGCGACCTGGCTGACCGCCGCCTGGGGCCCGGTCTTCCTCTCCGGCTCCGCCAAGGCCACCGCCGGCAAGTGGCGCGCGGCCCCGCTCCCGCAGTGGGACGCGGCCAAGCCCAGCTCCGGCAACTGGGGCGGCTCCACCACCGCCGTCATCCGGTCCACCAAGAACCCCATCCAGGCGGCGGTGTTCGCGCAGTTCCTCAACACCGACCCGGCCAGCGCCAAGATGTTCGCCACCGAGCAGTTCTTCTTCCCGGCGACCAAGGCCCTGCTCACGGAGGCCGACTTCGTGTCGGACTCCCCGACCTTCTACGGCGGCCAGAAGGTCAACCAGGTCTTCGCCGACATCAGCTCCACGGTCAACTCCTCTTTCCAGTGGCCCCCGTTCCTCGACCAGGCGGCCACCGACTGGACCGAGACCGTCGGCAAGTCCCTCGCCGACAAGACCGACACGGTGCGCGCGCTGGGCAGTTGGCAGACGCGGCTGACCACGTACGCCAAGACCCAGGGCTTCACGGTCCACTCGTCCTGACGGCGCGCCGGGTCCCGCGCGGCGGCGCGGGACCCGCCCCCCGGCACACCCCACCCCTCAGAAAGGCCCGATGATGACTGCCACAACCGCGGCCTCCCCCAAGGGCCGGCGCGGCGGCGCGCGCCGCCGCCGGTCGGCAGGGCCACTGTTCGTCGCACCCTTCATGGCGCTGTTCCTGCTGCTCTTCCTCGCCCCGCTCGGCTACGCCGCCTATCTGAGCCTCTTCCAGGAACGGCTCATCGGCGGAACGGCGTTCGTCGGACTCGACAACTACGTCCGGGCCCTGGGCGACCCCCAGCTCATCCACGGTGTCGTACGCGTCGCCCTGTTCTTCGTGATCCAGGTCCCGTTGATGCTGCTGCTGGCGCTGCTCTTCGCGCTCGCCCTCGACAGCGGGCTGCTGCGGTTCGCCAAGGTGATCCGGCTCGGCATCTTCGTCCCGTACGCCGTGCCGAGCGTGGTCGCCGCACTCATGTGGGGCTACTTGTACGGACCGGACTTCGGCCCGTTCGCCCAGCTGAGCCACGATCTGCACCTGCCGGCCCCGGACTTCCTCAGCGACAGCTGGATGCTCGGCAGCCTGTCGAACATCGTGACCTGGGAGTTCGTCGGCTACAACATGATCATCCTGTACGCCGCGCTGCGCACCGTCCCCGAGGAGCTGTACGAGGCCGCCGCGGTGGACGGGGCGGGCGCCTGGCGCATCGCCTGGTCCATCAAACTGCCCGCCCTGCGGCCCGCGTTGATGCTCACCCTGCTGTTCTCGGTGATCGGCAGCTTCCAACTCTTCAACGAGCCGAAGCTGTTGATGAGCATCGCCCCGGACGTGATCAGCAGTTCCTACACCGCCAACCTCTACGCCTACACGCTCGCGTTCACCGGACAGCAGGTCAACTACGCGGCCACGGTGTCCTTCCTCCTCGGCCTCGTCATCGTGATCGTCTCCTACGCCGTCCTGCTCACCGCCAACCGCAGGAGGACATCATGACGACCACCCTTCCCACGGCCGACCTCGCTCCGTCGGCGAAGCGTGTCCCCGCCACCGCGAGCAAGCGGCGCAGGAAGCGTCACAGCACCCCGCTGACGATCGTCATGCTGGCCGTCCTGGCGTACTTCCTGCTGCCGCTGCTGTGGCTGCTGGTCGCCTCGACCAAGAGCACCCAGGACCTCTTCAACACCTTCGGCCTGTGGTTCTCGCACGCCCCGCAACTGCTGACGAACATCAGGGCCACCTTCGCCCAGGACGACGGCGTCTTCGTACGCTGGCTGCTGAACACGGTCATGTACGCCGGTGTCAGCTCGGTCGGGGCCGCGCTGCTCGCGGCGGCCGGCGGCTACGGGTTCGCCAAGTTCCGCTTCCGCGGCGACCGGGTGGCGTTCAACCTCGTCGTGGGCGCCGTGATGGTCCCGGCCACCGCGCTGGCGATCCCGACCTATCTGCTGTTCGCCAAGGCGGGCCTGGTCAACACCCCTTGGGCCGTCATCCTGCCGTCCCTGGTCAACCCGTTCGGCCTGTATCTGATGCGGGTGTACGCCGAGGACGCCGTACCCGACAGCATCCTGGAGGCCGCCCGGATCGACGGCGCCGGCGAGGCGCGGATCTTCTTCCGGATCGTGCTCAGGCTGCTCGGTCCTGGTCTGGTGACCGTCCTGCTGTTCACGCTGGTGGCGACCTGGAACAACTACTTCCTGCCGCTGATCATGCTGAACAACCCGAACCTGTACCCGGTCACCGTCGGCCTCTCCTCGTGGGCCGCGCAGGCCCAGAACGGCGGGGCGGGCTCCAGCAGCGACATGCTCGCGCTGGTGGTGACCGGCTCCCTGATCTCGATCGTCCCGCTGGTCGTGGCGTTCCTGATGCTCCAGCGGTACTGGCAGAGCGGCCTGGCGTCCGGCGGCGTCAAGCAGTAGCGCGCGTCCGCGTCCCTCGTACCACTTCCCGTTTCCCCGGAGGTTTCCCCCCATGGCGGCTCTGCCTGCCCGCGTCCTGTTCGGTGCCGCGTACTACCACGAGTACACGCCCGCCTACGGCTCCATCGCGCGGCCCGACGAACAGCTCAAGACCGACCTGGACCTGATGGCCGAGGCGCACTTCACCGTGATCCGGGTCGGCGAGTCCGTCTGGTCGACCTGGGAGCCCGAGAACGGTCGGTTCGAACTCGACTGGCTGCAACCGGTGTTGGACGGCGCCCACGAGCGGGGCATCTCCGTCGTCCTCGGCACCCCGACCTACGCCGCCCCGCAGTGGCTGGTCCGCCTGTACCCGGAGATCACCGCCGAGCACGCCACCGGGCAGCGCCTCGGCTGGGGCGCCCGCCAGGAGATCGACTTCACCCACCCGGCGTTCCGTTTCCACGCGGAGCGGATCATCCGCAAGATGGTCGCCCGGTACGCCGACCACCCGGCGGTCATCGGCTGGCAGGTCGACAACGAGCCGGGCCTGCACCTCCTCCACAACAACGGCGTCTTCCAGCGCTTCGTGGACCATCTGCGGGAGAAGTACGGCGACGTCGAGACCCTCAACCGCGAGTGGGGACTGGTCTATTGGTCCCACCGCCTGTCGACCTGGGCCGACCTGTGGACCCCGGACGGCAACGAACAGCCTCAATACGACGTCGCCTGGCGGGAGTTCCAGGCCCGCCAGGTCACCGAGTTCATCGGCTGGCAGGCCGACCTCGTCCGCGAGTACGCCCAGCCGGACCAGTTCGTCACCACCTGCATCTCGTACACCCGCAAGGGAGTTGAGGACGACGAGCTGTCGGACCGCCTCGACATCGCCTCCGGCAACCCGTACTACGACATGCAGGACGGCCTCCTCCTTCCCGACCCCACGCCCGACGACCACGAGCAGCAGTGGAAGACCACCGGGGTGTGGTCGATGTACCAGACGGCCGACTGGATGTTCTCCTCGCGCCAGGAGCCGTTCCTCGTCACCGAGACCAACGCCCAGAGCATCGGCTTCGCTTGGGACAACCGGCCCGGCTACGACGGCCAATGGCGCCAGGCGGCCTGGGCGCATGTCGCGCGCGGGGCGCGGATGATCGAGTACTGGCAGTGGCAGACGCTGCGTTTCGGCGCGGAGACCTACTGGGGCGGAGTCCTCCCGCACAGCGGTCAGCCGGGCCGTACCTATGCCGAAATCGCCCGTCTCGGCGCGGAGTTCAGCGCTGCGGGCCCGCTCGTCGCCGGTCTCGAACCGGACGCGGACATCACGATGGTCTACTCGACGCCGAGCAAGTGGCTGATGCAGAAGTACCCGCCGCTGGCGAACGCCGACGGCGAGCCGGACTCCGCCGCCTACCACCGGTTCTTCGACCCCTTCTACCGCGGCGCCTTCGACGCGGGCCGCCAGGTGCGCATCGTGCACGCCCGCCAGCTGCACGATCCGCGCGGCGAGCGGGACGGGATGACACCGCAGGAGGCCGTAGAACGCCACCCGGTTCTCGTCGCCCCGGCCCTGTATGTCGTCGACGACTCCACGCTCGACTGGCTGGAGGCGTACGCCCACGCCGGCGGCCACCTGGTCCTCGGCCCGCGCACCGGCTACGCCGACCACGAGGCACGGGCCCGCCACGAACCGGCCCCCGGACGGCTGGTCGCGGCGGCGGGCGTGCGGTACGACGAGTTCGGCAACCTCACGCAGGACGTACCGGTGCGCGCGGTGCCCGGCGGCCCGTTCGAGATACCCGCGAACGCCCATGCCACGCGGTGGATCGAGGGCCTCACCGCCGTCGACGCCGAGGTCCTCGCCGCCTACGAGCACCCGCACTACGGCCGCTGGCCCGCGGTGACCACCCGCGGTCACGGCGCGGGCCGGATCACCTGCGTCGGCACGGCACCGGACCGTGACCTCGCCCGGGCACTGGCCGAGTGGCTCTCCCCGGCCGCGAGCAGCGGCTGGCAGGACCTTCCCCCGACCGTCACCGCGACCACCGGGACCGCACCCGACGACCGCCGTGTCCACATCGTCCACAACTGGAGCTGGGAGCCCGCGAGCGTCCCCGCCCCGGCGGACCTCACCGACGCCCTGACCGGCGACGCGGTCGTCACCGGCTCGGCCCTGAACCTCGGCGCCTGGGACGTACGCGTCCTCGTCTCCGACACAGCCAACCGATCGTGAACCAACTCCCCTGAGGAGGGGCCATGCAGAGAAGACGGCTTGGACGAGCCTTCGCAACCTTTGCTGCTACATCCGCGATCCTTGCCATACCCATGGTCAGTGCGCAGGCGTACAACCCGACAGGCGGCACTCTCTACCAACTCGGCAGCGAGGCGTGTCTGAAGGGGCGGGGCAACTGCGCGATCTATCCGAAGTCGGCGGAGCTGCCGAGCGGCCGACTCGTCGCGTCCTTCGAGAAGTCGACGGTCGTGACGGCGTCGGGCAGCGCCGACGGGCAGACCCTCCCGGTGTACAAGAGCGACGACCACGGCACGACCTGGCAGGCGCTGTCGGAGGTCAAGGCTCCGGCGTACCTCTCCAGTGACCCCCAGTACGCGAAGTACACAAGCAACTGGACCAACCCTTACCTCTACACGCTCCCCCAGGACGTCGGGAACCTGAAGCAGGGCACCCTCCTCCTCGCCAGTGTCGTGTCGGGCGACGACTACTACTACAAGGAGCACAAGGCGGCCGACGCGAGCTGGACGCCGACGAACGACGGCGACCGCAAGGACGTGGCGATCGCGCTGTACTCCAGCACCGACGACGGTGCGACCTGGAAGGTCGTCAACGTCGTCGCGACCGGCGGCTGGCAGGGCGGCAGCGCGGGCGCGGTCGGCCAGAACATCGCGGCGGCGAACACCAACAACCAGGTGGACCCCGTCTGGGAGCCCTACCTGATGGTCTACAAGGGCCAGCTCGTCTGCTACTACTCCGACGAGAACGACTACACCAGCTTCGACGCGACCACCGGCGTCGCCACCCTGGACCCCGCCAACGACACCGCGACCGACTCGCACGGCCAGATCCTCGCGCACCGGACCTGGGACGGCACGAGTGCCGCGTGGAGTTCCACCGTCGTCGACATCGCCGGGCTGAACCAGGACATGGGCAGCGGCAAGACGGAGATCGGCGGCGGCCGGCCGGGTATGGCGAACGTGGTCCGCACGGCGGACGGCAAGTGGATGCTGACCTTCGAGTACTGGGGTGGAGGGGCCAACACCAGGTATGTCGTCGCCGACAACCCGCTGAAGTTCTTCCTCGGCTCCGCCACCGGCACAGCCGTCACCTCGCTGCCGCTCGACACAGGCTCGCACGCCCTCGCCACAGGCGGCAGCCCGGTCCTCATCAGGGAGCCCGGCGGACGCCTGGTCTACAACTCGGCGAGCAGCGGCAACGTCTGGGTCAATGACACCGGGCGCAGCGACGGCACCTGGAAGGAGTACCAGACCACCTCGGCGGCCGGCTACAGCCGCAACCTCCAGTACGTCACGAGCACCGGCCGTGTCGTGATCCTCAACAACCAGGGCACCTCCACCCTCAAGTTCGCCGAGGTCGACCTCGGCCACTCCGACGGCGCCTACTACCAGTTGGTGAACCGCAAGACCGACCAAGTGATCGGGACCGGCAACAAGACCAACGACGCGAACATCGGCAACGCGGACGTCCCCGACGTCCGGCTGGAGGCCCCTGGCTCGGCGGCCAACGCCGACACCCAGTACTGGCACGTGACGACCGAGCCGAGCGGCGGCGTGAGCCTGCTGAACAAGGCGGGCGGCCGGGCGGCGGCCATCTGGACCGGCAGCGCCACCGCCGGCCAGAAGATCGGCCAGTGGGTCGACAACAGCAACACGGGCAGCTGGAACCTCGTCAAGACCAGCGACGGGTTCTACAAACTGCAGTCCGTCAAGAACACGAGCCTGTACCTGACCGGCGCGGCCGCCGGAGCGCAACTCACCCTACAGACAGCGCTCACGGACGGCTCGCAGGACTGGGAACTCGTCCAGTAGACCCCTCTTGAGACAGGGCCTGGCCCCATCGGCCAGGCCCGCCAGGGCACATCGAATCACCGATCAGCAGAAGGACGGCCGGTTGTGAACGCACCCCACGAGGACCGCGCGAACCTCGACACCTACGTCGTCGGGGTCGATTACGGCACGCTGTCGGGGCGGGCGGTGGTGGTCCGGGTCGCCGACGGCGCGGAACTGGCCGTCGCCGAGC